>CAVJTH010000001.1:0-227317 GCA_963652365.1 Senegalimassilia sp.
TTTTTGTGATTCTTCGAAACCACCGGCTAGGCCGGTGGTCCGGTTTAGCCTTCTGGCGTTGCGTCCCCGACAAACAAGGAATCCCCTGGCTACCTTTGAAATGCGGCCTGCCAGCTGCATCCAGAATAACCAAAGGATTCACAGATGAATAATAGAAATAACCACACGCTTGCCCACACGACGTGGAACTGCAAGTACCATGTCGTTTTCGCCCCCAAGTTCCGACGGAAGGTCTTCTACGGGGAGAGGCGCCGGGAAATCGGGGAAATCCTCCGTAAACTCTGCGAATGGAAGCAGGTAAACATCGTCGAGGCGGAGGTCTGCCCCGACCATGTGCACATGCTTCTCGAGATACCTCCCAAGGTGTCCGTCTCGGGATTTATGGGCTACCTCAAGGGAAAGAGCAGCCTGATGATTTACGAGAGG
Source organism: Senegalimassilia sp. (assembly GCA_963652365.1). Lineage (GTDB taxonomy): Bacteria > Fibrobacterota > Fibrobacteria > Fibrobacterales > Fibrobacteraceae > Hallerella. Next base: position 427 of record CAVJTH010000001.1, read on the forward strand.
TATCCGGCATTCCAGTATAGATACAGGAACAGGGAGTTCTGGTGCCGAGGCTACTATGTCGACACGACAGGGAAAAGCGCGGCGAAGATAGCCGGCTACATCCGGCGACAGCTGGAGGAGGACAGGTACGGGGAACAGCTGACCATGCTGGGGAAGATGTAGCCCGTTTACGGGCCTGCCGGTAAGGACCTTTCGCAGATGACAGGCCGAATGCGCGACGTGACGCGTAGCTGGCATCCTAGGGCAGGGCCCGCATATGAAGAACCGCCGGCTTCGCCGGCGGGTATCTCTTTTTGTGGTTTTTATTTTAATTTATATTGGTTTATAATTATTTTTGTTTAAATTTGAAATTAAAGGAACTATTTTATGAAATTGCGAGTATTTATTTTTATTGTAGCTTTTGAGGTTTGCTCATTTGCTTCTGAATATCAATTTGGAGGAAATGTCGTGTGTAATTCTCCAAATAAAATATCTATAAATGGAATACCTAATGATGCCTGTTTTATAAATGCACAACATATTGCTGTAGGGATAAGTCCTCAGGATGGTACTTATTTTTTTGATGTTTTGGATGGTTTTGTCACAATAGATGACGCCACAACTATAAATTTACGCTTTATCTTTCCTAAATCACATGAGTTTTATAATCAAATTCAAGCAATAACGCAAACAGCTTTTGGGACAAGAGCGCAAAGTTCTATCATTTTTAAAAATCCAAATATCGTGGGTGCAAATTGTTATCGATACGCAGATACTGGAAATTTAGTATGCTCTTTGTTAGCAATTGAAATTTTTAGAAATTGAATTTATTTGTCATGCGATTTTTTGTTATACTATTTTTTTTAATAGCTTCATATTCGTATGTTAGCGGAAGTGTTGTTTTTCCAAAATACAATTCCATGACAGTTTTTTCCATTGCAGATGGAGATTCTATAATTTTATCGGATTTTCCTTCAGATTGGAAATATAAAAGAGTTGCTGTGGGGATTAATGGTTCGCCTCTTCAAGGAACTTTTGTTAATCCTAATACTTCTTGTGAATTTTTTTTGTCTGACTATTATAAAATTATCGATTTTCAATATAGGCAAGAAAATTCAGTAATTCTTATTTATCGTGGAAAATCGATGCTAGTTGGTTTTTTACAGTGGTGGGTTGATAATGATAATGTGAACTCAACATGTTCTAAGCTTTCAGATGGGATCTTTGCTGATAGCATTGAATTTTTGATAAATAAAAAACTATCTTTTTATAGTAATTTAAAAATTCCAAACCAAGAAAAAATTTTTGAGAATTCAGTTGGCTCTTTTCGAATCCAAAATTTTCAGTCGTTCCCCCACAATGATATTGTTATACAAGTGGAATCAAAGGATGGAAAACCTTTAGAAGGGTATTTTCGAATAGGTAAAAATTTTTATCCTCTTTCTGGTTATTCTATCTCTATTCCAATAAATCGTCGATCTAAATATGCTATAGTATTTCAAGTTGCATTTAATACAATAAGAAAATACTCGATAAAGTGGTGGGGTGAATCAAGGGAGCCCAAAAAGGAAAAAGTTCACTCTGAACAAAATATTGTCGGTGATACAATTTTTGCTTCGTATTTATTTACAGGAAAAGTTAAAGAGATTGACACGCTGCATTTGAAGATAGATAAAAATTCTTTAGCTGATGGAAAAATTCCTTCAATAACATGTTATTCAAGTTTACCAACAGAAATAACGCAACATTTTTCAGAATTTCGTTTTTATGGAACTGCTTATGAAATTTCAGGAAAACTGAGTAATGGCAAAAAAATAACGGTAGCGCTTCCTCTGGGTGACGAATATGAGGTTGGTGATAGCATAGGTATTTTTCACTATAGTAATGGAGTTTTAACAGATATTGAAATTGATAGTGTTGCAGGAAATTTCATCTATTTTAAAACAGATTCATTTAGCTTGTTTGGTCGTTGGATAAAAAAAACAGCTAATAAACTTGGTAAAGTTCTAGGAACAATAGGTGGTGGAATCATAGATGGAATCGATAAAGTCGTCTCTTTTGCTAACAGAATGTATGATAAATTAATCAATTTTGTTTGTGGGGGATTTTTAGATGGAGATATGTGGAAAAGACTATTTCATATGACGCCTGATGACAAACGCCATTTTGTTGTAGGTGAAATATCAGCAGCTGTAGGGAATAAAATAGATCAAGACTTTGCAAAAATAAATGATATTGCTAAAAAAGAATTAACGGTACTTAGTGGGAGTGAAATAACAAAGTTAGAAAAGTCTCAATCTAATCTAGATATTCTCTTGGCTAATTTAATAATTCGTAAGAGAGCTCCAGATTCTGCGTCTAGACATTTTGTCTTTGAAATGGGTTCAGAAAAAACATCAAGCTTGATTGTATTGAAGGATTTAAAAAATTCAAAAATTTATCCTGTGGAAAAGTACTTTTTACTATCATCTGATTTAACAACATCTGCGGAAAATTTATTAGATCTTTTGTCTAATTGTTATGGTGCTGTAAATCTAACAGGGTATTTAAAGACGAATATTAAAAAATCAACAGAAAGTATCTCTGGTTATTGTAAATCATATTTTCATTTATGGGGAATTTCTACTTGGTTTCAATCCGTTTTTCATTGTGGGGCAGGCATAGCTAAAGGTACAGGACCTTCTTTAGTTGATGGTAGCTTGTTTGATATAAAAAACTTTTTTGGCAAAAAAGATGATTATGTTTTATTAACAACAGAAGTATTGAGTCGAGCTGTTCTCCTGTCATATTATTCAGAGGACGAAGAAACCAAAGAAGCTTTGGGAGTGATGTTTAAAAATTCTTATGATGCTTTGTCGGCGTGGGCCGGATTTATGGGTGCTGTAATGCTTTATAATAATATTTCCATCAAGGCGGAAGCGGCAATGGCTTTATACGAATATATCTATTCTGGTTCATTAGAACATTTTAACAAATTAAAGCAAGGAATGATAAATCATTATGGTCCAAATGGTGGATTCTCGGAAGGGATGGGTTATGCTCAATATGTTAACGAAACTGTCCCTTATTTGATGGTGGCTCTTCGACAAGCAATGAATTTAGGAGGTGATGATTTTGATTTGCCTCAAGGATTTTTGAATTCTGGGGAATATATAAGAAAATTTTCAAGATCTGTACGATTGGGGAGTTCGTCTCAATTAATTCCAATAGAAATTGACGATGGATGTACTTATCCTCCTGATTTTTATGTGTGGGGAACTTTAACAAAAAACAAGATTCTCTATGGATTTGCGGAGTATTTTAATTCTGATACAGCTTTGTCCTTATTTCGTTTTTTGGGATTGCCGGATGAAAAAACAAGAAACTTGATGAATATAGAATCCGATTTATCTAAACTAATTAGGTTTGCTGATGTCGGTATAAATGTTGAAGCTGATTTTTTAGATGGACTGGGTGTTATTAAGGTTTTCTCAGAAAAAGATACGGCAAGTATTTCTCTAATTGCAGAAAACGGAATTTTACGCGATATGGGGCAGGCACATGATCAACAAGATAATATGTCCTTTACTTTAGCAAGTACATCAAATGGTTTTTTTGTACAAGATCGTGGATATAAAGGTTTTAAAATGTTTGATAAGTACAAAAATTATAGCACTCATAATGTTATCCGTCGTTTATGCCAAGAAAAATCATGTGATGAAGATGACGCTAAAGGGAAAAGTCTCTCTAGATCAGAACTTTCTCAGCGAGCAACCGCTTTTACAGGATATAATACTGGTGTCATGATGAATCTTTTGTTTTACACCTTAAATGATGAATTTGCTAATTATGGAGTTTTACGTGCAGGCGGTTCAGATGCATATGTTGAGGATTCTGTTCGTATTCTAGATGGGAATGTTATGAAACTTGTAGGTTTTAGTGCGCGTCAAACAACAACATCCGATTTAAAGTTGGAAAGGTCCATTTGCTATTTTGGAGAAACATTATGGTTGGTGGATAGATTGGATAGGGATAGTTTGTTATGGAATGTTAATTCAAGAATAGATAGTTTATCCAAGAAAATGGCGGTCTATTTTGGAAAACAAAAATGGGATGTAAACGCGAAAGACACTATAAAAGTTGTGCAAAATAGACGCCGAAAAGATACGGATGCTTTTGGTATTTTACGGTTGAACGAATATTCGTGTGAAATAAATCATGAACGTTTAGTAACGCTTATCTATCCTATGAATAAGAATATCGAATTTCAAATGGATGTTATTTCTTGTCCAAAAGAAATTCAGTGCTTTGAACGAAAAATAGGAGAAATTTGGCAAAGAGTGGTTATAAGCCCACTAGGAAATTCTTTTATTTTTCACAATGCTTTTCCAGGAAGCTCTGATATTTCACAATGGACAGGGATTGTTTTTGGGGAAAGTGTTGACGGAAAAACTTGGACAGTTGTTGGAAATCTTAACGGAGAATCAAATTTTCAAAAATTAAATTATGGAACAGATTTATTCGATTTACCTGCATTGAAACTTTTATGGAGGGAATGATGAAAAGAATTGTTGGAATTTTATTTTTTATTTTAATCGGTTGCAATGACATACCCCCACAGTGGGTGGGGCCTTATTTAAAAAAGGAAGCGAGTTTAAGGCATTTGATGCGTACAAATATTACAACAAGTGATGATTATGTTGAGACACCTTTTCTTTTGACAATGTATTGTTTTGTCGATACAAATACTTTAGTCATAGACTCTTGTATTCTTTTGCCGGAGTTTGATATACATTCGTCTGAATATCCCGCTTTTTTGAAAGTCCAGATAAAGTCTAGCGAGGATACGGCGTGGAACAGCGTTTTGTCGTATTTTTCTTTTAAACATTCCGATAAAAATTTAGGCTGGATGGTGCAGCCAAAAGGATATTATGAAGGTTCTGAATTTATTCCCTCGGACACGATTCTTATTGGGGATAAATTCATTCCGCAAAAATCTCTAGGAGTGTTTGAATTCGAAATCCGGGATTCCTTTGGGAATAGGATAAAAATCGGACTGGATTTTCATTCTCGGTTGCCTCAGGTTTTCAAAAATTCAATGGGAAATTTGGTTTTACATTTGAATGATTCTTTACGGTTTAAGCTGTGTCCCGTTATTTTATGTTCTACTATGTATGGCTGTGACGATTCTTTGAGGGTGCGAGTTGATTCTTCTCAAAGAGAACTGTATTTATGGAATGTTTATTGCCTGTCAAGATATGAAAGTTATGAAATAGCAATTCCCGACTCTTCCTATTTGGAAAAGTTTGGAAACTATGTAGCCGAAGCGATAATTGATTTGCCTGAGATAACCGTTGAAACCGATTGTAAAAAAGGCATGTGTGTCGAAGATGATATACGGCGAATATTTGAACCCTACTATTACATCTATTACAAATGAAAAAACAGGATCGTTTTGGAGGTTGCTATGAAAAAAGTGGTGTTGGTACTTTTTGCTGTTTTAGTCGGTTGTGGCGATATAATATCTGATGGTCAAATATCCGATGGTTTAACTGATTATTCGAAAAAAGAAGCAAATTTAAAGGGACTTCTGCAAATAGGTTTTTCGTCTTTTTCGCTAGAGATGCACTGCTTTGTCGATACGAATGTTTTGACAATAGATTCCTGCTTGCTTTCACCAGAGTCAGGCATACATAGATATGAATATCCCGCTTTTTTGAAAGTCCAGATAAAGTCCAGCGAGGATACGGCGTGGAACAGTATTTTGTCGTATCTTCCTTTTGAATGTTTCAATCAAAATTTGGATGGGGGTATTTGTTCCGATACGATACGATCAGGAGGATACTATAAAGGTTCCGATTTTATCCCTTCGGACACGATTCTCATTGGAGATAAATACATTCCGCAAAAATCTCTAGGCGTGTTTGAATTTGAAATTCGGGATTCTTTTGGAAACAAGATAAAAATCGGATTGGACCTTCATTCTCGACTGCCTCAGGTTTCCAAAAATCCAAGAGGAAATCTGGAATTGCGTTGGCCTTCGGATTCCTTGCCGACGGCGGTGTGCTTCCCTTCTTTATGCGATAACGAGGATGGTTGTTCTTCTCCTTTGCGGATCTTGCAGGTTGACTCATCGGTACGGGAACAATACAGTTGGTTTGATTTTTGCCTCTCGGGAAACGAAAAAGAGGTTCTGGCAATTCCCGATTCTTCCTATTTAGAGAATTATGGCGGCTTTGTGGCGGAAGTAAGGATGAATCGGTTTGTCTTTGATAATTGCGTAACCGTTGAAGGCGATTGCAAAAAGGTTTGCTCCTCGGATGATGTGCGGCACCAATTGTTCAATCGTCGCTACCGAATCTATTACAAATAGCCGGTGGCGAGAGAAATAAACCTTTAATCGTTTCGCTTGGCTGGGTTTTGGAAGCGCGCGCGGCAAGGTCTTGTCGGCGCGTTTTCTAGTTTTGGGGATTATTCTAGGAACTTTATGAACGAAAAGGCGTATTTTCCGGCGATCGACGGGCTGCGGCTTCTGGCTTCGCTGAATATCGTGATGCTCCATCTGGCGTCGTCTTCGGCGCTAGGCTACATGGCGTCGCTTTCGTGGGTGTTTCCGGTCGTGACGGCTCCCGCGTTTGCCGCCGGGCTTTTCTTTATCCTTGCGGGCTTTCTCTTCGCGTCGAAGTTCAGCGATCCCGATCGAAGGCTTCCCGTGATTCCGTTTATGTTTGGGCGGATTGCGAAGCTCTACCGCTGCCACTTTGCGATGACCGTTCTGATGTTCGCCGCGCTGTATGTGAAGCTTGGCGGTTTAGACGGCATGTTTCACCCGGTCCGTTCGCTTTTGATGCATCTTTCGCTTACATGGACGTTTTTCCCGGAACTGGGGATGAAGCTGAACGAGCCGAGCTGGTCCCTGACCGCGTTCTTCATCTGCTACGCGATTACGCCTTTCTGCGCGCGGAAACTGGCGAAGATCGAGAAGAAGCGTACGCTCTGGATCCTGTGCGCGCTGGTCTTTCTTCCGGGAATCCTCTGGGGAATCTTCTTTGCGCATGCCGGTGCGCTCGGAGAGATTCCGCTGCTCGGAAATTTTGCGAACTTCGACGTGCGCTATCGATATTTCCATGTCTTTCCGTTTGTCCGGATTTTCGAGTATCTGTTCGGGATGATTCTCTTTCGGCTTTACAGGGCGGGCGCCTTTGACTTTCTGAAAAGGGACTATGTCGCCGGAATTCTGCAGGTCGCGCTGCTCGGCGTTCTGTATGCGAGCCTTTTTACGATGAAGTCGGGAAATATCGCGTGGAACTTTATCTGCCATCATTCGGTCGCGGTCATGCTCTACGGCGGGCTGATTGTCAGCATCACGACTTCGAAGGGGTGGCTTTCGAAAGTCTTCTGCATCCCGGTCGTGCGTTCGATTGGCCGCGCGTCGTTCTATCCCTACCTCATCCACTTGCCGCTGATTACTATCGCGTGGAGCTTCTGCAACATGAACCGCCCGCTTTCCACGGTGATTTTCCTCGTTTTCGTCTATACGGCGAGCACGTTCTATCAAAAGCGCAAGGATCGCTTGCGTCGCTTGAAAAAACAGGCGCATTCGTTGCCGCCTCGCTGAACGGTCAAAAGGGACGGTGCGAGCGGTGAACGTTATCGTCGCGATTTGAATTTTCTAGTTTTACGGGACAAAACAAAGAAGGAATTTGTCTTTTATGAGCATTATCGATTCGCTCCTCCACAAGGTCTTCGGCACTCCGCACGAGCGCAAGGTGAAGTCGCTCCGTCCGATTATCGCGCAGATTCACGAGGCGCGCAAAGGTCTCGAGATCCTGAACGACGGCGAACTTGCCGCCAAGTCGCTTGAATTTCGCGAAGCCCTGAAGAACGGGAAGACGCTCGAAGACATCAAGGTGGAAGCGTTTGCCGTCTGCCAGGAAGCCTGCGACCGCCGTCTCGGCATGTTCAACATCTTCAAGCCGGAATACGCGTTCGATTTCTCGACGCTTGGCGACGATCCGGAAATTCTTTCGGCTGTCGATGCGGCAAAGGCGGATCTGGCTGCGGGAAAGCCCGAATGGGAAATCTTCATGCCGGCGAAGTTCTACGCGAAGATGCGCGAGCTCTATCCGGAATCCGTGAAGCCTTTCCGAATGCTTCCCTTCGACGTGCAGCTGATCGGCGGTCTCGTGCTGCATGAAGGCGCGATTGCCGAAATGGCGACGGGTGAAGGAAAGACTCTTGCCGCGGTCTGCCCGGTTTACCTGAACGGGCTTTCGGGAAAAGGCGTCCACGTGGTGACGGTGAACGACTATCTGGCCGGGCGCGATGCGAAGCAGATGGGCTTTGTCTATAAGTTCCTCGGACTTTCGGTCGGTCTGATCGTTCATGACCTGACCGCGGACCAGCGGCGCGAAAGCTACAACTCCGACGTGACATACGGAACGAACAACGAGTTCGGATTTGACTATCTCCGCGACAACATGGCGGTCGATCCGAAGGAAGTCGTGCAGCGCGAACCGAACTTCTGCATCGTCGATGAAGTGGACTCGATCCTTATCGACGAAGCCCGTACGCCGCTCATCATCAGCGGTCCCGCGGAAGACGCGACGGACAAGTACACGAAGGCGAGCAACCTCGTTTCGCAGCTCGTTCGCGGCAAGGATTACACGGTCGATGAAAAGGACAAGCTCGCCCAGCTGACCGAGCGTGGAACGACCCGCGTCGAGCAGCTCATGGGGTTTACGAACCTTTACGGCGAGCACGCGGAATGGGTGCACTTTATCAACCAGGCGCTCAAGGCCCACAATCTCTTTATCCGCGACAGGGACTACATCGTCCGCGACGGGGAAGTGGTCATCGTTGACGAAAACACGGGCCGCCTGATGGAGGGGCGCCGCTATTCGGAAGGCATTCACCAGTCGATCGAGGCGAAGGAAGGCGTGCAGATACGCCGCGAGAACCAGACGCTCGCGACGATTACGTTCCAGAACTACTTCCGCATGTACAGGAAGCTCTCCGGCATGACCGGTACGGCCGAGACGGAAGCGACGGAATTCATCAAGATTTACAATATGAACACGTGGGTCATTCCCACGAACAAGCCCTGCATCCGCAAGGACATGCAGGACATGGTCTATAAGACCGAAGACGCCAAGTGGAAGGCGATCGTCGCGGAAATCAAGCTTCGTCATGAAAAGGGCCAGCCGCTTCTCGTCGGTACGGCTTCGGTGGAACGCTCCGAAAAGCTCCACGGCCTGCTCGTGAAGGAGGGCATTCCCCACGACGTGCTGAACGCGAAGAACCACGGCCGCGAAGCGGAAATCATCCAGTATGCGGGCTACAAGGGCAAGGTGACTGTCGCGACGAACATGGCGGGTCGCGGAACGGACATCGTTCTCGGACCGGGCGTCAAGGAACTCGGCGGTCTCCATGTTCTCGGAACGGAACGCCACGAAAGCCGCCGTATCGACAACCAGCTGCGTGGACGTGCCGGACGTCAGGGCGACCCGGGTTCGTCGCAGTACTTCCTTTCGCTCGACGACGATCTGATGCGCATCTTTGGCGGCAGCAACGTCAAGGCGCTGATGAACCGCTTTGGCGTGGGCGACGACGAGGTGATTACGCACCCGATTGTTTCCCGTTCGATCCGCGGAGCCCAGAAGCGCGTGGAGAACCAGAGCTTCGATACGCGCAAGTACCTGCTCGACTACGACAACGTGATGAACGAGCAGCGCAAGGTGATTTACGGCTTGCGTCGCCGCATCCTGAACGGAGACGATGTCCGCAAGGACATTCTCGACCGGATCGAGGACGCGAGCGACATCAAGGTTTCGCAGTTCGTGTCGAAGGACCGCTTTGCCGACGAGTGGAACTGGGAAGGTCTCACGACGGCTCTCAAGCTCGGATTCGCCATTGAATACAATCCGGGCGAAGAGGAACGCGGCAAGAAGAGCGCGGAACAGGTTCTCGACGAGGTCATCGACCTCTGCAAGAAGAAGTACGAGAAGCTCGTGGAAATCATCCCCGATGCGGATTTCCGGAATATCGAGCGGCGGATTCTCCTCTATACGATCGACCAGCACTGGAAAGAGAACCTCTACGCGATGGACCAGCTGAAGGATGCGATTCGCTTCCAGGGCTACGCGCAGAAGGATCCGCTGGTGATGTACAAGAACCAGGCGTTCACGACGTTCCAGACGTGCCTCGAAAGCATCGCGACGATGACCGTCCAGAGAATCCTGAATATCCGGATTCAGCTTGCGAACGGCGTTTCGGTTTCGCCGGAACAGCTGCAGAAGATTCCGCGTCCGCAGGCTCCGCAAAAGACGGAAGAAAACACGCAGGCTCTCGAAGAAAGCGCTACCGGGTCGGTGGAACAGGCTCCGCAGCCGACGTCCAACGCCATTCCGAGTTCCGCGCTTCCGGGAACGCGTCCGCAGGGAATGCGGCGTCATGTCGGCGTTCCGGGCGCTTCCGTGAAAAACGATCACCCGAAGCTCGGTCGAAACGATCTCTGCTGGTGCGGGTCGGGTCTCAAGTACAAGAAGTGCCACGGGAAGAATCTCGAATGATCCGGACGGCGAGGCGTTTCTTTTGCCTTGAAGGCATTGACGGTTGCGGAAAGAGTACGCAGCTGAAGCTCCTTGCCGAGTTCCTTGCGCAAAAAGGCTACGAGGTCCTTTCGATTCGCGAACCGGGCGGCTCCGAAATTTCGGAGCGTATCCGCGGCATGCTTCTCGATGTCCGCTACAAGGGAGTCATGGATTCCGGGACGGAGCTCTTGCTGTATAACGCGGCGCGCGCCCAGGTGATTGCGGAAAAGATCGCGCCCGCGCTTGCCGCGGGAAAGGTCGTCCTTGCGGACCGCTTTGCCTGGAGTACGCTTGCCTACCAGGGCTATGGACGCGGCATCGATCGGCGGACGATTCTCGAACTTTCCCGGATCGCCTGCGGAAAGTTCATGCCGGAGCTCACCATCGTGCTTGACCTGGGAGTCGAAGAGAGCCGTGCGCGGCAGACTTCCGACGGTCGGGTTCCCGACAGGCTCGAAAGCGAAGCGGCCAGCTTCTTCGAGCGGGTCCGCTCCGGCTACCTGGAGATGGCGAAGGATTTTCCGGAATGCGTTTCGCTTGTCGATGCGACTTCGAGCGTCGATTCCATCCGGCAAAAAATCCAGAAGCTCGTCTTGGAACGTCTGTAGAGTTCGCGTTCCGATTTTCGAAGGTTCCAGCCGGCGGTCTGTCGGCTTTTTTTATTTCGGTTCTCTAGATTCTGTAGCTCAGATAGGTTCCGATGGAATGCATCAGCCGGGACATCGGCTGCACGCGTTCGTATGCCGCGATTTTCAGGTAGGAATTCAACCGGACGCCGAGGGAAATGTCCAGGGGAAGGTACGCTTCGATGTTTGCGCTGTTGAAGGCGACGAAGTCGTAGCCTTTCGTTCCGTAGTGCGGCTCTGTGTTCGGGATGCTGCGGAACAGGAATACCGATGCCTTGTTGTAGAAGCGCCCCCACCGCTTGAGTTCCATTTCGAGCATCGCCTTGTAGCTCACGCCGAGGCTGTATTGGTAGTCGCGGGTAGCCTTGTAGCTGGAATCCGTCGCGGCGAGCACTTCGTCGTAGTTGAAATCCGAGGAGCCCAGGAGAACGTACGACGGCATGTGCGACATCCGAAAGCGGATTCTTTCGGAAAGGTCCAGGTTGATGTCGGCGCCGAACCCGATGGAGAGTGCGGACATTTCGACCAGGTCGCCGTAGAACGTGTCAAAATGCAGGTAGGTTCCGAGGTCCATCCAGTTCTTGCCGGCGTGCATGTTCAGGTTCTTGAGCTTTCCGACGGCGGAGAGCCGCATCAGCATGCCGTCATGGCTCTGTTCCTGGTTGAAGTCGAACGTGAAGTATTCGAAGGGTTGCCGGATGCGCCGGTCCGCGCGCCCATAGACCAGGCTCAGTCCGTAAAAGAGGGCCGCCTCGTCCCATCTCTCGCTCGATCTGTCATCGGCGTCTTCGTCGTAGCGGTAGTCGTTGCCGAAGCGTTTTCCCACGCCGACAAAGACGGAAAGATCGATTGGCGCGTAACCCGGATTGGTCGGGCTTGCCCCGTTGATTTTTTCCTGGATGTAGGCGAGCGGGTTCATGGCGAACGCGCCGATGTTTTCGAAGATGCCCGCATCGGGCTTTGCGAGAAGCCGCGTCGAGAGCCGGTAGAGCATTTCGCCGTAAATCGTTCCGCCGACACTTGTCGCGATAAAGTCGTTTGGCGCCGGATATTCCTGCTCGCAGAACATTTCCCAGATATAGGAGCCTGTCGCGGCAAAGAAGAAGCTTGCGTAAAATGAGTAGCCCGAAGCCCGGGCCGCGGAATAATAGTGGCTTCCCTGGTAGGGGTGTCCAAAAAAGTTGATGGCGAAGTGGTTGTCGTCCCATTTCCAGCCTTCGCGGAAGTTCCGCTTCCAGATGGAGGGGCCGATTCGCGCGTAGTTCTTGTCGAGAACGAAGCGGTCCCACGACCAGACAAAGGCGTCTTGCAGGACGACTTCCATGAAGGGGATGATGACGGGCAGGCGCTTTGCGGTGGGCTTTCGCGGCGTGTAGAATTCGGAAGAATCGATCGATGTCTGGGGGGCGTCGAGGGAGTCCGCCTGGGCTTTGTCCGCTTTGCCGGCAAAGGCGATGGAAGAAATCGCGAGGACGAGAAAAATGGCGGAAAAAATTCGCATGATGTTAAAAAATGGCTTTTTTGTAAATTTTTTGTGGGGTGAATTCGATAAAAAGCCCGTTTCCGTGGATAAAAAGGAAAAACGCAACTTCTCCCTGGGGATGGGAACTGTTTGTGATTTCCTGTCGATTTTCTATATTTGGGCATTATGGAACTTTGTCTGGAAAAATGCCAGCTGGAAACTGTCCAGCGAATCTTGAACGCCCACTTCGAAGGCCTGGAGGTGGATGCCTACGGTCCGCGGGTGACCGGAGTGGATCTTACCCCGGAATCCGCGCTGAATGTCGTCGTCATTTCCGAGAAGCCGATTCCGGTCGAGGAAATGCTGGTCGTCGAAAAGGCGTTTGCCGACAGGGATCTGCCGTTCCGGGTCGATGTCGTCGATTGGGCGAAGCTCACGGAGAGCATGCAGAAGAGTATCCGGAAAGAGCATGTCGTCATCCAGGAAGCCGGCACGGAAAAGGCCTGACGGGGAGAATCCATGCTTGGACATTTTAGATTTCTTGTCGTCGCCCTTGCGTTTTGTTGCGTTTCGGTTTCCTTTTCCGCCGAGGGGGCGTGTTCCGGTTCGGGAATTTCGCCGCTCAAGCCTCTCCTCGACAAGAAAGCCTTGACAGCGGAAGGGGCGAAGTCTGCCGAAGAGCTTGCGAAATGCCTGGCCGTTTCCGGGGATACGGCTGGCCTGAGAACGCTTTCCGAGCGCTTTCTGGAGTATTATGCCGGGAGTCCGCATCGCGCCGGGATGGAAACTCTTGTCGCGGAACGTCGGTTGACGGACTCTGTCTCCGTGGGCGTTGAAATGCTCTTGAACGTGCTCTCTTACAGCAAGGATTCGGCGGTGACCGCTAGTGCGAAGCGGATTCTCCTGAAGACGATCGCGGAGGATTCCCGCTTGACCGTTTCCCTGCTTTCCTCGATTGCGGACCATGGGCACGTGAACCGTTCCGTGGCGAACGCGACATGGCTTCGGTTGGGCGCGGAACTCGCGAAACAGAAAAACTTCAAGGCGGCGAGATACTGGTACAAGAAGGTGATCGCCGCCAAGGAAGACGAGGAACGGGTGAACCGGGCGAAGGAAGCGCTTGCCGCGCTAGAAGAAAAGGCTTCGGTTCCGACTGTTCTGGTGCTCGCTCCGATGTCGGGGGATTTTGCGGAATTCGGCGCGGACGCGGTGAAAGGCGTCCGTCTGGCTTTTGAAAAGGCGAATCTGAACGGCAAGGTGAACTTGCGGGTTGCCGATACGCGGGCGGATGCGGTCGAGGCGCTTCGGCGCGCAAGGCAGGCTGTGGCCCAGGATAGCGTGGTCGCGATTGTCGGTCCGCTGATGAGCGCCCCTTCGGCGGCGGTCGCGGCCTGGCTCGGTTCAACGCATCCCGGAATCCCGATGCTGACGCCGACTGCGACGGATGCGGGAATCTCTCGCATGGGTCCGAACATCTTCCAGGTGAACGTGAGCATGGACAACCTCGCCGCGGGAATCGCCAGGTATTCGGTCGAGTGCCTCGGAATCCGCGAATTTGCGATTCTTTCTCCAATCGGGGATTTTGGAACGGCGATGACGCAGAGTTTTCGGCGGGCCGTGGAAAGCCGCGGAGCGGCGGTGGTCGCCGTGCAGGAATTCGAAGAAGGACATCCCGACTATACGACGGAATTCCGGAAGCTTCGGGCTCTTCGCTTCGAACAGTTGCTGCACCGGAAAAACATCGCCCGAGGCGCCAAGGATATCGACGCCATTTCCGCAAAGGACAAACGCGCCTTCTTGCAGGATTCTGTCTTCAGGATTCCCGGAATCTTCATTCCGAGTTCGAGCCCGTCGGATGCGGGGCTTATCGCGCGCCAGGTCGCCTTTCACAAGCTGAACGGAACGCTCCTCGGAACTTCGGGCTGGCATGGCGAAGACCTGCTCGTCGAGGGCAAGAAGCTGGTCGAAGGCTCTTACTTTAGCGTCGCCTTTACCGGGGAAGACGCGGATTCCGCCTATGGAAATTTCCGCGCGGCCTACAAGTCCAAGTGGAACGACGAACCCAAGGCCGACAAGGTGAGCGGGCTTTCGTATAGCGCAGCGGACATCGTGTTTTCCCTGCTTGCTTCCGGCGAAACCAATCTGGTGGGTAAAATCCATTCGCAGAAAATCTTCCCGGGCGTCTATGGGAAGATTCGCTTTGAAAAGGGCGCAAACGCCAATGTCCAGATCATGGGCGTCGATTCGAGCGCCTTTGTGAACCGGACCGCCTGCCCGAATTGAACTTAGTTGAGTGTGATGTGGAAGGTTGAGAGTGGAGTTTTGCGGACGTTTAGGTTCTAACGTAAAGCGGACCGCTGTGAATTCTATGCACTAATCACTATCCACTAAGCTCTGAACAAGCCCCTCGCCGGGAAGGCGCCTAACTCCGCCGTCAGGCGGAAAAAGTTCGCTTTGCGAAAAATCCTTTCGGCAGAAAGTAACAGCTCGCTTCGCGACTCTAAGCACTAATCACTGCACAGCTCGCTTTGCGATTTCTAAGCTCTGCCTAATCCACTTCGACGACTTTTCGGCTGTTTGTCGCGCCACAGACGACGCGGACCGAGCTTTTGGGCTTCTTGAAGAATTCGGCGAGAACCTTGCAGACGGCTTCGTTCGCCTTGCCTTCGACCGGGGGCGCCTTGACATCCACCTTGTAGGAGCCGTCGGGCTGCGGCACGACCCCTTCGCGCTTGCTCCTGGCGTGAACCTTGACCTGGACTTTCATCGATCAGAGAACGACCGGTTCGCGGGCTTCCGAAATTTCCGGCGCCTGTTCCCTTTCCATCGCGGCGAGAAGTTCCGACTGGCTCTTGACCATTGCACGGATGCGGATAAAGTAATTGGTGCGGAGCTGTTTCAGCTGCTCGATTTCGGAGCGGAGCGATTCCGCTTCGCGCTTTGTGCTTTCGACTTCTCGCTGGGCGCGCGTCTTTGCCTCGGCGACGATCAGTTCGCCTTCCTTTTCGGCGTTGCGCTTGATTTCTTCCATCGTGCGCTGCATCGTGACCGCAGCATCCTGAATCGTCTTTTCGATTTGCTTGTAGTAATTGACGCGTTCTTCGGCGATTTTCAGGCGCTCCGTCAGTTCGGTCCGCTTGCGTCCGAGTTCTTCGAACGACTTCGCCGCCGTTTCCAAAAAAGCCTTGACCTCTTCGGGGGCATAACCGCCAAAGCGCTTGGTGTGAAAGGTCTGGTTGCGGATGTCGAGCGGCGTGAGTTCCATAAAGTAAACCTCTGATTGCCTATAATATAGGATTTTATCAGTCCCTAAAACAAGACAACCGCATTTAACCCGCCACGCCTTTCGATAAAATTGAGTTCGGGGAGAATCATCAGTTGCAGCGCACCGGATTCGCCGCCACGCTTTCGCAATTTATAACGATCGAGCGCTTCTTGGTATTCATCGCGCTTATTGGCATGGCCTTTATGGACAATATATTTGTAAGTGTTGTACGAAAGAACAGGAATGCCTACGCCAAGAAAAGGGATGGAAGTTAATAGGCTTAAAGATCCTAAAACATTCCCGGCAACATTCTCGTAAGGATCGTTTGAATTGTACAATATAGCGTACAGTCCAAATCCGACAAGAGCGGCCCCCACAACAGTCAAACTTCCCCCAGCAATCATTCCAATTTTATTTGGCCTAGAGTATGCTAGGTAATTTTCCTCTGCAATCAAGTCATAATATATCTTGGCGCTATCCACATTCGTTGCTTGATGCGAAGTCATCTCGTTGCCAAAACTTAGATTACATGAGACGGCGAAAAAGAATGCTACTACAGTTTTCTTTAGATTCATTGCCGTAGCCTCCTCCACTTTACTTTCATGAACTCGCCTTTGTTCATTTTCCAAGAAAAGGCGATCCCTAAAATCTGGGCGTATAAAGCTGGAGCTTGCATTCTCGAAATTTAGGTAAATTACGCCAAGACAGGACTCGATTTACCCACATATAATCGGGAAGAGCCTACAAACTTGACAATCGCCAATATTGTCATTGATGGGCGATGATTTCGAACCGGTTAAATTTTAGTTCCGATTTCTTCCAGAATATCGTCGAGAACTTTTTTGGCATCAGATGGGATATTTGCCGGGACAATTTCCTTTTTCCAATTTTCCCATGCGCTTTTCCCTTTGTTTGAACCAGGATAGCGATATTCCAGAGTCGTGTACTCATACCTAAAGACTTTGGCGATGTCCTCTTTCCATTCGTCGATATTTGCAATGATTTTGGGAACAAGAATTCCGTTAACCGCTTTTTTCCCTCCTGCCGAAAACAAATCTCGAAGAGAAGGATTGATGACAAGCCGTTGGCAGAGCCATTTGGCGGCGTTCCTATAAGCGCCGTTGATTATCTCGGGGAATAAAATAATCATTCGGATTTTCAAGAAATGTTTTTTATCGTTTTCCAACTCGCTCCAAAAACGAATTCTGGAATTTTCAATTTGCGAGGCGAATCGTGTTTCTTGGCTATCTTGCTCGCTGCTGAGGACGGTTGGTTCTTGCCACCAAAAACTATCGGAACCTTTTCTGCGCTTTTCGTCCTGCAGATATTTGCGAAAAGCGGAAAAAGGATTGTCCAATGTTCGAATTTCGTTATACGACTTCTTGATTTTTTTGAAGAGGCATTCTTCCGAAGGCATTTCCAGATCGAGCATATAGCGTGGACTATGCGTAATCGCCACATCTTTAACGCAATCTTCAAAAGGCCGGTATTTAATTTCAAAAGGATTCTTCTTTGCGCAGAAAACATGAATTCGGCTGACATCCTTTTCGGCAGTCGTTTCCATGATGCTGCCTCCCATTACATTCCAGTTTTCATTGGATTGGCTAAGCGTTTTAACTTCAACGCCGAATGATCTTTGCTTGTTTATTTTTGCGATAATGTCTGGAAATTTGTGCCCGCCAAGATGTTCGATGTCCCAATGGAGATTTAGGTCAAGGCAGGCATTTTTCATTGAATGGCATACATCTACTTCGAACCGTTTCCAAAATTCTCCTTGAAATTCTTGGTAGCCATTGGGATTGTCCCGTTGTAACTTTTCTCTTGTCAGGGAAAGCATCTCTTGAAATTGACGAAAATCATCGGAATTGTTTTTCGAGTCTAAATTTTTACCGGTCGAAATCATTCCCATTTTCTATTCTCCAAAAAGAGGCGTCCAGATTTCTTCCAAGCGCTTTGCAATGGCATAGCCTAGAAGTGGCGGAACAGCGTTTCCTATAATTTTATAGGCTTCCGAAGAGTTGACTTTTATCGATTCGTCCTTAAATACGAATTCATAATTATCCGGGAATGTCTGTATTCTGGCGCATTCGCGAACGGAAAGCCGTCTCTCTTTGTAACCGGCGAGAAGTTCCTTGTCATGTGTTCCGCCATGTTCCTTGTCTAATCTTCGAAATTCGATATTTCCATGATGCTCGCTTCGGATCGTTGGCGCAATTCCGCCAAGATTTATCTCTGTGCTGCCTTGCATTTTTCCGTAATACCTTGCCTTGGAATAACTGCGCTGGCTGGGGTCTTTGGAAAATTCGGGCTCATCTAAAAAGGAAAAGGCGTCTTGACAAGTAACGAAGGGGTTTAAATTTTTCCCATGCGTTTTCTTGGGGTAGGGATAGTATCTTGAATTGGCTCCATTGGTTTCGATATCCTTGATGATTTTCTCGTCTGCATGTTCTCGGGAAATTCCGATAAAGACGACGCGCTCCCGATTTTGAGGAACACCATATTCCTGGGATTTTAAAACATTGGCTTCGACAACCAGATAGCCTTTGCCGATGTGACGAAAATCGTTTTCGATGATCTGTTTCGCTTCGCCTAAGGAAACCAACCCTTTGACATTTTCGGCAATGAACATTTTGGGCTTGACGATTTCTATGACTTGTTTCATCCATAGATAAAGAGAGCCGCGAGATTCTTCCCTTTTATGATTTGCGTAGGTTCCGTCATGATTTTTTGCCGAATCGAATCCAAGCCGTTTCCCTGCGACAGAGAAGTCTTGGCATGGAAATCCCCCGGTAACAAGGGAAATGTCTTTGGGAAATGTAAACTCCCCGCTTTTTGCTTTTTTAACCAAGTCAACGATAGACTCCAAATGATAAATTCCCGCAATCTCTTTCCTTGGCTGAAAAAAATGCGTCCACGCATTCTCCGCGCATTTTAAAATATCGTTTGCAAAAACGGTCTGGAAACGCGTACTTTTTAACAGGTAACGAAATCTATCGACATCGCATTCGATCCAGTCGGGATGCAGATTCAGATTGACGGATTTTTTCAAGACGGAAAAATTCCCTTCAAATCCGAGATCCAATCCGCCGCATCCAGAAAACAGGGATAGGACATTTAAAAATTTTGAGTGCCTGGAAGACATCTTTTGCCTGTGTTCAAAAGAACAGTTGAATGAAACGCAGTGTTTTCACTTCTGTTCCTGAACACCGAAAAGGTGCCTGCACGCAGTAAGTTCAAATAGGACACATCCTTAGAGGATGCGCCTATCTGCCCTTGTTCTTGGTGTGTCTGAAAAAAATGGTCGTTTTTTAGGACTCAAGAACGGGAGCAAAAACGGAAAGTTCTTGAATATTCCCCTGATAAATTCTTTTGGCAACAAAAAAGCGCGGAGCCGAAAGACTTATCAGTCCTAAGGCAACGACCAAGAAGCCCGACACCCGATAAGCACAAACGGTCCACGCTGGATTGCGTGGGCGTTTTGCGCATTCTCCGGGTTCCAAAGGTTGGTCGTTTTCTAGGACTTGAGAATAGGCAAAAACATAAAACCAAACTGGTCATCTGCCGGAAGGATTCCCACAGATGATGATGACAATCTATAAAATTTAGACGGAAACGGTTGGTCGCTCCCCCAAAAACCGTCTATTCGAACCGCAACGCTTCGATGGGGTCGAGCCGAGAGGCTTTTCTCGCCGGATACCAGCCGAAGAAGACTCCCGTGGCGAAGCATACGCCAAAGCTCGCGATGACGCTCGTCGCGGTGATGCTCATCGGCCAATTCAAGGCTGTCTTGACGATTGTCGTCGCCAGAACGCCCAGAAGGATGCCGAGGATGCCGCCGAGCAGGCTGATCATGACCGATTCGAAGAGAAACTGGAGCAGAACGTCGCGGCCTTTCGCCCCGATGGCCATCCGCAGCCCGATTTCCCGCGTGCGCTCGGTGACGGAGACATACATGATGTTCATGATGCCGATGCCGCCGACGAGCAGGCTTATCCCGGCAATCGCCGTGAGGACAATCGACAGCAAGTCCGAAGTGCTCGTAATCATCTCGATCATTTCTTCCTGGGTGCGGACGCGGAACGGTTCCGTTTCGCCTTTCCACGAGCGGCGTTCCTTGAGAATCTGGAGAATTTCCTCGCTCGCCTTTGCCGCGTAGCCTTCGCCGATGGAATTGGCGTAGATGGTCCGGATGTCCGTCGTCGCGTTGAAGCGCTTCATCACCGTCTGGTACGGCGTGAGAATCACCTCGTCCTGGTCCTGCCCGAAATCGCTCGTGCCTTTCGCCTTGAGCGTGCCGATGACTTTCAGCGGAATGTTCTTGTAGCGAATCGTCTTTCCGATGGGGTCCGTGTCCGGGAAAAGCGTCGAGACGACCGTCTGCCCGATGATGCAGACTTTTGACATGCGGTCCGCCTTGTCGTCGAACATGACGCCTTTGTCGATCTCGTAGTTTCGAATCTTGAGATAGTCGGCGCTTACGCCGGTAAGCGATACCGCTTCGTTCCTGTTCCCGACGATCGCCTGACCGGATGCGGTGACAACCGGGGAGACTCCGTTGATGTAGTGCGCCTTTTCGCGGAGGGCGAAAACGTCCGCCTCTTCGAGCGTCTGCGTGGAAGAGCTCGCGTCGAGCTGGACTCCGCCTTTCTTGGAAACGTTCGGCATGATGGTTATCGCGTTTGTTCCCATCGCCGTGATTTTCTGCTTGATGGACTGCTTGGATCCTTCGCCCATGGCGACCATCGTGATGACCGCGGCGACGCCGATGACGATTCCGAGTACGGAAAGAAATGTCCGCATCCTGTTTCGGAGAAGCGCCCGGAATGCGATTTTGAACAAGGTGACCGGGCTCATGCGGAAGCCTCGTCGTCGAAGGGTTCGGGGGGCGGGAGTGCGAGAAACGCCTCGTGCGCGTTCTGGATGTTTTCGTTCTTCGTGTCGCGCTTGATTTGACCGTCGCGGAGAAGAATCGTGCGGCTGGAAAACGTCGCGATGTCCGGTTCGTGGGTGACGAATACAATCGTCTTTCCGCGGGAATTCAGCTCCTGGAAAATTTCCATGATTTCGTAGCTGGTTCGGGTGTCGAGGTTTCCTGTCGCCTCGTCGGCGAGAATGATGACCGGGTCGTTCACAAGGGCCCGCGCAATGGCGACGCGCTGCTGCTGCCCGCCCGAAAGCTGGTTTGGCAGATGGTTCAAGCGTCCTTGGAGCCCGACCCGTTCGAGCGCCTTGAGCGCGCGTTCCCGGCGTTCTTCCGAGGAGACTTTCGAATTGTACAGAAGGGGAAGCTCGACGTTTTCGATCGCCGAGGTTCGGGCGAGCAGGTTGTAGCTCTGGAAGACGAATCCGAGCTTGTGGCTGCGGATATTCGCCAGCGCATCGGGCTTCATTCTTTCGATGTGTTCGCCGTCGAGAATGTATTCGCCGGAAGAGGGCTTGTCCATGCAACCCAGAATGTTCAGCATCGTGCTCTTGCCGGAACCGCTCGTCCCCATGATGGTGACGAACTCGCCCGGATGCACGTCAAAGCTCACGCCGCGGAGCGCATGGACCGTTTCGTCGCCCATCTTGAATTCGCGTCGCAAGTGGCGGATGGAAAGAATCGGATCGTTCATGGAAACCTTCTTCCCTTAGATGCGCACCGGGCAAGACCGGTTGCGAACTTTTTAAAGCTTCTTCACGACGAGCAGGTGACCGGGCGCCTTGTTCGGATCGAGCCGCACGAAGTTGCGCGAACCGCGGAAAACGTAGGATTCGTCGGTGATCAGGTCCTTGACAAAGAAGAACGCGTCGCTTTCGAGTCCGAGCTTTCCCATGTCGAGCGCAATCGTCCCTTCCTGTGCGTTATGCATGTCCATGTTCGCGACGCAAAGGATCACGTCGTCGCCCTTTTTCTTGGAATAGACCATCAGGTTGGAATTGTCCGCATCGTGAAATTCCAGATTGTCGTATTCCTGGAGCGCGGGGTGGTCGAGCTTCGCGTTGTTTACGCGCCGCACGAAGTCCTTGATGTTTACGGGCGAGTTCCAGTCGTGCACCTTGTACTGGTACTTTTCGCTGTCAAGGAGCTCTTCCTTGACGGGCGACGGGACGTTTTCGCAAAGCTCGTAGCCGTTGTACATGCCGGTGAGGCTCGAAAGCGTTCCCGCGAGGAAGTAGCGCTGCCTGAATTGGGCGGGTCCCTGGTTTGCCAGGTACTTCGGGAAGATGTCGGGAGTCGTCGGGAAGAGGATTCCGCGCATGTATTCCTTTGCGCCAGTCTGGGTGAGCTCCCTGAAGTATTGCTCGAATTCCCATCTCTGTTCGCGCCAGGCAAAGTAGGTGTAGCTCATGTCGAAGCCTTCCTTCGCGAGGCGGTGCATCATCTTGGGGCGGGTGAACGCTTCGGCGAGGAACACGAGTTCCGGGCGGACTTCCTTGATTTCGCGGATGAGCCATTCCCAGAACGGGAAAGGCTTTGTGTGCGGGTTGTCGATGCGGAAGATTTCGATGCCCTTGTCGGCCCAGAAGAGGATGATGTCGCGGATTTCCTTCCAGAGAGCCTTGAAGTTCTTGTTGTAGTAGTCGAACGGGTAGATGTCCTCGTACTTCTTTGGCGGGTTCTCGGCGAACTTGATCGTTCCGTCCGGTTCGTGGTAGAACCATTCCGGGTGCTTCTTCGCGTAGGGATGGTCCGGGCTGCAGTTGAGCGCAATGTCGAGCGCGAGCCTCAGCCCCTTTGCGCGAGCCGCCTTGGCGAAATGTTCGAAGTCCTTCATCGTGCCGAGTTCGGGATCGACGGCGAAGTGTCCGCCGAACTTGTTCCCGACTGCATACGGGCAGCCCGGTTCGAGAGGCTTGCCGTTCTTGTCCGTCTTGGCGTGGAGCGCGTTGTTTGCGCCTTTGCGGTTGGTGACGCCAATCGGGTGAATGGGAACCAGATAGACCGTGTCGAATCCCATGGCGGCGATATCGTCGAGGCGGGCTTCGCAGTCCTTGAACGTCGCGCTTTTTTGGGGATCCTTGCCCTGGCTTTTGGGCCACATCTCGTACCAGGTTCCCGTGCGGGCATAGACCGGATCGACGCGGAGCTCCATGAGCGGGCTTTCGGTCGGGGTGTCCTTGGGGTCAAGCGTCCAGGCGACGACCTTGTAGTCGTAGTATCCGATGCTGTTGACGGTAAACTCTCCCGCCCACATGTCGTTATCGACGAAATGCATCGGCGCCTTGCGGAAGCGCTTTTCGGAGCGGAGCTTGTAGAGAATCGCTGCATCGTACTTTTCGTGGCTGTGGCGGAAAATGTCCGCGGTGATTCTTACGGAATCGCCCGGTTCGCGCTTGATGGCGAAACGGTTCGCATCGACGGAAGGCTGGATGTTTTCGATGACCAGGTTGTCTTTCTTTTCGGGAAATTCTGCCATAGGAATTCGTCTCTTTGGAATTTTTCCGTCGTCTCCGGTTGGGTGGCTTGACGGTTTGCGGTAAATGTTAGAAAATTACGGGAGCGCCTTACCCGTTCAGATGTCGTGGCGGAAGCGATGCGCTGTCGCGAATGCTCTGGTGCCGCCGTTGCGCGATGGCGTCGGCAATTCGGACGACCTGCTCCGAGAGCCACATCCATGTCATGGAATTTTCCCGGTAGTCGGCTTCTCCGAACATCTGGATTCGGTGGTCGCGTCGCAGCCCATCGACCTGTCGCATCGCCTTGCGGTCTCCCGGCGGATAGATGGCGTAGGTGGTTCCGCCCGACTGGTTCAGGATGCTGAACGCGGGAACGTCGGAGGGACCGTCCGCGATGTAAATCATGTTCTCGAAGGGGATTCGCCGGTTCTTCCGGTCGATTTGGGAATTGACGTCGATCGTGTCGGGAAACTTGTTCGATCCCTTGTTGATTTCGAAGAGGTAGCGAGTCTTGGACGTGTTGTCGAGCGCACAGGCGACCTGCGAAATTTCTCCGGGCTCGGATGGGTCGGTTTCCGCGAATCCCGGCATGGCGGGCTCTTCGATGAATTCGCATCCGAAGATTCCGTCGAGAAAAGGTTCGACGGCGCTTCCGCGTATCGTTTCCGCAAATCCCGTGCTGACGACATAGTGTTCGAGCCGGATGCCCGCTTCCACAAAACGCGGCTCGCTTTCCACGAGCTTCCTCGTCGTTTTGAAAAATTCCGGGATGCCCGGGTAGAATTCGAGTTCCTTGCCGCACTCGCGAAGAATCTCGTTCGAAAGCCCCTTCAGCTTGCCCGTCCTTACGTATGTCAGGATGTGGTTGAGGTAGGACGTGTCGGGATTGACGTGGATGCCCGCCTTTGCGTAGTAGCCGGGAAGCGCGTTGACTTCTTTCCAGAATCGCGCGCTGTCGATGCCGTACCTGCGAAAAAGGGGTTCCTGCATGTAGCCGCTGATGAGCGTCTTGTCGAAATCCCAGACCATGGCGATGACGTTCTGTTCAAAGGGTCGAGAATCCATTGTTCCTCACGGGGAAATAAAGTAGTCTTCGGGGTTTACCGGTTCGCCTTCGATGCGGATTTCGTAATGAAGACCGCTTCCCGCCGTGCGTCCGGAGCGCCCCACGGTCGCGATCGGAGTGCCGCGCCCGACGCGCTGTCCCTGCTTGACGAGCGCCTTTTCGAGGTGGGCGTAAAAGGTGCGGGCGTTTTCCGTGTGCTGGATCTTGACCGAGAGTCCGAATCCCCGATGGGATCGCACCTCGACGACGGTTCCGGCTCCTGTCGCGATGACCGTATCGCCTTCCTCGGCGAAAAAGTCCACGCCGCGGTGCGGAAGGCTCTGGTCGGTAAAGTGGTCGAAGAGCATTCCGAAGCGGTTCGTGATGATATGGTGGCGCTTGAGCGGATGCAGCACGGGAATCGCCTCGGCGAGATCCGGTCGCGAGAGAAGGGTGTCGCGGAAGAGGGAGTAGGTTCGGTAGGTCTGGAAAAGAGCCTCCGTCCGTTCCTTGTTCTGGAGCGAGTCGTCCGTTTTCGCCCTGAGCGGAATGCCGCCGATTCGATAGACGCTGTCTTGCAGGGCCTCTGTGCGCTGCAGGTAGTGTTCCGCGCTGTCGTTGTCTGCGCGCAGCCTGTTCATGTTTGTCCGGATTTCCCGATTCTGCGCGCGCAGGTCGAGAAGCGTTCCGTCGCTTAGCCTGTGAACGATTTCGAGCGGGGAAAACAGAAAGAAACCGAAAGCGGCGACGATCGCCCCGAGAATCCAGAGAATGGGCTTTCTTCGCGAAATCCGATACGACTTGGACTTGCCGGTCTTTTCGTAGAAAAGGTGCAGGTGCAGCTTTTTCAACGGCTCTTGCCCTTGTACTTTTTCGCCCGCGTCTTTAGCGCGTTCAGCCGTGTGCGCATTTCGGAAATCGCGCCGACCAGTTCAACGACATCCGGATCGTTCCTTAGCGTATCGAGGGCGTCGTTTTCCAGCGCGGGAAGAAGTCGCCTGCCCAAGGCCTCGTACTTTTCCTTGATGCGCGATTCCTCTGTCGCGATGTTCATCTTGTTGAGAATGGCCGATGCGCAATTCAGCGCGCCGCTTTTTAGTCTGTTTAACACGGTTTCTGTCATGGTGCTTTTCCTTTTCTCGCATAAAATAATATAGTTTTTAGAGCGCAAAACAATGGAGAATCCTTATGAGCCGTAGCGAACGCCGAAAAGCCATGCAGAACGCCAAGAACTTTACGCCCAAAAAGAAAAGCGTCATGAGTTCGGCGGGTGTGATCGTTCTTGCCGCCATCGTGGTCATCGCATGGGTCGCATTTGTCATGGCTCGTAACTAGCAGGGAAGCCCGATGAAATTTCAAATCGAAAAAGCCAAATTCCTGAACGCCTTGAACATGGTCATCGGCGCAGTCCCGAACAAGGCCACGATCCAGGTCCTGAACAACTTTGCTGTCCGCCTCGAAGGAAACGCGCTCGAAATCTGCGCGACGGATCTCGACCTGGGTATCCGCGTGAAGATCGATGTGCAGGGAGAATCCGACGGAGCCGTTGTCGTGAACGCGCACAAGCTTCTCGACCTGGTGAAGAGTCTTATCGATCCGAAAATCGTGAACCTGACCCTCGAAGTGGTCGATTACCTGGTGACCGTGCGCTGGAGCGAACGCGGCAAGGCTTCGATTACGGGTATCGACATCAGCGATTTTCCGCCGCTTCCGGACGTGGCGGACGGGGGCGCGTTCCAGCTGGGCAAGAGCGAGCTGGAATTCCTCGCGGGCAAGACGCTCTTTGCCGTTTCGACGGACCAGACTCGGATGAGCCTGAACGGCGTATTTGTCGAGGCGAAGGACGGAAAGCTTGTCATGGTGGCGACGGATGGGCATCGCCTGGGCAAGGCTTTCATCGAACTGGAAAATTCCACGCTCGGAAAGGGCGTGATCGTTCCGCCGAAAGCGATCCAGTATGCGCTGAAGAGCGTCTCGGGCGAGTCGATTGTCGAGGTCCGGATTTCGGACACCTATGTTCTTTTCGCGAGCGAGGGCGTGCAGATCGTTTCGAAGCTTATCGAAGGCCCGTATCCGAAGTACGAAGCGGTGATTCCGGTGAAGTTCGAACGCTCGGTCCAGGTAAATCGCGCGGATCTTTTCAACAAGATAACGACCGTCATTTCGATGGCGAACGTCCGCACGCGGATGATCCGTTTTCAGCTAGACGGCAACCAGATGGAGCTTTCCGCCAACGACCCGAATGTCGGCGGTGACTCGACGGAAGCCCTTTCCGTTTCGCACGAAGGCGAAGGAGTCTTCTGCATCGGGTTCAACGGGCTTTACCTTCTCGAAGTGCTCAAGCTCTGCCAGAGCGACGAAGTCGTTCTCAAGATGAACGGCCCCGTAAGCGCCTGTGTCATTGAACCGGTCGGTTCCGATATCAACAGCATGTTCCTCCTGATGCCGCTTCGACTTCAGGAAGAATGATCCTTTTGGCGGGGTGTCGATGAGCGACGGGAAATCCGTCGCTTATCTTGTATGAAGTCTCATTCCGCTTCGCGGGATCCGGCGACAATCCAGTCGCAGAGATTCTTGATGTCTTCGTAATCGGGCAGAAAATGGTGCGGGTCTTCATGGTGGACGCGCTCCACGAACTGGTGCCAGGCCCGTTCGTTCTTGCCGCTTAGTCCCAGGTGCTGCTCGATGGCTCCGCGTTCCCAGACCCAGATTCCTTCGTCGGCGAGCTTCTGGTGAATGCGGTGCAGCGGTTCGCGGGCTTCGGGCATTTTCGCCATCAGGACATAGGCTTCGCTTGCGGGAATTCTCGACTTCTTGCTGACCGGGATGCTGTGGACCAGGCGGACGTGTTCCTGCAGGGCGAGCTCCCGGAACAGGGACTTGCAGAATTCGACGTCGGGATCGTCCTTGGCGAGAAATCCATCCTGGTGGGCGTTGTTGAACGCGTAATCGAGGTCGACGATCGCTCGGACGGGCAAATCCATCGCGGAAAGGACCTGCATGCTTTTTCGCGTATTGCTGACTCCTCCCTGGTGAACGAGCGCGCAGCGGAGAAGCGCAAAGGAATATCCGGTCATCTTTTCGAACAGCGTCGGCAGCACCCGCCATTCGGTTTTGCCTTCCGTCAGAAGAACGTAGTCGGCAAACAGAAGTTCGTTGGAATTGGAAAGGGAAAAGAGCGTCTGTAGCTGCGACTGCGCATCGGCGATCACCGAGTGGACGGCGTCTTCCATTCGGCGGCGCATGAACGTGCCGCGGGTCTTGTTCTTTCGGATGAGAAGCGACGTGCTGACGTCTTCGCTGGTGACCATCTGGGCGGAATGCGTCGCGAAGACGACCTGGTAACCTTCGCGGGAAAGATTCTTCAGGGCGACGCGTACAAGTTCCACAGCTTGCGGATGCAGGAACAGTTCGGGCGAATCGATGAGGAGGAGCGTCCGGCTGAGATAGTGGTTGTGGTGATGCTTCTTGACTTCGTCGAGGTAGCGGACGAGCGCCATCTGGATGGCGCGCTTGGAGCCCGCTCCCATGGAATGAATGTTTCGCTCGAATCCGTCGTCTTCGTCGAAAACGTTCAGCTTGGCGGTAGAGAGGAAGGTGCGAAGCGTCGGCGAGGGAATGTCCAGGTGGACGTTTACCGACGGGAAGAGCGGGCGGAGCTTCTGGTTGAGGCCGCGCTCGAAAAGTTCCAGTTCCTCGGCGCGGGAGTCGCTGCCGGAATCGAGCAGGCTCGTGAACTTCTGGATCAGATCGTTGAATTCCTTGCCGAGCCTTCGTTCCAGCGGGCTGAAGATTTCGTCCAGGAGCTTTGCGAAAGCCTTGTCGCCTTCGAAGTCCCAGATTTGGATGGGAGGCGGGAAGATTCGGGAAAAGACGGTTTCGAATCCGATCGGAACCTTGACCCATTCGCCCTTGCCGCCGTCGCCGTTCCAGTCGAGGACCCAGAATTCCACGCCGGAAACGCTTTCGCCCGGGAGCTTCTGGAATCTCTGGACGCGGATCTTTCCGTTTCGCAGAAATGGTTTCAGCTGGGCCGCATCTTCGGGCGCGAGCTTTTCGAGCACCGAGTCCGAAATGCCGCCGAAAAGTCCTTCCACTTCAACGGGTTGGTTCGGGTCGTCGAAATAGGAGTTGTCGAGCGTGGAACGGAAAAGCAGCCAGCGGATTCCCATGAGAATGTTTGTCTTGCCCGCATTGTTATAGCCGATGAGGGCGGTGAAATCGCTGAGCGGGAATGTCTCTTCGCGGATGGAGCGGAGATTTCGGATGGAGATGGAAATCAGTCGAAGCGATTCTTGCATGTTTCCAAACTAAATAAAATTATCCGTTCGGGGTAGGGTTTTGACGGTGTCCAGAGCGTGAACAGAGCTTAGTGGGGAGAACTTAGAGCTTAGAGATCTCAGCGAACATCTCACGCTAGAACCTAGATGTTCGCAGAACTCCACACTCAACTCTTCACACTCAACTCTCAACTAAGTTCTCAGCTCTAAGTTCTGACTCCCCCTTCCTTGCATCCACCCCCACGGCCACGCTTTTTTCAGAGATTAGAGTTTAGGAATCAAAACGGTCCGCTTGTGTTAGAACCTAGATGTCCGCGGAAATCCACGCTTCACACTCAACTGATTCCTGTTTCCTGACTCCTCTCGGCTCTAAGATCTAAGTTCTGACTTCCACTCTCGACTAGGCTCTGACCGCCGCTGACAAGGCTAGTAGTCCTGGATGTCTTCTAGAACCTGGTTCGGCCCGAGAACGAACAGGATGTCGTTTTCCTTCAGTTCACAGTCGGCGAGGTTGCCGATGAGGGCCTTGGGCTTGAGCGGATCGCGGATGGCGATAATCTGGATGCCGTACTTGGACGTGAGCGAAAGTTCCTTGAGCGTCTTTCCCCTGAACTTGCTTGGGCAGACAATCTCCGCAATGGAATAGCCGTCGAGAAAGGGCAGGCGATCGAGCATGTTCGGATGGGTGAGCCGTTCCGCAAGCGAAATCGCCATGTCTCGTTCCGGCTGGAAAATGTCCGAGACCCCGAAGCGTTCGAGGATAGACGTGTGCTGCGAACTGGAGCTTTTCGCGATGATGTTCTTGACGCCCAGTTCCTTTAGGTTGAGAATCGCGAGCAGCGAGGATTCGATGTCTGCACCGATGCAACAGATGACTGCATCGGCCTTTGCGACGGGAAGGGCGGCCAGCTGCTGCTTTCGGGTCGCGTCGGCGACAACCGCCTGCGTCACGTTCGGCGTGATGTCCTGGACCTTTTCGGGCGTATTATCGACAGCGAGAACTTCGCTTCCGAGGCTCGTCAGATGGTTGGCGAGAAAGATTCCCGTATTGCCGAGTCCGATGATGACAAACTGTTTCTTGGCCATTTTTTAACCCACCATGATG
This sequence comes from Senegalimassilia sp., assembly GCA_963652365.1. Taxonomy (GTDB): domain Bacteria; phylum Fibrobacterota; class Fibrobacteria; order Fibrobacterales; family Fibrobacteraceae; genus Hallerella. Next base: position 30,140 of record CAVJTH010000001.1, read on the forward strand.
TCTTCTTCCGCATACCAGGCCCCGCCTCCTTTTTTCTTGACGACCGCGGAAATCAGGAAAAGGGCGCCCATGCGGCCGACGAACATAAAGATACAAATAAAGATTCTTCCGAACGTCGATAGTTCCTGGGAAAGCCCGAGCGAAAGCCCGCAGGTGGAAAGCGCGCTGGTGACTTCGAAGAATACGCGCAGAAAATGCGATTCCGACGCACCGAAAGCCTTGCCCGAAAATTCGGTAAAGAGAAGTACCAGCGTGCCGACGAGCGCGAGGACGACATAGACGATAAAGATTCGGACCGCCTTGTCAACGGTTTCTTCGGGAATGGTGCGTCCCATGACCTGGGTCCGTTCGCGGCCGAGAAGCCTGTTGAATCCGAGCAGCGCGATGACCGCCGCCGTTGTCGTCTTGAGACCGCCACCGCAGCTGCCGGGGCTCGCTCCGATGAACATGGCGACGATGACGATGATCATGCTGGTCTCTCGAAGGGAGAGCGGATCGATGGTGTTGAATCCCGCTGTCCGGGAGGCGACGGAAACAAAGGCCGCGGAAAGAATCTTTTCGGAGACGTTCTGGTCACCGAAGGCTCCGTTCCATTCGATGGCTAGGACGCTTGTCATTTCAACGAAAACGATGGCGAGCGTCGCGAAGAGCGCGATTTTCGTGTGGAGGGAAATTTTCTGGATGCTGCGCGTCTTGAAGTCGAAAAGGTTCTTGATTTCGGACATGGAGAGAAACCCGAGGCTTCCCGAAAGAACCAGCAGGATGATGACGGGGCAGACGACCGGGTTGGATTGAAAGCGCACAAGCGAATCGGCGAAGGGCGAAAATCCCGCGTTGCAGAATGCGCTGACCGCATGGAATATCGAGTAGAGAATCCGCTCGTCGAGCGGCAGGTTTTCGAATTGCGTGAAGAGGGCTGTCGCGCCAAGACCTTCGAGGACAACGGTGAACGGCAGGACCGCCGCGAGGATCTTTTTCGGGTCGATGTTTCCGTCGGTCGTAAATCCCGACTTGAAGATCGCCTGCTGGCTAAATCCCGGACGCATTCCCGAGAACAGGAGAATCGCCGTCGAAAATGTCATGATGCCCAGACCGCCGACTTGAATCAGGGCGGCGATAATCCAGAGTCCCGCATGGGTAAAGGTCGCGCCGATATCGGTTACCGAAAGACCCGTGACGCAGATCGCCGATGTCGCCGTGAAGAACGCATCGACGACCGAAAGGTCCTTTTGCAGCGAGAAGGGACACTTGAGAAGAATGGTCCCGAGGACGATGAGAAAGGCATAGCCTTCGAGCAGAAAGAGCATCGGATTCGAGGCGCTCTTTTTCGTTATCGTGTTCGCGACCGGAATGTCCTTGTAGCGGGATAGTAGCATTTTACGCTCCAATTTACTAACTTTCGCTCCGCCATGGTAAAACTGCGATCCGTTTTGATGCCGCTTGCGATTCTTTTGGGAATCCTGTTCCCGCAGGCGCACGTGCTTTCTCCGCTGATGCCGTTTTGCATCGGGCTGATGATGGCGCTGACGTTTGTTTCGAAGGTGCCGCCCCAGAAACACGGCTACACGTTCAAGATCGAAGTTCGCGCGCTTCTGATGGGAATCCTCCTTTGCGGGGTCCTGCTTGGAATCGAAAAGGCGTTCGGGCTTTCGCGGGCGATTGTCCTCGGAGGAATGCTGATTTGCCTCTGTCCGCCTGCCAATGCGGCGCCCGTGATGGCGAAGCTCCTTGGCGGAAACCCGATTCTCGCGCTCAAGATCTTTCTTGTCGGAAGCGTCATCGCCTGCTTTTCGATTCCGCTGATTTTCGGCTATTTCTGCCCGCCCCCCTCCGGCATGGAACATCTCGACTTTGCGGGACTTTCCAAGACCATCTTCAATTCCATCCAGCCGATCATCACGATTCCGCTGGCGATCGCTCTTGGGCTCCGGAACTTTTACCCGGAAGTCGCCGACAAGATCGCGAAGCTTCAGAAATATACGATGTTCATCTGGATTTTCAACGTATTCATTCTGCTGTCCAAGGCGAGTTTCGACGTGCGCGCAATGGGGGTGAGAAAGCTCTGGGAGTCGGGCGATTTCCAGGCGACCGCGCTGCTGTCGCTCGTGCTCTGTCTCTTGCTCTTCTTTTTGGGGTGGCTTTGCGAACGGAAATCGCATCCGATTGAAGGTTCCCAGAGCATGGGACAGAAAAATACGATGCTCGTCATCTGGATTGCGCAGGTCTATGCCGGACCCGTGGCGTCTCTTTGCCCGACATTCTATGTCGTCTGGCAGAATCTTGTCCTGAGCTGGATGAGCCGGGGAAAGAAAAAGCCTGATTCTTGAGACAGGGGATCGTTTCCGTTTTGCGAACCCTTGGAACAGTTCGGGGCGGATTCAGGTCATCAAGTAAATCTGCCTAACGCGTCTTGAAATATACTCCGCAGATTCAATTTGAAAAGTCGAATTTTCATGAAGAAAGGAAGCCTAGGGATAAACAATAAAAACGTTGGTTCCATTTCCCTACGCAATTCGCATCGAAAAAGATTTATTTTAAAATCGTGAATATCGTTTTTTTAGATATTGAAGTTTGTGCTTCCAGTGGGAGAATTGCCGATCTTGGCGCGGTCGATTCCCTGGATCGGACAATTCATACGCCGAGTCAGGGAGATTTTCTGAATTTTGTGAAGGATGCGGAATACGTTGGCGGCCATAACGTTTTGAATCACGATCTTCAGTATCTAAAACTCATGAAGCTGGATAAAAAGAAGGTTATCGACACGCTCTATCTTTCTCCGCTGATGTTTCCCATGCGGCCTAGCCACAAGTTGCTGAAAGACGAAAAGATTCTGAGCGACGCTTTGAACAACCCCTTGCTGGATGCGGAAAAGTCCAGGGAATTGTTCCATGACGAAGTGAACGCCTTCAATGCGCTCGATAGCGAATTGAAGGATATCTATTTCAAGCTGTTGAAGGATTCAAGGGAGTTCAAGGGATTTTTTGACTATGTCGGCTTGAAAGAAGAAGACAAGGGATTTTTCGACAATCTTCTTTTGGCGAGGTCCAGTACCAGGAACCTTGCAAAACAGATTCAAGATCGATTTGCCGGCTTGATTTGCGAAAACGCCAAGGTGGAATCGTTCGCGACGGAACATCCGATAGAACTGGCCTATGCGTTGTCCGTGATCAACCTTCAGGACAAGCGTTCCATTGCACCGGCCTGGGTGCTGCGAAACTATCCATTCACCGAGAACATCCTTTTCTTCTTGCGCAACAATCCGTGCCACGAGCCCACATGCGCTTATTGCAAAAGCAATCTGGATGTCCGCAGAAAATTGAAAGAGATTTTTGGGTATGACAGCTTTAGAACCTACGGTGGCGAACCTCTGCAGGAACAGGCTGCCGCAGCGGCTGTCAATGACGAATCCCTGTTGGCCATTTTCCCGACGGGGGGCGGAAAGTCCATTACATTCCAGTTGCCGGCCTTGATGGCAGGCGAAAGCTACAAGGGATTGACGGTCGTGATTTCGCCCTTGCAGTCCTTGATGAAGGACCAGGTAGATAACCTGAGTTCAAAGGGGATTGTGGATGCGGTAACCATCAACGGCTTGCTGGATCCAATTGAACGCGCGGAGTCCATTAAGCGCGTGGCCACCGGAATGGCGTCCTTGCTGTACATTTCACCGGAGTCTTTGCGTTCCCGCACAATCGAAAAGCTGTTGCTCTCCAGGCAGATCACGCGGTTTGTGATCGACGAGGCCCACTGTTTTTCGAGCTGGGGGCATGATTTTCGCGTGGACTACCTCTATATCGGAGATTTCATCAAAAACATCCAGGCGAAAAAGTCTGAAACAAGAAGAATTCCCGTATCCTGCCTTACCGCAACGGCAAAGCAGAAAGTGGTGCAGGATATTTGCGATTATTTCAAGAAAAGGCTAAATCTCGATTTGAGGATTTTTGCCACAAGGGCGACTCGCGCAAATCTTGCCTATCACGTAATCTATCAAGAAGACGACGAACAAAAATACAAGACTTTGCGGTCGTTGATCGAAGCAAGGACCTGTCCGACCATTGTCTATGTTTCCAGGACAAGGAAAACCCATGAACTGGCAGAAAAACTGAGCAAGGATGGATTTGCGGCTTTGCCATTTAACGGCAAAATGGAAGCCGGCGAAAAGGTGGAAAACCAGGAAGCGTTCATTGGCGGCAAGGTTCAAGTCATCGTCGCCACGTCTGCGTTCGGAATGGGCGTTGACAAATCGGATGTACAGCTTGTTGTCCATTACGAAATTTCGGATTCTCTTGAAAACTATGTTCAGGAAGCGGGTCGCGCAGGGCGAGACCAGAGCTTGCAGGCGGAATGTTACGTTCTTTTCAACGAAAGCGATTTGGACAGGCATTTCTTGCTGCTGAATCAGACGAAGCTCAGCATGGGCGAAATCCAGCAGGTGTGGAAGGCAATCAAGAACCTCACAAGGAACAGGACGGTGCTAAAGCGCTCGCCTCTTGAAATCGCAAGAGAAGCGGGCTTTGACGACCCCAATGGCGACATGGAAACTCGCGTGAAAACGGCGATTCTCGCTTTGGAAGAAGCGGGTTACATCGAACGCAGGCAGAACTGTCCCCGGGTTTACGCCACAGGCATTCTGGTTTCGAATATGGACGAGGCTCGTAACAAGATCACGGCATCAAGCATGCTTGACGAAACGCAGAAAGAAAACGCCATTCGAATTGTCAGACTTCTGATTTCGGAACGAAGCGTTTCAAAGGGCAAGGGTGATGAAGCTGAATCCCGCATTGATTACATTGCGGATATCCTCGGCCTGGAATGTCGCGTCGTTCAAGAAACGGTCCAGCTTTTACGTGCAGAAAATATCCTGGCAGATTCCAAGGACTTGACCGCTTACATCAAGAAAGGGGATGGCGAAAACAAGTCAAGACTGGTGGTAAAGCATTTCGAGGCGCTTGAAAAATTCTTGATTTCAAAATTGAGAGAAGGAAAAACCGTATTCAATCTCAAGGAACTGAATGAAGAAGCCGCCGTGAATGGAATAAAAAAGGCCAATGTGAAGGACTTCAAGACAATTCTTTTCTTCTGGATGATCGATGGTCTCATTGAAAGGAACTACTGTTCGGATATCGGCACGAAAATCGAATTGAAAGTCTCTCCCCAAAACCTGGAAAGCGACTTTAGGCGCCGAGTGCAATTGTCTCTTTTTGTTGTCGATCGGCTTTACCAGGCAAATGCCGATACCAAGACGAATTCCCGTGAAGAAGCCCTGATTCGATTCTCCGAAAAAGAATTGTTGAGCGCATACGAAAAGCAGGTTTCTCTATTTGCCAACGAACCTGTATCCTACAAGGAACTCGAAAAGTCCCTTCTATATCTTTCCAAGATCAATTCCTTGCAGCTGGAAGACGGATTCCTGGTCCTCTACAATGCGCTTGAAATTCATCGAATCGAAAAGAGCAACTTGATCAAGTACAAAGTCGATGACTATGAAAAATTGAATAATTTCTACCAGATGAAAATGCAGCAAATCCACATTGTGGGTGAATACGCCAACATGATGGTGCGCGACAGCAAGCAGGCTCAAACTTTCGTAAGCGATTATTTCGCTCTTGACTACAAGATGTTCCTGAACAAGTATTTCAAGGGCAACCGAATGGATGAAATCAACCACAACATTACTCCCGAAAGGTATCACGAAATTGTGGATTCTCTTTCGGAACGTCAAAAGCGAATTATCGAAGACAGGAACAGCCAATACATCATGGTTGCGGCGGGCCCGGGAAGCGGAAAGACCCGTGTACTCGTCCATAAGCTGGCGTCGTTGATGCTCTTGGAAGACGTGAAGCACGAACAGCTGCTGATGCTCACGTTCTCTCGCAGCGCGGCCATGGACTTCAAGGAAAAGCTCCACAAGCTGATTGGGAACGCGGCCTCTTTCTTGGCGGCCAAGACCTTCCATTCCTATGCCTTTGACTTGCTCGGTACAATGGGCGATTTGGACAAGGCCAAATCGGCCGTAGAGACGGCGGTCGCAAAAATCAAGGAAGGCGAAATCGAACACAGCAAGATAACCAGGAAAGTCCTGGTTATTGACGAAGCTCAGGATATGGATGAACACCAGTTTGCCCTGGTTCAGGCCTTGATTGAAGAAAATGAAGACATGCGAGTCATTGCCGTAGGCGACGATGACCAGAATATTTTTGAAGGCGTTCACCAAAAGGCGGGTTCAAGGTCTGTCGACTTGAATCGCTTCGTCGATCTTTACAAGGCTAAAAAATATGAACTGGTCGAAAATTACCGCAGCGTCAAGAAGATTGTCGATTTTACGAACTTATTCGTTCAGGATATTCCGAATCGCTTGAAGATGAATCCGATCAAGGCTGTTTCCGATGGGGAAGGGGCGGTAAGAATTCGAAAGTTCGATTCGCCGAATATGGAATATCCCATCGCCAGGCACTTGAAAGAGTATCCCCCGCAAGGGACTGTCTGTGTTTTAACCCAGACGAACGACGATGCCTTGAAAATGATGGCTCTCCTGAATCACGAAAACATCAAGGCAAAGCTGATTCGGGATAGCGACGGATTTTCGCTCTACGACCTTGTTGAGTTCAGAGACTTTGCGAGATGGCTCTCTCGCAACGAGAATCCTGTCATCGGCTCCGATGAATGGCGCGCGTCCATCGGCAGGCTTGAAGACGTTTATCAAAAGAGCGCCTTGCTGCCTATCTGTTTAAAGGCTCTTGACGTTTATCGAAAGCATAACGATCGCCTTTATCGAAACGATTTGAAACTGTTTTTGATGGAATCGAAAATTTCCGACTTTGAATGCGGTAAAAGGAACGAAGTCGTCGTTTCCACGATTCACAAGGCGAAAGGTCGCGAATTTGACAGAGTCTATACCATGATCAAGGACCAAAGGGCAGGAAGCGAGCAAGGCCGCCGTGTATTGTATGTAGGCTTTACCCGTGCAAAAAAGCAACTGTATGTTTTCCATTGCTGCCCCTTCCTGGATAAGTACGCTCCCGTAATGGAAGAAAGGACGATGTATCCGGAACCCGCAGAAATCATTTTCCAGTTCGGTCACAAGGATATGTGGCTTGATTACTTTTATGGAGAAAAAAGCGGTGAAGGCGATGGGCTAAAAAGACGCATCTTCAAATTACGCAGTGGAGACTCGCTGAAGTATTTCCGTGGAGGATTGTACGACGACAGTGGCTCGAAAAATCCTGTCGCCGTATTGTCAAGAACCGCGCGAGAAAAGATTTCCCATTTGAATGACTTGGGATATTCGGTAAAACTGGTTCGAATCCGCTATGTGGTCGCCTGGCGCAATAAGGAACGCGAAAAGCTTTGCCCGATTATTCTGCCGGAAATCGAACTGGCAAGGAAATGAACTGTCGCCATGCGAGAACAAGGCGCTTCATGAAATCCCCGAAGAGAACTTCCCCATCCAAATCGCTTGAAGGCAGGGAATCTTGCAAAGGCCTTGATAAAGGCTACGGCCACACGAACGTGCCGTTCAGGTCCTTTTCTCCGTTGTCTATCAAGATGTCCTGCCCCGTGCAGTTCTTGTTTACGACGGTGAGAAAGTAAATCCATTCGGCGATGTCTTCGGGGCTTGCCCAGCGCTTGAGCGGGGTTACGTCCATGATCTTTTGCCAGAGCTCTTCGTTGCGCATCACGGGAAGGTTCAGATCGGTGGTGACGCCGCCCGGCGAGATGCTGTTGCAGGTCGCGCCGAACTTGGCGAGCCTTGTCGCTGCATTTTTCATGTAGGCGAGAAGCCCTCCCTTGGAGGCGGAATACTCGGGAAACTCCGCACCGGAATGCGCCGACGCCGATGCGACGATCAGGACGGATTTGATCGCGGGCTGGAATGCGTATCTTTCGACGAAGCGCATCGAACCTTTGAGATTCACGTCGATGTCGCGCCCGGAATTCTGGACCCCCGCGTTGCTCACGACGATATCTGCGGCGGTCGGGACTTCGGGCAGGGAATCTCGGGAGACGTCGCAGACGAGATGTGCGTAATTCCTGTGTTGGAGGCTTGCGTCCAGAATGTCGAACCCGAAAACGCGCGCGCCGCCTGCCAGGAACTTTTCCGCTACGGCCTTGCCGATTCCGCGGCTCGTGCCGCTGACGAATACGTTCATGTCTTCCCTTCCTTGGACAGGAGATATTCCTTTCCGACTCCCTGGGATTCCCACGCGCGGCAGATCCGATAGCCAAGCGGGCTGAAGACGATTTCGCAGAGGAGTTCCATCACCGCTCCCGTGAGCGAGCAGACGAGAACCTGCGTCATGGTCCATCCGAAGAAAATGTGGCTGACGATGCAGGCGAACAGGAAGTTATCGACAAACTGGGCGAGCATCGTCGAGGGGAAGGAGCGGATGGCGAAGTTCCTGAAATTCCGGGAAACGGTCCGTCTGGATATCCAGTGGTTCGCCGCGGAATTGACGAATGACGAAACGAACATGGCGATCGCGGAGCCGAGGACGACATACCAGGTGCCGCCAAATGTCGCGTTTAGGGCGTCGTTTGCCAGTTGCGCCTTTTCCGGGCTGGAATCCGCATAGCTGTAAAATTCTCCCCACATTCCCGGCGCATGGGAAAGCAGGTGAAACAGAAGAAATGCGCACAGATTGACGAACAGGGCGAGCAGGGAAATCTTCACCGCCGCCTTGGCGCCGAACCGCTTGCAGATCATGTCCATGCACAGGAACGAAACCCAGCTGAGCGTAAACCCGCAATCGAGGGCGAGATACCGGAACGAAACCAGCTCCTTGTTGGCGAGCAGGTTCATGCACACCACGGAAAGGATAAAAAGGCTGACGACTAGAGAGGGAATATTCCGCAGGAGGAGAACATAATCGGTCCATTCGCGGCGAAACCAATCGGAAATTTTCTGTTTCATTTTGTTTTTTAAGGAAGGTTAGACAAGGACTTCCGGAAAAATTCTGCGACATCGCAAAATTCTAACGGCGAAAATATAGCTAAATCGATGGGGATGGCTAGTTAACGGTCGAGAGGAAACAGGAATCCGTCGAGGGTGAAGCGTGGAGTGTCGAGAGTGGAGTTCCGCGGACATCTAGGTCCTAGCGTGAAGCGGCACTCGGCGCCAGGTTCTGACTTTCTGTCCTTGCCGCCACACTCGGAAGGGACGATGATTTTCCAAAAAGGTCGAATCGCTTTCCGGTCCCATCTGGATTTTTGTCCCGGAGTTTCCAATTATTGTATTTTTAATCCCAGATGGCACATTTTTTGCTAAGCACCGTCGGCTCGCTCTTGCGGACGCTTTCCTGCGTCGGCGTTCTGGCGCTGTTCCTGCTTTCCGCCTGCGAAGACCCCGAAGAGGATTTGCCGGTTGAAGGCGAAGCGGTCGAGCGTCCGATGATGCTCTTTACGGATACGACGCTCCTCGATTTCTACGAAAAGGAAAAGCTTTCCTGGAAGGTGAAGACGGCGTATCTCGAACGCTGGGGCGGAACGGAAAAGATCTTCGCGAAACCGATTCTCGTCGATATCTTCGATTCGATCGGGGAGCGTTCCGCCTTCTTGCGCGCGGATTCGGGAACGCTTGACAGCCGGATGAACTATGTCTATGCCTACGGACACGTCTATGCGATTACGCCCAAAGGCGCTTCGGTCCGGGCGGATTCCCTTTTGTGGAACAAGAAGGACAACCTGGTCAGGACGGAAAGCTTCGTCCGCGTGGTGAACGAAGACGGCGACGTGCTGCAGGGAAAGGGTTTCGAAAGCGACGCCAAGATGGAAAACTGGCACATCCTTTCGGACGTGACGGGGATCTTCCAGGATGCCGCCAAGCGTATCAAGGAAGAGGATGAACGGCAGAACGCGGAACATCTGGAGGCTCCGGTGCCACACAAGCCTCCGACCGGGAGGCCCCGGTGAATCTTCGGCTGTCGATGCTCGGGATCTTTCTGTGCGGGCTTCTTTCGCAGGTTGCCGCGCAGACGTCTCCGCTCGTGATGCGGCATGCCGACAGTCTCGCCGCGATGCGCAAGGCGGGATTCCTTCTCTTGAACGGGCGGGTCCGCTTTACGCATGATTCCATCGAGTTTCGAACGGGTCGCGCCACGTGGAACAAGAACGCGGACCAGGTCGATTGCGAGGGAAACTTCGTCTTTACGCACCCCGACGGCTACATCAAGGCGAAAAGCGGCAGCTACCGCCGCAAGACGGAAATCGCGACGGCGAAAGGTTCGGTCGAGGCCAAGGATTCCGCGGGCGCCTATGCCTTCTTCGGAAACCACCTGGTTTACGACAAGAAGAAGAAAATCCTGACGCTCACCCGAAAGCCTCTTCTGCATCAATACCAGCTCCAGAAGGACGGGAAGATCGACACGACGGCTGTCCGGGCGGAATTCATCTCGTTCGACCAGAACGCGGAATTTGCCAAGGCGTTCGAAAATGTCGTCATCACGCAGGGCGAAATGGTGGTGACATGCGATTCGGGCTATCTCGACAAGCGGCAGGGCTGGGTTTCGCTCAAGGGAAATCCCAAGTTTACCATGGACGGCTACGAGCTGACCGGCGATTCCATCTATCTGACGATCGATACGGAAAAACGGACGCTCAAGAGCGCGCTGGTCGTACGAAATGCCCACGGGAAGCAGCACGAAAGGGGCAAGCGGGGAAAGCCCGACCAGTTTACGGAAGCGGTTGGCGACACGCTCTACGCGGAATTCGCAAACGACAAGATCCAGCGTCTTTACGTGAACCTCAATGCGCACGGTTCCTTTTACGAAGCGGATTTCGCCGATTACAGAAACAGCATGGACGGCGGAAGGCTCGACCTCTCCTTTCGAAACGGCAAGCTGCAAGGCGCGCTGATTTCGGGCGAAGCGCAAAGTACGTATTTCCACATCGGGGAAAAGCAGCGCGTTATCGAGGGAAAGAACGAGGCCGCGGGAGATACCATCCGAATCGCGTTTGACGAGGGAAAGGTGCGACATCTCAAGCTTGCGGGGACTAAAACGCTCGCCAGCGGACGATACATCGATCTGTCCAGGCAGAACATCTTGCCGAAGGAACCCGAAAGCGCGAGCGATTCCTCCAAGGCGGTTTCGCCGGAAAACCTCAAGCCGCCAAAAGGCGAAACGAGCGTTCCGGCAAGAAGGAAGGAAAAAAGATGAAAAGCCTGATACGGACAATCCGCACGGAAAGAATTTCCAAGATTTACAACGGGCGCAGGGTGGTGAACGAAGCCTCCATCAGCGTTTCGCAGGGCGAGGTCGTCGGGCTTCTCGGGCCAAACGGAGCGGGGAAGACGACTACGTTCTACATGATCGTGGGCATGGTCCGGCCCGACTCCGGGCATATCTTTCTCGACGATGTCGAAATGACCGAAAAGCCGATGTTCCGCAGGGCGCGACTGGGCGTGGGATATCTGCCGCAGGAGGCGTCCATCTTTCGGAAGATGAGCGTCCAGGACAATATCATGGCGATTCTCGAAACGCAGGGAATGAAACGCGCGGAACGCAAGGAACGTCTGGAAGAACTTCTCGAAGAATTCAAGATTACGCACATCCGACACACCAAGGCGATGAGCTGTTCGGGCGGAGAACGCCGTCGTCTCGAAATCGCGCGGGCGCTCGCCGCGAGTCCGGATTTTCTGCTGCTCGACGAACCGTTTGCCGGCATCGACCCGATTGCCGTGGCGGATATCCAGTCGGTCATCTCTTCCCTGCGCAACAAGGGAATGGGCGTGCTGATAACGGACCACAATGTTCGCGAAACGCTTTCGATTACGAACCGCGCCTACATCATGTACAAGAGCCAGGTCCTCACCGAAGGATCGTCGGACTATCTTGCAAGCAACGAAGAGGCGAAACGCATCTATCTCGGGGAATCGTTCCGATTGGATTGAGGAGGCTTCATGGATTTGGGAATACAGCTTAAGCAGGGCGTTCGGCTTGAACAGAATCTGTCGCCGCAGATGTTGCAGTCCGTCAAGATGCTCCAGATGAACTCGCTGGAACTGGAAACGGCGATATCGGAAGAACTCGCCGAAAACCCGCTTCTCGAAGCGGACGATGCACCCGACAGCCGCCTGGAATCCCTGGACGCGCCGACAAGGGAAAGCTCCGGGCGAGACGGCGAAGACAACAGTCACGATCTGATGGAACCCGGTGGCGAAAATTCGATCGACTGGGAAAAATACATGGAAGACGGATTTCGGAACGCGGAGGCTCCTTACAAGGACCTAGGCGGTCGAGACTCCGACGACGAACTTCGCCCCGAGCCGACCCGCGGTCTCAGCATGCAGGATATCCTGAAGAACCAGCTTCGCGAATGGAAGCGTCCTCCGCGGATCGTCCGGATTGTCGAATATCTCATCGGCTGCGTCGGCGACGACGGATTTCTCGCTCCGGCGGATAGCGGGCTTGTCGCCCAGGAAACAAGCGCCGACAGGCGAAATCCCGACATTCTCGAAGTGGAAGACGTCTTGCAGAAAAGGAAACCGCTCGAAGAAGCCTCGTATCCCGTCCAGGAAGCGTTTCACGTTCTCCAGTCGTTTACGCCGCCGGGAATCGGAGCGCGCGACCTTCGCGAATGTCTGCTGATTCAGGCCTACCGGATTCCGGATTTTTCGCCGCTCGCCATCCGGATCCTCGAAGAACACTACGACGAGCTCAGGGAATTGCGGTATGCGGCGATCGCCAAGGCGCTGAACGTCTCGACGGAAGAGGTCCAGAAGGCCGTGCACGAGCTCTCCCGTCTTTCTCCGCATCCCGGAACTCAGATCAACAATGCGCCAGTCCAGTCGATAGTCCCCGACATGGAAATCGTCGAAACGGAACCTGGCGAATTCAAGGTCGTCATGTATCGCGACCATGTTCCGCGCCTGCACATCAACGAGACTTACCGCAAGCTTTTGCAAAGCCCGACCGCGAGCAAGAAGGACAAGGAATATGTCCGGGAAAAGCTCAATGCCGCGAACTCGTTCATCAAGAGCGTCGATAATCGTCGCAGCACGATTGAACTGGTGATGAACGCCATTCTCGAAAAACAGCGCGACTTTTTTGTCAAAGGCCCGGAGAACCTGAAGCCGATGATTCTCCAGGACATCGCCGACGAGATTCATCGCGACCCTAGCACAGTCAATCGGGCGACGAACGGGAAATATGTGGATACTCCTTACGGAGTTTACGAACTCAAGCAGTTCTTCAGCTCGGGGGTTTCCCAGGGCGACGGCACGTCTATCGGGTCCGCCAAGATTCTCGATGCCATCAGGGAACTTGTCGCCGGAGAAGATCGCACGGCGCCGCTTTCCGACCAGGCGATCGCCGATGCGCTTGAACGGCAAGGCGTGAAAGTGGCGCGTCGGACTGTTGCCAAGTATCGCGAAGAACTCAAGATCCTCCCGGCACGGCTCCGAAAATCCGTCGTCTAGAAAACGCAAGGAACGAGCCGATTTTTCTCCGATTTCCTTTCCGGTGCGTTATACCGTAAAAGAGTTCACCGAAAGGAGATTTTCATGAAGAGAAAAATGAACGCTCATCCGCATGACGACTTTTTCCGTTCCGTTTTCTACAAGCCCGAACGCTGCGCCGGACTGCTCCGTCTAGCCGCCGGACAAAACGAGAGCCTGGCCCGATTTATCGAAACGGTCGATTTGGCTACGCTTTCCGACATCTCGGATTCCTTTGTCGATGAAAACGACAAGGGGTGCGCCGATCTGGCGTTTACCGTCAAGCTCAAGGATTCGGGCAAGGACGCAAAACTGCTTGTCGGGATTATCGTGGAACACAAGTCGTATCGGGACGATGAAGTCTTCCGGCAGCTCATCCGTTATTGGCACGGACTGATGGTGATTCGCCATGACAACATTCCAACCGTTGCCATTATCCTGTACAACGGGAGGGAAGCATGGCGACCGACAGAAGTGCCGATGTTTTCCGATTACCCGGAATACTACCACCGGATCGGTCTGCCGTTTATCTGCGAATTTATCGATGCCGGAAGCGTGATTTTCCGAAACGCGGTTGAAGACATCGATGCGGAAACGGCGTTTGCCCTTCTGATCATGAAATACGCCTTTGAGCCGGCTGGCCTGGAAAATCTGCGAAGGGACGCACAACGGGTATTTTTCGAAATTCCTCAAAAGGAAAGAGCGATCCTTGTCCGGAAAACGATGCTATATTTGACAGCGGTAAAGCGTCCAGAAGACAAGGAGGAATTTATGGACTACGTGACTCATCGCGACGTGTATGGCGAACCTAGCCTGTATGAAGTACTCGAAAAGGAATACGTGGATGCTCACAAGGACGCATGGAAGGCCGAAGGTGTCCAGGCCGGCATTCAGGAAGGACTCCAGCAGGGACTCCAGCAGGGACTCCAGAAAGGGCTCCGCGATGCGAAAGTTCAGGTCGCCCGGGCGATGCTTGGCGATGGAATGCCGCTGCAAAAGGTTGTCCGGTATTCCGGCCTTTCCGAGCGGGAAATTCAAGGGCTGGAGCTAGAGGGCTAAGGTTCGGTATTCCAACCGGGACGATCGAAAAGAAAAATTTTTCTTTAAAAATCGTTCTTTTTCGAACAATAAAGATGTATATCTTTGGAGAAGGCGAAAGCCTTTTTAGTTGTCTTACACCCTTTAACTGGAAGGTTTGTCATGGAAGTTCAAATTTCTGCCCGTCATTGCACCATCTCCGATACGCTTCAGGATCACTTGAAAGAAGAAGTGGATGCACTCGGCAAGTTTTACCCGAACATCACGTCCGCTTCCATCGTTCTCGACAGGGTTGGCGATCTGAACCGCCACTGTGAAATTTCCCTCAATGTCAAGGGTGCGGTCATCGTCGCCTCCGCAGACGAAGAAAACATGGGAAAGGCCATCGACAACGCCTTGGAGCGTGCCAAGATCCAGCTCAAGAAAGCGAACGAAAAGCAAAAGGCGCACCAGGCGGAATCGGTCGCAAACGTTACGGCGCAAAATTAAAGTTGGCGTATCGCTGTTTCGACAATCTGGATGTCAAGTGCCGAGCCTCGTGCCCGGTTCTTGATTTTTATAGGCATTTTCGTCACAAGCTAAGGCTCGCGCTTCTCACGCCAGAGTCGTCGCTGGGAACGGATCTGTCTCGCGTGGGCATTCACCGTCCTGGGCTTGCGATGACCGGGTTTATCGACGGCTACAATCCCGACCAGATCCAGATGGTCGGCTCTACGGAATGGAGCTATCTGGAGCATCTCGACGCGGCGTCCCGGCGGAAAGTCTTTGACGGACTTTCGAAGTACCGATCGCCGCTGTGGATTGTCACGCATCGCTTGCCGCCGCATCCCGAGCTGCTGGAAATGTGCTCGGCGCAAAATGTTCCCCTGATGACGACAGAACTTTCCACGTTCGATTTCGCCAAGGAGGCCCAGCGATTTCTGGAACTGTATTTTGCAAAGTACACGTCGGTTCACGCGAGCCTTGTCGATGTCTATGGCGTAGGGATGCTTTACGTCGGAGACAGCAACGTGGGAAAATCGGAATGCGTGCTCGATCTCGTGGAACGCGGACATCGTCTGGTCGCCGACGATTCGGTCCGAATCACGAAGCTTGGGAACACTCTGGTCGGTCGCTCCGAATCGCTCATCAGGCATCACATGGAAATTCGTGGGGTGGGAATTATCGATGTGCGCGCGATGTTCGGAATCTCGTCCGTCCGCCACAAGAAGAAAATCGAAGTCGTCATCGAGCTGGAACCCTGGGAACGGGGCGTTACCTACGAGCGCACGGGGCTTTCGCATTCTTACGAAAGGATTCTCGGCATCAAGATTCCCAAGGTGCTGATTCCCGTTGCGCCGGGAAAAAGCCTCACCGTGATTTCCGAAGTCATCGCGATGAATACGCTGATGAAAATGAATGGAATCGACACGGCGCAGGAATTCAACAAGTCGCTGGTCCAGGCGATTCAGGACAAGGCTAGGGGAATTTCCGGTAACGACGCTCTTGACGGGCTTCTTGACGGAGCCGACTATGAATAGCAAGCTTTCGAAATACGGAAACAAGCGGATGCTGTTCTTCCTCTTGCTTCTCGTTTTCGGCATTTTTCTCCTGTGGTATTTCTTTCATCCGCTCAGTCCGCACAATGTTCGGGTTCGCTACGTGGCCGCTTTTGACAGGATAGGTCCGGTCAGCGGAGGGAAGAACGTCAAGGTCGGCGGAATTCCCAAGGGAAGGATTACGCACATCGAAAAGACGGATTCGCTCCTCTACGTGAATTTCGAAGTCGAGTCGAGCGTACGCGTTCCGAAGGATTCCCGGCTGCACTTCGCGTCGGCAGGCTTTTTGGGAAACCGGGAACTTGAAATTGTCCTGGGCGATTCTTCCGAAAGCTTTTCGAAAGGCGACACGATTTTCTGTACTGTCTTCGACAAGGGGCTTGAAACGGCTCGCGAAGATCTGGACGAATCCATTTCGCGTTTCAAGACGATCCTGGATTCGGCTCGAGCGTTTTTCGACTCGTTGGATTCGGGAGCGGAAGGTAGGCAGATCCGGCGAATTTCCCAGAAGGGAAAGAAAATTTCTTCCGTATCGGGAGCGAGTCTCGAAAATCTGGAAGGCGAATTGGGGAAATTGCTCGACGACCTTTCCGTCTCGGCGAAAAATCTGGATGCCGTAACGGCGAACATTTCCACGGGGGTGGGTTCTTCCAGGGAAACGCTTTCGGAAACTCTCGGAAGGCTGGATAGCCTCCGCGAATCGGCGAGGCGGCTCGATGTTCGCGTTTCGAGCGTTCTGGAAAAGTTCGACGGCAATGACAATTCCGCTGCGCTCATTCTTCGGAAGGGAAGCGTCGTTTCCGTCGCCTTGAAGAATGTCCAGGCGAATGTCGAAATTCTCGTTCGGGATGTCAAGAAAAATGGCGTCAAGCTGAACGTAGATTTTTTCTAGGCAAAATTTTACTTGACCGAAAACGCTTTTCCCGAGGGAAAAATTTATGTTTACTGCATGAGATTCGTTGCGGTTGCCCTTGGAATCTGCGCGCTGTCGCTTTCCTGTTCCGACATGCCAAAGCCTGCGAATTCGCAGGAGCCGGACCCATCCGAGACGCCCTTTGTCCGTTCGGCGCCCGTCATGTTCACGGAAGTCGTTCCGCAAAACCTGGACTTCGAGGACGAAGACGGAGAACATTCCGACTGGATAGAGCTTTTCAATCCGGCGGATACCGCAGTGAATCTTGGGGGATATTCTCTGTCCAATTCCGTTTCCGAAGCCAGGTGGACGTTTGGCGATGTGAACGTTCCGCCGAAAAGCTTCCTGATCGTTTTCCTTTCAAAAAAGAATCGGCCTGACTACGTGATGCCTTCCGATTCCACCGGGATGATCGGAGGGGGAGCCTGGAGCTGGAGCGATGCGCAAAGCACGCCTGTCGCGGGAACGAGTTCCGCGGAACCCTGGAAGTTCTCGCGCTATGTTTCGACGGAAAACGGCGCCCGCATGATTTCAGGGCAGATGCAGCTTGGAAAGAACGAGGAGCTTGGCTGGAGCAGCGCGTGCATCTTTGTCGGGGTCGGAACCGGTTCGAAAAACGATGCGCACGATCTGGGCAGCGCAAACCAGCTGCTTCTGACTGGCTACGTGACGGAGGGCGAACCTTTGGAAATCCGGCTGACCCAGCCCGATCTCGATGACTGGAAAGGCTGGGCGACGACGCTCGTCGGGACGGGCGATTCGATGACGACCTATTCGCTGAACGTTCCCACCGGGAAGAGCTTTCCCGATTTGGAGAACATCTATGGAATGCGCTTTGCCGCGGTGAGCAATCACTATTCGCCGGTCCAGTTTGCGTTCCGATCGATCGTTGCGAGGAATCAAGGGCATTTTCCGCATGCGGATTTCAAGCTGCCCAGGTCCGGAGGTGAAATCTTCCTGTTCGATGCGGCGGGGACTCTCCGGGATTCCATCGCCTATCCCAGCGTTCCTACGGGAAAATCCTATGCGCTGACGACTGCCGGCTGGGGCTTCGCAAAAGCTTCGCCGCTCGGAATCGAAGACTTTGCCTATGCGGGACAGGCGGAAGACAGGTTCTCGTTGCCGCCTTCAGGATTTTATCGCGAGTCGTTTGCCGTTTCCCTGCCCAGCGATTCTGCGGGAACCGTTCGCTGCGAGCTTGGCGGAAAGGCGCCGACTGCGCAGAGTCCCGTATGCCCCGAGACGTTTACCGTTTCTTCGACGACGGTTCTTCGCGTCGCCACGTTCCGTGACGGATTTCTTCCGAGCGAAACGACGACCCGTACCTACATATTCGAAGACCAGCCTGGCATTGCGACCGCCTTTGTGACGGCGGATCCGGAGCAGCTTTTTAGCCCGGATTCCGGAATCTACGAGGAAGGCCCGGGCGCGAATGCCGCCGAGCCGCATTACGGAGCGAACTACTGGCTCGACAAGACGATTCCCGCCGAAATCGCCTTTCTTGAACCGGGAAGTCCGACGCCGGCGTTTGAAAGCCCCGCGGGCTATGAAATCTTTGGAAACTACAGCCGCGCGAACGAAAAGAAGTCCTTTGCGCTCAAGTTCCGAAAGAAGTATGGAAATTCCAGGCTGGAGTATCGGATCTTTCCGGACTATCCGAATCTTTCGGAGTTCAAGGACCTCGTTTTTCGAAACAACGGAGGAAACTTTTACCAGGACTATCTTCGCGATCGTCTGGGATCGAGCATCACGAAAGGTCTCGGCGTCGATTTCCAGAAAGGCCGCTACGCGATCGTCTTCTACAACGGCGAATATTTCGGAATCCACAGCATTCGGGAACGCTCCAACGAAAACTACTTTGAAACCAATTACGGATACGATGCGAACGCAATCGATCTTCTCAAGAGCGACAATTCGGCGTCTGCGGGGTCTGCGGCCGATTTCGTCGCCCTGGAAAATTATGTACAAGGTAACGACATGGCTCTTCCCGAAGCCTATGAATATGTCGCAAGCCAGATGGACATCGACAACTTCATCAGCTACATGCAAACGGAAATGTTCGTGGCGAACCAGGACTGGCCCGGAAACAATCTGAAGAAGTGGCGCTCGACGGCTCCGCTTACCAAGTGGAAATGGTTCCTCTATGACTTGGATTGGGGATTCGACAACGGACATTCGCAATACTCCGATATCGACATGTTCCACTTCGTGACGGATTCGACGGTTTCCGGCTACCCGAACGGGGCGGAATATACGATTCTCTTCCGAAACCTCCTGAAAAATTCGACGTTCCGGAATCGCTTTGTCAATCGGTTCGCGGCGCTTGTCGAAACGAAGTTCTGCGCGGATTCGGTTCTTGGAAAAATCGATGCGATGATGCGGGAAATCGAGGCGGAGATTCCTCGCGACCAAGCCCGTTGGAATCACAGCGCGTCCTACATGGAAAATTCCCTGGAGACGATTCGGGCGTTTGCGAAGGAACGTCCGGAAAAAGTCATTTCCGAAATGAAGGAATTCTTTGGGCTTGGAGAAATCCAGGAAGTCTCGGTTTCGTCAAGCGGTTGTGGCAGCGTTTCTGTCGATGGAATCCCTGTCCGGAACGCGACGATTCCTCTCTTTGCGGAAATTCCCGTGACGCTCAAGGCCGAAAACGGAGCGGGTTGTACATTTGTTTCCTGGAACGACGGCGAAGCGTCTTCCGAACGCGTCGTCGTGCCGCAAAAAGGAAATTCCTATGTCGCCGTTTTCCGGTAGGAAATCTTTTGCCGACAACTTTTCTAACATTGCGGTCAAATGAACAAAGCGACCCTTATCATTGCGGCGAGTATGCTCGTAAGCCGTGTCCTCGGGATTTTTCGGGAAATGCTGCTTGCCCGGGCTGCGGGCGTTACCGCCGAAAAGAACGCGCTGGACTTGGCCTTTCTCATTCCGGACATCTTGAATCACGTGGTGAGCACCGGCTTTCTGTCCATCGTGTTCATTCCGATTTTTTTTGGCTACAGGGCGAAGAATGACGATGCCGGCGCCTGGAAATTCTTCAGCAACATCTTGAATTCGCTGGGAATCCTCTTTCTCGCTCTCGTCATCCCGTCGTTTGTCTGGATGCGGGAACTGATCGTCCTGTTCACTTCGGCAGCGGACCTGTCGCCTTCGATTCTCGATCGCGCGACCTACTTTGGGCGGATTATCTTGCCCGGGCAGCTTTTTATCTTTGCGGGAAGCTTCCTCGTTGCCGTCCAGCATACCCGAAAGCAGTTCGCCATTCCTTCGCTCACCGGCGTCATCTACAACCTGGCGATAATCGTTGGCGGTCTGCTCGGGCGTCACCATGGGCTGGAAGGCTTTGCCTGGGGCGTTCCCGTCGGCGCGTTCGTCGGATTCTTTGTCCTTCAGGTCTTTGGCGCAAGGCGCGGCGGACTTCGCTACGTTCCCTATGTCAATCCCGCGCATCCCGATGTTCGGCGATACCTGAAGATGATGCTCCCGATGTCTTTTGGCGTTGGCAGCATGTTTGCCTTTGAATTTGTCATTCGAAGCTTTGGGGGAATCTTTGGGGCGAGCGGAATTTCCAGCTTGAATTACGCCTACCGCGTGATGTACACGCTTGTCGCCGTCTTTGGGTTTTCCGTCGGCGTGTCGAGCTATCCCGACATGGCGAGGCTTGTCAAGGAAAATCGGCTGGGCGATTTAAATTGCAAGATCTGGTCGAGCCTTTCGCGGATGTTTGCCATCCTGGTTCCCGCGGTCATCACCGTCTGGGCGCTTTCGTTTCCGTCGGTGAGGATTCTCTTTGAACGCGGAGCCTTTTTGCGCGAAACGACGGAGTATGTCGCGAAGCTCTTGCACTGGTACTTGCCGGCGAGCCTGGGACTTTGCCTGCAGGCGGTCCTTGTGCGGTCCTTCTACGCGAAAGAAAAGATGTGGACGCCGACGCTTGTCAATACGGGAGTCTTTTTGCTGACGATTCCCGCGTATCTTTTTTTCTCCGAGGATTTTGGAATCTATGTCGTGCCGATTGTCGGCGCGGCTGGAGCCATCCTGCAAGTGGCGTGCATGGTGCTTCTCTGGGCGAGGCAGAATGGAACCGAAGGAATGAGGCACGCTCTCGAAAACATGGGGCGCGCCTTGGCGAGCTTTGCCGCGATGGTCGTTGTCGCGATTGCGATTGAAAACATTTCCTACGACTTTGTCCGAAATGCGTCCCTGATCCCGCTGGTCGCCTATTCCGCGTTTATCGCGCTGTTGCTCTTTCCGTCTAGCCTTCTTTTGCAGAAAGCGATCGGTTCCGACGATGCGGGGAACATCTTGCAGGAACTCGTGGGGAAGATCCTGAAAAAGTTGCACATCGGGCGATAGCCGACGAAATGAAAAACGCCCCGGCGGACTTGCCGAAGCGTTGGAATCTTCGCTTTCCGAACTATTTTCCCGGCTTTACGACAAAGTTCACCAGCTTTCCGGGTACCGCGATCGTCTTGACGATTGTCGCGTCCTGGAGGTAGGCTTGCACGCGTTCGTTTTTCTTGGCGATTTCCACCAGCGCGTCCTTGTCCGTGTTCGCGTCGATGGATTCCTTGGCGCGAATCTTTCCGTTCACCTGGAACACGACTTCCACGCGATCTTCCGCCACCTTGGTCTCGTCGGCGGAAGGCCAGGCGACGTAGGCGATGGATTCACTGTGTCCGAGCTTTTGCCACATTTCTTCGGCGAGGTGCGGCGCGAACGGTTGCAAGAGCTGCGCAAAGACTTCCGAGGCTTCGCGATAACGCTCGTCGCATTTCGTCAGCTCGTTGTTGAAAATCATGAGCTGGCTAATCGCCGTGTTGAAGCTCAGTTTTTCAATCGATTCCGTCACCTTGAGAATGCTCTGGTGCATGGTCTTGGCGAGGCTTTCGGGGAGCGGCCCATCCTTGTATGCGACCGTGTCTTCTTCGCCGATGACGGCTCGGTAGGCGCGCGCGAGGAAGCGATACATGCCTTCGATTCCCTGCGTGTTCCAGGGCTTGACCGCGTCGAGAGGTCCCATGAACATTTCGTAGAGACGCAGCGAGTCCGCTCCGTACTTTTGGATGACATCGTCCGGGTTGACCACGTTCTTGAGCGACTTGCTCATCTTGGCGACGATCTGCCGCAATTCCCTGCCCGAACCCTTTTCGAAGAACTTTCCGTTCCTTTCTTCGACCTGATCGACGGGAATCTTGGAACCGGCCGCGTCTTCGTAGGCGTAGGCGAGGATCATCCCCTGGTTGAAAAGCCTGTGGAACGGTTCGTCCGTGGAAACCAGCCCGAGATCGAACAGGACCTTGTGCCAGAAACGGCTGTAGAGCAGGTGCAGCACGGCGTGTTCCGCACCGCCGATGTAGAGATCGACGGGCATCCAGTATTTTTCGAGGTCCTTGCCGACAAAGGCGTTGTCGTTGTGCGCGTCGATGTAGCGCAGGTAATACCAGCAGGAGCCTGCCCATTGCGGCATCGTATTTGTTTCGCGCCGTCCCTTGCGACCGTTCCTGTCAACGACGTTGAGCCATTCGTCCGCCCCCGCGAGCGGAGATTCTCCGCCGTCTCCGGGCTTGAAGTTCTGGACATCGGGCAGGAGCACAGGCAATTCCTTGTCGTCGAGCGCGGTGATTTCGCCGTCTTCCCAGTGGATGATCGGGAACGGTTCGCCCCAGTAGCGCTGGCGGCTGAAAAGCCAGTCGCGAAGCTTGTAGTTGACTGTCGCCTTGCCGATTCCGTTCGCTTCGAGCCAGGCGATCATCTTTTCGATGCCTTCCTTTTTCGAAAGCCCGTTCAGGGACAGCGTTTCGTTAGCGCTGTTGATGTATTTGCCGTCGGCGGGCCAGCACGCTTCGCCGGCGAGAACCTTCGGGCGGACGTCTTCGGGGCAGCTCGCGTCGGGTTCCATGATGCAGAGAATCGGAAGCCCGAATTTCCTGGCGAATTCAAAATCGCGGGTATCGTGAGCGGGGACCGCCATGATGGCGCCCGTTCCGTATCCCGTGAGAACGTAATCGGCGACCCAGACGGGGATTCTCGTGCCGGTCAGCGGATTGACCGCGTAGGAACCCGTGAATACGCCGGTCTTTTCCTTGGCGAGCTCGGTACGGTCCATGTCGCTCTTGAGCGCGGCCGCATGTACGTATCTGGCGACGGCGTCACGGTTTTCCGCGGTCGTGAGTTCCGCGACCATCCGATGCTCCGGAGCGATCACCATGTAGGATGCGCCAAAGAGCGTGTCGCAGCGGGTCGTATAGACGCGCAGCTTCTTTTCGGTCGGCTTGCCGTTTGCGTCGGCGATGGCGAAATCGACTTCCGCGCCGCGGCTCTTGCCTATCCAGTTCCGCTGCATGTCCTTGACGCCCTGCGGCCAATCGAGGTCGTCGAGACCTTTGAGCAGGCGTTCCCCATAGAGCGGGATGCGCATGAGCCACTGCTTCAGATTGCGGCGTTCGACTTCCTTGGTGCCGCATTTTTCATGGGATCCGTCGGCGAGGACTTCTTCGTTCGCGCAGACGATCTTGCAATGCTTGCACCACCAGACCTGGGCATCGGCGTAGTAGGCGAGACGCTTGGAATCGCGATACTTGCGGACGGCTTCCTTGCCCTGGGCTTCGATCTCGGCGGGGATCGAAAGTTCCGCAATCGGGCGACCCTTTTGGAGTGTCTCGTCGAACCAGGTATTGTACAGCCGGATGAAGATCCATTGCGTCCACTTGTAATACTTGGGATCGGTCGTGTTGATTTCCTTGTCCCAGTCGTAGGAAAGTCCGAGCCTCTTGATTTGCCGGCGGAAATTGTCGCAATTCTTTTGCGTCGTGATGCTCGGATGCGTGCCGGTCTGGATGGCGTATTGTTCCGCGGGAAGTCCGAAAGCGTCCCAGCCCATCGGGTGCAGAACGTTGAATCCCTTGGCGCGCTTGTAACGGCAGACGATGTCTGTCGCCGTGTAGCCTTCCGGATGCCCCACGTGAAGTCCGGCTCCCGAAGGATAGGGGAACATGTCCAGGCAGTAATACTTGGGCTTTGTCGTGTCGGTTCCCGTCTTGAACGTCTTTTGTGAATCCCAATAGGCTTGCCATTTGGTTTCGATTTGTTGCGGATCGTATTTCGCCATTTTAGACTCCGGATTTAAACGCTTTTTTCAGAAGCTCAATTTAAAAAAAACGGCTTTGGACCATTTTATGCGCGCTTGTTTTTCCTGGATTCCCGAATCTTTTTTAGCCGCATTCCGGCTGTCGGGTGCTTTCGATAGACAAGCGCGAAAAGAGGGGTCCGCGGGTATTCGCTCGCGGCGAGGGATTCGAGAGCGCGCCTCGCGACGCCATACTGAACGCGTTTTGCCGCGATCGCGTCCGCTTCGTATTCTTCGGCGAAGCACAGGGCGTGAAAGAAAACTCTGGAAACGGCGAACAGCAGATGGAAAAGGACCAGCAGTTCGACAAGCCCGAGTCCCAGCTGGGTGCCGGCTGCTCCGATCGAAAGGGCGCAAAACAGGGCGAACCCGATTTGAAAGGCGAATCTCGCGATGGCGTGGCGCTCTTCCCGGTGCGCCTTTTCGTGTGCGAACTCGAACGCGCCGCCTGTCGGAGACTTTTCAAGGTTCGCTTCGGCGGGAAAGAGGTCGTTAACGATCGGGACGATCCGAAAAAGGGCGAATCGGTCCATCTTGCCGCTTGTCGCGCGGGCTTCCCGAATTTCGAGGAAAACGCGCAGCGCGACTTCCGTGACGAGCAGGGCAAGGAGAATCCAATCCGCAGAGGACATCACCCTTCGACCTTCAGTTCCTTGAGAAGGACCGCGGAACGACGGAGAACGTCTTCGAACCGGGCCTTTTCGTAGGCGAGGAACGCCGAATCCGCCGGGTGCGCGTCGTCATAGTCGTCGAAAATCTTTCGTCCGCGGGCAAAGTCCTTGTCCGTTCCGTGGAGAACGGCGTCGGACCATTGCTTTTCGATCGAGCGGTATCGCTTGATCAGCTCGCCGAACGTTTCCGGGAGGGAGACTTCCCGGATGATTCCCTTGAACAGGTCGCCGGGAAAGATCTTTCGCGCTTCGAGCGGGTTCTGCGCGAGAATCGTCCGATCCGATTCCGCGAAGGAGACGATTTTTGTCACGAGATAGCGTTCGAGAAAGCTTCTGTAGATGAGCGTCGCCGAATGCCTCGCGGATTCCTTCAGATAGTTGCTTCCGATTCCCGGAATGTCGGCTTCGGTATAGATTTCCCTGATCTGCGCGCATTCCAGCCTGTGGAGCGCTTCCATGACCAGATAGGCGTTTCTGTCGCAAAGGACCTGGGAATCTTCGGGGGCGACAAATCCCTTGCCGCGGATTCGGTACTTGTAGGCGTTGCGCGCGATGGCGTAGGCGTTTTTCCCGTAGCACCAGGCGGGGCGTAGTTCGTTAAGAAAGGAACTGACGTTATGCGTGTGGGTGTCGCCGGGGAGGATCAGGCTGAACGGAAAGCGAAGACGCTGCGGAGACGCGGTCACGCCGGTAGCGATCGCCGAATAGGGCGCTTCCGAAAAGTTCGCGGGGAACTTGACGTTTACGCCAAGCCCAAAGAACATCCCGAGTCCGGGCATGATTTCCTGGTCGGGCATTCGGCTTGTGTGATTCGAACCGACATTCGCCCCGTAGCCCAGGTTGCCGTGTCCCGCGGGCCATAGCGCGGCGATCAGGAGCGAATGGTGGTGCATCTGGGTGAGCGGGCCGACAAGGCTGTGGGTGACTTCCGCTTCGTCGATGTGGACGCACGGGCTGACGATCGACGCGTTGATGATTGCCTTGTTTCCCGCCTTGACGCGCTTCATCAGGACGGAATCCTTGACGAGGGCCGCCGAGTGGATCTTTGCGCCTTCCTGGACAAGGCTGTTTTCGAGAATGACCCCGTCATAGACGTATGTCGGCTCTTCGAGGCTTCCGAGAACAACCGTGTTGCGGATCTTTGCCGCTCCGTCGATTCGGACGTGGTCGGCTATCCAGGAATTTCTGACGATGTTCGTGTTCGCGACGATGGCGTTCTTTCCGATGATTCCGTATGGCAGGACGACTTCGTTTCGCCAGGATTCAAGCTGCGCGGTGAAAGCGGCGTCGGTTTCCGCATCGACTTTCGAAAAGAGCTGCGATTTTACGAGCTCTAGCGTGATATCCGGGAAAACCCGGACGGGGCGTCCGCCCATCTCGTTGCCGACGGAAACTTCGGAAACGATCTGGTAGTGCGCCTTTCCGTTCGCGACAAGCGATCCGACGTTCTGGATGACCGCCCCCTGCGAAACCCAGATGTTCGACATCAGGTTCACGTGGTGAAGAAGCGAGTTCTCGATAATCGAATCGTGAACGGTGCAGGAGTAGATGCCCGTTTTCGACGAAACGTCGCCGGGCATCAGAAGCGTTCCGTAAAATGCCGGAAGGAAGACGTTTCCCGCAAACGTCGAATCGAAAATCCGGTCCGGCGTAAAGAGCGTATCGACCGAGACGCGTGACCAGTCCTCGGCGCGGTTGCCGTTTTTCTCGAGAATTTCGATTTCCTGTGCAGTCAAGGCTCTGCCCCTGTTCGCGAGTCGTCCCGAGCGGAAAAATTCCGCGTAGGGATTCATCGAGCTGGCCTTGAGCGCCTTTTTCAATTTAAACAAGCGTTGCATAGTCTGGTTTCCAAATTTAAAATACTATTTTCATGAATGTTTCAATTCCTTCATCCTGGATTTTCCATATGATTTCGAAATTCTTTCACGATTGCATCAAGAAGCAGAAATACGGGATTGTCATTTACCCGAACGACCTGTTTGAACTTCGCATCCAGGAAGAAATGATTCGCGCCGACGAAACCAAGAGCTTCTTTGTCTATGTCGAAATGGATTTTCAGGCGATTCGCGCCGCATTGCCGAGCGACGAGGAAGAAAAATTCTGGAAGGCCGTCTTCCAGGGTTTTGCGACCAAGGGCCGCGGGTCCGACGTCGCGGGCTTTCTGGAAAACGAAAGCGGCATCGGGCTGATCATGCTCGATTCGACAATGGATGGCTGGCGCCGTCTTGCCGGAAGGTTCAAGGAGTTTGCCAAGGATTCCGTGACGGATATCCAGCGACCGCTCGATACGGTCAAGGCGCTTGTCTATCCCGCATATATCGAAGCTTCCGCGGCAAAGGTCTCGGGCGTTGCGCCATGAAAGCGCTAATCGTCGGATCCGTCTATCCGCGGTTTGAATCGGACAACGAAGTCCCCTGGCTGCGGAAATCCGTGGAAACCCTCCGCGCGTCCGGGGTCGAGGTCGAGGTCATGGCGCCCGCGTATCGGGGGCTTCGTTCGCACGCGATCGACGGTGTCAAGGTTCACCGTTTTCGCTACGCTCCCAAAAATCTCGAGATACTGACGCACGACGAAGGCGCTCCGACAAAGATGGCGAAGCATCCTTCGATGCAGCTGCTCGCGATTCCCTATTGCGTCAGCGGATTCTTTCTGTGTCTCTGGCTCGCCTTCCGCAATCGATATGACGTGATCCATGCGCACTGGCCGTTTCCCCATGCGCTGATCGTTCTTGGCGCGTGCAGGCTCTTTCGGATTCCCCTGGTCTTGAACTTTCATGGAGCCGAGCTTCTGCTTATCCGAAAGAAAAAATGGATCCGTCCGGTGATGCGGTTCATCATCGGCAAGGCCCAGGCGATTTTCGCGAACAGCCATTTCACGGCTTCGAAGATTTCGGCGATTCGTCCTGCGAAAATCGAATGGAGTCCCTATGGATCTCCGCTTGCCACGGGCAAGGTTCCGAGCGTCCACCCGAGAAGAGGCCGGTACAGGATTCTCTTTGTCGGAAGGCATATCGAACGCAAGGGAATCGAATATCTGATCCGCGCGGCGGCGATTCTCGACAGCCAAAAGTTCGAAGTCCGCATCGTGGGAAAGGGAAGCCAGACCGATTCGCTTCGAAAACTCGCCGAATCGATCGCGTCGCGAAACGTCACGTTCACGGGGCCGCTTTCGCCGGAAGAGCTTCGCCGGGAATATCTGCAGGGCAATTGCTTTGTCTTGCCCGCGATCGTCGATTCCAAGGGCGATACCGAGGGACTGGGCGTCGTCCTGATCGAGGCGATGCAGAGCGGGCTTCCTGTCGTCGCATCCGATGTCGGCGGAATCCCGGATGTCGTCGTGAACGGCGAAACGGGAATCCTCGTCCCCGAAAAGGATCCGGACGCCTTGGCGCGGGCGTTCCAAAGGCTCGAAAGCGATCCCTCGCTCGAAAGTCGTCTCGTGGAAGGCGCGTCGAAGCGGCTCGACGAATGTTTCGACTGGAAAAAGATCGCGGCGCGGCAGATCGCGGTATATCGGAGCCTGCTTCCCAAGAGCTAGTCCGTGAAATTCTCGCGTCCTTTTCGCAATGCTTCGGATTTTGGATATATTTAGGGACATATTCATGGAGTCTATATGGAATTGAAATGGTGTAATCCCGATGCGGAATTCGAACGGCTGGTCCTTGCGATCGACGTCGGCGGAACAAACACGAACATCGGCCTTGTCGCCTGCAAGGAAGGAAAGTTCACCCTGGTGATGAAGGCGGATTACGCTTCCGGGAAAATTTCCGGGCTGGAGGAACCGATTGCGGAAACTCTTCGACTGGCTCTGGAAAAACGCCCGGATCTAAGGCCTAGCCATGCCTGCA
Organism: Senegalimassilia sp.; assembly: GCA_963652365.1. Lineage (GTDB taxonomy): Bacteria > Fibrobacterota > Fibrobacteria > Fibrobacterales > Fibrobacteraceae > Hallerella. The sequence goes on from CAVJTH010000001.1 coordinate 58,705, forward strand.
TCAGTGCGGCGGGACCCGTCGCGGAAAACCGCTGCACGATGACGAATCTCGCCTGGAAAGTCGATGGCGACGATCTGACGGCAAAGCTCGGATTTCCCGTGATGGTCGTGAACGATTTCGTCGCGATAAGCTACGGCATTCCGACTCTCGACGTGAACGACGAATCGCAGATATACAAGATGCCGCATCTGGACGGTTCGACTCCCGAGGCGCAGCCCGCGACAAAGGTTGTCATTGGACCGGGCACCGGCATGGGCGTTTCCTTCCTGGCATACGACGGAAAGAAGCATATCCCGGCGAGTTCCGAGGGCGGTCACATTACCTTTGCCCCGTTCGATGCGGATTCCCAGGATTTCCGCGACTATATGCAGAAACGGCTTGGACAGGTTCCCGGCGTGGAACCTCTTTGCGCAGGCCAGGGTCTTGCCCATCTGTATGAATGGTGGCGCGATACGCGCGGAGTTCCCGAGAACGACGCGTTCAGGAAGATCGAGGCGACCGAGTGGAGCGACCGTCCGAAGTACATCAGCCGCGCGAGCGATACGGATCCTGTCGCTGCCGAAATGATGCGGCTGTGGGTGAAGATGCTTGCCCGCTATGCAAGCGACATCTGTGCGATGTTCCTTCCGTTTGGAGGTTTCTATCTGGCGGGTGGCGCCATGCAGAAGGATCTGCGCTGGCTTGTGAACGACAGCCTGTTCATGAAGTTCTTTGAACGGAACTACAATCCGAACATCTTGCCGCTTCTGAAAAAAGTGCCGGTCTATGTCATCAAGGACTACAGCATCAGCCTGTATGGCGCGGCAAACGCAAGCGTCAATCTGCAGGCCTAGAGGCTTTTCGCTCGAAAATGGACGCTTTGTCTCGGCAGGGCGTCTATTCGATGCGCAAGATGCCGAAGGCCGTTTCGAGCGTTTCCCGTTCGATTCCGAAAATCGCATGCAGTCGCTCGATGCGTTCCGAAGGGTCGATGCGCTCTAGGCGGGAACCGTTTCTGTCGCGAACGAGAAGGTTTCCCTTCTGGTAGTAGTATTGGACGCCCTTTTCCCGGTCGAGCCTGTTCAGAACGGGATAGGTCATCATTTCGCGGTCAAAGGATTCGCTCCAGTGCGCTTGAAATTCCTGCGGGGAAACGCCGCGCATGTCGAATTCGAAGCGAAGCTTCATCGGGCCGCGCATCGAACCGGTGTAAAGCGAAAGAACGCCGTTTTCAAGGTCCAGCCGCACGGCGTTCGGAACCAGCGGAAAAAAGGACTGGGACTTTTGAAACGGAATCTCTTCCGGAATCTTGAGCGGATCGAAAATCAGGTATCCGGGATCGAGCAGAAAGACTTCTCCGTCGAGCGGGAGCCTGAGTGCGCAGTGGACGTTCTTTTCCGTGCGCTTGTCGCCCATCAGAAGTCTCGGCGCGTATCCCATGCGGCGAAGTTCCTGGTAGAGGTGCCATGTCAGGCTGAAACAGGTTCCGCCGCCCATCCAGGAATCCAGGTCGTTTTCGTAGCTGTCGTCGAGCTTCCTTGCCCCGTCGGCGCTTCCTGCCTGGGAATAGCGGATGATTTTTGTCAGGTTCTCGTAGGTGACGTGCGAAACGCGTTCGCAAAGATCCAGAATTTCTTGTTGCATCGCGAGAGGATTTTAGCGGTTCACTTCTTGTTCTTGAAGAACACTTGCCCTTTGGAATTCTTGCGTTCCCCGAAGTATTCCGTGGCGCGGATCAGCTGCGCCCATTTCGTGTAGCCAAAGCTTCGCGGGCTCAGACGGACCAGCTGGTTTATCTGCTGCGAAATCGCGGAGGCTTCCGCCCAGCCGTCGTCATCGGACTTTTCGTTGATGGCTTCGCGGATGGCCTTCATGATCTTGCTGTTTCCGCGGAGCTTGTTCTTGTCGATCTTTTCGATGGCGCTTGTCGAATCGTCGTTTTCGGTCGGTTCCTTGAACTTGTCGATGTAGGTAAACGTGTTGCAGGAATCGATAAAGGGCTGGGGCGTTTTCTCTTCGCCAAACCCGATGACCTGCTTGGACTTTGCGCGCAGTTTCATCGCGAGCGGCGTGAAGTCGCTGTCGCTGCTGACGATAGCGAACAGATCGACGTTTTCCGTAAAGAGGATTTCCATCGCGTCGATCGTCATCGCAAGGTCGGTAGCGTTCTTTCCCCTGGTGTAGGGAAACTGCTGCATGGGCTGGATGGCGAATGGGTGCAGAACCTTTTCCCAGGGATTTGAACCCTTCCAGTTGCCATAGGCGCGCCGGATGTTTGTCTCGCCGTATTTGGAAAGTTCTTCCATGATACCGTAGATGGCATCCGCCTTGGCGTTGTCGCAATCGATGATCAGGGCGATCTTGTTTTCTGTGCTCATGGGATGAATATAGGATTTTACTTTCCGATGCAGAATCCGTCGAAGATGGTCTGCAAGACATCTTCGCTCGAAATTTCGCCCACGATGGATGCCAGGGAATCTAGAACCGTACGCATTTCAAAGGCGACGAGTTCCACGGCGGGATTGGTCCTTAGCAAATCCTGGATGCGATCGATCCCGGCGGCGGCTTCGCGGAGGGCGGCGCATTCGCGTTCGCTCGTGATCCAGTAGTCGTCGCCGCTTTCGCCTTGCGGGAAGAGTTCCTTGTCCAGCTCTTCCCTGAACGCTTCGAGGCCTGCACCGGTTCTTGCCGAAAGCCTGAGCCGTGCGCCACCGGAAAGGCTCTTGTCGGGAGCGGGTTCCAGGTCCGACTTGGAAAGAACCACCCAGTGCCTTCTCTTTTGGGCTTCGGCGACTTGCCGCTTGGCTTCTTCGGTCGGGAGCCTTGCGGAATCGACGAGGCAAATGGCGAGGTCCGCGGATTCTATCGCGGTTTCGCTCTGCGCCATGGAGCGCTTGTCCAGATCGCTCTGCGGAATTGCGGCAATGCCCGCGGTATCGACGAGCGTCGCTTCACCGGAGGGGAGCGCTAGCGAAACTTCGATAAAGTCTCGGGTCGTTCCCGGGATGTCGCTCACCAGTACGCGCTCTTCGGCGAGCAACGCGTTCAGCAGGCTGGATTTTCCGGCGTTCGGGGCCCCGTAGAGGACGACGCGCGGCTTTCTGTCGAACGAACCCGATTTCCTGAAATGCGCGATCAATCCCCGGAGCCTTTTCTGGATTTCGTCAAAGCGATCCTTCCATCCGCTCATGTCCGGGTTGGCTTCTTCCTCGACAAAATCGACGTCGAGCTCGATCCGTGCCGAAATGTCCTTCAGCTTGCGCGAAAGTTCGTGAATCTCCCCGGAAAATCTTCCCGAGAGGATCTTGTGCGCATTTTCGATGCCGGCGAGCGTCTGGCTGTGGATGATGTCGGCGATGGATTCCGCCTGTGCCAGGTCCATTTTGCCGTTCAGGAAGGCGCGCCGGGTATATTCGCCGCGGTAGGCGACTCGAACGTTCGGAATCCGGCACATCGCATCGACAAGGCTTCGGGCGATCAGCGGATTTCCGTGGGGAAAAAGCTCCAGCGAATCTTCGCCGGTGTAGGAATTCGGACCCGCGTAAAAGACGAACACGAGCGAATCGATTCGCTTTCCCGTTTGCGGATGCCGGACGGTCGCAAGGGTCGCCATTCGGGGCGTAGGGGCTTCCACGCCAAGCATTTTTCGCAAGATGGTACGCGTTTCCGCGCCGCTTACGCGGATGATGGCCAGTGCGGATGTTCCGTTTGGGCTTGCCTGTGCTACGATTGTCTGTTCCACGCGTGAAATATAGTTTTTGTTCGCGCCTGTCCCCGAGTCTCGCCGATTCCCGATTTTGAACCGGAAAACGCCTTTAAATTTTCTTTCCCCGTCCTATCCACATCTTAACCGTAGGCTTTCCTCGGCGAAAAAAGGGCCTCCCTTGTGAAATTTCAAAATTTTACTATCTTTGTAGCTCCAAAAAGTTTTTCAATGGCAACGCATTGTTGCCTAAAGGTCTAGAACTATGAAAAGAACATTCCAGCCGCACAACCGCAAGCGTCACAACACCCATGGATTCCGCGCCCGCATGGAAGATCGCTGGGGCCGCGCGGTTCTCAGCCGCCGCCGCGCCAAGGGTCGCAAGCGTCTCACGGTCAGCGACACCATCTACAAGAAGTAGGGCCTGGTATCCCCAGTCTTCGCTCCTTTCGGCTCCAGTCGGAGTCCGATTATCGACAAATAGCCCATCGCGGCAAGCGAGTCCACGCAAAGTCCTTGACGATGCAGTGGATTGAAAGCCCGGATGGAGTTTGTCGTTTTTGTTTTTTGGCGCGAAAGAAAAACGGATCGGCGGTCTATCGAAACCGCTGCCGTCGGATTCTTCGCCCTGTCTTTTTTGAAAAGACTTCGACGATCGCCGCTCCCGTGTGGGCGATGATCTTCGTGAACGACAAGGAATGCGAAATGACTTCGGAGCGCCTGCGCAAGGCCGCCTTTCGCATTTTCGAGAAGATGGGCTGGCGATGAGTTTCGGACACGCTCTGGAAGAACTGCTCGTCTTTCCCATCCGAGTCTATCGGAAAATCCATCCCTACTTTTTTCGGGGCGTTTGCCGGTTTCGCCCGACATGCTCCGAGTATGCGATCGAGGCTATCCGTGTCCACGGAATCTTCAAAGGTTTCTATCTTGCCGCTTTTCGGATAATCCGTTGCAATCCCTTTTGCCGGGGAGGCTTCGATCCCGTTCCGCCTAAGAAAGAGAAAAAAAGAATATGAAAAAGTCAACCGTAATCGGTCTCCTTCTCCTGGTCCTGCTCTTCATCTGGTCGATGACGATTTCCACGAATCGCGCCCAGCAGCAAGCTGTCGAAAAATCGAAAACCGAACAGGCACCGTCTGCCCGAAGCGGTTCGCTATCCGTCCCGGAACTCTCCGCTCTGGATACGTCGAAGCTTGTGCCGGCGACACTCGCTCCCGCCAAGGAAAAGGAAGCGGTGGCGGTCAAGGATTCGGCAACTTCGGATTCCGCAAAGGTGGCGGCCCCGATCGCGCGCAGGAAGATTCGGGTGGAAAACGAACATTTCACGGTGGTCTTCGACAATCTCGGAGCGAAAATTTCGAGCATCGTCGTCAAGGCGCTCCCCGATTCCGCAGGAAACTTCCCGGAAATCATCGGGGATACCGCGTCGGGCGCTTTGGGACTGAAAATCGATAACGTCGATCTTTCGGGGCAGCTGTTCGCCCTTCCGGAGAATACGCCGGATTCCATCGCTGTCGAGGGCGACACGTCGCTCGTGTTTACGTTTGCCGACCCGAACGGCAACAAGGTGATCCGTCGCTACGGTTTCACCAAGGCGGGCGTCTCCATCGCCCAGACGGTTTCGTTCGAGGGGTTCAGGCCGAACGACTATGAAATCCTCTGGCAGGGAGGCATGAAGGAGACGGAGGCCTTCCCGAAGGGCAGAAGCTTTGGCGGAGGTTCCTATTTCTTTAGCGAAGTCGTTTTCAATGACATGTACAGCGTGGAGCGCGAGGCGGTTCGCGGCAAGGAAACGTTCAACGCGAAGGATGGGAAAATCCTCTGGGCGGGAATGCGCCGCAAGTATGTCGCCGCGGTCATCAAGTTCCCGAGCGCATCCGAGGCGACGCTCAAGGCGGAACACTTTACCGAATCGGGCGCAGACAGCAAGGATCCCGGAACCTACCGGATTTCCCTTTCCGACTACATGCAGGACAACGATACGCTGGCGTTCGACTTTATGGTCCTTCCGCTCAACTGGAGCGAAATCAAGAGCTTCGACGTCGGGTTCGAAAAAATTATCGTGAGTGGCTGGACCTGGTGCGGTGCGGACGTCTGGTTCGTCGCGCTGTGCGGGTTCCTGCTCTGGCTTCTCAAGGCGTTCTATTCCATCATCCCGAACTACGGCGTGGGCATCATCCTTCTCACGATTCTCGTGCGCATGATCACGACCCCGCTTACGCTCAAGCAGCTCCGCTCGACGCGCGGAATGAGCAAGCTCAAGCCGGAAATCGACGCGATCAATGTCAAGTATCGTTCCGAGCCGCAAAAGAAACAGGCCGCGATCATGGAACTCTATGCGAAGCACAACATCAACCCGATGGCGTCTTGCACGGGCGGTTGCCTTCCGATGCTCATCCAGATGCCGGTCTTCTTTGCTCTCTTCATGGTCTTTGGACGCGCGATCGAGCTGCGCGGTCAGCCTTTTGTCGGGTGGATTTCCGATCTGTCTCGCTCCGACGTGATTTGGAACGGTATCACGATTCCGTTCATCATGCCGGACGGTCTCGCGATTCTTCCGATCGTGATGGTGTTTACGACCTATTTCCAGACGAAACAGTCGATGTCCCAGATGACGGATCCCGCCCAGCAGAAAATGATGGTCTGGATGATGCCCGCGATGATGTTCCTGTTTAGCGCGGTGATGCCTTCGGGACTTGTGCTCTACTGGATCATTTCGAACCTGTGGGGAATCGGTCAATATGCTCTCGTGAACCGTGCCCGCAAGGCGGAAGAGGCTTCGGACAAGCTGAAAGGCAAGAAGGTCCAGGACGCGGTCGTCGTCAAGAAAAAGTGATTGAAAATTCAGGATGGAATATCGAAAGCCTAGACGCAGCGAACGTCTAGGCTTTTTCGCGAAGCGACCCCCCTGTCGCAAAGCGAGCCGTTACTTTCTGCCAAAAGGCTTTTGTCGCGAAGCGACCCGTTTCCTCCTGGCGGCGGAGGTAGTCAGAGCTTAGTTGAGAGAGCTTAGAGACGCAAAGCGGGCTGTTCAGTGATTAGTGGATAGTGATTAGTTCAGAGCTTAGTGGGGAGAACTTAGAGCTTGGAGATCTCAGCAAACATCTCATGCTAGAGCCTAAATGTCTGCAAATCTCAGCTCTAAGATCTAAGTTCTAAGCTCTGCGTTAAAGCCTAGACGTCCGCGGAACTCCACCCTCCACACTTCACGCTCAACTGATTCCTGTTTCCTGACTCCTGAGTCCTGTTTACTATCCACACTCAACCAAGCTCTGACTTCTGGCTTCTCTTCTTCCGCAAGAGTCGAAGCTTTTCGAAAAGCGGAGAAAGCAGATCGTGACGCTTGGCGTGCAAAAGCCCGAGAACGAGGTAGAAGACGGACAGCTCGAATAGGCGGAGAAGGTCCGGGGCGACTTCCGTAAAGGACGCTCCGATGTTCTGGATTTTCAGCCAGGCGGGAATCGCATACGTCGATGGGAAGAACGCTCCGCAGATGCGCAGCCATGACGGCATGTTTCCCTGGGGCCAGCTGAAACCGGAAACGAACAGGACGAGAATCGGAACGCAGGCAAAGAACAGGAGCGCCGTCTCGCGGTGCTTGAAGAATTGCGCCATCCACATTCCCATGTTGACTGTCGCGCCAAAGAAGAAGATGCCGAACACGAGAACGAGCCACATGTCTCCGCGGTCTGGAAAATCGAAAACGTGGTAAATCACCAGCTTGTAGAAAAAGAGAGCGGCAAGGTAGTGCAGAATGAACGCCGTAGAGCGTCCAAAGTATCGCAAAAGCAGCGGGGCGCTTTCCGTCTCTTCGCAGCCCTTCAGATAGTGAAAATGCCTGTTCTTGCGCGGTCCGCCCATAACGCCGATTCCGACAAGGCATGTCTGTTGCAAGATGATCATCAGCACGGCGGAAACCGCATAGATGCCGTAGCCGCCGGACTGGTTGAACATTCGGAAGAACCGGGTGGGAATCGGATCGCGAATCGCCTTCGCTTCGGCGAGCGTCTTGCCGCTTGCGACGATGCGCTTGACTTGCACGGTCGCCCCGAGGGTTCCCGCTGCCGTGGCGAATGCCGTGGCGACATTTCCGTAGAGAAGGATGAACGCTCCGTGCGCATAGACGCCGACCGAAACGTTGTTTCCCTTGCGGAGATCCGCTTCCATTCCCTTGGGAATCTTCATGTAACCGTAGATTTCTTCGTTTGCGAGGGCGAGTTCCGCTTCGCGTTCGTTGCCGTAAACGGCGACAACGGAATCTTCCTGCATGGACGACGCCATTCGAATCAGTTCGCGGGACATGGCGGAACGGTCCAGATCGACGATGGCGACCGGCGCCTTGTTCGCGACTTCATGGACATAGGGAAAGGGATAGTAGAACGAGTAGAGGACGACACCGGCGACGACGATCAGCATGCAGGCCGGATCGCGAAGCATCGTCTTCCATTCCGTGAGAGCGATGCGGAAAAACTGTCCGATGCGTTGCCTCATTGTGCGGCCAGCTCCTTTTCGATTGTTTTCGGAATTCGGATGCGAAGCGTGAAGATGGCGAGCAAGGTCCAGAACAGCAGTTCCCCGCAAAGAATTTCAAGCGAGTGAAACGCTCGGGAAATTCCGATGTGTCCGATAAAGAATGCCGACTGGAGCTGCATGAAGTGCGTGATCGGCAGGACAAAGGCCCAGGCGCGAAGTCCAAGCGGCATGGCGAACAGGGGAAACGTTTGGCCGCAAAAGGCGAAGGCCGGTCCTCCGGCGACCGCTGCGGAGCTGAGCGCGATTCGCATTTCGCCGATGAATCCGACAAAGGTGGCGCCAGCGGCGAGGCAAGTCCCGACCATGGCGTAGATGCCGCAGACAAGAACGGCCATGTCGATTTTCTGGAGCGCGGGCATTCCCTTTCGCGCGATGCACATCAAGACGACCATTTCCGTCCCAAGAACGAGAAATGCGGGCAGGAACCTTCCGAAAAACGCGGCGACCGTTGAATTTTCGGCGGCGTCAAACCATTTTCGGACGCGCCGTTCCCGAATCGGATAGGCGAAGATATAAGCTCCGAAAATCATCGCGATGACGTGAAAGAATGCGGCGACAAGCCCGATTCCCAAAAAGCGCTCGTAGTTTCCGGTCGGATTTCCGACGATATGAAGCTCTGTCGTGACTGGCGGCATGACCGTGTTCTTGACGAGCAGGGCGCCTTGTGTCCCGATGACGGTCCGCAGATCGTTCGTGACGAGCTTGCTCGTGAGCAGGGACTGTCCGTTGGTATAGACCGTGATAATCGGGGTTTCCATGCGGAGCGCGTTCTTTTCGAGCTCCGGCGGAATATGGAGAAACGCGTAGATTTCTCCGCTGCGCATGGCCGCCGCGCATTCCGAGATGCTCTTGCAGCGTTTGGCTATCCGTGTCGTCGGGGTCGCGTCGATCGCCCTTAAAAGCTTACCCTGCAAGTCTCCACCGCTTTCCGCGACGACTCCGATTTCCAGATGGCCCGGACTCTCCGCCGAGAAGAGCGAAAGAATTCCGAGGCTGAGTCCGACGGGAAAGATGAAAAGCAGAATGACCATCGGAGGATTCCAACGACCGTATGCATCCTTGAAGACTGCCCAGAGACGCTTCAACTTATTTCTCCAGGGTGCGTTTCCAGAGAGCGGTCATCCCCGGACGCAGGCCTTCGACGGGAGCCTTTGGCCGCAAGCGGATTTCAAAGGTCTTCAGGTCGAATCCGCCGCTTTCCTTGCTGCTCTTCCAGATGGCGTAGCTGCCGGCGCTTGCGATGTAATAGACTTCCATCGAGACGTTCGTGCCTAGCGCGGGAATATACAGTTCAAAGGATTTTCCCTTGGAAACGTCCCGAAGCTCGTCTTCGCGGATGTTGAAAACCGCCCACGCGTCCTTTAGGTCGGTAATGGCGACGATCGGCATTCCCGCTCCGACGACTTCGCCTTCTTCCGAAATCTTGAGCGTGACCTCTCCGGAAATCGGCGCGACGATTTTTGTCTCGTCGAGATAGGCCTTGACTTCCGCTTTCGCTCCGTTTGCCTGCAACACGAGGGCGTTCGCCGCGTCCTTGTCTTCGGCGCGCGCACCGTTCGTCGCTTCGGTGTATTGCGCCTTTGCCGCTTCCACCTGGGCGTTCGCCGCATTCATCTGCGTTTCGGCTTCGTCTCTCTTTTGAACGGGAAGCACGCCTTCGTCGTAGAGCTTCTGGACGCGCTCGTAAGTCGTCTTGGCGAGCTTTGCCGCTTCCTCGGCACGGTTCATCACTGCCTTTGCCGCGCTGATCTGCTCGGACCGCGCTCCGTTTTTCGCCTTGTTCGCCTGGGCCCTTGCCGCCTTGTAGGCGCCTTCCGCCTGCATCTTCTTCGCTTCCACTTCGGGACTCGAAATCTCGGCGATGACCGCGCCTTTCGTAACGCTGTCGCCTTCGCGCACGGCAAATTCACTGATGCGCCCGGGAAGCTTTCCCGCGACCATGACGCGTCGCGCCTCGATTTGCCCTTGCAGGTATTCGGGCTGCGGTGCGAGCGCAAAGTGCTTGATTGCGACAAATCCCGCAACGAGAAGCAGGACGATAATCAGCAACATCAAAAAGGCAGGTACTCGTTTCATTTTCGGTTCTCCAGGTATTTTCCGATGTTTTCCACTTCGCCGCAGGTTTCGAGAAGCCCGACGAGGGCCATCATCGCGTCATAGTTCGCTTTCAGGGTCGCCACGCGCAGACGTTCGAGGGAAAGTTCGGCATCGACGACGTCGAGGCTTGTTCCCATGCCGGCGTTAAAGGCCTTTTGCTGGTCTTCGAGGGATTCCTTGGCGAGTTCCTCGGTTTTCCTGAGCGTTTCCAGCTGGCTTTTCGCATGTTCGTATTCGCGAAACCGCTTCTCGACCAGCAGGGAAATGTTCTGGACCGCCTGGTTCTGCATGTTTTCGACTTCGCGTCGTGTCGCTTTCGCCTCGGCGACCTTGCCGACGGTTTCGCCACCGTGGAAAATATCCCATTCGACGGCGACTCCCACGGCCCATTCCGGTTCGAGAATTGTCAAGTCCCTGGTGTAGAGTTCCTTCTTGCCAAAAAGGGCGACTGTCGGAAAGTAGTCTCCCCGGGCGGCTGTCACGGCGCGGCTTGCGCGCTTCCTTTCCTGTTCGAGCTGTCGGATTCCCGGGTAGTTTTCGGAGGCGCGCTTCTTGTATTCTTCGAGCGTTCTGTCCAGTTCGATCGATTCGATGGAAGTCGTCGCGGTAAGAGCCGTGTCGCTTGAGCCTAGGCTGTTGGCGAGAGCGAGCCTTGCGAGCGAAAGGTCGCGCTCGGCGTTGTCCTTTTCGGTCATCGCCTCGACGAGGGCGACTTCAGCGCGGAGCCTTTCCGCCCGGGAAATCTGGCCGCCCGCTTCGAGCTTCTTCGCCTGTTCGACGTGTTCGCTTATCGTGCTGAAGGCTTCGGTGCGCAGCGTGACCATTTCTTCGGCGAGCCTCATGCTGAAATAGCGCGTGCAGATTTCGGAGAGAACCGTGTTCTCGACCAGGCTGTAGGCGGATTTCTGCGCTTCGATGTTTTCCGTGGAGGCTGCGTATGCCGAAAAGATCTTTCCACCGGTAAAGATGGGCCAGAGAAGCGTCGCGGACGCATTGAAAAAGAGTTCGTCCTGGACCTTGACCTTGAACTTGTCTGCGGGAATCTGCGAAGCGAGCTGTGTCTGGCCGCTCCCCGCGACGTTCTGGGCGTATTCCTTCGCCTTGGCGTCTGCTGCGGCGATCGCCGCCATGTCTGTAGAAGAGGCGTAGGAGGCCATCAGCCCTCCGTATGTCGCCGCGTAGGTCGAAGCGTAGCTTGATCCCAGGATTGCGGAGCGAATCGGGGAAAGGTCGATCGTGATCGGCTCGTCGATTCGCGTCACCTTGCCGGAAAGCGTGAGCTTTGGCATAAAAAGGGAACGTGCGGATGTCTTTTGGCTTTCCGCCTTGTCTAGATGCGTCCGGTTCACGACTAGCTGGGGATTCTTTTGCTTGGCGATGGCGATGGCGTCATCGATGGAAAGCGGGGTCGCGCTTGCCGCCTGCAAGATTCCAAAAAGTAAACAAATCGTTACGGTCCGTTTCATAGTGTTGGATAAAATAACAAACGGCACTGGGAGAAAATGGCGAATTTTGACAAAAAAGCAAATTTTACTGTTGAACTTTCGTTTATTTTATTTGGATGGAGGGAAGGTCTCCATATGGGCCTTTTCCCTGGGAACGATTTTGGAACAGTTTATGGCTACTTTTTGTTTTCAAACGGAAGGATTTGGCTTTTCGAGAGTATTTTAAGGCCATCGGCTTTTGTGCCAAAAATCGATCGAGGTTCAGAATGAAAGCTTTCAAAATGGGCGTTCTTGCGTCAGCCTGTATCTTCGCCTGGAACTGCGGCGACGATTCCTCTTCCAATCCGCCAGCGGAAATTTCCAGCTCAAGCGGGCAAATGACGTGCGACTTGTCCGCATACGGAACGCTCCCGCTCTGGACGGGCGCCTATCTTGTCTATGCGGACGGCTCTGTTTCGGACGGGACAAATGCCGTGGGGACCTTCGACTTTTCGACGGGAAACGTTCTGGACGCTAGCGGAGCGACGATCGCGACGCTCGACGCATCGATATTGCCCTGGTTCGATGGGGAAAAGCTCATCTACAGGAACTGCCTCGTGACAGCTCTCGATGGAAGCACGCTTGGGCGAATTGACGAAACCGGAAACTACGTGCCGGGAGCTGTCGAGATTTCCAGTTCGAGCGAAGAGCCGATTCTGCCGACCTCTTCGGAAACGGTCAATCCGAATTCCTCGGCGACGCTCCCGCTTTCTTCGGGAGAAGCCGCTTCAAGTTCGGGCGGCTCGCTTGTGGCTAGCTCCAGCTCGAAAATTTCCGGCTCCGGCGCAATGGATCCGAGCGGTTACGAAATCATGAATTACGCAAACATTCTGGACAACAACGCTACCGGTTGGAGTTCCCGCTACTGGGATGCCTGCAAGCCGCACTGTTCGTGGCCCGGAAACGTCGATACGAGCTCCCTTGAGGCTTACAGGAAGGATTACGGTGCCGCCCGGAATTGCAACATCAACGATTTTGAAATCCCGGCATGGACGCTCAGCTACAATGTGCAGCAGTATTGGAAAGGCTACCAGGGAACGACCAGCGCATGTTCTAGCGAGCGGGGCGGTGGAACCGGCGGCGCCTTTGTCTGCACGGACATGTCGCCGGTCGCGGTGAACGATACCCTGGCGTATGCGTTCGTCGCAGGGCCCGGTTCGGGAGTCAAGGGTTGCGGGAAGTGCTACCATCTGCAGTTTAACGGCGGAAACCACGACAATCAGATCAAGGCGGCGCACAAGGCATTGAAGGGAAAGCATCTGATCGTGATGGCTTCGAACATCGGACATGACGTGGAAGAGGGCCAGTTCGACATGATGGTGCCGGGCGGTGGCGTCGGACAATACGATGCGCTTTCCTCGCAAATCGGTGTTTCGAAGGATCAGCTGGGCGTCACGTATGGCGGGTTCCTTACTTCGTGCCAGCAGACGCTCGGTTACGATGCGGCTCTCGAAAAATACCAGACGTGTGTCACCGAGATGTGCGAAGCGGTTTTCCCGAATCAACCGAATCTTTTGCGCGGATGCAAATGGTTCGCCGATTGGTATATGGCGGCGGACAACCCCACGTATAACTGGGAAGAGGTGGAATGCCCGCAGTATCTGATCGACAAGTACATGACGACGATCAATACGGTAATCGAGACGAATATCGCCTGGCAGGACGACTGGTCCGGCTATACCGGCGGAGCCTTCGAAACGAAGGATTGCGACGATTCGGGATGTCCGTAGCGGCAAGGGAAAGGATTTCGGGTGGTGTGTGGTAAAAATTTCACAGAACAGAAGGATGAAAAATGAAAAGACACTACCTGTTGTTTCTCGCCGCGGCGGCGCTTCTCGCGTGGCATTGCGGTGACGATGCGAACTCGGCGTCAAGCGTCGAAAACGGAGAAATTCCGCAGTCGCCGACCGTCGCCAGCTATCCCTACTACCTCGGCGGGTTTACCATCGATCCGGCGACCGGAACGGTTTACGAAGCCGCGACCGGAATCGCGGCGGGGCAGCTCCTCGCCGACGGAACCGTGGTGAGCCTTGCGGACAATGTCACGCCGATTTTCGCTTGCGACACGACGCTCCTTCCGACGCTTTCTTCGGCGGGTTACCTTGTCAACAAGAGCGGTGTCGTTACGGACTTGAACGGAACGCCGCTCGGAAACCTCGAAAGCTCCTCGACGATTCGACTCCTCGACGGATCGCTTGTCGATTTGGCGGGGAACGTCATCGAGCTTCCGGGAACCGATTCGATCGCGATTCCGCAGAATCCGGATTCTCTCGCGCTTTCTTCGGCAAGCGGCCCGGACGTGCCGGGCGTTTCCAGCGCGCAGACCGAAATCCCGGTTTCTTCCGGCGGTGAAGTTCCTGTTCTCAGTTCGTCTTCCGCCCAGGTTCTTTCGACCTCTTCGGCGAGCGGATCTTCGGCAAACGTGACGGGGAACCTCACGCAGACCGTGCAAAAAGGCTCTAGCATCGAAACGGTCGTGTTCAGCGGTGTCGCTTCCGAACCGGCCCGCTCCTGGAACCTCTACTTCTTGCAGATGAACTTCGACAAGGATCGGGGAACCTATACGATTTCGGGAACGGTTCCCGAATATTTCCAGGACGGAAGTACGAGCGAAAAGCTGACGATCGATGGCAAGGAATACTCGTTCACGCTGAATGTCGGAAACGCTTCGGTAAAGAGTTCTTCGAGCGTCGCGGTGGAGCGTTCGTCGAGCGCGCAGGTCGTCATCTATTCCAGTTCCGCGGAAAAGTCGAGCAGCTCGGTCTCGGGCGGAACAGGCACGGAACTGAAATATGTCTCCGGAGGCGCATCTGGAAGTGGCTGGGCGACACGTTACTGGGATTGCTGCAAGCCGAGCTGCTCCTGGACGGAGAATGCGGGCAGCGGCAACGAAGCGAGAATGTGTACAGCGAGCGGCAGCAAGATCTCGAATTTTAGCGAGGCGAGCGTTTGCAAGGGCGGAAGCGCTTCGACCTGCACGAGCCAGATTCCGATTGTCGTAAACGACAACTTGGCGTATGCGTTCGCCGCGGTGCCGGCTTCGAACGGCGGCGCTTGCGGAAAATGCTTCGCGTTGACTTTTGACGGAACGGGCAAATACGAGACAAAGGCTCCGCAGCAGTCGCTAAAGGGAAAGGTCCTGGTGGTGATGGCTTCCAATGTGGGGACAGACGTTTCCCAGGGCCAGTTCGACGTGATGATCCCCGGCGGCGGAGTCGGAATTTACAATGGATGCGCCGCGTTTGGCTGGGGTTCCCAGGGCGAGCAGTACGGTGGACTACTCTCCGACTGCGAAAAAGAAGTCGGCTACAGCAAAACGGGCTCCGCGCTCACGTCGGCGCGCAAGTCCTGCCTCGTAAACAAGTGCAACACGGTCTTTTCCAACGATTCCCAGGCAAAGCAGGGATGCCTCTTCCTCGCGAACTGGATGAATGCCGCCGGAAACCCGAACCACAATTATCGGGAAGTGGAATGTCCCGCGGCCCTCAAGGCGCAGTACTGATTTCTCCCCGCAGAAAGTTCCCGGGCGGCGGTTCGGGAACCTTTCTCTTGAAAGATACTGGAATCTTGCTTTTCAGGCTCTGCTTACGGGTAGAGCCGTTTCTTTTTTAAGTCCTTGACGAGCGACGCCGGCATCCACTTTTCGATTTTCCTGTATTCGGGACTTTTTAGCAGTTCCGCGTTTTGCGCGGACTTCTTGCCGTCGCCCATTTCTCCGTAGATTCGGGCGAGGTTCCCGATCGCGCACCAGTAGCGCACCGATTTCCCTGTCCGTTTCAGGTAGTCGCTTGCGCTCTCTTCGTAAATTTTCGCCGCCTCGGCAAAGCGTCCCAGCTTGTAGAGCATGTCGGCTTTCATCTGCATAAAGACGGGGTTCCCCGGAGCCTTGGCCAGGGAGCGATTCACGACATCGAGAGCCTTGCCGTATTCCTGCCGGTCGTAATACATCCAGGAGAGCGACGTGGCGTAGAGCGCCCAGAAGAATTCGGAACGTTCAAACCCATTTTCGAGAGTCTTCAGGTATTCTTCGCGGTTGTCGGAGACGAACGGCAAGAAGCTCAATCCGTCATCGACGTAGTAGGCGTAAATCGCGTAAAAGGCTCGTGCGTCCGCGTCTTTGACGTCTTCGAATTTCTTGGCGGCCTTGCGGGTTCCGAGCGCTCCCTTGATGGAATGCCCCAGGGCGGTTCGAGCGTATCCCAGTTCGAATTCGCGCAAGACGTCCCAGCTTTCCGTTGCCGAACATTCGGAAAGTTCCTTTTCGGAGGCGATCAGCGCAAGCGTGTCGCCCGTGTCGTCAAATTCGCTCAGGTGGACGATTCCCCGGATAACGCAGGCAACTCCCGAATCCTTCTCCTGGATTTTTTGGATTGTCGCGTAGGCTTCGGCATAGCTTGTCTGGAGGGCCAGCCCAAAGGCGCGTTTCGCTTCGGCCTGGAGCGACCCGGGCAAGGCGAAGAGGGAACTGTCCGAAGCGCCGACAATCGCTGGGAACAAAAGTGCCGCGCCGAGAAAGGTCTTGATGGGTCTTGAATGTTTCATTTGTCCTTGGGTCGTGTTTCGGAAAGTTTTACCGCCAAGCCTAAATCTAGAAAAAAGCTTCAGGGAAGGCGAGAAATCCGGTGACGGGCATCTTCGTGCACAGAACGTCTAACTCCTTTTAAATCAACAGGTTAAAGCGGGTTGTCATATTTTGACCGACAATTCTTTGCGAGATTAGTTTGTTGTAAATCCGCGGACGCCTGCTGGACAAGGCTTCTCGGCGATCTTGAAATAATGAATTTGTAAACAATCAACGCAAAGCAATTTGTATATATCTACAAAGAGACGCGATGCCTTTCATCGTATCCGAAAACGCAAGCAAAGAAGGCAACCTATGATGAAGATTCTTCACAAGCCGGTTTCGCTTTCCCTGTATCTTTTAAGCTCCGGTTTCCAGTCTTTCAAGAAGCGCATTTCGCAGGAGTTGCAGCTTCGCCGTGGCGTGAACCTCGAAGATTTTGCCGACGACGAAAGCCTGTATGCGTTTTATCTTCGCGGAGAGCCGGAAGACTATGTTCTCGACGCTCTTTGCGGAAACGTTTCGGACGACTTTTAAAACGAACTAACCCCGGTGAAAATCACCAGGGCCAGAGCTTTTGGGAGATTCCTACTTTTCGTCAACCCACCAGGAACCGTCATCTTCATCGTCGGTTCTTGCCGTGTTGAACGAACAGCTTGGATTCCGATAGTCCAGATCGAGTTCTCGCTCGACCCAGAAGTTGTTCTGTTCTTTCATTGTATTCTCCTTGCTGAGGTTGTCTTCCCAGCGGTTATGTCTTCTTTTCTAAGCAGACGACTATATTATACATAAAAAAAGAGAAAAAGCAAAAGCGCCTGTGTAAAATCGCGGAGATTTTCGGGCAAACAATTCTATTTTTGAGCGCATGGACAAGAATGTGGAAAAAATCGTGATGATCGGGGATCGGATCCTGGTCAAGCCTCTCGAAGCGGCTTCGAAGACGGGAAGCGGACTTTACCTGCCGCCCGGCGTTCGGGAAAAGGACGCTGTCCGCGCGGGAATCGTGGTCAAGGTCGGGCCGGGATACCCTGTGCCTTCGACCGATCCGGATGCGTTTCTGAAGGAGGCCGGGGAGCCCATCAACTATGTTCCGCTCCAGGTGGAAGTCGGCGATCAGGCGCTTTACCTGCACGGAAACGCCTTTGAAATCGAAGTGAACGGGGAACGCTACGAAGTCGTGGGGCAGAATGCCGTTCTGCTCGTCATTCGCGACGACGGGCTTTCGGAACTCGGAGTCTAGATGAATCGCTATCCGGTCAAGATGTCGCTTGCGCTCGCCGCGCTTTCTCTTTTGGGAATTCCGATGCTCGCGCTGGGCTATGCGGGTCTCTATGCGGTGGAACTGGCCGGGCTGCTTTCGATTTTCGGAACGCTTTCGACCGCGCTGGGCGTTCTCCTGCCGGTTTTCTTTCTCGTGTCGCTGTGGGGCATTCTCTATACGCTGTCGGCGTTTCTAAAGGGCTTGCCGGATACATTCGGGGAAAAGAAGCCGCTTCTTGGTCTCTTTCGCCTCTTGGTCTGCCTTGCCTGTGCGCTGAGCGTCCTTTCTCCGCTCTATTCCGTGTTTCCGGAGAGCGTCGCGATTTGCGTGGCATGGACCTTTGCGTTTTCGATCGATCTGGTGGCGGGCGCGGCCTTGGGAATCCTGCTGGCGCTTCGTGCGGTTCGGGCAAAGAAATGGCTCGTTTTTGGAATCGGGGTTGCGCTTTTCGCGACGTTCCTGACCGATTTCAGCGGCTGTCGCGTTTTCGAATCCATCCTGGACTATCAGTTCGGGACTGCGCTCCCTGCGGATATGGATACGGGAAGCGGCCTGATGACCTACCTGTGGGGGCTTTCTCCTGCGGAAATCGATACGCTCGATGGAGAATCCCTGGCGGACATCCAGGAGGTTTCCGTGGTGCTGGGAATGCTTTTCGCTGCGCTGTTTGGCGGACTGGTCGCTGCGCATTGCGCATCGTCGGTCCTTCTGTTCGCCTTGCTTGCGATTTACTGGATGCGAAAAAGGACGGCGCGAAAATCGATGGCTTCGGGAAAGATGCAATGTTGAAAGTCGCCTTGATTACGGCGGGGATGCTCGTCTGTTCCAATCTCTTCATGACGTTTGCCTGGTATGGGCACTTGAAGTTTCTGAACGCAAGGCCCTGGCTTGTCGCCGCGGTGGCTAGCTGGGGTATCGCGTTCTTCGAATACATGATCCAGGTTCCGGCGAACCGTTACGGCTACACGGCGTTGAACGTTGTCCAGCTGAAAGTGATACAGGAAGTCGTCGCGCTTTCCGTCTTTGCGCCGTTCGCCGTGTTCATGATGAACCAGCCGCTGAAACTGGACTATCTCTGGTCGGCGCTTTGTCTTGTCGGAGCGGTCTATTTCGCGTTTCGCTGACCGAGCCTCTTCGCCTTACTTTGAAATCTGGGAGAGGACCGATTCGTATTGCTGCAATTCCCTGCTGAATTCGCCGAGGGCCTTGTAGCGCTTCAGGATGCGGTTCATGAAGATCTTGTAGGATTCGATCGACAGGAACGGGTCGTTCTGGTATTCGAAGTTCTTGTTGTAGAGGGCCTTGATCTGCTTGAGGCTTTGGAGCGCGTGGGTGATGACTTCGAAGAGCTTTTCGTGAGCGTCCTGCAGTCCCATGCGGTTTCTTTCCACGACAGCCGGGTCGTTTGTCCGCAGAATTTCGGAGGGGAGCTTCGCGTAGTCTTCATAGACGGTGTTCGCGTTCGGCGTCATGGCGGTCGATTTGGCGATCATGCTAGACGATGCGCGCATTCCGTTGCGCTTTGCCTTGGAATCGATGGAAATCTTGCAGATGTCGCCACCCATGTAGTTGCACTTGGCGCGGGTCTCTTCGCGGTGCAGAACGTTCAGCGGAAAGAAATCCTCGTTGGTGCCGACGCGGGACAGCGGGCAGAACAGGGTGATGGGTTCGTTGAAGACGGTGATGGAATAGGCGATGTACTCCTTGCCGTCGATCTGTGTCGTCTTGTAGAGGCTGCCGGTCGAATTCTTGAAATGCTCCGCGGACTGCAAGAGCTCCTTGGCGTCGGCTTGGAGCGTTTCCGGATTTGGAGCGTACGTGTCGAGGAATGCGCTGATTCCATTCTGGAAGCCCTTGGCGATCGCCTCGTTCGTGGTGCGCTTTCCCCAGAGATCTTCGGAAAGAAAGAGAAAGTCGGTGACGTTCGTTTCGGTCCTTCCGGAAAAAAACGCCTGGGCTCTGGCCATCTTGGCGAGTCCGCGCCAACGCTTTGCCGATATGTAGATGTTGCTTCGTTCGCATTCGGCGGCGATCTGCTTGAGAATGGCGAGGCTGTCTTCGGAAATTTCGACCTGTTCGATGCTCTTGTTCCAGGCTTCCAGTTCGTCACGGGAAATCTTGAGTTCCTCTTCGGCGGAAAACAGGCTCGGGTCGCCGACGGAAGAAAGCAAGTCCTTGAGCGCGTCCGGGGAAACGCTGTCGGGAAAGGTCAGGACCAGATGGATGCTGTCCGCAAGGCCTGCTTCGGCGAGGCAGGCGTCCGGGCGGTTTCTGCCGCACACCAGAAGCGAACGGGAAAGTTCTTCGTCGAGAATCGCCCGGATGGCGGTCGTCATCGGGGTGATGGACGCTTCGAAGCCCGTAAAGACGGCAATGTCCAGGGATTTCGATTCTTCCGGAAGTTCCGAGAGGCGTCTTCCATATGACTGGACGTTCAGTCCGCGGAATCCGGAAACGAGATGTTCCACCAGTGCGCGCTTTCCGGATCCGGCCCGGCCGTAGAGATAGGTCGGCTGCTGCGTGACGACGGCCAGAAAGGCGAGCCGCAAGAGGTTTTCTCGCTCGACCAGGCCTTTTTCCAGTTCGGACAGCAATTTCCGGATTCTTTCCGCAAGTGTCATATGCGCTCCTTGTGTTTCAAAAATATAGACGATTTTTCTAAAATAGGGGCATGTCCGATGCGATTCTTCTTGTCCAGCTGGGTTCCCCGTCCGATGCTTCGCCGCAAAGCGTAGAAAGCTACCTCGTCGATTTCCTGGGAGATCCGCATACGCTCGGAAATCCTCCATTCTTCTGGAAGTGGCTTCTTCGCGGGATCATTGCGCCGAGACGCTCGGTAAAAAGCGCCGAAAAATATCGTCGGATGATCGAATCGTCGGGGCTTGGAGAAATGCCGCTGATTCATTATACGCGGCTCTTTGCCGAAAAAGTGCAGTCGGAAATGGGGCAGGTTCCGGTGGGCTACGCCTTCGAGTTCGGGTCGAAGCCTTCGATCGCGGACGCTCTCGCTGAATTTTCGCATCGAGGCCTGAGGAATATTTGCGTCGTTCCGCTTTTTCCGCAGCGTTCCCTGGTGACGACTGTCGCCGTGAGGGATCTGTCGATGGCCGCCTTTCGGAAATTTCCGGACCTGACGATGCGTTTTGTCGACGGCTTTGCCAGGAAGAGGTTCTTTCTGGACGAAATCCTGCGCGGAATCCTGGATGTCTGGGACAGAAAAAGTGCCATCGTCTTTTCGTTTCACGGCACGCCGCTTCGCTTTGAACGGAGCGGTGACCCGTATGCGGAAGAGTGCCGGGCGGAATTTGAATTCTGGCGGAAAAGGCTTCTCGAAGAGGTCCCCGGCGCAAAAGTCCACCTTTCCTTCCAGAGCCGTCTCGGGCCTGTCAAGTGGCTCGAACCGTATTCCCTTCGGGTCCTTGAAGACCTGGGCAGGCAGGGAGAGAGCGTTCTCTGCGTCTGCCCGTCCTTTACCGCGGATAATCTGGAAACCCTGTACGAAGTCGATGTGGAATTGAAGCAGAAGTTCCTTGCTGCAGGCGGAAAACGCTTTGACCGCGTTCCATGCCCGAACGTTCGCCCGGACTGGATTCGCGGGTTTGCCGCGGAGATGCTCCGGAATTTGCGGGTGGATTCCTGATGAACGCCTTTTTGCGCGGAACCGTCTTGATCCTGTGCTCCGTCGTCTCCCTGTTCGCCGGGAAAACGGCGGATTCCGTAGCGACAGCCGAAGACAGGTCTTTTCAACGCTTTGCCGCGCTGCCCGTTCTTGGCTACTCCGAGGAAACCGGGCTGAAGTACGGAGCGATGCTGCTTCTCTTTACAAGACCCGAAATCGCTGGCGGTGACGCGTCGTCGCTAGACCTGATCGTGACGGGGACGACGAAGGGACAGATGGAGGTGAACGCTTCGCCGGATCTCTATCTGTTTGGCGGGCGCATCCATTCGGACATTTCTCTTGTGTACTGGAATTGGCGCGCCAAGTATTACGGAATCGGGAACAGTCCGGACCGGGACGTCTTTTTGCGCTACGACATGGATCTCTTCAAGCTGTATGTGCCCGTCGATATCGGAATCCTTTCGCCCCCGAAAGCTCGGATGCTGAGTGTCGGACCGTATCTGTATCTGGAAACGAACCGCGTGTCGTTCCGCAAGGGAGAGCTTTGTCGGCCGGAACTCGGCGGCGGGCTTCGGACCGGGCTGGGATTCCAGGCGACGCTGGATCTGCGCGACAACGTGAACTGGCCGGAAAGCGGAATCTATGCGAACTACCGGCAAATCTTTTACGCAAGGGCTTTTGGCGGCGACTACGACTTCTTTTCGCAGCTGCTGGACTTTCGGGCCTATTCGATGCTCTTTTGGAACACGTCGATTGCCCTCGGGGTGAACTACGAAATGCGGAAGGGAGACGTTCCGTTCGACATGCTGGCGACGCTCGACGGCGTAAAGCGCTTTCGCGGAGTGGAAAGGGGACTCTTCCTGGACAGGCAGGCTTTCAGTGCGCAAGCCGAGTTGCGGAAAAAGCTCTTCTGGCGTCTGGCGGGAACTATTTTCCTTGAAGCGGGAAAAGTCGGCCCGTACTTTTCGGAACTTTGGAAAAACGATTGGCACTATGCGGCGGGCCTTGGAGGCAGGCTCCTCTTGAACCGTTCGGAAAAGACCTACGCCCGCTGCGACTTCTCGCTGGTCGATGGCAAGTATCTTGGACTGACCATCTATCTGCGGGAAGCGTTCTGAAAATCAGTCCGACAGCTTGTTCCAGTCGAGGACGCCCTTGCGGTACAGATAGAGGTAGCCGCTTTCGAGAATGGCGAGGAACGCGAGGAGAACAAAGAGCAGGCTCCACGGGCTAGACAGGAAGACGACCGCTAGCGGATAGAGAAACGCGACTTCGATGTCGAAAACGAGAAAGAGCATGGCGACCATGTAGTATTTGATCGGATAGCGTTCGTTGGCGCTTCCCGCGACATGGGCGAGTCCGCATTCGTAGGCGGTTCCCTTGATGAGGGTATGCTTGATCTTTCCCGGGTGCAGAATCCAGTTGGCGAAAAGGAGAAGCAGGGGAACAGCGATGGCTAGGATGACGAGGATTGCCAAGGCGTAAGTCGTATCGAAAATCTGGACGTTGCTCATAATGCCTCCAAGATAGCTATTTCCCGAGAAGTTTTTTCGCTTCGGCCGCCAAAATATCCGTCGGATCCATCTGCGCGACCTGTTCAAGCTCTTCCCGACCCGCCTGTTCGTCTAGACGGTGCCGCATCCGGAGATCTCCGGCGTAGAAAAGCGCACGCCGCTTGACCTTTTCGTCTTCCTCGACCGAGGCGCCTTTTTCGAAAAGCCGGACGGCGATTTTCGGGAGCCCCTTTTTCTGGGCTTCGCTCCCCCAGGAAATCCATCGCATTCCCGGAATCGGAAAGAAGAAGTGCGGGTAAAGCATCGCTTCGACCGTCTTGTCGATTGTTGCCGTGTCGAGCGGTTTCTCGTGGAAAAGCTTCCCGAACCTTTCTTCGAGAATCTGCGCGGCGTGTTCGTATTCCGCCTTGTTCGCCAAGTCGATTGCGTCGTCGAGCTCCTTGCGGAGGCCTTTCTTCGGGTCGATGGCCTCGATTTTTTCCGTGTCAATTCCTGGGCTTGCCTTTTGGCAAAAGAGACGCGGCACCTTGTTGCCTAGCAAGATGCCCAGGCCGAAGAAGGGAACGTCGAGAATGGCGACCAGGCCGTAGAGATTCGGATTCACGTTCCAGTTGACGAGGATGTCGGCAAGAACGAGCAGGATTGCCGCATACGGCATGAACTTGGGAATTTCCCGTTTAGGCCCGAACCCCGCGCATCCGAGGAGCGTGGCAATCGAAAGGCTCATGCCCATGAACGGCGTGCTTCCATAGCGCTCGAAATACGATAGCGAAACCGCCGCCGCAAACACGAAATTGGAAACGAGCGCCCCTGCGGCGAAGAAAATCCACGACTGCGGAAATCCCCAGCGACGCACAAGAACTTTCATCGAAAGGAGAAATCCCGCGGCAAAAAGCAGAAACGAGACGCTTCCCGGAAACAGAAGCCAGCTGGTGAAGAGCGAAGCGATTCCGGAACTTTCCGGAATGTATGCCAACCGGTATTTCGGAACGTTTTTGGTGTAACCCTGAATGTAGCGCCTGAGCTCTGCCCGGTAAAGCTTTTCGTCGGGAGAAACCTCGTTTGCCGCGTAGGATTTCTTTCCGGCGGTTTCCCACCATTCCCGAAATTCCCGTTCCATCTTCTCGATGCGCTTTTCCGGCACGAGCGGCTGGTTTGCCGCGTGGAACTTCTTGAGATAGCTTTCGAGCTCTTCCCGGTAAATCCTTTCCGTCGGTTCGACGCCGACATCGCGGAACGTCTTGGCGCCTTCCGTTTTCCAGTATTCGTCGAAATGGGCCACCGCCTTTCGTTCGCGGTTCCATTCCTGGAAGGATGGGGAACACTGGACGGCAACGTTTATCGCGGCAAGCGCGACGACGAGGAAAACGCAGAGCCAGTATGGCGTCTTGAGAAATTTTGGCCGGAACACCCAGAAACCTCGATTTACCGAACTTCTCCGCGGTATTCGCGAAGCTGGTTCCACAGAAAGTCCGTGTTGACGTCGTGATAGCCTAGCGCGTTGACCCGTTCGCGCAGCTTGTGCGCGATGTTGAACAGGTTCTCGCTCTTCTGCATCCGCTCGATGCTGTCAAATGTGGTCAGCTGGTCGATCCAGTCGTGAATTTCCGGGAAGCGGTCGTCGTAAAAGACGTTCTGCCGTCCGGTCCGCAGATATTCCAGGTAGCGTTCCGTGATGTGGAAGCGGTCTTCGGTAAAGATCCTGATGGTATCCGGGAACGGGTTCTTTCCCGTGAGATACTCGTGCATGATGATGCCGAAGCTGAAATAATCGACGGAACTCGAAAGGTTCTCGCCCATGACGGCCTGTTCCGGTGCGCTATAGGCCGGGGTCATCTGCCCGCCGTATTCGGTAACGCTTTCCCGAAGCTTCGCCTGGGCGTAGCCGAAGTCGCAGACCAGGATCTTGTGGTTGTTGATGTGCGTCGGATCCTGGCAGAGGAGAAGGTTTTTCGGCTTCAGATCCTTGTGGACAATCTGGTAGTAATGAAGCTGGCTTATCGTATTGGCGAGGTAGGCGATTTGCGCGACGCGCGGAACGAGTTCGTCCCTTGAAATGTCCGTCTTGAACATCTTGTCGAGCGAGCATCCCTTGATGAGTTCCATCTTGAGATAGGGCAGTCTTCCGGCGATGCCGCCGCCGAGGCTCTGGACGACGCCTTCGATGTTTGTCGCCCGAATCAGGTTGTTTATCCGGATTTCGTCCTCGAACGAACTGATGATCATGTTCAGACGGTGAAGCCGGTTCTTTCCGGGCGGCACGTAATACTTGCAGAACTTGACGACAATGTCGCGCTCGCCGTGGCGTTCGCCGTCTCCCGGTCGAGCGATCCAGTAGGCGGCCCGGAACAGGTCGTTTGTCCCGTCGAGCGTCAGACGGTCGCGCAGCTGGATCCGTTCGACTGCGCCGCTGTGCAGGCAGACGGGATTGTTGTCGAGCCAGCATTGGTAATCTTTCATCGTGTAATGCTCGCGCATGGCGAGATTTCGCGACTGCCTGTCCAGAAATTCTGCAAAACGGTTTTGAATCACGACCGCAATTTAGCTATTTGTGGGAGCCGAAAGCGTGCACGCCTGTCGCCGAGGGAACTTTCTCCCGCTTTTCCAGGATTTTCGTCACGTAGGAATAGGCGTCGTCGATGTCGCTTGTCGGATGGAAAATCTTCAGGTCGTTCCTGTCGATCATTCCCGTTTCGACGAGAAATTCCCAGTTGACGAGACGGTTCCAGTATTCTTCGCCAAACAGGACGACCGGAATCTGCTCGTGGAGCTTGTTCGTCTGGATAAGCGTGAGCGTTTCGAACAGTTCGTCGAGCGTCCCGAATCCGCCGGGAAAGGCTATCAGGGCGCGGGCCTTGAACAGAAACCAGAACTTTCGGATGAAGAAGTAGCGGAACTGCAGGTTGAAGCGCGAATCGATATAGGGATTCGGGTGCTGTTCGTAGGGCAGCTTGATGTTGAAGCCCAGGGAGGGGACCTTGGACTCGTGCGCGCCCCGGTTCCCCGCTTCCATGATTCCCGGCCCGCCGCCCGTGCAGATGCCGTAATGGCCTTTCGGATGCTTCTCGATCCATGTGCCAAAACGCCTGGCGAGCTCCCTTGCCGCGTCATAGTATTCGGCGACGAGAGAGAGCTTCTTGTATGTCTGGAGCTCTTTCGGGGACTTGGCTTCCCGGATGCGCTTCGTCAGCTCCCTTGTCCCGATGGTCCTTGCGGAGCCGAACATGACGATCGTGTTTTCGATGCCGCCTTCCTGCAAGACGACTCCCGGGGCGCGGAATTCCGAAAGGATACGCACTTGACGCCCCGCGTCACTTTCGAGAAACTGCTGATTCTGGTATGCGAGAACGGTTTCTTGCCTTTTGATTGCCATAAGAGATCCTTGGTTGATTACCGTTCCAAAATACACCAAAAAATAGAGTTTGGAACAAAATTTTTGACAGGATGTTTTTTTACATTGCCGAGAGGTCGGACCAGGCAAATCTCCTCGTGCGGAATTTGTCGGCGAAATCTTTTCTTCGGGACTTGCCCTATGGTATTTCTGCTTCTTCTCGTCGCATTCACGCTCTACCTCTTCTTCCATTTTCGCAGCGTTCTTTCCGGCGTACGCGGAACGTTTCTTGCCGCATCGATTTTCGTCGTCTTTTTTTGCGGGTTCTTCTTGCGCGAGCATTTCGCGGGAACGCTTCTCGAAGCGATTTTCACGGTGTGGTTTTGCGAAGCGGCTCTTCTGTTTCTCGCCTGGGACTTCGCTCGCCTGGTTCGTCGGCTGATCGTTCGGAAACCCCTGGACGCAAAGATTCGCCTTCGCGGAAACCGGGTCGTTTTCGGTCTTGGGATCTTGCTGTCGGCGATATTCTTCGCGTTCGGCGTACCGGCGAACAACCGTTACCAGGTCAGGGAGCTTGTGGTCGGAATTCCGGAAACCGCGGAGCCTTTCTCGGCGGTCTTCCTTAGCGACTTGCACATCGATCCGCTTTTTCATCGCCAGAAACTGGAACGCCTCGTCGCGGAGATTGACAGCATCGGTCCGGATCTTGTACTGTTCGGCGGCGATCTCGCAGACATAAAGGACTCGGCGCTTCGGGCGGAAGGCTACGATTCGCTCTTTCGGCGCGTGGTCGAAAAGGCTCGGGTCGGCGCGTTTGGAATCAACGGAAACCACGAAGGATTTATGGAGCGCGCCGGTTCGGATCCCGAACGGTGGATGCGCGAAAACGGCATGATCGTCTTGGACGATTCGACTGTTTGCCTCCAAGCGGTCTGCCTTTCCGGACGAACGGATTTTGCCGTGGCCAGGGAACGCGGCACGGAACGGGCTCCGCTCGAACGGCTTCTTCCCGGCGACACGGCTCTGCCCTGGATCTTGATGGATCACCAGCCTAGGGGAATCGAGGCGGATTATGCGGGGCGACTTCCGAATCTCGTGCTTTCCGGACATACGCACGATGGACAGTTTTTCCCGGCGACGCTGTTCATCGGGCTTTTTTGGCGTCTGTCGGCGGGCTTTGGAAGCCTGGACGGCGTTCCGTGGCTGGTTTCGAGCGGCATCGATTCCTGGGGGCCGCCTGTTCGTGTCGGGAGCGAAACGGAAATCTGGGTGATGCGCTTTGAACCGTCGCCGTAGCTTGGTCGAGCGTGAAGAGTGGAGGGTGGAGTTCCGCGGACGTCTAGGCTTTAACGCAGAGCTTAGAACTTAGATCTTAGAGCTGAGATTCGCAGACGTCTAGGCTCTAGCATGAGATGTTCGCTGAGATCTCCAAGCTCTAAGCTCTCCTAACCAAGCTCTGAACCAAGTTCTGACCGGAACAGTCAACCGGATTCCTCACGAATTGATTATATTTTAAATATGCTAGTAAAAATCTGGACCGATACGTTTATCATCACGGGTGAAATCGACACGATGCGTGACGAACGCCTCACCGACTATGTTCGCGAAAACAAGGAGTTCATCGCGGTGACGCAGGTGAATGTCGCGGACCGCGAAGGAAAGGACCTTTTCCGGACGCATTTCCTGAACGTCAGTACGAGCCATATCGAAATCATCTTGCCTGCAGAGTGACGTACGCTTTATGGGTCGGTCGTCTCGTCCCCGAAGAACGTTTTCATGACGGCTTCCGGCGCATGGCGGCAAGGCTTGTCGTGAAAGGTGAAAATGTGCGTCGTTCGACCGGTCGTCCGAAGCTCCCCGCCGACGGTCAGCCTGTATTCAAAGCAAAATCGCAGCCGGTCGATCTGCGTGAGATGCAGGTGGATATCGGCGGTCTCGCCGTAGCGGCATGGCTTTAGAAATTGCACTTCGAGCGACAGCAGCGGGCTGTGGTAGCCTTCCGCTTCAAAGAGGGAAAAGGGAATCCCGTTCGCCTTGAAGATTTCGGAGCGGGCCTGTTCGAACCAGATGGCATAGACGGAGTGGTGGACGATTCCCATCGCGTCGGTTTCCGCATAGCGAACGTCGATGTGGGCTGTATATTCAATGGGGCTTGTTTTCATGGATATCCGAGAAATGGGGTGATGTCGTCGTTTTGTCTTTTTCGTTGCCGCGAGGCGCACCGGTTAGATAGTCCGAGCCGTGCCTTCCTGGCATGCTTCATCGCGAAAAATTTAAAAAGATGAAGGCGAAAAGGGATGGAATTTGGGCGAATTTGAACTACCTGAAACGAATCTTCGCTATATAAACAATCTATTCACATAAAAGTTTGGGGAAAACGAAAAATTTCCGCAAAAGATTCTTTTTGTCCTTGACAAAATTTTAAAATCCATCTAGATTTGGCAAAACTTCTAGCTTGGCTTTTTATGAGCCAGGCAGGGAGTTGCATGCCAAAGTAGCTCAGCTGGTAGAGCAGCTGATTTGTAATCAGCCGGTCGTAGGTTCGATTCCTATCTTTGGCTTGAAAAAAGGGTCGTTGCCCGAGTGGTTAAAGGGGACGGACTGTAAATCCGTTGACTTACGTCTACCGTGGTTCGAAACCACGACGGCCCACGCTTCATTAGCCCCCTCGTTACGAATGTAACGAGGGGGTAATGCCCAGGTAGCTCAGTGGTAGAGCACTTCCTTGGTAAGGAAGAGGTCTCGAGTTCAAATCCCGATCTGGGCTCTTAACAATTCGGAGGTTAAGTTTTATGGCAAAAGAGCATTTTGAAAGAACCAAGCCGCACTGCAACATCGGCACGATCGGCCACGTTGACCACGGCAAGACGACGCTGACGGCGGCGATCTGCACGACGCTGGCCGCGAAGGGCCTCGCGTCGGCGAAGAAGTTCGACGAGATCGACAACGCGCCGGAAGAGAAGGCTCGCGGCATCACGATCAACACGTCGCACGTCGAGTACCAGACGGAGAACCGCCACTACGCGCACGTCGACTGCCCGGGGCACGCCGACTACGTGAAGAACATGGTGACCGGCGCTGCCCAGATGGACGGCGCGATCCTCGTCGTCGCGGCGACCGACGGCCCGATGCCGCAGACCCGCGAGCACATCCTCCTCGCGCACCAGGTCGGCGTCCCGAAGATCGTCGTGTTCCTGAACAAGTGCGACATGGTCGATGACCCCGAGCTCCTCGAACTCGTCGAGGAGGAGGTCCGCGACCTTCTGAAGCAGTACGGCTACGACGGCGACAACACCCCGATCGTCCGCGGCTCCGCGCTGAAGGCGCTCGAGGGCGACGCGGCGTACCAGGACAAGATCATGGAGCTGATGAAGGCGGTCGACGAGTACATCCCGCAGCCTGTCCGCGAGACGGACAAGCCGTTCCTGATGCCGATCGAGGACGTCTTCACCATCACGGGCCGCGGCACCGTCGCCACGGGCCGCATCGAGCGCGGCATCGTTCGCCTGAACGACAAGGTCGAGCGCGTCGGCCTCGGCGACACGACCGAGTACGTGGTCACGGGCGTCGAGATGTTCCGCAAGCTCCTCGACGACGCCCAGGCGGGCGACAACGTGGGTCTCCTTCTGCGCGGCGCGGAGAAGAAGGACATCATCCGCGGGATGGTTCTCGCGGCTCCGAAGTCCGTCACCCCGCACACCCACTTCAAGGGCCAGATCTACGTCCTGAAGAAGGAAGAGGGCGGCCGCCACACGCCGTTCATGAACGGCTACCGTCCGCAGTTCTACTTCCGCACGACGGACGTGACGGGCACGATCAAGCTTCCGGAAGGCGTCGAGATGGTGACGCCGGGCGACAACGTGACGATCGACGTGGAGCTCATCGCCCCGATCGCCATGGAGAAGCAGCTCCGCTTCGCCATCCGCGAGGGCGGCCGCACCGTCGGCGCCGGATCCGTAACCGAAATCATCAAGTAAGGAATAAAAATGCCAAGAGAACTCATTACGCTCGAATGCACTGTTTGCCATCAGCGTAACTATGATTGCGACAAGAACAAGCGTCTTCATCCTTCCCGTGTGGAGTACAAGAAGTACTGCCCGTTCTGCCGCAAGCATACAGTTCATAAGGAAACCAAGTAAGGAAGGCTTTTAGGTCGGTAGCTCAATTGGTAGAGTCACGGTCTCCAAAACCGTTGGTTGGGGGTTCGAGTCCCTCCCGACCTGCTTCCTTCCTTTCGGAGTCATGATATGCAAAAGATTCAGCAATACATCAAAGAAGTTATCCAAGAGATGAAAAAGGTTACATGGCCGACTCTTGAAGAGCTGAAAGGTTCTACTTTGGTTGTGATGATTTTTAGCGTTATCATGGGTATCTATATTGCTGCGATTGATTTGGGACTTTCCTTTCTCGTCGATAAACTGTTAGGACGTGGGTAAATCATGGCGATGTTATGGTATGCAGTCCATACGTTTTCCGGCCAGGAAAGCACAATTAAGAAAAATTTGGAAATGTTGATTGAGCGCGAAGGCGTTCAAGACAAGTTCGGACGCATTCTCATTCCGGAGAAGGCTGTCCAGGTCAATGTCCGAGGAAAGCGCAAGACGGTTGTCCAGAAGCTTTTCCCGGCTTACTTGATTATTGAAATGGAGCTGGACGAGCTCACCCAGCACCTGGTAACGTCCATTCAGGGCGTTACCCATTTTGGAGGAACCAGTCGCCAGAACAAGGCGCCGATTCCTCTGCGTCAGAGCGAGGTCGATAGACTGCTTGGCGTCGAATCTCAAGACGCTTCGCAGGATGTGATCCAGAATCCGTATATTGTCGGGGACAGTGTTTCCATCAAGGATGGTCCTTTCAAGGGCTTTATCGGTTCGGTCGAGGAAATTATCACGGAGAAGAACAAGCTTCGCGTGATGGTTTCCGTCTTTGGCCGTTCCACGCCTGTCGAATTGGGCTTTAACCAGGTGGAAGCCGCTTCCGTATAATGTCCGGTTCTGAAATGGAGAAATAACGTGGCTAAGAAAATCACAGGTTTTATTAAGCTTCAGATCCCCGGCGGTGCCGCAAATCCGTCTCCTCCGGTGGGTCCTGCCCTGGGTCAGAAGGGTGTGAACATCATGCAGTTCTGCAAGGCGTTCAATGCCCAGACCCAGAACGAAAAGGGAATGATCATCCCCGTGGTCATTACGGTCTATGCCGACAAGAGCTTCACTTTCATTACGAAAGTGCCGCCTGTCGCGGTCCTCGTCAAGAAGGCTGCCGGCATTGAAACCGCCTCGGGCGAACCAAACCGTAAAAAGGTCGGCAAGATCACCAAGGCTCAGGTCAAGGAAATCGCTACACAGAAGATGCCGGACCTGAATACAATCGACATCGAAGCCGCAATGCGCATGGTTGCGGGCACGGCACGCTCGATGGGCGTGGATGTAGTCGACTAATCAGGCAGACCTTAACCCTATTTCTGACAGGAAACACCATGTTCAGAGGAAAAAAGTATAAGAAAGTGGCTGAATCCTTTGATCGGACCCAAGCGTTCGCTCTGGAACAGGCACTTGAAATTCTTAAAAAATCCGAGGTTAAGTTCGACCAGACTGTCGAGCTGCATTTCAACCTCGGTGTCGATCCCAAAAACTCCGATCAAGCTGTTCGTGGCACGGTGGTGCTGCCGAATGGTACCGGCCGTCAGGTTCGCGTTCTCGTTTTCTGCAAGGACAACAATTTCCAGGCAGCGAAGGATGCGGGAGCCGATTACGTCGGTGGCGCAGACTTGGTCCAGAAAATTCAGGAAGGCTGGCTCGATTTCGATGCCGTCGTCGCGACTCCCGACATGATGCCGGTGATTAGCAAGGTGGCTCGCGTGCTCGGTCCTCGTGGCTTGATGCCGAGCCCGAAATCCGGAACGGTGACGATCAATGTCGCCCAGACCGTGAAGGAACTCAAGGCCGGTAAAATCCAGTATCGTGTCGATAAGGGCGCAAATATCCACGCTCCGATCGGCAAGCTCTCGTTCTCGGAAACCCAGCTTGTCGAAAACGCGAAGGCTGTGATTGATTCCGTCATCAAGAACAAGCCGCAAACTTCCAAGGGCACTTACATCAAGTCCCTGTTCATTACGGCTACCATGACTCCGAGCCTCAAGCTCGACATGAGCCTTACACGATAGGAGTTGAACAATGAAAGCTGTAGTTAAAAAACAACAGAAAGTTGATTCCATCGTCAAAGCGTTCGAAGGTGCTGCGTCTATCTATCTTCTCAACTACGAGAAGATTCCCGTAGAACTCGACAACAAGCTGCGTAAGGATCTCAAGTCCAAGAACGTCAAGTACATCGCTGTCAAGAACACGCTCTTGAAGAGGGTTCTCGAAAAGATGAATGTCACCGGCTTGGACGAAGTGCTCACGGGCGCGACTTCCGTTATGGTGGGGCCTGCTGACGATCCGATTCTGCCGGCGCGCGAAATCGAAAACTTCCACAAGGAAAATCCCGATTTCCTCGTCGCCAAGAGCGTTTACCTCGAAGGTAAAGTCAGGCCGGGAACCGACGTTGTTGAACTTTCCAAGATTCCGGATCGCAAGGGCATGCTTGCCCAGTTGGTCACGATCATTCTTGGACCGGGTTCCACAATTGCGGGCCAAATCAAATCCCTCACGGAAAAACTGGAAAAGGAACAGGCTGGAGCTACCGCCTAATCCCCAACACAACCACTCACAAACAACTTTTTCAAAACGGAATAATTGGAGAAAAACATCATGGCAACAGATATCAAGGCTATTGGTGATCAAATCGCGGGTCTCACCCTTCTCGAAGCCAAGCAATTGGCTGACTACCTCAAGGAAGCGCACGGCATCGAAGCTGCCGCTGGTGGCGTTGTCGTCGCCGCTGCCGCCGCTGGTGCTGCCGCAGAAGAAAAGACCGAATTTGACGTTATCCTCGCGGAATGCGGCGCCAACAAGATGGCCGTTCTCAAGGCTGTCCGTGCTATCACGGGTCTTGGCTTGAAGGAAGCCAAGGAAATGGTCGAGAAGGCCAACAGCGTTGTGAAGGAAGCCGCTCCGAAGGCTGACGCCGAAAAGATGAAGAAGGATCTCGAAGACCTTGGCGCCAAGGTCGTCCTGAAGTAATGTCTTCAGTTCTTTAATTAGAACACTCCAAAATGCCTGCACGCATGTGTGGGCTTTTGGTGTTTTTCCCGTGTTCAAGGTTTTTTCACTGGATGAGGTTTTTAAATGACGGAGCGAAAGAATTATTCCTCCAATAAGTTCCAGTTGGAACTTCCGTATCTGGTCGAAGTGCAGAAAGCTTCTTATGACCACTTCCTCCAAAAGGGCGTTCCTCCCGAGAAGCGTCTCAAAGTAGGTCTGGAACGCGTTTTCCAGGACATTTTCCCCATCACAGACATGAAGAGGCTCTTCGCGCTGAAGTACGAAGGCTACTTCTTCGGGATTCCCAAGTACAGCCTTCGCGAATGCCGTGAACGCGGTCTAACACACTCCATTCCGCTGCATGCGAATCTTTCGCTCCAGGTCTTTGAGGAAGACGGGGAAGATCGCAAGCTGAAGGAAGAAATCAAGAATGACGTCCTGATTTGCGAACTTCCGATCATGACGGACAATGGGACTTTCATCATCAACGGTGCGGAACGCGTTGTCGTTTCCCAGTTGCACCGTTCTCCCGGCGTGAGCTTTGACGAAGAACTGCTTCCCAACGGACGTTCCAACTACAAGAGCCGTATCATCCCGCATCGTGGCGCATGGGTGGAATTCAATACGGACGGCGATATCCTCTACCTGATTATCGACCGCAAGAAGAAAATCCCGGCTACGGCGCTTCTCCGCTGCATTGGCTTTGAAACGACCGCCGAAATTATCGCCCTGTTCTACAAGAATCTCGAAAAGGTCACACTCTCTGCCGGGGACATGGAGCAATACTATGGCCGCATTGTCGCCGCGGACGTGATCGATACGTCTTCGGGCGAAGTGATCCTTGACGCGAACCGCGTGTTTGACGACAAGTGCGCCGACCGCTTGACGGAAAGCGGACTTTTCGAAGTCTCGTTCCTCGCAAAGAACGAAGAAAACCTGCTCATCCACAATACGCTTCTCGCCGACAAGTGCAAGACGAAGGAAGAGGCCCTGAAGCTCATCTACTTTGTGATGCACCAGTCCCAGGAAGAGGCTCCGAACATGGCGACCGCGCAAATCGCCTTCGAGAGCACGTTCCTTGACGATCCGCGCAAGTATGATCTGGGCGAAGTGGGACGCTATCGGCTGAACGCGAAAGTCTATACGCCGGCAATCGAAAAGATTCTTTCGGAAAACAACCTTTCGAAGCCTTCCCTGAACACGATGACGATGACGGAAGCGGACTTCCTGGGCATCATCGAGTATATGGTCGGACTCTATTGCGACCTTGACGGCTACAGCCTCGACGATATCGACCATCTGGGCAACCGCCGCACGCGTTCCGTCGGTGAACTTGTCGCAAACCAGCTCTCGGTCGGACTTTCCCGCATGAGCCGCGTCATTCGCGAAAACTTCACTTCCGGCGATAACGAGACTCCGACGCCTCGCGACCTGGTGAATACCCGTACGGTGAATTCCGTTGTGCAGGCGTTCTTCTGCTCCAGCCAGCTTTCCCAGTTCATGGACCAGATGAACCCGCTTTCCGAGCTGACGCACAAGCGCCGTCTTTCGGCTCTCGGTCCGGGAGGCCTTTCCCGCGAACGCGCAGGCTTCGAAGTCCGCGACGTTCATTACACGCATTACGGCCGTCTCTGCCCGATCGAAACGCCGGAAGGTCCGAACATCGGTCTTATCAACTCGCTCGCCACGTTTGCCGTGGTGAACCATTTCGGCTTTATCGAAACGCCTTACCGCGTTGTCGGCCTGATGGAGTTCAAGGATTCGAACGGAAAGTCCTGCTATTTCCCCGAAGAGAAGTGGCACTTTGGACTGTACAAGGGCTTTGTCCGCGAACCGAGACTCTTTGTCCAGCTGGAACTTTCCGCGAAGGAAATTGCGGAAGTTCGCGCAAATCTCGACGGCAACCAGCGCGTCCTGTTCGATTCCTTTGTAAACAAGGTCTTCGAATTCAAGAATGCGGACGGATCCAGCTACTTTGTTCGCAACGGTACGCCGCTGGAGGCTTTCTCCGGCAAGGCGGACTATGTGCTGGTTTCCTCGATGCTTTACGAAGTGGTCTCTTCGTTCATCGTCTATCTGACGGCGGATGAAGAAGACTCCTATAACATCGCTCCGGCGAATACGGCTCTCGTTTCCGCCGCGTTTGACCCGCTGTTCGATTCGATGCTCTCGGACGCTTCGACAGAAGAAGAGAAGAAGAACATCTCCGATCGTCACCAGCTCGCCGCCTTTGCGGAAGATTTCGTGATGGTTCGCGAAAAGGATGAATACCCGCTCAAGGCGCGCGTCATTCCGGGTGGCGAGATTGACGATTCCGGTCGCTTTGCCGAAGGATCGGTTCCGAAAATCGACGTAAATTCCCTGGACGACGAGACGATTGGATCCCGTATCGACCTGATGGACGTTTCCCCGCAGCAGATCATTTCGGTGGCTGCCGGTCTGATTCCGTTCCTCGAGCACGATGATGCGAACCGCGCCCTGATGGGCTCGAACATGCAGCGCCAGGCTGTGCCGTTGCTCCGCTCGGAAGCTCCGGTGGTCGGAACTGGCCTGGAACGCCGTGCCGCATTGGATTCGGGAACGGTTGTTCGCGCCAAGCACGAAGGCCGCATCAAGTTTGTCGATGCGACAACGGTCATCGTGGAACGCGGAACTCTCGATGCGGATGGAGAGTTCCAGCCGCTCGAAGGTCTCGGAGAAAACTTCGAGTTCCTCGATCACGAACCGATCGACGAATACAGGCTGCGCAAGTTTGAACGTTCCAACCAGGATTCCTGCATCAACCAGAAGCCCGTTGTGAATGTCGGCGACTTTGTGAAGAAGGGCGACGTTCTCGCTGACGGCGCTTCGACGGAACACGGCGAGCTCGCTCTCGGAAAGAACATCCTGATCGCCTTTATCCCGTGGAACGGCTACAACTACGAAGACGCAGTCATCGTTTCCGAAGAACTCGCCATCAAGGATGCCTTCACGTCTATCCACATCGAAGAATACGAAGTGGAAGTTCGCGAAACGAAGCGCGGCCCGGAAGAGCTCACGCGCGAAATTCCGAACGTTGGCGAGGACGCTCTCAAGAACCTCGACGAACGCGGCATCATTCGTGTCGGCGCCGAAGTCCACGCCGACGACATTCTCGTTGGCAAGGTGACCCCGAAGGGCGAAACGGAGCTTTCTCCGGAAGAACGCCTGCTTCGCGCCATCTTTGGCGAAAAGGCTGGCGATGTCCGCGACACGTCGCTTGTCGCGCCTCCGGGCATGAAGGGCGTCGTGATCGAAACGCGTGTCTTTAGCCGCAAGGACCATAACGACAAGAAGAGCCGCGCCGAAGACCAGGAAAAGATCAACGAGATCAAGGAACGTTTCCAGGCCGATATCGACAAGATCAAGAGCACCTGCGCGAACGCGATGGTCGGAATGCTTGCCGGCAAGACTTCGGGAAACATCGTCGATTTCGACACGCACGAAGTTCGCATCCCGGACGGTTCCACCCTTTCGGAAAGAATCCTCCGCGGTCTGGATCTTTTGACGCTTGCCCCGTCCTCGATCTTTGCGCGTGACGACGAAGAAATTCAGGAAAAGGCTTCCAGCCTGCTCTCGGTTGCCCGCGAATCGGTCGATCGCCTGACTCGGACGATGGAAAAGGAAATCGACAAGGTGACGAAGGGCGACGAACTCAAGCCCGGCGTTCTCCAGACGGTGAAAGTCTATATCGCCAAGAAGCGCCGCCTCTCGGTGGGCGACAAGATGGCGGGTCGTCACGGAAACAAGGGTTGCGTTTCGAAGATCGTGCCGGTCGAGGACATGCCGTTTACCGAAGACGGTCGTCCGATCCAGATTCTTCTGAACCCGCTGGGCGTTCCGTCCCGTATGAACGTCGGACAGGTTCTCGAAGTGCACCTGGGTTGGGCCGCGAAGGTTCTCGGCATGAAGATCGCGACGCCTGTGTTTGACGGCGCGTCGTTTGACGACATCGTCGGCGAGCTGGAAAAGGCTTACCAGAAGATGCCGATCGTCGATTACAAGATGGATCCCGAAAACGGTCACATCATCGGCAAGGCGAAGCTTTACGACGGACGTACCGGCGAAGCCTTCCTGAACCCGGTGACTATCGGCTACATGTATTATCTCAAGCTCGGACACCTTGTGGAAGACAAGATCCACGCCCGTTCGATCGGTTCGTATGCGCTTGTGACGCAGCAGCCGCTCGGCGGCAAGAGCCAGTTCGGTGGACAGCGATTCGGCGAAATGGAAGTCTGGGCTCTCGAAGCCTACGGTGCCGCCTACACGCTCCAGGAACTTCTCACGGTGAAGTCCGACGACGTGATGGGCCGTTCCAAGATTTACGACGCGATTGTCCACGGCAAGAACACGCCGGAACCGGGCATTCCCGAATCGTTCAACGTGATGATCCGCGAAGTCCGTTCGCTCTGCCTTGACATCAAGACTATTGGAGAAAAGTAATATGTCAGAAGAAACTTTCGATTATTCTGAAAGCAATAATGGTGAAGTTTCCATTCACCTCGCTTCTCCTGAATTGATTCGTCAGTGGTCTTATGGTGAAGTCACCAAGCCAGAAACGATCAATTACCGTTCTTTCAAGCCGGAACGCGACGGTCTGTTCTGCGAACGCATCTTCGGACCGGTCAAGAACTGGGAATGCAACTGCGGCAAGTACAAGCGGATCCGCTTCAAGGGCGTCATCTGCGACCGCTGCGGCGTGGAAGTCACCCATTCCAAGGTTCGTCGCGAGCGCATGGGGCATATCGAGCTCGCCATTCCGCTTGCGCATGTCTGGTTTGTCAAGAACCAGCCGTGTGTGCTCGGCGCTCTCCTGAATCTGGACACCAAGTCTCTCGATAACGTCATCTATTACGAGAAGTACATCGTTCTCGATCCGGGCGATACGGATCTAGAGCCGAACTCGCTCATCGACGAGAACAAGTATATCGACCTCGAACGGGAAGGTCGCCATTTCTCGGCGAAGATGGGCGCTGCCGCCCTGAAGCAGCTCCTCGCCCAGGTCGATTTTGTCAAGCTTTCGGACGAGCTCCGCCTGGATGCCCAGTCCAAGTCCAAGACAAAGCGCGACGAGGCGATCAAGCGCCTGAAAATCGTCGAAGCGTTCAAGAAGTCCCAGATGGACGACTTCTATTCCTACTACGAGAATCCGGAAAAGAAGAAGAACAGCGACATGCCGTGGGCGAAGGAGCTCGCCGAAAAGGTCGAGGACTTCAAGTATGGTGTCATCGGTTCCGACGGGGAACGCAAGGGCGGCTATGCCGCGAAGTGCGAAGGCAAGGAATTTGACCTGCTCGACGCCCTGTGCGAATTCCGCAGAATGTATCCGGCGCAGGCGAAGAACCTTTCGAACCAGCCCGAATGGATGATCCTGGACGTTCTCCCGGTGATTCCTCCCGATCTGCGTCCGCTCGTTCCGCTCGATGGCGGCCGCTTTGCGACTTCCGACCTGAACGAACTGTATCGTCGAGTCATCAACCGCAACAACCGCCTGAAGAAGCTGATCGACATCAAGGCTCCGGACGTGATTCTCTGCAACGAAAAGAGAATGCTCCAGGAAGCGGTGGACCAGCTGTTCGATAGCGGCCGTCGTACGGCTCGTGCCGGTTCCAACCGTCCGCTCAAGTCGCTCTCCGAACTTCTGAAGGGCAAGCAGGGACGCTTCCGCATGAACCTCCTCGGCAAGCGCGTGGACTATTCGGGACGTTCCGTCATTGTCGTCGGACCGGAACTGAAGATGCACCAGTGCGGACTTCCGAAACGGATGGCTCTCGAACTTTACAAGCCGTTTATCATCCAGCGTCTGGAAGAGGACGGCGTTGTCTATACGCTCAAGGCGGCAAAGAAGTTTGTCGATGCCGAAAAGCCCGAAGTCTGGGATATTCTCGAACAGATTATCGAAGACCACCCGGTGATGCTGAACCGCGCACCGACCCTTCACCGCCTAGGTATCCAGGCTTTCTATCCGAAGCTTATCGAAGGCAGCGCCATTCGTCTGCACCCGCTCGTCTGTACCGCTTTCAACGCGGACTTTGACGGTGACCAGATGGCCGTGCACCTTCCGCTTTCCTTTGAAACGCAGCTCGAATGCCGCGTCCTCATGCTTTCGTCGAACAACATCCTGCACCCGGCATCCGGTCAGCCGATCGCCGTTCCGGGACAGGATATCGTGCTCGGCCTCTACTACATTTCGAAGCCGCGTCCGAATCGCAAGGGTGCCGGAATGCGTTTCTATGACGCTGCCGAAGCTCTCCGCGCTTACGGAAACGGCGTGATCGATCTGAATGCCGAATGCTACCTCCAGTTGCCCGCAGGCCGAAAGATCTACATGGGCGCGCTCGAAGCGGATACCCCGTGCCTTACGGAGCAGCCGGACGACAACGGCAATCGCGACGTCGTGGCGAAGGCCGGCCAGAAGGTCAAGTTCCTCACGCTGAAGGAACCCGCCGTCATCAAGACGACGATGGGACGCATCGTGCTGAACGAAATCATCCCGAACGATGTCGGCTTTGCGAACGAGACTTTCAGCAAGAAGGTCATTGCGAAGTCCATCGACGATCTCTATCGTCGCACGGGAAACCGCGTGACGGTCGAATACCTCGACGATCTCAAGGCGCTGGGTTACAAGTGGGCCATGATTTCCGGCTCGTCTGTCGCTATCGCGGAAATGATCATTCCGCCCGAGAAGCAGAACATGCTCGACGAAGCGACGGAAAAGGTCAATCGCATCCGCGAACTTTACGAAGACGGCGTGATTACCGACGGCGAACGCTACAACCAGATAATCGACGTGTGGTCCAAGACGACGGGCGACGTGGCTGCCAAGCAGTGGGATCTTCTTTCCCATGACCGCGACGGTTTCAACCCGGTCTATATGATGGCGGATTCCGGCGCCCGCGGTAGCCGCGAACAGATCAAGCAGCTGTCCGGTATGCGCGGTCTGATGCAGAAGCCGACAAAGCAGCTCGGCGGCCAGGAAGTTATCGAAAACCCGATCAAGTCCTGCTTCCGCGAAGGCCTGAACGAAATGGAATACTTCATTTCGGCTCACGGTGCGCGCAAGGGTCTTGCCGATACCGCACTGAAAACCGCCGATGCCGGTTACCTGACCCGTCGTCTTGTCGATGTGGCGCAGGATCTCGTCATCGTCGAAGAGGATTGCCATACGAAGGATGGCATCGATATTTCCGCTTACAAGGATGGCGACGACACCATCATCTCGCTGGAAGAGCGTCTCCTGGGACGCGCTCCGGTCGAAGACATCGTTCACCCGGTTTCGGGCGAAGTGATCGTCAAGGCGGGCGATCTTGTCACGGAACGCGATCTTTCGAAGATTTCCGCGACGGGTCTCGAACATGTGAAGATGCGTTCTGTCCTGACCTGCGAAGCGCGCAACGGCGTCTGCGCCAAGTGCTACGGTCGTATGCTGGCTTCCGGCCGTCCGGTGGATCTGGGCGAAGCTGTCGGCGTGATCGCCGCGCAGTCTATCGGTGAACCGGGTACGCAGCTGACCCTGAGAACGTTCCACATCGGTGGCGCTTCGAGCCGTCTGACTGTCGAAAATTCGAAGAGCGCTCCGGTAGATGGCCGCATCGAGCTGGACAACGTCAACACTCTCGAACACGATGGCAACAAGGTCGTCGTGAGCCGAATGGGCGAACTGGTCATCTTTGACTCGACCGGGATCAACAAGGGCCGTTGGCAGATTCCGTATGGCGCGACGCTGTACGTGAACGATGGCGATACGGTCACGAAGGATGCCAAGCTCTTTGAATGGGATCCTTACACGCAGCCCGTTCTCAGCAACGCGAGCGGCAAGATCCAGTTTGTCGATTTGATCGAAAACACGACATATCGCGTCGATAAGGACGATGTGACGGGCGTGGAAACGTGGACCGTCATCAGCGACCGTCACGGCAAGCATCGTCCGGCGATCAACGTCGTCGATGCGAGCGGCGAACGCCAGGGCGTTTACTACCTGCCGGATGGCGCCATTCTTACCGTTCACGAAGGCGACAAGGCGGAGCCGGGCGAAATCCTCGCCAAGCTTCCCCGCGCGGTCGGAAAGACCAAGGACATTACCGGCGGTCTTCCGCGTGTCGCGGAACTTTTCGAAGCGCGCATTCCGAAGAATGTCGCGGTCATCGCACCGATCGACGGTATCGTCAAATACGGTAACGAAGAGCGCGGCAACCAGAAGGTGATCATCGAAAACGGCGACGAGTCTCAGAGCGTTCTCGTTCCTCGCGGACGTCACCTGGCGGTTCTCGAAGGCGACCGTGTCCGCAGAGGCCAGAAGATCTGCGACGGTTCCGTGGATCCGCATGACATCCTCCGCGTGCAGGGCCCCGAAGCGGTCCAGCGCCACCTGGTGAACGAGATCCAGGCGGTCTATCGCTTGCAGGGCGTGGCCATCGCCGATAAGCATATCGAATGCATTGTCCGCCAGATGATGCGCAAGGTTAAAATTTCCGATCCGGGGGATTCCGATCTCTTGCAAGATGAAGAAATCTCCAAGGCGCGCTTGCGCGTGAAAAACGATTCGTTGAGAAAAGAAGGCAAGAAGGAAGCCTCGGGCAATCCGATGCTCCTCGGTATCACCAAGTCCTCGCTCTCGACGGATAGCTTCATTTCCGCAGCGTCCTTCCAGGAAACAACCAAGATCCTCACTCGTGCCGCTATCGAAGGTAGTGTGGATCCGTTGATGGGTCTTAAGGAAAACGTCATCATGGGACACCTGATTCCTTGCGGAACGGGCGCGCGCCATCTGCGTGACGTTGTGGTCATCGATGCCGATGCCGAAGCGGAAGCCGCCGCAAGCCGCGCTGCCCAGGCTCAGGACGACGACGGCCAAAACGGCGGTGTCGAATTTACGATGCCGGATACCGGTTCCGAAGCCTCGGAAGATAATGGTGAAAATCCCGAATAATCGAGAGGTAAAACTTGAAATTATTCGAAAAAGAACTATATTTGGACTTCCAAAATTAGGGAAAAAGAAAAATGCCTACTATACAACAGCTCGTCCGCAAGGGCCGCGAAAAAATTCTCAACAGAACCGCTTCGCCGGCTTTGAAGCAAAGTCCGCAAAAGCGCGGTGTCTGCACCCGTGTCTATACCACCACGCCGAAAAAGCCGAACTCCGCTCTCCGCAAGATTGCGCGTGTCCGCCTTTCGAACAAGATGGAAGTGACCGCCTATATTCCGGGCGAAGGTCACAACCTCCAGGAACACTCCATCGTTCTTATCCGCGGTGGTCGTGTCAAGGACGTTCCGGGTGTCCGTTACCACATTATCCGCGGCACGCTCGATACCCAGGCAGTGAACGGTCGTAACCAGGCGCGTTCCAAGTACGGCGTCAAGAGAAAAGCTCCGGCGAAGAAGTAAAGGAAGGGCTACATGTCTAGAAGAAGAAAGACCATTCACAAGCACACCATTCCGGATCCGCGCTACCATTCCGTCCTTATCACGGAACTCATCGGCGTGGTTCTCAAGCAGGGCAAGAAGACGATTGCGGAACAGATCGTTTACACGGCTCTCGACATCTTGAACAAGAAGGTGGAAGGCGAAGGCTCTCCGCTCGAAAAGTTCGAAGAATGCCTCGAAAACATCAAGCCGAAGCTCGAAGTGAAGTCTCGTCGCATTGGCGGTGCAAACTACCAGGTGCCGATGGAAGTCGCACCGGACCGTGCCAAGGCTCTGGCGCTCCGCTGGCTGCTTGACGCTGCCCGTAACCGCACCGAAGCGAACATGGCCGAACGTCTCGCCGCGGAACTCGTCTCCGCCAAGAACAACGAAGGCAATGCCGTTCGCAAGAAACAGGACGTGCACAAGATGGCCGAAGCGAACCGTGCCTTTGCGCACTTCCGCTTCTAATACCGTTTAATCCTTTGTTTTGGAAAAAGCCCTGCTGCGAAGCGGGGCTTTTTTGCGTTGAAATTTTTTATGGGTTGCAAAAATTCTGCGCGTTAGTATTTTTATCACATGCTTCATCTGATTAGACAGCTCTCTTTTCCCGGCATTTGGCAAGCGGACGAATGGTTTAGGCCTTTTGCTACGTATAGGGGGAGGTGCTGCTAGCTTGTGCAGTATTGAAGTTTGACTCATTCATAAAAAATTCACAATCGAAGGAGGGAAAATATGAAGAACGCCTATGCGCTTCTGTTTTTTGTTGTATGCACAATTTTTCCCGTTGCCTGCGGGGACGATAGCGGGACGTCGGCTGGGGGAAAGGAAAGCTCTTCAAGCGGCAAGACGAACTGGAAGTTGATGAACCCGGAAATTTCGTATGGTGAATTGACCGATGCTCGGGATGGGCAGGTCTATCGGACGGTGGAAATCGGTGACCAGATCTGGATGGCGGAAAACCTGAACTATGCCTATATGGTAAAAACTCAGGAATTGGATTCTTCAAGTTTCTGTTATGGCAACAAGGTTGAAAACTGTGAAAAATATGGACGCCTCTATTTATTCCGATTTTTCTGAAATTTCTTTTGTGAATTCCTGAATAGAAAGAACCGCAACAACAGGAAAATCAATTTGTTTTAACGCTTCGAAATGATGGTCGTTTGAAACGATATATTCGGCCATTCCGCAAATCGCACAATCTACAAATTTGTTGTCGTCAGGGTCTTTTGAAATCAGATTGAATCGCCAGGTCGGGTTGATTCGTACAAGATTTGGACGGTTTATCA
This sequence comes from Senegalimassilia sp., assembly GCA_963652365.1. Classification (GTDB taxonomy): domain Bacteria; phylum Fibrobacterota; class Fibrobacteria; order Fibrobacterales; family Fibrobacteraceae; genus Hallerella. The sequence goes on from CAVJTH010000001.1 coordinate 102,638, forward strand.
GAGATTCCAGCAAAATGGAGGCGAAACGGCTCGAAATTTTTTGCGAAATGATTTCTTCGTATTCAAAAAGGATTTCCGAAGAAACGCAAATTCCCAAATGTCCTTCTAAAAAGTCACTCCAAATGGCATGATATGGGCTTTTTGAAGGAAGGCACATCAGCAGGCAGTTCGTATCGAGACAAATACGTCGCATGGCTATGCCTTAGAATAAGGTATCCGCCAATGTTCTTTTCCGATTCGATCGATGGCTTCTGCGTCTAGCACTCCTTGATTCCAGAGTGCATCTGCTTCGGTTTGAAGCTTTTTTGCGTAGTAATCCGCAAGGATAGCTTTTAAATCTTGCAAAGTTTCTGCATCTTTGCAATAGGAAAACATCTCCAAAATGTGAATCTGTGTTGGATTCAGTGTCTGAGAAATGGACATATAAACCTCGTTATGAATATAAATAATTATGGAGAGAAAAAAAACGAATTTTCAAAGCCTCTTGAACCACTTTAAAAACACGGGATCGGTCATGTAGAGTCCGTCCTTTCGGAGCTCGACAAGTTCCTTGTCGACAAGGACTTTCTTGATGCGGGCGATGCTTGACTTTGTTCCGAACGAAAATCTTTCCATTTTGAACCTTGGTTTCAGTTGGCATTGTCTTTTGTTAGTTCTCAACATGGTGAACGAAAAAGTTCACAAGGTTGTGGACCACAGGTTTGTGAACTTCTTAATGCCGGATTTGCGCAATGGAGAATGTTTGGTTGTGGTTTAAATCGGAAATCGCATTCTGACAAGTTAACGGTTCTGCCGGATGCTTTTCCGCGCGCCGTGTCTGCCGTTTGTCCACATTTTTTCTATATTCTTCACATCGATTTTTACACTCTAACCAAAAGGCAAAAATATGGCTGCTAAAATCAAGTCTGTTGTGGCTCGTCAGATCCTGGATTCCCGCGGAAATCCGACTGTCGAAGCGATCGTCACCCTCGAATCCGGCGTTGAAGGCGTCGCGAAGGTCCCGAGCGGCGCTTCTACCGGCGAACGCGAAGCCTGCGAACTCCGCGACGGTGGCAAGGCGTATTGCGGCAAGGGCACGACCAAGGCCGTGAAGAACGTGAACGAAAAGATCGCGAAGAAGATCGCCGGCATGGACGCTTTCGACCAGAAGGGCGTTGACGATGCGATGATCGAGCTCGACGGCGACCGTATGCACAAGGACACTCTCGGGGCGAACGCGATTCTCGCCGTTTCGATGGCTGTCTGCGTTGCCGCCGCGAAGGAAGCCGGCATGCCGCTTTACCAGTATATCGCGAAGCTCCACGGAACAAAGAAGATGACCCTTCCGTGCCCGATGTGCAACGTGATCAACGGCGGTGCGCATTCCTCCGCTCCGATCGACTTCCAGGAATTCATGATCGCTCCGGTCGGCGCGAAGACCTTTGCGAAGGGCCTCCAGATGGTGACGGAAATCTTCCACGCCCTGAAGAGCGTCCTCAAGAAGGGCGGCTACGAGACGACCGTCGGCGACGAAGGCGGATTCGCTCCGGGCGTTGCCATCAAGAAGGATCCGAAGAACAAGTTCGGCTGGAAGATCACCGGCGTGATGACTCTCGAAAAGGCTCTGACCGCTCTCAAGGATGCGACCGAAGCTGCCGGTTACAAGTTCGGCAAGGACATCAAGATCGCTCTCGACGTCGCTTCTTCCGAATTCTGCGACAAGAAGATCAAGGACAAGTGGGACAAGGGCGAAACCTACACGTTCAAGAAGTCCTCGGGCAAGACGTTCAAGGGTGCCCAGCTCGTCAAGTACTATGAAAAGCTCGTCGACAAGTTCTCCATCTTCTCCATCGAAGACGGTCTCGACGAACATGACTGGGCCGGCTGGAAGGTGCTCACCGAAGATCTCGGCAAGAAGATCAACCTGGTCGGCGACGATCTGTTCGTGACGAATCCGACGATCTTCAACGAAGGCATCGAAGCGGGCATCGCGAACGCGATCCTCATCAAGGTGAACCAGGTCGGTTCCATCTCCGAAACTCTCGAAGCGATCAAGACCGCCCAGGAAAAGGGCTACGCCCCGATCGTTTCTCACCGTTCCGGCGAAACCGAAGATACGTTCATCGCGGATCTCGCTGTCGGCACCGCCGCAGGCCAGATCAAGACCGGCTCGCTCTCCCGCACGGACCGCGTTTGCAAGTACAACCGCCTTCTCGCAATCGAAGCGGAACTTGGCAAGAATGCCGTCTATGCCGGCGATCCGCGCAAGAACAAGTAATCGAAAGTTTTCGTGAAGAAAGGTTCCTCTTTTGGGGAACCTTTTTTTGCCTGGAACCGTATTTGTTCCCATAAAGGATGAAAAAAAATTTACATCGGATGCATTGTCGCAAAACAAATGTAAATTATGCACGTCAAGTTTAAACTGGACTTTCTTGTGCCGAAAAATCAAGAGGACTATAGATGAATTGTTTAAAAACGATCGCCAGAGGCTCGGTCGCCTTGTCGGCGTGTTTTGGCGTTTTGGTCGGCTGTTCCGGAGGTTCCGATGGCGCCGAAACGGCTTCCGATTCCTTGCCGAGAGAAGAAACTCTGTATCTTTCCGGCCAGCAGTGGGGGACGCCTTCGTCTTTCAACCCGCTTTCCGAAAGCTGGAGCTCGGCGTGGCCTGTCAGCGGTCGCTTCAACCTGATGTATGAACCGCTGATCACGTATAACACGCTGAACGGCCAGATGGAACCCTTGCTCGGCACGCTCGTCGATAGTCTCAGCAACAACGACAGCATCGTGGTCGATTTGAACCCGAATGCGAAGTGGAGCGACGGCGTTCCCGTTTCGGCGAAGGACGTGAAGTTCATCTTTGAACTGGGGCATCACTATTCGGGCGTCGCCGTCAATACGTCGGAACAGATTACGGGCGTGAACGTCCAGAAAATCGCCGCGGTCAATGCTGCCGGCGATTCCGTCGAGCTCGAACGCCTTTCCTTCATGGTCAACAAGAATGGGCGCAACAATCCGCTTTCCATCAAGGACCTCCTGCAGGCTATCCGTATCGTTCCGGAGCACATTTTCAGCAAGCTGATCGCGGAACACGGAAATTCCGTCGAAGAAGTGAAAAAGCTCAAGCTGGACGTGAACCCGGCGGACGGCAAGGCTCCGGTCGTTTCCGGTCCGTACAATCTCGCCGGATATTCGACGACGAAGATCATCTTGCAGCGTCGCGACGATTACTGGGGAAATGCCGCGATGCACGAAGGCAAGCTGCCCGCTCCGAAGTACATCGTCCACCCGATCTACAAGTCGAACGAGCACAGCACGATTGCGCTGCGCGACGGGTCGCTCGACGCTTCCATGAGCTTCGTGCCGCGTATCTGGCACAAGGCCGGTGCGGGAGTCCATGCGTGGCTCGACGAGCCGCCTTACTTCGCTCCGGGCGCAATGCCGATGATGATGGTGAACATGCTTCGTCCGCCTCTCGACAACAAGTATTTCCGTCGGGCCATTGCCACGGCGATCGACTATGCGGCGATTCGCCAGTTTGCCGTGTCGAACTACACGTCCGAGCTCAAGCCGGGACTTGTCATGCCGACAGCCATCGAAGGCAAGTATATCGACGAGGAAGATTGCGCCAGGTATGGCGTGAAGCTGAATCTTTCCGGGCAGGAACGGATCGATTCCGTCCAGGCCCTGCTCAAGCTTGCGGGCTACAAGTCCGTGTTCAACGAAGATGGGACGCTTGACCACATGGAAAACGAAAAGGGTGAACGCGTCAAGACGATGTTCATCACCAGCCCGAACGGCTGGACGGACTGGGAAGCGATGGTGACGATTGCCGTCGAAAGCCTGCGCAAGGCCGGTCTCGATATCCGCGAAGGCTTTGTGGATGGCGGTTCCTACTGGCCGGCGATGGGCCAGGGCAACTTTGACCTGGTGATGCACAAGCCGCAGGCGGACGTGACGCCGTCTCTTCCGTGGAGCCGCTTCAACGAAGTGATGTCTTCGCGCGACTGGGCGCCTCTCGGAAGCTGGGCCGGTACGAATATCGGACGTTACAACAAGCCGGGAACTCCGGAATACCGTCCCGAAGTCGATAGCCTTCTCGCTCACGTGCCTCTGATGACGGACGAGGACTCGATCGCCTCCGCCTATCGCACGCTCAACCGCATCTTCATGGAAGACCAGGTGTCGATTCCGCTCGCCTACCTGCCGGAACAGTATTACGAATATAGCGAACGCGTCTGGACGAACTGGCCGAACGCCAAGAATCCGTATGCGCCGCAGCAGCTTCCGTGGATTGCTTACGGTACGAACATCCTCTGGAATTTAAAGCTCAGAAAATAAGGACGGACAATGCTGAAACAATATCCCACACTTCGTTATGTCCTGCAAAAGGGTTTTTGGTATTTCCTGACATTTATTGTCGCAATCGCCATCAACTTCGCTCTTCCGAGACTCGGGGAAAACAACCCGGTCGATATCGTCATGGGCAAGGCCGCCCAGGGACTTTCTCCGGAAGAGGCGATGCAGAAAAAGGAAACCCTGCTCAAGGCTTTCGGCATGGCAGAACTCTCCGACGAGGGGAATGTCATCTATGACACGGTCGCGGTGCTCGATGCGACCGGGAAGCCCGTGCTCGACGAGAACTCGAATCCGAAGACGGAAGCAAAGCCGCGCCTCGCTTCGGGATTTTCGCAGTTCGTGTCCTACGTGATCAATGTCTTCCATGGAGACTTTGGGCTTTCCTACAGCCAGTATCCGAAGCCCGTTCTCGAAATCATCAAGGAATCGCTTCCGTGGACGCTCGCTATCCAGTTCCCGACAATCGTTCTCGGCTGGATCTTCGGCAACCTGCTCGGAGCCTATGCCGCCTACAAGCGCGGAATCTTCGACAAGGTCTTCTTCCCCGTGGCGATGTTCCTGAACGGAATTCCCTACTTTGTTTTCGGCATGCTTCTCGTTGCGCTGTTCTCGATCACGCTCGGATGGTTCCCGGCGATGAACGCTTACGGCATGGACGTGATTCCTGGATTCAACTGGGCGTTCATCAAGTCTGTCGGATTCTACTACGTTCTCCCGTTCTTCTCCTGCTTCCCGATTCTCGCTTCGGGACAGGCGACCGGCATGCGTTCCATGGCCATCTACGAACTCGGAACGGATTACATGAAGTATGCGAAGTGGCTTGGTCTTCGTGAAGGAAAGATCATCGGCTACGTATTCCGCAACGCGATGCTTCCGCAGCTTACCGGTCTCGCCCAGTCTCTGGGCGCGATGGTCGGCGGAGCCCTCATCACCGAAATGATTTTCTCTTATCCGGGACTTGGCATGGCGATGCTCACCGCTATCCAGCAGAACGACTATGCGACGATTCAGGGCTGCACGCTCATGATTTCTACCTGCGTCCTGCTCGCCAACTTCCTCGTGGATATCCTGATCGCCGTCTTTGACCCGCGCGTCAAGGCCGGTTTGCAGATGGGAGGTAAATAACATGTTGAAACTTCTCAAGAACCTCATGAAGTCGCCGATGTTCGTTATCGGTGTCGCAATCTTCTTCCTGTCGCTTTTTGTCGCGATCTTTGGACCTCTCTTTTACAACGTCGATATCAATGCGCGCGACATTGTGGCCGGACCTTACGCTCCGTCAAGTGCGGAACATCTCCTGGGAACGGACCATCTGGGTCGCGACTACGTGTCGCTTCTGATCGCCGGTCTCCGCAGCTCTCTGTATGTGGGCCTGATCGCTGGCGTCATCGCGACGACGATTGGCGTCTTTATCGGGCTTTTCGGCGGATTCCGCGGCGGCTGGATCGATGAAATCCTGAACATGGGAACGAACCTGTTCATCGTGATTCCGCAGTTCGTGATTCTCGTTCTCATCAGCTCGGCGGTCAAGGAAGGGCGTTCGCTTACGCTCATCGGCCTCATCATCGGTCTCACGTCGTGGAGCTGGTCGGCTCGTGCCGTGCGCGCCCAGGCCTCTTCGCTCAGAAGCCGCGATCACATCGCGCTCGCGCGGATGAACGGAGCCGGCTCCCTGAAGATTGTCGTCAAGCATGTCTTGCCGTATCTGCTTTCCTATGTGTTCATGGTCTTCATCATGCAGGTCTCTTCGGGAATTCTTTCGGAGGCTTCCATTTCGATGATCGGTCTCGGTCCTCTGGATTCCACGTCGCTCGGCATCATCCTGAACCAGGCGAAGGACAACGGAGCGCTTTCGGACAGCATCTGGATTGCATTCCTCCCGGCAACGCTCGTCATCACCTTGACCGTGTTTGCGCTGTATCTTATCAATACGTCGATGGAAGGCGTATTCAACCCGCGTCTTCGCAAGTAAGAGGTAGCCATGTCAGACAATGTTTTTGAAGTAGAACACCTGAGCCTCTATTATCTCGGACGTTTTGGAGACAAGACGCATGCCGTGACGGATGTTTCCTTTTCGATGAAACAGGGCGAAATCCTGGGTATCGCCGGGGAATCGGGCTGCGGAAAATCGACCCTCGTGAGCGGTCTGATGGGAATGTGCATTCCGCCGCTCTACCCGGAAAACGGCGATGTCCGCGTCAAGAACGGCGACAGGATGGAATCGCTGATGAACCGTTCCATCGAAGACATCCGCGCGAACGTTCTCGCCCAGAAAGTATCCATGATTCCGCAGGGTGCGTTCAACGCGCTGAATCCGGTTCGCAAGATCAAGGATATCGCGGCAGATGTCATCGCGGCGCACACGCAGCCGGGCAAGTCCCTCGACAAGAAGGAAATCTACGATCGCCTGTGCGAACGCTTCGACCTGTTCGGAATGGACACGAAGCGCGTCCTGAACTCGTTCCCCATCCAGCTGACCGCCGGTGAACGCCAGCGTTCCGTGATCGGGATTTCGACGCTTCTCAATCCGCAGATGGTGATCGCCGACGAGCCGACGTCCGCGCTCGACGTTTCCACGCAGAAGGAAGTCATCAAGATGATCTTCGACCTTCTCGACAAGGGAATCTTCTCGACGATGATCTTTATCACGCACGAGCTTCCGCTTCTCTACCATGTCGCGGACAACATCGCGATCATGTATGCGGGTGAAATCGTGGAAAAGGGAACCGCGGAACAGGTCGTGAAGGATCCGCGCCATCCCTACACCAAGGCCTTGATGGGAGCCATGCTCAGCACGGAAGCGAGCCAGCGTACCCGTCACCCGGTCGCGATCGAAGGCGCTCCGCCAAGTCTCAAGAACAAGATCGCGGGCTGCCGCTTCGCTCCGCGTTGCAAGGTGGCATGCGAAGACTGCAAGAAAAATGCCCAGAACCTCCGCGTTGTCGGCGGTCGTGATGTGAGGTGCGATTATGCAAACTGATAAGGCTGTCGTTTTTTCCGCTCGGAACATCTCCAAGGAGTTTGGCGCGGGCAAGAACCTGAAAGTCGCCGTAAGCGACGTCTCGTTCGACATCTACGACGAAGAGTTCATTTCGATCGTGGGCGGTTCGGGCTGCGGCAAGTCCGTCTTGGCGAAGATCATGCTCGGCCTTTACAAGCCGACGCACGGTGAATTTCTCTATCGCGGACACGAGATCAAGAACCTGAAGTCTCATTGGAACGAAGTCCAGTCGGTGTTCCAGGATCCGTTCGGCTGCTTCAACCAGTTCTTCACGATTCGTTCCCAGCTCGAAGACGCCTTGAACATTCTCAAGGACAAGCCATCGAAGGAAGAGATACGCCGTCGCGTCGATGAAGGGCTTCTCGCGGTGAATGTCACCCCGGCGGACATCGAGGGAAAGTATCCGTTCGAACTTTCGGGTGGACAGATGCAGCGTATGCTGCTCGCCCGGATCTTTGCGCTCCGCCCGAAGGTCCTGATTGCCGACGAAGCGACTTCGATGGTCGATGCCTGCGTCCGCGCGAACATTCTCGACTATCTCCGCAAGCTGAAGGACCAGCTCAAGATGACGGTCGTCTTTGTGACGCACGACATCGGGCTTGCGAACTACGTAAGCGACCGGATCTTCATCATGCACGAAGGCAAGATCGTGAACCAGGGAACGCCTGCCGAAGTTCTCGACCATACGACGGAACCGAATACGCTCCGCCTGCTCGACGACATTCCCGAAGTGCACAAGGACGAGTGGATTCCGAACAGCCACCGTTCCAAGAAGCACCAGGCGGAAGTGGCAAGTTCGCAGGGCTGATCCAAGTCTTTAATCGAGCCCGGTTTCGACCGGGCTTTTTGATGCGCCGATGCAGCCGATTCGTAACATTGCGATCCTCGCCCATGTCGATGCGGGAAAGACGACCCTTTCGGAGCGTATTCTCTTTACCGCGGGCGAAGTGCGCCTTCCGGGAAACGTGGAAGACGGCCTGGCGACGATGGACTATCTGCCCGAGGAGCGGAAGCGCGGCATCACGATCGAATCGGGCGTGGCGCATTTCGAATGGCGCGGAATCTGGTTCAACTTTATCGATACGCCGGGTCACGTGGATTTTGGCGCCGAAGTCGATATGGCGCTGTCTTCTGTCGATGGGGCGGTTCTCGTCATCTCTGCAACGGACGGTGTGGAAACGCAGACCCTTTCCGCCTGGAAGAAGTTGCGGGAAAATGGCGTCCGCACGATCGTTTTCATCAACAAGCTGGACAACTCCGCAAGCTCGCTCGACGAAACGCTGATCGCCGTCGAGGAATATCTCGGTGCGCGGCCCGTGCTGCTTTCCGTTCCGGAATTCGAAACGGTTCGGGGCGAGCGAAAGGTTCGCTCCGAGCTGGATGTCGTGAGCGGAATGCGGCTCGTGCTTTCGGATGGCCGCGAAGAACCCGAGCCGCTCGACGAATCCGCGGCAAAGGCGACGTGGAAATCCGTCTATGCGGAAGCGGTCGAGGCGGCGTCCGAATTTGACGACGAGATTCTTTCGCTTGCGCTCGAAGGGAAAAGCGTCCCGCCGAAGACGCTCGTGCGCGGACTGAAAGCGCTGGCGTCGTCGGACAGGCATGTTCTTTGCTATGCGGGTTCCGCCAGGGAAAATCTGGGAGTGCGCAGCCTGATGACCGGGCTTTCGTTCTTCTTGCCGGATCCGCCGAAGTTCAGGAAAAGGTTCCTGGGCGAAGTGATCCGCTTGCGGCATTTTCAGGAGAGCGGGGAGATTTCCCTGTTCCGGAGCATGGCGAATCTCGAAAAGGCGAAGTGGCCCGAAGGTGTCGAGTTCTTTCGATTGAAGGCTTCGACTCTCGAACCGGTTCCGCGGATCTTGGCGGGCGATATCTATGCTCTCCGCTCGCCACGGGAACTCTCGCTCGGGGAAAGAATCGGCCTGGACGGGACGGTTGCGGAAAGGAGCGCTTCCCTGAAACGCTACGATTCGCTTTTGCAGACGCATCTCGAATGCGTTCGCGCGGAAGATTTCTTTTCGGTGGAGAAAAGTCTCCGGCTGCTGAGCCGGATGGATCCTTCTATCCGCGTGACGCCGCATCCCGAGGCAGGCTTCTGGGTCTTGCATACGGTCGGCGAAGTCCAGCTGGAAGTGATTCTCGAACGGCTCAAGCGGGAATTCGGCTGTGACGTCCGGGCGGGAAATCCCGACGTGCTGTGGCAGGAACGCTTGAAGGCATCGCTTTCTCCGGTGGAAAACTCCTTCCAGGCGGGACCGTTTTCGGTAAGGCTTTCCCTTGCCGCCAAAAGGCTTCCCGAAACTTCGACGGAAATTTCGCTTGCAGGGAGCGCCTTGAAGGGGCTCTCGCCCGATGTTCTCGCGGGCCTCCAGTCGGCGGTCTCGGAATGCGCCTCGGTCGGGATTTTGGGCAAGGGCGCGCTTGTCGGGGTGGAATTTTCAATCGACGAATTTTCCGTCATCGAAAACGCTCCGGTCCCGATGATCAAGAAGGCCTGCTCGGATGCGGTCGCAAAGCTCGTTCGCCCGTCGGACATTTGCCTGTATGAACCGTATATGGAGCTTTCGCTCGAATGCCCGGCGGAATATGCGGGGCTTCTTGGCGGCGACGTTCTCGCTCGCGAAGGAAAGATAGTCTCGGTCGGCGGAAACGGCGTGTTGCATTCGCTTGTCGCGGAGCTTCCGCTGCGGAGGCTGTTCGGCTACGCAACGGCGGTTCGCTCCGGGTGCAAGGGTCGCGCGGAATACTCGCTGCGCTTTTTGGAATATCGAAGGGCGAAATAGGAAGGTTCGGAATTACAGGAGGATTTATGCCTAATGGCAATTCTCGCAGTTCGGAGCTTGTTTTCCATGGAAGAGATCTTTGGAAACAAGATATTGCCGGTGGACAAGACGGCAACGCGACTTCCGGATATGTCAAAAGTTGACCTGTTGCTGGAACCCGGATTGGAAAAGGAAAGAGTCAAATCGGCGATACTGGATGAAGCGATCGGGATAGTTTGCGAAGAAGCTTGAAATAATACGGCGCACAGCAAGGATGAGAGTTGTAAAGACTTTATACTCCGCAGTTCTTGGAGTTGCCCGATGCTCCAATTTCGCCGGAAGCTGTCGAGACCTTCAACTGGACTTATCGGGAAGCCAACGAAAGGTTGGCTTTTGAAATGTCAAAGTACATTGTGGATAATTTCTTGTATGCGGAAGACATTCCCCTGACGACGTATCCGAATACCGAAATCACGATGCATCTGGACGCAAACCGCTATCCCGATCTGGAAATCTTGACCCACGAATTTAAACATGTCGTGGATTTGCCTCTTTTGCAAAATTTGGTGTATATTTATGGACTGAACGAGTTCCGCAAATTGGATTGGGCGTTGCGTGCCGTCCGTGGCAAGGACTGGTGCTGGTCGAATATCAAAGGGAAGCTCGATGCTTGGATTACAGCCAATGATTCTTTATTGGACGCGGGGCTAAAAAATATGCAAGACAGGCTTGACTTTATGGAGAACGAAAATACCCTTGGGCAGCACCGGTATAGCAACATTCCGCTTCTCAAGGAAGTCTATGACGAATATCTTTCCAAAATATTGAAACCATAAAAAAACAAATCTTGTCGATTCTTTTTGTCGTGGGGATTTCCTTTGCCGTTTCCGCAAAGGATTTCCCCTGTATTTCGAAACTGGATGAAAATGAAAAATGCTGGGCGCTTGTAAAAGACCCGCGCGACGGGCAGAAGTACCTCTCGATAAAGGCGTGCAAGCCTCTTTCCGAAGGAGGAGCTTGTCACATACATTATGTGGAAAATTCTCGATACAAGTCGCCGAATGCCGAGTGTGGCAAAGGAAAGGATTTTTATTACGGCTGCCTTTATACGATGCAAGAAGAAAAATTCGCCTGTCCGGATTTTGGAGTTGAAACTAGTTGTAGGCTTTATTTTGAATGGCGACCGACATATAAAGTGACTAGTAGAGAATATGCAAAGCTGAGAAAAAAGATATTGAACAAGGAATTGCCCGAAGTAAAAGAGATGTTCTTTTACCGCCAAGGCGATAGAATCGCAAAAACGCCTGGTCATAGAGCGTGGGTGAGTGTTGATGGAAAATGGGGTGAGACGACGATCGTAAAGAAAAAATATTATTACGCCTGTGAATTTTGGGTGCCCGGGGAGTGAAGTCTCAGCAATGGAAGGCTGCCGAAAGGGACCCTATAACACGAAAACGTCAAAACGGGTCTCTGTTAAATTGCTTACGCGAAAAAAGTGTATTCCGCCGGAATACACTTTCTTTGTCGGAGGCCTTTCCAAACGCGAAAAGTTTGGTAACTTTGTTTCGGATTGAATTGGGGGATGGAGGAATCTTCTCGATGCAATCCAAGGAGGGACGCAGGGTGAACCGGTCGTCTCTCTGATTGTCTCCGCAAACGCAAGCGCTCCGGACTTTTGTCCGGAGCGCTTGAACCTTGAAGGAGACAGAATGTTACATCAGCTGTCGAAGCTCCGTTTCGGAAAGTCCGGTCGCCGACGCGATAGCGGTTAACGGAAAGCCCTGCGCAAGGAGCTTTTGGGCGATTTCAGCGCAAGCTTCCTTTCGTCCTTTTTCCAGCCCCGTTTTGATGGCGTAGTCCTGGATCGCGTATTCGTCCCACTTTCGCATCTGTTCCAAGTCGATCATCTTCTGTTCCTCTTTCGTCAATCTAGATAATTTCGAGACGGAGAACAATAGTTCAAAGGGCGTGCCCGCGTAGGATTCCGGCATCTCGCGGAGCTTCTTGATGTTCTTCAGCGCGAAGAGCCCCCGGTCGAGTGTCGAGGCCAGCTCGCTTTCCGTCTTCCTGAACTTCGGAAGCTCGATGAACGCGAAGAGGAGTGTCTTGGCAATGGCCGTTCCGTCGCTATCGCGTAGCTTCGCCCGGTGGAGACACTCCTTGTCGTCAAAGATCTCGAACTCCATGAAGATGACGGTGACGACCGGGTCGAGCGAATACTTGTAGCGGATTCCGCGCTCGCCCTGGGAGACGATGCTCTGGGCCGCATAGAAAATCGCCCGGTTCACGATGTTCTCCTGCTTCGCTATCTGCACCTCGATGATGAACCGCCTGTTCCTTTCGTCAATGCAATAGAGATCGAAGACCGAGATCCGGTTCTCGTTCGATCCGCCACGGCACTCCTTGTCGCGGGACTTCACGTCGGAGATGGGGCTTTCGATCTCGCCTTCGAGGACCGCGTTCAGAAGCGCGATGAGGCATTTCTTGTTCTGGGTGTCGGGATTGAACGCCTTCTTGAACGTGACGTCGAGCAGGAGGTCCGCATAGACGCCCGCGCCGCGAAACTTCTCGAATGGCTCGATCCGGGGCGATTCTTCCTTGGATATGTCCTTGTCTTTCATGACTTTTTCCTTTGCGGGGAGGGCCGCGATTCGGACGGGACGGTTTTCCCTATCCGTATCTAGAGACGCCGTTTGGCGGAATTTGTACACTGGAAATCGTGAAAAATTTTGATTACAGAAGAGCCGGGTTCTTGCGATTGGCAATTGGGTCCGAAATTTGCCAGAAATGTCGATTCTTTTTGAAAATGATCGCGCATTCGAGAAAACATCCGTCTCGGGACGCAATGAAGATTCGCTCTTTTCAAGAATGCGCTAGAAGCTTCTTGTTGATAATTTGTCAATACATTGGAGATATTTCTCCGTTTGTATAATTTTTGTAAAAAATTTTCCTTGAAACCTTGTTTTTTGTGCGAAACTCAACTAAATTTGGGGTCTCAAATTCGGAAAGTAGCGCTTCCTATGCTTTTCGGATATCAGGATGAAATTCATCCGCGGATTTGAAGCGATAAACCTTCTGGTGAAGAAGAGGATAAAATGGCAAAAGAGCATTTTGAAAGAACCAAGCCGCACTGCAACATCGGCACGATCGGCCACGTTGACCACGGCAAGACGACGCTGACGGCGGCGATCTGCACGACGCTGGCCGCGAAGGGCCTCGCGTCGGCGAAGAAGTTCGACGAGATCGACAACGCGCCGGAAGAGAAGGCTCGCGGCATCACGATCAACACGTCGCACGTCGAGTACCAGACGGAGAACCGCCACTACGCGCACGTCGACTGCCCGGGGCACGCCGACTACGTGAAGAACATGGTGACCGGCGCTGCCCAGATGGACGGCGCGATCCTCGTCGTCGCGGCGACCGACGGCCCGATGCCGCAGACCCGCGAGCACATCCTCCTCGCGCACCAGGTCGGCGTCCCGAAGATCGTCGTGTTCCTGAACAAGTGCGACATGGTCGATGACCCCGAGCTCCTCGAACTCGTCGAGGAGGAGGTCCGCGACCTTCTGAAGCAGTACGGCTACGACGGCGACAACACCCCGATCGTCCGCGGCTCCGCGCTGAAGGCGCTCGAGGGCGACGCGGCGTACCAGGACAAGATCATGGAGCTGATGAAGGCGGTCGACGAGTACATCCCGCAGCCTGTCCGCGAGACGGACAAGCCGTTCCTGATGCCGATCGAGGACGTCTTCACCATCACGGGCCGCGGCACCGTCGCCACGGGCCGCATCGAGCGCGGCATCGTTCGCCTGAACGACAAGGTCGAGCGCGTCGGCCTCGGCGACACGACCGAGTACGTGGTCACGGGCGTCGAGATGTTCCGCAAGCTCCTCGACGACGCCCAGGCGGGCGACAACGTGGGTCTCCTTCTGCGCGGCGCGGAGAAGAAGGACATCATCCGCGGGATGGTTCTCGCGGCTCCGAAGTCCGTCACCCCGCACACCCACTTCAAGGGCCAGATCTACGTCCTGAAGAAGGAAGAGGGCGGCCGCCACACGCCGTTCATGAACGGCTACCGTCCGCAGTTCTACTTCCGCACGACGGACGTGACGGGCACGATCAAGCTTCCGGAAGGCGTCGAGATGGTGACGCCGGGCGACAACGTGACGATCGACGTGGAGCTCATCGCCCCGATCGCCATGGAGAAGCAGCTCCGCTTCGCCATCCGCGAGGGCGGCCGCACCGTCGGCGCCGGATCCGTAACCGAAATCATCAAGTAAGGAATAAAAATGGCTGGTGAACGCATTCGTATTTGCCTGAAGTCGTTCGATCATCGCATGATTGATCGTTCTGCCCAGGACATTGTAAATACGGCAAAAAATACGGGAGCCCGCATCGCGGGTCCCATTCCTCTCCCGACCAAGATTCAAAAGTACACGGTTCTTCGTTCTCCGCACGTAAACAAGACTTCGCGCGAACAGTTCGAGTCCCGTACCCACAAACGCTTGATTGACATTCTGGATGCTACTCCGCAGACCGTGGATTCGCTGATGAAGTTGGATCTGCCCGCTGGTGTCGAAGTCGAAATTAAGGTGTAAAACAATGAACGGTATTCTTGCAAAAAAGCTGGGAATGACCCAAGTGTTCACGGATAACGGCGAATGCGTCCCTGTGACGGTTCTCGAAGCCGGTCCGTGCGTGGTCGTTTGCCACAAGACAGAAGAAAAAGACGGCTATACCGCGATTCAGGTCGGTTTTGGCCTCGTCAAGGAAAGTCGCGCTGACAAGGCGACCATCGGACATTTCAAGAAGGCAAACCTCGACGTTCGCGGTTACCTCGCTGAATTCGATGTCGAAAACCTTGAAGACTGGCCTATCGGCAAGGAATTTGGCGCTGCGGACTTTGCAGACGTGAAGCTGGTCGATGTCTCTGGAATTTCCAAGGGACACGGCTTTTCCGGCACTGTCAAGCGCTACAACTTCCACACGGGTCCGCGCGGTCACGGTACGCACAATATCCGCGAACCGGGTGGTCTTTCCGCTCACTCCTATCCGGGACGCGTTTTCCCGGGTAAGCGCATGGCCGGTCAGTATGGAAACAAGAAAGTCACCGTCAAGCACCTCCAGGTGGTCAAGGTTGACGGCGAACGCAATTTGATTTTTGTTCGCGGTGCCGTTCCGGGACCGAAGAACGGAGTCATCGTGGTGAGGAAAGGCTAATGGCAAAGGCAAAGCTCTACGCCGCTAGCGGCGAATTCAAGAATGAAATGGACCTTCCGGCGATGTTCGATTCTCCGATCAACAAGGTCTGCGTTTATCTGCACATCAAGGCGATTCTCAACAACCGTCGTCAGGGCACGGCCCAGACCAAGACCCGTTCTCAGGTCAGCGGCGGTACGACAAAGCCCTGGAAGCAGAAGGGCACCGGTCGCGCACGTGCCGGTCAGAACACTTCTGCCGTCTGGGTCCGCGGTAACAAGGCTCACGGTCCGAAGTCCCATGACTATTTCGAAAAGGTGAACAAGAAGGTGAAGCGCATCGCGTTCCACTCCGCCCTTTCCGACAAGGCCAAGGAAGGAAAGGTCCTCGTGTTCGAAAGCCTCTCCTTCGAAGCTCCGAAGACGAAGGATTTTCTCGCCGTCGTCAACAAGGCCGGTCTCGAACAGCGCAACGCGCTCTTCCTCGTCGGTTCGAACGACAAGAATCTCCGTCTTTCGTCGGCCAACGTTCCTTGGGTGCGTACGGCTCGGGTGCAAGACGTGAACACCTATGATCTCGTTCGCGCAAACAATATCGCGATTTCCCAGGAAGCTCTGGGAGAACTCACTGGAGGTTCCAGATGAAAGAACTCCACGAAATCCTGGTCGAACCGCACATTACCGAAAGTTCTTCCAAGGCGATGGTGAACCCGCGCACGGGTGTCCGTCAGTATGTCTTCAAGGTCGCTCTTTCCGCTACCAAGCCGGAAATCAAGAATGCTATCGAATCCCGCTTTGGCGTGAAGGTCGATTCCGTGAACACCTTGATCAACCGTGGCAAGATGAAACGTGTACGCAATGCTGTAGGCAAGAAGTCCAACTGGAAAAAGGCTTACATCACGTTGCAGGCTGGCAACAAGATTGCCGAGATTGAAGGAGTCTAACAATGGGTCTGAAAAGCTATAGACCTCTTACCCCGACGCTGCGCTACAAGCAGTTGAACGATAAGAAGGAAATCACGGCTGACAAGCCGTACAAGCCTCTTACCGTCGGTAAAAAGCGCAGCTCCGGTCGCAGCAACGTGGGCGAAATCACTTCCCGTCGTCGTGGCGGCGGACACAAGAAGTGCTACCGTATCATCGACTTCAAGCGTAATCGTGTCGGCATTCCCTGCACGGTCGAGACCGTTGAATACGATCCGAACCGTTCGGCCCGTATCGCGCTTGTCAAGTATGCGGACGGCAAGCGTCAATACATTATCGCTCCGGCGAACATCAAGGTCGGCGATGTGCTGAAGTCCGGCGTCGGTGCGGAATATCGCATCGGCAACGCCCTTCCTCTGAAGGACATTCCGCTGAACGCGATGATTCACAACATCGAAATGATCCCGGGCAAGGGTGCGCAGATCGCTCGATCCGCCGGTGCCGGTGCGGAACTTGTCGCCAAGGATGGCAAGCTCTGCCAGGTCCGTCTTCCGAGCGGTGAAATCCGCTTGATTCCGGAAGATTGCCTTGCGACGATCGGTCAGGTTTCGAATATCGACCACATGAACGAATCTTCGGGCTCTGCCGGTCGTTCTCGCTGGCTCGGCATTCGTCCGTCTGTTCGCGGTGTCGTGATGAACCCGGTTGATCACCCGCTCGGCGGTGGTGAAGGTCGAACCTCCGGTGGCCGTCACCCCTGCTCTCCGTGGGGCAAGAACTGCAAGGGCAAGAAAACCCGTAACAACAAGCGTACCGATCACTACATTGTGCGTCGTCGTCAGAAGAAGAGGGCATAAGCTATGTCGAGATCCATTAAGAAAGGCGCTTTCGTGGATTCCCACGTTTTGGTCAAGACCAAGGCAATGGCCAGTTCCGACAAGAAGCAGCCCATCAAGACCTGGTCCCGTCGTTCCACCATCATTCCCGATATGGTCGGCTTGACTTTTGCCGTTTACAATGGCAAGCAGTTCATTCCGGTCTATGTCACCGAGAATATGGTCGGACACAAACTGGGTGAATTTTCTCCCACTCGTATCTTCCGCGGCCACCGCAAGGCTGAAGCTGCAGGAGGAGCTAAATAATGAAAGCTATCGCAAAAGTCAAGAACATCCGCTACGGTGTTCGCAAGCTCCGTCTGGTTGCGGACCTGATGCGCGGCAAGTCCGTCGATCAGGCGTTCGCCATGCTTTCCGTCCTTCGCAACAAGAAGAAAGGCGCTCCGATCGTCGAGAATGCGATCAAGTCCGCGGTTGCGAACTACAAGCAGAAGGCTTCTGGTGTCGTGACGACAGAAGAACTCAAGATCGCGGCGATCTCCGCCGATGGCGCGACGATCATGAAGCGCATGCGTCCGCGTTCCCATGGAAGCGCAGACCGTCTCGCGAAGCCGCTCTCCCATTTGACCGTCGTTGTCGCTGACAACGCTGATAAGGAGTAAACTATGGGTCAGAAAACTCATCCGTATGGTCTTCGTCTCGGCGTGATTGACGACTGGCAGTCGAAGTGGTATGCCGAAAACGACAAGTTCGCCGACTTCCTCTACGAGGACATCGTGCTGCGTCGTTACCTGATGAAGCGTTTCGAACATGCCTCCCTTTCGAAGGTCGGCATCGAACGTACCGTCAAGAAAGTGAACGTGAACCTCTTTACCGCTCGCCCGGGCGTCGTCATCGGCAAAAAAGGCGAAGAATTGGAACGTCTCAAGAGCGAACTCCAATATCTGACCGGCAAAGAAATCTATATTAGCGTCCACGAAATCAAGCGTCCCGAGGCCGATGCGAAGCTCGTTGCCGAAAACATCGCTCGCCAGCTTGAAAAGCGTGTTTCTTTCCGTCGTGCGATGAAGCGTGCGATGCAGAGCGCGATGCGCATGGGTATCGAAGGCGTCAAGATCCAGTGCGGCGGTCGTCTCGGCGGTGCCGAAATCGCTCGTGTCGAAAAGTATGCCGAAGGCCGCGTGCCGCTGCACACTCTTCGTGCCGATATCGACTATGCGACCGCTACCGCCAAGACCGTCTATGGCGCTGTCGGTGTCAAGGTCTGGATCATGCACGGTGAAAAGATTGGCAAGGACGTCTTTTCGTCTGAACCTAAGAGAGAGAAGTAATTATGCTGAGTCCTAAAAGAACTAAGTTCCGCAAAGAACAGAAACGCCGCATGAAAGGCCGCGCAACGAGCGGCGACACGATTGCTTTCGGCGAATATGGAATGCAGGCTCTCGAAAAGTGCTGGATTACGGCGCGCCAGATTGAAGCTGCCCGTATCACGATGACCCGCACCATCAAGCGCGGCGGGCACATCTGGATCCGCATTTTCCCCAACAAGCCGGTAACTCGTCACCCTGCGGAAGCTCGTATGGGTAAGGGCAAGGGCGCTGTCGAATTCTGGGCAGCTGTCGTTCTTCCGGGTCGCATCATGTTCGAAATGGACGGTGTGGACCGTGACCTTGCCTTCAAGGCTCTTCGCGATGCCGCTCAGAAGTTGCCGATCAAAGTCAAAATCGTGGAGGCTTCGGAGATCTAATGAAAGCACGCGAACTTAAGGAATTGAGCAACGAGCAGCTCCAGGAAAAGCTTTCCCAGCTGAATCTGGACCTGTTCAACAACCGGTTCTCTGCAAAGACTGGCAACAGCGTAGAGAAGCCCGTCACGATGCGTTCCATCCGCAAGGATATCGCCCGCATCAAGACCATTCTTACCGAAAGGGCCAAGGCGTGAGCCGGCAGGAGCAAAAAAATGGATAGAAACTCTCGCAAAATGAGACAGGGTGTCGTTTCGTCCAGCGCGATGGACAAGACGATTACGGTTGTGGTCGAAGACCGCAAGCGTCACCCGATTTACAACAAGATCATGAAATCCTCGTCGAAGTTCAAGGCTCATGACGAAAAGAATGAAGCTGAAGTCGGCGATACCGTGGAAATCATGGAAACCCGTCCCCTTTCCGCAACGAAGCGCTGGCGCTTGGTCCGGATCGTGGCAAAGAAGAAGTAATCCTTCTGGAGTAAGGCGAATAATATGATTCAAGAAGAAACAAGACTGGTCGTTGCCGACAACAGCGGTGCGAAAGAAGTCGCCTGCATCCGAGTTTTGGGTGGATCTAACCGGCGCTATGCAAGCATCGGTGACGTCATCAAGGTAGCCGTCAAGGACGCTATCCCCCAGAGCAAGGTGAAGAAAGGCTCTGTCGCTGATGCCGTCGTGGTCCGTACACGCAAGGAAATCGGTCGCAAGGACGGATCTTTCATCCGTTTCTCCGATAACGCCGTCGTGCTCATCACGAAAGATGGCGAACCCCGTGGAACCCGTATCTTTGGACCTGTGGCCCGTGAACTTCGCGACCACAACTTTACAAAGATTATCTCTCTCGCACCCGAGGTGCTCTAATGTCTAACATCAAGAAGAACGATAACGTCAAGGTTATCTCCGGCTCTTACAAGGGTAAAACCGGTGCTGTCCTGAGCGTTGATCCGAAAAAGGGTCGCGTGATTGTTGCTGGCGTGAACGTCCGTAAGCGCCATGAAAAGCCGAGTCAGGCCAACCAGACCGGCGGCATCGTTGAAAAGGAACTTCCGATCGACATCTCCAACGTGATGCTTCTCGAAGGTTCCACTCCCGTCCGCACTCGTCGTACCCGCGAACCGGGCAAGAAGAGCGTTCGCGTGAGCGTCAAGTCCGGCAAGGCTCTGTGAGGTCGAAACAATGAGCACAATGAAGAAAGATGTTTACGAAAAGACCGTAGTTCCGGCTCTCCAGCAGAAGTTCGGTTACAAGAACGTGATGCAGATTCCGAGTTTGCAGAAGATCGTCATCAACATGGGCGTTGGTGAAGCGGCATCGAACCGCAAGGTTCTCGATGAAGCCGTCGATGTCCTTTCGGCGATTACCGGACAGAAGCCGGTCGTGACGAAGGCTCGCAAGGCGATTTCCAACTTCAAGCTCCGCGAAGGGCTTGGAATTGGTGCCAAGGTGACCCTCCACGGTTCCAACATGTGGGATTTTCTCTATCGATTCATCAACATCACCTTGCCGCGTGTGCGTGACTTCCGTGGCCTTCCCCGTCGTGGTTTCGATGGCAGTGGCAACTACACGCTCGGCGTCAAGGAACAGTCGATTTTCGTAGAAATCGATATCGATAAAATTTCTCAGACTTTAGGCATGGACATCTCCTTTGTCACTTCCGCCAAGACGGACGACGAAGGACGCGCTCTGCTCGAAGGTCTCGGTCTCCCCTTCAGGAAGTAAGGTAATACCATGGCAAGCAGAAGAATGATTGAAAAGTGCAAGCGCACACCGAAATACACGGTTCGTGGGTATCATCGCTGCAAGCGTTGCGGTAGGCCGCACGCTTATATGCGTCGCTTTGGTCTGTGCCGTATTTGCTTCCGCGAAATGGCACTCGCCGGCGAAATCCCGGGCATCACCAAATCTTCCTGGTAAGGAGCGTTTTACAAATGGCAACAGATACAATCGCCGATATGCTCACTCGCATCCGCAACGCCGTCGCGGCGAAAGCGCCTGTGGTGGACATTCCTGCCAGCAATCAGAAGCGCGAAATCGCTCGCGTGTTGCAGGAAAAAGGTTTTATCAAGAAATTCGTCGTCGTCGATGATGGCAAGCAGGGAATCATCAAGGTTCTCCTCCGCTACACGAACGGCGTTCCGGCTATCCAAGGCATCCAGCGCGTCAGCCGCTCGGGTCTTCGCGCCTACAGCGATGTGGCGAAGCTTCCGCGCGTCCGCAACGGTCTTGGCTACGCGATTATCTCCACTTCCAAAGGTGTGATGACCGACCACGAAGCCCGCAAGGAAAACGTCGGTGGCGAAATCATCGCAAAGGTCTGGTGAGGTAAAGATGTCTCGTATCGGAAAAGCTATCATTCATATCCCCGCCGGCGTCAAGGTGACGCTCGATGGACAGAACATCTTGGTCGAAGGTCCCCTGGGAAAGCTCTCCACCAAGGTTCATGACCTGATCAAGATCAACCTGGAAGGCGACAGTCTCTCGTTCGCGCGTCCGGACGATCAGAAGTTTTCTCGCGCTATTCACGGCACGACCCGCGCTCTCGTCGCGAACATGGTCGAAGGCGTTACCAAGGGTTTCGAAAAGAACCTGGAAATCGTCGGTGTCGGTTACCGCGTGGAACAAAAGGGCAATGACTTGAACTTGGTTCTCGGATTCTCTCACCCGGTCATCTACAAGGCGCCGGAAGGAATCACGCTGAAGGCTGTCGATCCGCTGAAAATCAGCATCAAGGGTATCGACAAGCAGAAGGTCGGCCAGGCTGCAGCCGAAATTCGCAAGTACCGCCGTCCTGAACCGTACAAGGGCAAGGGTATCAAGTACGTTGGTGAATATGTCCGCCGCAAGCAGGGCAAGAAGACAGGTAAATAAGGTAACGCTATGGCTGTTATTGCAAAGAAAAGACTTGAGTCCAGAATTGCGCGTCATGCACGTGTCCGCAAGACCGTCAACGGTACCCCCGAACGTCCGCGTCTTGCTGTCCGTCGCACGCTTTCTAACATGATCGCTCAGATCATTGACGACGTTTCTCACAAATCCTTGGTGCAGATCGCAACGTCTTCCAAGGATTTCCAGGCGAAGTTCGGTGAACTCACAAAGACCGAGCAGAGCAAGAAACTCGGAAATCTCATCGCTGACGAAGCGAAGGCGAAAGGCATCTCTGCCGTCGTTTTCGACCGCGGCGGTTACATCTATCACGGTCGCGTTCAGGCTCTCGCTGAGGGAGCTCGTGAAGGCGGACTCCAATTCTAAGAGGTACACTTTGGAACGCGAAACTCAAGTTTCTGAATTTGAAGACAGAGTTGTGCACATCAATCGTTGCGCCAAGACCGTCAAGGGCGGTCGTCGCATGTCCTTCAGTGCACTCGTTGTCGTCGGCAACAAGAAGGGCAAGATCGGTGTGGGTCTAGGCAAGGCGAAGGAAGTTTCCGAAGCTATCCGCAAGGGAACCGAAGCTGCCCAGCGCAACCTCATCGAAGTGAATGTCCAGGATGGAACGATTCCGCATGACGTCGAAGTCAAGTATGGCGCTACCCGCATCCGCTTGATTCCGGCCGCTCCCGGTACAGGCGTTATCGCCGGTGCCGCCGCGCGTGCCGTGCTGGAACTCGCTGGCGTCCACAACATTCTTACCAAGATCTATGGTTCTTCCAATCCGAGCACCGTGGTCCAGGCCTGCATCGAGGGCCTCACGACTCAGAAGAACAAAAATGACTACGCTGCATTGCGCGGTCAGAACGCCTGAGGTCTAGAGAAATGAAAAAAGTGAGAATTACCCAGATCAAGGGAATCATCCACACCCTGCCGAAGCACAGAGCGAACATCCAGTCGCTCGGACTTCACGGGATTGGAACCTCTAACGAACTGACGCTGACTCCGGCAATCCAGGGCATCATCAACGTTGTCCGCCACTTGGTCAAGGTCGAGGAGATTTAATCATGCAACTCAATAGTATCAATCCTGGCAAAAGCGCTCTTACCAAGGGTCGCAAGCGCATCGGTCGCGGTGCTGGTTCCGGCTGGGGCACGACCGGCGGTCGTGGTCAGAAGGGTGCCGGTGCCCGCAAGAGCGCCAAGGCCGGGCGTGTCGCTTTCGAAGGCGGACAGATGCCGTTGCATCGTCGCGTTCCGAAGCGCGGTTTCAAGAGCCATATCGTTCACGACACGCAGATCGTGAACCTGAAAGCTCTCGAAAAGTCCGGTGTCGTTGAATTTGACGCAAAGGTTCTTGCCGATCAGGGACTCGTCCGCAGCATCAAGAAGCCTATCAAGGTCTTGGGCTATGGCACGATTTCCAAGGCGATTACTCTCAAAGTCAACGCGATCAGCGAAAAGGCCAAGGCGGCTGTGGAAGCTGCTGGCGGCAAAGTTGAGATCGTTAAATAATGGAAGCTCTGAAGAAAGCTTTTGGCGGTTTCGCCAACGCCTTCAAGGTGGAAGCCCTAAGGAAGAAGATTCTCTTCACCTTGGGGATTCTTATCGTTTATCGCATTGGATCGCATATCACCATTCCGGGTGTCGATGCGACCGTTCTCGCTGAATACTTCCGCAACAACAACAACATGTTCGGATTGTATGATTCCTTTACGGGTGGCGCTTTTGCCAAGGCGACGGTGTTCGCCTTGGGCATTATGCCCTATATCAGCGCGAGCATCATCATCCAGCTGATGGGTTCTGTGATTCCGGCGATTCAGATGCTTCAGAAAGAAGGCCAGGAAGGACGCGCCAAGCTAAACCAGTACACGCGCTACTTCACGGTTCTCCTCGGCGCCTTGCAGGGCTGGGGAGTCGCTGTCTGGCTTTCTAGCCTAAAAGTTTCCACCGCGACCGGTACAGGCATATCTGTGCTGACGGACGGTTTCCAGTCCGGGCTAGGGAATGTCGGTTTCCGGTTACTTGCTACGCTTACCTTCACCACGGGAACGATCTTTGTCATGTATCTCGGCGAGAGAATCACGGCGAAGGGTGTGGGTAACGGAATCTCCCTGATAATCTTTGCCGGTATCGTCGGCGAATTACCGAGGGCTTTCTTCCGCGAATTCGAAATGTTCCGCGAAGAGATCCAACCGCTCGCTATCGAGATTTTCATCTTGGCGATTGTCGTTGCGATCGTTGCGTTCATCGTGTTCGTCGAGCAGGCCGTTCGGCGCATTCCGCTGCAGAGTCCGCGCAGGGTGGTCGGGCGCAAGGTCATGGGCGGTCAGGCCAGCTATTTGCCGTTCAAGGTGAATACCGCAGGCGTGATTCCCGTCATTTTTGCCTCTTCCATCATGTTCGTACCCGCGATTATCGCTTCGTGGATGCCTAGTGTCAGCTGGGCGCAGGCTTTTGCCGGCGCCTTTGTCCCCGGGCACATCACCTATAGCGTGATTTTCGCCGCGTTGATTATCTTTTTTACTTACTTCTATACGGCTATCCAGTACAATCCGTCCGATATTGCGGATAATCTGAAGAAGTCGGGTGGCTTTATTCCGGGGATTCGTCCGGGAAAGAAGACCGCCGAGTATATTGATCACATCTTGACCCGCATTTCGCTGCCGGGAGCCATTTTCCTTGCGGTAATCAGTGTCGGTCCGCTGCATTTGAAAGACGCATTGAACATGTCTTTCTATATTGGCGGTACTTCGGTCTTGATCGTGGTCGGTGTTGCGCTGGACACGCTTCGTCAACTCGAGGCTCAGCTCAAGACCAATGAATATGCAGGTTTCCTCAAACACGGCCGCATTCGCGGCAGGATGGCGTCCTAGTGGCTAAAGAAGAAGGCATTCAAGTAGAAGGCGTTGTGCTGGAAGCTCTCCCCAATGCGTTCTTTCGGGTCGGCCTCGAAAATGGCCATGAGATTCTCGCTCATGTTTCTGGAAAAATGCGCCGGCATTTTATCCGCATCTTGCCGGACGACAAAGTGTTGGTCGAAATTTCCCCCTACGACTTGTCGCGGGGAAGAATCACCTACCGTTACAAGTAATAGGGACAAAGAAGGTTAGAACCTATGAAAATCAAAGCCTCCATCAAACCTAGATGTGAAAACTGCAAGATTGTCCGTCGCAAGGGCATTCTTCGCATCATCTGTTCTAAGAACCCCCGTCACAAGCAGAGACAGGGTTAGGAGATTTTATGGCACGTATTGCTGGTGT
The DNA here is from genome assembly GCA_963652365.1 of Senegalimassilia sp. GTDB lineage: Bacteria > Fibrobacterota > Fibrobacteria > Fibrobacterales > Fibrobacteraceae > Hallerella. The sequence goes on from CAVJTH010000001.1 coordinate 127,569, forward strand.
CGATTTGCCGAAAAACAAGACCGTCGAGTATGGTCTGACGGCGATCTACGGAGTCGGTCTGTTCACGTCTCGCAAGATCTGCGCCCAATTGGGAATCGATCTGAAGAAGAAGTGCGACGACCTGACTGAAGAAGAACAAGGTAAGATTCGTCACGTTCTCGAAGACGAATATTCTGTAGAAGGTCAGCTTCGCGCAGAAACGACCTTGAATATCAAGCGTCTTCAAGATATCGGATGCTATCGCGGCTCTCGCCACTTGAAAAAGTTGCCGGTCCGCGGACAGCGCACCCGTACGAACGCTCGCACTCGCAAGGGTCCGAAGAAGACCGTTGCTAACAAGAAGAAGTAAGGAGACGATCCGTGGCTGACGAAGAAGTTAAAGAAACCGCCGCTCCGGTTGCAGCAGAAGCCGCTCCCGTCGAGGAAAAGGTCAAAAAAGGCAAGAAGCGCGTTGATGTGCAGGGTATCGCCTGCGTTAACGCATCCTTCAACAACACTATCGTATCGATTACGGACGCTCGCGGAAACGTCGTCGCTTGGGGTTCTCCGGGAAATTCCGGCTTCAAGGGATCGCGCAAGAGCACTCCGTTTGCGGCCCAGCTCGCGGCGGAAGCCGCTGCCCGCAAGGCTTACGACCTGGGAATTCGCAAGGTCGATGTGCGCGTCAAGGGTGCCGGCGGTGGACGCGAATCCGCTGTCCGTGCCATCAAGAACGTGGGCATCGAAGTGCTGACGATTCGTGACGTGACAGGCGTTCCGCACAACGGATGCCGTCCTAAGAAGAAGAGAAGAGTTTAATCTCAATAGGGAAAACGCCAATGATGTGGAAATCTCTCCAAATGCCGCGCAGTTTCCAGAAAGTGGAAACACGCGAAGATGGGCGCTACGCGCGATTCGTCGTGGAAGCCCTGGAACGCGGCTGGGGCATTACTATCGGTAACGCTCTGCGCCGTACGCTGCTTTCCTCGTTGCAAGGTGCCGCTATCGTCTCCGTGAAAATCGCCGGAGTCGATAAGGAATTTTCGTCTATCCCGGGAGTGAAGGAAGATGTGACAGACATCATCCTGAACTTGAAGAGCATTCGCGTGAAGCTGCTCTCCGATCATGACGAAACGCTTCGCCTGGACATGTCTGGAAACGGTGAAATCACCGCTGCGAACATCGAGGAGAATCCCAACGTGGTGATCCTTACCCCAGATGTCCATATTGCGACTCTTTCCGGCAACGCTTCGCTGAGCATGGAACTCAAGGTCTCTTCGGGCCGCGGCTACGTGGTTGCGGACGAACTGAAGGATCCTGATGCGCCGATCGGCGAAATCGCGATGGATGCGAACTTCAACCCGGTCCTGAGCGTCGCCACTCACGTGAGCGATACTCGTGTCGGACAGAAGACGGACTATAACCGTCTCGAACTGGAAATTACGACTGACGGTTCGATCGATCCCGAAGACGCGCTTGCCTATGCGGCGAAGCTGCTCGTGGATCACCTGGAAGCCTTCATCAACTTCGAGGGAGATCTCGAATCTCCGGAAGAGATGGTCCAGGACGAAGAACGCCAGCGCATTGCCGGTCGCCTCCGTATGCGGGTCGATGAACTGGAACTTTCCGTTCGTTCCAGCAACTGCCTCCGTATGGCGAACATCCATACGATCGCAGAGCTCGTCCGCAACAAGGAGCAGGACATGCTGAAATACAAGAACTTCGGTCGGAAGTCCTTGGTTGAACTTAACGAGGTATTGACGTCGATGGGTCTCAGCTTTGGCATGAACGTCGATGAATACTTGAAGGATTAAAAAATGAGACACGGTGTAAAGAACAAGAAACTCGGTGCAAATGCACAGCATAAACGTGCCATTCTCCGTAGCCTCGCGACTTCCATCCTCGAAAAAGGCCTGGAAGAGGACCAGCTCAAGCGCTCCGTGCGCACGACTCTCCTCAAGGCTCGCCTTGTCCGCGGAGTTGTGGATCGCCTGGTAACCTATGCAAAGAAGGGCGACCTTTCCGCTCGCCGCGAAGCTGCCCGCTTTGTGCGCGATCCGAAGGTTCTCCAGGGACTTTTCAGTGTGATCGGCCCGCGCTACAAGAACCGCAATGGCGGCTATACGCGCGTGTTGAAGCTCGGTCCGCATCGTCCGGGAGACTCTGCCGAAATGGCTCTGGTTTCTCTTGTCGAAGACGAAATCAAGGCCAAGGTCGCTCCGAGCGCGGAAGCTCCTGCCGCCGAAGCCAAGCCGATTGACATGGTCAAGGGCGCGGCCAAGGACGCCGAAAAGTAATCCTTGCGATTATCGAGAAAAACCCGACTTGCACAAGCCGGGTTTTTCTATTTTAAGCGAGAACCCTGTCTTTTTTCCGGATGTGTATGCATTTCAAGATCTTGGCGTATTCCCTTTTGCTGTGCGCTTGCCTGTTTGCCGCGGATATCGGCTCCTTTTCCTCGATTCCCGCTGCAAACGCGCAGTCTTCGTTCCAGCGCAGCTCGGTGACGATGCAGCCGACTTACAGCGAAGGACTTGTCGATTCGACGTACAAGCTGGGACCGGGCGACTACCTGGATATCATGCTCGAAAGCAACTATCTTTCGGCGAAGGTCTATCCGGATGGAAATGTCGTCATCGAGGAATGCGGTTCGGTGAATGTCGCGGGAAAGACGATCGCCGAAGCGCGCGCGGAGATCCTGAAGCTGGTATCGACGCGCTACAACCCGAAGTATTGCTTTGTCCAGCTCGCCCAGCTGAAAAAGATCATCGTGAGCGTGATGGGTGCCGTTCCGCAGGTGGGGCAGGTCCTGGTGGAGCCTCAGACACGGCTCAGCCGTCTTCTCAAGATGGTCGGAAACATCTTGCCCTCGGGTCGCGATGACGATATCCTCGTGATTCGCGGCAAGGATACGCTGCACATCGATTGGCAGAAGGTGAGCAACGAGGGAGATTTCGAAGGCGACGTGATGATCGAACCGGGCGACCAGATCTTTATTCCGTTTGCCGACATGAAGAATTCCGTGACGCTGATCCTTCCGAACTATCGCTCGGCGGTGCCCTATGTCGAAGGGCGCACTGTCCAGGACTACTTCAAGATTGCCGGCGGGGATCGCTTGCCCAACATGGGATACCAGTCGGTGGTGATTCGCGAAAAGGACAACACGTCCCGTTCGATTCCCGTGAAGGATATCGACAAGACGGTCGTTCCGGCGGGAGTGGAAATCGAGTTTACCGTGAAGCCCCTGCTCGTCTATGTGGGCGGAGCGGTCGGCGGAGTCGGGCGGCAGGTCTATGATCCTTCGTGGCATGCCCTGGACTACATTTCGGCGGCGGGCGTCCTGACGACTTCGGGGTCCTTTGACCAGGTGAAGGTGATTCGCGGCGACCGGGAGACCATCTATGTCAACGCGACCCGCGACCCGATCTTGCCGGGGGACTATATCGAGCTTCCGAAGAGCACCTATGAGCGTTTCAAGGACTTTACGCTGTTTGTCGCGTCTCTCTTGACTGTCGTTTCTTCGGCTTTCATCATCTATGTCAACTACAAGTAGGCCTATGCAATCGAACGAAACTCCCGGCTTGACGGAAACGCTTCTGCGGATTCTCAACAACGACTTGAAGCATTTCAAGCTTTGCGCGCTGATCGTGCTGGTTCCGACGATTGCGGTCTTTGTGCTCGTGATGTGGGTCGTGCGCCCGGTCTATGCGGCGAAGGCCGTCGTGACGCCGCCTCCGAGTTCCTCGGGGATGAACGCCTTGGGCGGTATGCTTGGCGAGGAGCTTTCTTCGTATGCGTCGATGCTCGGGCTCTCGATGGGGTCTGTCGATGCGGACGCCATCTGGACGATCTTCAATTCCAAGGAACTGCAGGACATGGTGATCGACCGGTTCGACCTGGCGACGCATTACGAGTTTGACGGAAAGTTTCGCGCCGACCTGCTGAAGAAGTTCCGCAAGAACTTTTCGCTCAAGCTCACCGACGAGAACATGCTTGAAATCTCGATCGAGGACGAGGATTTTCGGCTGGCGTCGGAAATGGCGACCTTCATGCTCGAAAAGGCGGATTCCATGTTCAACGCGTTCAAGACTCTCCAGGCGAAACAGAGCCGCGAATACTTTGAAAGCCGGATCGAGCTTTGCCTGAAGGACCTGGATTCCCTGCAGCGCGATTTCGTGAAGTTCCAGACGGACAACGATTTTTACGAGCCGACGATCCAGATGGAAGCGACCATCAAATATCTGAGTTCGCTCCAGTCCGAGCGGGAAGCGATCGCGGTCGAGATGAACTACGAGAAAAAGCTGCACGGCGAAAATTCCAAGCGCTACGACGAGCTGTCGAAGCGTTACGCGTCCCTGAACACGTCAATCAACCGGACGCTCGACGGAAAGCAGCGGACGTCGGGGCTTGTCGCGCTCAAGAAAAGTCCGGAGCTCGGCGCGGAATTCATGCGGAAGGAAGAGGAAATCAAGGTCCAGGCCGCGATGTACAAGCTCCTTCGGCAGCAGAGCGAGCAGATGCAGCTCGAAGAGGCGAAGAAGCTCACCAACCTGCATGTGCTCGAAGCGCCTTGGCCGAACGACAAGAAGGTGTTCCCGCTGCGCGGGGTGACGCTCGTGTTTACGGTGTTTGTCTCGTTCCTTTTCGCGACGATGCTTTGCAATTTTTTGGAACTGCTCGCTTCGCAAAAGGGGACCGGTTCCAGGCTGGACAACGAGTGGAGTTCCCTTGTCGCTTTCTTTAGGATGAAGCGCAAGGCCTAATGTTCGCGCTGGTTTCCGAATACCCCGAAACGACGGTTCTGTTCCTTGTTGTGATAGGGCTTTTGGTCTATGTGTGGAAAAAGAGACTGGATTTTTTCTCGCCGGCGACGATTTACATCTTTTTCCAGTGCCTGACCCTGGCGTTTGCCTATTTGCGTCTTGACCATGCGATGACGCCTTTTCACGCGAAGACTTGGTTCGTCTGGCTGGGCGCACTGCTTTCCTTTTCGTCGGCGTGCCTGCTTTTCGAATGGAGTGGAATCCAGACGAAAGGTCGCGAAATTGCGGAAGATTCGACCTACAACTGGAAACTGCACTTTGTCTTTTCCTGTCTTGTCTTGCTTGCCTACCTGGTCGGCGTCTTTGGAATCGTCAAGATTGTCGGAAATCTCATCCTGTTTTCGGGCAACGCCAGCCACTGGGCGTCGCGAAAGGTGGATTACGGGCTCTATGCGCAGTTCTTTTCGAGCGCTCCGCTTGTCATTCTGATGTTTGGCGTTTCGATGTTCCGGTCGCTCAATCCGGTACGCTGGATTCGCTGGATTTCGAGATTCGTCGTTCCCGCGATTTGCGTGCTGAGCGTTTGTGCCTATCCAAGCCGTACGACTTTTTTCATGTGCGTCGGGTTCGTGGTCATCCTGTTCAATTTCCTGTGCCGACGGATTTCCGTAGTCCTGATTGCCTCGCTGATGGTCCTTGGAATCGTCGCCTTTGTCTTTGTCGCTTCTGCCCGTTCGCAGTATGGCGGGAATTCCTCGTTCAGGTCGATGACGATGGATGCCGCGATGACGATGCCGTACAAGTATGTCGCGAACAATTACTGGAACCTGGACTATGCGGTGAATCCTCCGCCGGACAGGGAAATTCACCCCTTTACGTATGGAATCGACTTTTTTTCGGGGATGCTCGAATATTTCCGCATCGTCTCCCCTCTGAAAAACAGTTTCGGCTGGGATGGCATCTACAACGAAAGCGTCCAGAAAATTCCGGGCTACAACACGACGGGATATCTGTGGGAAATCTACAAGGATTTTGGGCTTCCCGGATGCTTTGCCGTGCCGTTTCTTGTCGGTCTCGGGATGAGCGTTCTCTACGCCAGGCTCAAGCGGGGAAAAAATCCGCAGAGGGTGATGCTCTATACGTTTCTGATTTACTTTGTGGGCTTCTGGTTCTTTATCGCGGGCTACAAGCAAGGAATCTTTTGGGCCTGGGGATTCCTTGTCTGGGCTGTTTCCTCCATTTGCAGGCTACCGGCAAAGCCTCTTCCTGAAATACCCGAAGAGAAGCGCGCTCAGAGCGACGTCTCCGGTTAGCGCGCAAAGCGGAATCGCGCGGAAGCCTAGCCCGAGACTCGGCAACGCGAACACGGCGAACGCGTTGAGCGCTCCGCCTAAAAAGATGAACGCGACGTATGTCCAGAGCCTCTTTTCCTTGAGCATGGTCGCGACGAGGCTCATGCGAAAGGCTTGCAGGACGATGGAAAACGCGAGGACGGAAAGAGAGGTCGCTCCGAAGGCGAGAATTTCCGGGCTCTTGCCGATGGGAGATGCGAAGAAAAGTACTTTTAGGCAAAATTCGGGGCATATCCATGCGGGAGATGCGCAAAGCGCGATGAACGCGGTGAATGTCGCGATGTCCTTTGCGTGAAAGTTCGGGTCGCTCGAATCTTGTTTCGAAACGAGCGAAGACGAGATGAAGTTCACCATCAGCCCCGAGGCGAGGAGGATAAGCTTGTGCGCGTAGTTGTATCCGCTGAACGGTTCGCGCGGCGCGAAGAAGTCCATCGCGTAGAGCCCGAGCGGCAGATAGAGGAAGCTCGCGAGGCTCGAAAGGGCGAAGGGAAACGCCTTTCCGAGCATGAGACGGATGAACAGGACGCTGCGATGTCCGAACTTCAGGATTCTGGGGCGGAGAGCCGCGGTCGCTCCGAAGCCCCAGGCGGGAAGCGCGGCGATGACCATCGAAAGGGCGATGCCTTCGAGGCTTTGCGTGCGGAGGTAGAACAGGGAAAATACCATGACCGCGGCGTATGAAGTCGCGTGCAGCGCCTTGGAAAGGAGCAGCCTTTTCCAGAATTTTCCGCAGATGAAGTACCAGTCGAAAAATGCGTGCTGGAAGAGAAGGCCGAACGCGAGGATGAACTCGCTCCGGAATACGGGGTGGTTCCTTCGGACGGCGCAGGCGAAGAGGGCCATCAGGAGCATCGATGAAAAGGCGAGCGCGTATCGCAGCTGGAACGCAAAGTCCAGCAGCTTTCCCTTGACGGCGTTCTTTCCGAAAAAGGCGAGCAGGAGGGTGGTCGTTCCGAAGTCGGCGAACGCGGTAAAGATCGTGTAGTCGCTCTGCAGCACCCCGAAATAGGCGAAATCGACGTTTCCCAGGTTTTTCGCGATGACGTTTCCGGCAAGGAAGACTACAATCTGGATGAGAAGATTCACCGCAGAAATAAAGATTCCGATTCGAATGGTCCGAAAAGTGCCCGACACGCACACAAAAATACTTGATTCCTTTTCTAAACGAGACGCTTTTTTCTATTTTTGGCTTCGAAACGCGAGAGTGGCGGAATTGGCAGACGCACCAGACTTAGGATCTGGCGAGAAATCGTGAGGGTTCGACTCCCTCCCCTCGCATTCCTATCGAGTTTTTCACTTATGGAGACAACATGACCGTTTCGATTAAAGAAACCAGCTCTACAGTCCGCAATGTCGAAATCGCCATTCCCCAGGAAGCCCTGAAGGCTCCTTTCGAGAAGAAGGTGACCCAGTACCGCAAGGAAGTGCAACTGAAAGGTTTCCGCGCGGGAGCTACCCCGCGCCACGTCATCGTTTCGCGCTTTGGCAAGATGATTCGCCAGGAATGCGTCGAGGAACTGATGAACAGCACGCTGAGCGACGAGCTGAAGAAGGCGAACCTCATTCCGGTTTCCCGCGTCAAGGTCGAGAACTTCAAGGACGACGAAAAGGCCGACATCTCGTTTACCGCGATTGTCGAAGTCGATCCGGAAATCGACATCAAGGGCTACGAGAGCCTTGGAATCGCCGTTCCCGATGTGGCGGTCTCCGAAGACGAAGTCAAGACGGAACTGAACCGCGTGTTGCAGATGTATTCGTCGGCGGAATCCGTCGAACGCGAATCGAAGAAGGGCGACGTCGTTGTCGGCAACTACATCGAAGTGACTATCGACGGCGAATCGAAGGAAATTCCGGAAGACAGCGAATTCCGTACGCTTCTCGGCGAATCGTCCTCCCCGGGATTTGACGAAGGGCTTACCGGCGTGAAGAAGGGCGATCGCAAGGACATTCACTTTGTGTACCCCGCAGACCACAAGGACGAACAGTATCGCGGCAAGACTGCCGATTTCAAGGTCGAAGTGACCGATGTCCGCGAAATCCGCGCTCCGAAGATGGACGAGGAATTTTTCAAGAAGGTCGGCGTCAAGGACGAAGCCGAACTCAAGGACAATGTCCAGACGAGCCTTTTCAACAACAAGCGGAACCTCGCCAAGAGCAAGGCGCTGAACGAAGCGATTGACAAGCTGATCGAGGCGAACCCGTTTGACGTTCCCCATGCCCGGGTGGTCGATCTCGTCAAGTACACGCTCAAGCGTCATGCCGGCACGAACGAAGACGTCGAACCCACCGAAGAGGAACTCAAGAATCTCGAACCGGAAGCCATCCGCGAAATCAAGAAGCACCGCATTCTGGAATTTATCGCCAACAGGGAAAAGCTCAAGCCCAGCCAGGCGATGGTCGATGCCCGTATCGAGGAAATCGCCAAGGCTTACGGAGTCGAAGCGCCTGCCCTGAAGGACCACTTCCGCCAGTCCGGTCGCACGGTCGCTCTCCGCGACGAGCTTCGCGTGGAAATGGCTTCCGACCTGCTTGTCGGCATCAAGCACGAAGAGGCTGCCAAGTAACTTTTAGGGGAAATCCATGGTCATTCCAACCATCATTGAAAACACCGGTCACGGTGAACGCGCCTACGACATCTATTCCAGGCTTCTCAAGGAACGCATCATCTTTCTCGGGACGCCGATAAATGACGAAGTCGCGAACAACGTGATGGCCCAGATGATCTTCCTGGAATACGAGAATCCCGAGAAGGACATTACCCTGTACATCAACAGCCCGGGCGGCTACGTGTCTGCCGGGCTTGCCATCTACGATACGATGCAGCACATTCGCCCGAACGTGGCGACGATCTGCGTCGGGGACAGCATCTCGATGGCGGCGATCCTGCTCGCTTCGGGGACAAAGGGCAAGCGTTACGCGCTCCCGCATTCCCGGATCATGCTGCACCAGCCGTCGGGCGCGGTGACTGGCCAATCAACGGACATCCAGGTCCATGCGAAGGAACTGGTCCGTACGCGCGAAATGCTCTCGCAGATTATCGCCGAGCATTCCGGGCGGTCGATCGAAGAAGTCCGCGAAAAGACGGAACGCGACTTTTTCCTGACTCCGGAAGAGGCTCTGGAATTTGGCGTGATCGATGAAATTTTCAAACCGCACAAGGTCTAGGCCTAGCGCTTAGAAGAGAAGGGTCGCTTCGATGTACAAGAGCGGAAAGAATCATTCCCAGATTTCGTGCAGCTTTTGCGGAAAGCCCGCGGAGCAGGTCGTGAAGATGATCTCCGGCGCGAATGTCCACATTTGCAACGAATGCGTGTCGGCGTGCTACAATCTTCTGTTGGACGACCTGGCGAAAGACGCCGCCAAGGCGAGAGCCGAAGCGGCAAAGGCTCCGCTCCCGACGCCGAAAGAACTGAAGGCTCATCTCGACGAGTTCGTCATTGGACAGGACGATGCGAAAACGGCTCTTTCTGTCGCGGTGTACAATCATTACAAGCGCCTTCGCGATGTCGATGCGAACGGCGGAAAGAAACCGGCGGACGACGTGGAAATCGAAAAGTCGAACCTGCTTCTGGTCGGTCCGACGGGAAGCGGCAAGACGCTTCTCGCCCAGACGCTCGCCCGTTTTCTGAACGTTCCCTTTTCGATCGCCGACGCGACGGTTCTCACCGAAGCGGGCTATGTCGGCGAAGACGTGGAAAACATCCTGGTGCGGCTTCTGCAGGCCGCGGACTATGACGTGGCGCGCGCGGAACGCGGCATCATCTTCATCGACGAAATCGACAAGATCGCGCGCAAGACGGCGAACCCCTCGATTACGCGCGACGTTTCGGGCGAAGGCGTGCAGCAGGGACTTCTGAAGATCCTGGAAGGCACCGTCGCCGCGGTTCCGCCCAAGGGCGGACGGAAGCATCCGGAGCAGAGCCTCGTGCAAATCAACACGAAGAACATCCTCTTTGTCTGCGGCGGCGCTTTCGAAACGCTCGACAAGATCATCGCCCACCGCGTAAACCAGGGCGGCATGGGATTTGGCGCGGACATCCGCACCGAGAAGGACAATTCCCTTTCCAGGCTTTTCAAGCAGCTCGAACCGGACGACCTGATTCACTTCGGGCTGATGCCGGAACTTGTCGGTCGCCTGCCGATTGTCGTCGCCTTGCAGGAACTCGACGAGACGGCGCTGAAGCGGATTCTGACCGAGCCGAGGAACGCGATCGTCAAGCAGTTTGTCAAGCTGTTCAAGATAGACGGAATCGATCTGTCCTTTACGGACGACGGCATTTCGGAGATCGTCGCCTTTACGCTGGAACGGAAAACGGGAGCCAGAGGCCTTCGCTCGATCGTGGAACGCACGCTCCAGAAGGCCATGTATGAATTGCCCGGGTCCGGCATCAAGAAGTTTGTCGTCGATCGGGAACTGGTCAAGAAGGCCTTGACGCAAGATAACGAAAAAAATGTCGCTTGAGGATTTGGTTTGAAAAAGACGACTCCTGATTCCGAGAATTTTCTAGAAACCGTCGCCTTGGATCTGTCGCACGATTTTCCGCTGCTTCCCTTGCGCGATGCCTTGGTGACGCCGGGAGCTTCGACGCGGGTTCTCGTCGGTCGCGAAATTTCGCAGAACGCTCTGCAGGCATCGAGGGCCTACCATGACCTGATCCTGCTTGCGCTTCAACCCGATCCGGACAAGGAAGCGGTCGCGCTCGAAGATCTGCCCAAGGTGGGAGTTCTCGCCCATGTCCAGTCCGTAAGCGCCCTTCCGAACGGCTGCTGGCGGGTCCTGCTCGAAGGCATTGTCGTCGTCGATCTGGTGAACCCGGAAATCCTTGCGGACAGGAACTATTTTTCGTCGCATATTTCCCTTCGCCATTACGCTCCGGTCGATGATTCGCTTTCCAAGGTGATCGCCAAGGAAGGCGTCCGGCTTTTTGAACGCTATGCGGGGTTGCAGAACCTTTCGCCGGATATCGTGCACGATGTCATGTCCAAGGAAGATCCCTTTTCCACATACATGGCGATGCTTCCCTTTGTGCGCGTGACGCCGGCCCAGAAGCAAAAGGCGCTCGAACAGGAAAACCTGGATTCTCTCGGACGGGCGATCAATGCGTATCTCCAGGCGGCTCTCGACGTGGAAAGCGTCGTGGAACATGTCCGGGACGATGTCCAGCAGAAAATGCAGCAGAACCAGAAGGATTGGCTCATCAGCGAGCAGATTCGGATGCTGCAAAGCGAAATTTCGGATGGCGATTGCGACGAAATCGACAAGCTGGAAAGGAAAGTCAAGGAAAAGCGCTTTTCGGCGGCTATCCAGGAGAAGCTCGACGAGGAATTCGGGCGGATGCGCCTGATGCAGCCCGCAAGCCCGGAATATGCCGTCTCGCGCAACTATATCGACTGGTTCCTTTCGATTCCGTATGGAGTCTATACGGATACCGCGCTGGACCTGAAGAAGGTCAAGAAGAATCTGGACGCGAAGCATTTTGGCCTGGAAAAGGTCAAGGAGCGAATTCTCGAATATGTCGCCGTGCTGAAGCAGACCGGTGCGGAAAACAAGGCTCCGATTATCTGTCTGGTGGGGCCTCCGGGCGTGGGAAAGACGACGCTCGTGCGGTCTATCGCGGAATCTCTGGGCAGGAACTTTGCCCGGGTGACGCTCGGCGGCGTGCAGGACGAGGCGGAAATCCGCGGACACCGTCGCACGTATATCGGTTCGATGCCCGGGCGCTTTGTCCAGGCGCTGCGACACGCGAAATGCATGAACCCCGTCATCCTGCTCGACGAAATCGACAAGATGGGAAACGACTATCGGGGCGATCCGGCGAGCGCGATGCTCGAAGTCCTCGACCCGGAACTCAACCCGGATTTCAACGACCACTTTATGGAAGTCGGGCTGGACTTTTCGAAGGTGCTCTTTGTCGCGACGGCAAATTCGGAATCGTCGATCCCGGCTCCGCTCGAAGATCGGATGGAAGTCGTTCGCCTGCCCGGATACTATCCGCACGAAAAGCTCGCGATCGCAAAGGATTACCTGATTCCGAAGGCGCTGAAGAATTGCGGCGTTTCGGACGCTTCGTCGATTGCGTTTAGCGATGAATCCATCCAGAAGATCTTGCGCGGCTACACGCGGGAAGCCGGCGTCCGCGAACTGGAACGCATGGTCGAATCCGTCGTGCGCAAGCGGGTCAAGGAAACCCTGATGGGGAAGACGGGAAAGCTTGCGCTCACCCCGAAACTGGTCGAAAAGTATCTGGGCGTGCCGCGCTTCCTGGACAATCGCTTGCCGCAGCCCGGGCGTTTCGGCGTCATCACGGGACTCGCCTGGACATCTGTCGGCGGGGAAATCCTCCTGATCGAATCGAAGCTGCTTTCGGGACGCGGGCACCTGCTTCTCACCGGAAAGCTCGGCGACGTGATGAAGGAATCCGCGCAGATAGCCTTGAGCCTTGTACGCGAAAGACTCCAGCGGTTCGATATCGACCCGGCGATCGTGCGGAAGACGGACATCCACGTCCACGTTCCCGAAGGCGCGGTTCCGAAAGACGGTCCCTCGGCCGGCATCGCTCTCACGCTGTCGCTTCTTTCCGCCTTTACGCGCATCCCGGTTTCGCCGGATGTCGCCTTTACGGGCGAAGTGAGCCTTTCCGGCGACCTGCTTCCGATCGGAGGCCTGAACGAAAAGGCGCTTGCCGCTCTGGATGCCGGTGTCAAGACGCTCTACCTTCCGAAGCAAAACGAAAAGGATATTTCCGAATTGCCGGCTCCGGCGAAGAAGGGTCTCAAGATCTTTACGATGGAACACATCGACGACCTGATCGCGGTCCTGTTCCGTCAGCCGAAGAAAAAGTCCCGGGCGAAGAAAGATGGCTGAATTTTCCCTGGAAGAAATGCGCGCCGCGCACGAACGGCTCGAATCGCGGATTTCCCTAGCCTGTGAACGATGCGATCGGTCACGGGAAAGCGTTCGCCTTGTGTGGGTTTCCAAGTTCCACCCGATGGAATCCGTCGAAAAGGCGCTTCTCCTGGGTGCGAAGGACTTTGGCGAAAACCGCGTGCAGGAAGCGGTCGAAAAATTCAGCGTCAAGCGTCCGGGCGTGCGCTGCCACATCATTGGCCCGGTGCAGTCGAACAAGCTGAAAAAGGCGGCTCTCGTGGCGGACTGCATCCATTCCGTCGCAAGCGTCGAGGCCGTCGAAAAGCTCGAAAGAATCTGCGCCGAAGCGGACAGGACGCTCGACATTCTCTTTCAGGTAAACGCCGGCGAGGAAGAAACCAAGAGCGGGCTTTCCGTTCACGAGGCGGAAGCGTTTCTGCTTGCGCTCGAGAGGCATTCCCCGTGCGCGCATCTTCGTTTTCGCGGCCTGATGACCATCGGAAAAAATACGGGTGTCGCGGAAGATTCCCGCGAGTGCTTTGCCTTCTTGCGAAACCTTGGGCGAAAGTTCCTGGACCGCGGCGGAATCTTTCGGGAGTTTGACCAGCTGTCGATGGGAATGACCGGAGACCTGGAAGTCGCCATCGAGGAAGGCGCGACGATGATCCGCGTGGGAACGGCGCTTTTTGGCGAACGCGAGAACCCTTGACGGCTTTGACCGGGATTCCGGCGCTTAAATTGCAAATTTTTCAAAATTTCTTTTCTATTATTGAGGCGAAAAAGGGGTCGGGAAAAGCCCGGTCCTTTCCTTTCGCGTTTTTTTTCGAGAAGGACCTATGCCAAATCGTGTTGTAATCGGCTCCCAGTGGGGCGATGAAGGAAAAGCCAAGATCGTTGATTTTCTCACGCTGGATGCGGATGTCATTGTCCGTTTCCAGGGCGGGGCCAATGCTGGCCATACCGTCGAAGTGGGCGACAGGAAGTTTGTCTTCCACCTGATTCCGTCGGGCATCATGCACGAGAACAAGCTTTGCGTCATCGGAAACGGGGTCGTTCTCGATCCCGTGCAGACCCTTGCCGAAATCGCGGATTTGCATTCGAAGGGAATCTCGGATCCGGAAAAGCGTCTTGTCATTGCGGACAACGCGCATGTTGTCTTGCCGTATCATTCGGCGCTTGACAAGGCGAAAGAGAAGAAGGCCGGAAAGGCGGCAATCGGAACGACCGGTCGGGGAATCGGTCCGTGCTACAGCGACAAGGTGAACCGTATCGGCGTCCGCGTCGGCGACTTGATGGATGAACGCGAACTGCGTCCGCGTGTCGAAGCGATGGCGAAAATCCACAACGAAGAATTCCGCGTGATGTACGACGTTCCCGAAATCGATCCGGAACAGGTGATTCGGGATTACCTGGAGCTCGGCCAGAAGATCAGGCCGTTCGTTCGCGACGTGAGCGAAATCCTCTACCGTGCGCAGAAGGAAGGCAAGCGCCTGATTTTCGAAGGCGCGCAGGGAACGATTCTCGATGTCGATCAGGGAACCTATCCGTATGTGACTTCGAGCAATACGGTCGCGGGCTACGCGAGCTGCGGATCAGGCGTCGGTCCCACGGCGATCGATCAGGTCGTGGGCGTCGTCAAGGCCTATACGACCCGCGTCGGAAACGGTCCCTTCCCGACGGAGCTGCTCGACGACATGGGCGAAAAGCTTCGGAAGCTCGGAAACGAATACGGCGCGACGACGGGTCGAAACCGCCGCTGTGGCTGGTTCGACGCTCCGGTCGTCCGCAAGGCGGCTCTCGTGAACGGCCTCACCCACCTGGCGATTACAAAGCTCGACGTCCTCGACACGTTCGACGAAATCAAGGTTTGCACGCATTACGAATGCGATGGCGAAAGAATCGACATCTTCCCGAACCAGCTGTCGAAAGTGGGACGCTGCAAGCCCGTTTACGAAACGTTCCCCGGCTGGAAGGAAAACACGACCCGCTGCAAGAGCTGGGACGAACTGCCGGCGAACGCGAAGAAGTATCTCGAAGCGATGTCGGAACTGGTCGGCGTGAAAATCGGCATGATTTCGATCGGTGCGCATCGGGACGAAAGCATCATCATCGATTTGAAGTAAATCAGGAAGGGTTCTATGGCGGATGAAAACATTGCCCAGCTTCTCAAGGGAGTCGATCTCTTTTCGGAACTGACGGAAGAGCAGCTTTCCCAGCTCGCCTCTCTTGTCATCGTAAACACGTACGGTCGCGACGAGACGATCATTCTGGAAAAGGACGAATCGTCCAGCGCGCTCTTCCTGATCGCGGACGGAGAGGTCAAGGTCTATGTGACCGGGTCGGACGGCAAGGAGACCATTCTCTCGCTTCTGTCCCGCGGGGATTCTTTCGGCGAAATGTCGCTGATCGATGGGGAACCGCGTTCCGCTTC
This sequence comes from Senegalimassilia sp., assembly GCA_963652365.1. Lineage (GTDB taxonomy): Bacteria > Fibrobacterota > Fibrobacteria > Fibrobacterales > Fibrobacteraceae > Hallerella. The sequence goes on from CAVJTH010000001.1 coordinate 142,962, forward strand.
GGTCAAGGCCGTGCTGCCGACAAAGGTTCTCATCATTCGCCGGGAACATTTTCTGGAACTCTTGAAGACGACTCCGGAACTTGCCACGGGGCTTCTCGTGCAGATGTGTCGCCGCTTGCGAAACGCCAACCGCCAGATCGGGTCGCTCGCCACCATGTCCGTGTATGGACGGGTCGCCGGGACGATTCTCAGCCTGGTGGAAGATCGCGGAGTGCGCATTCACGGCCGCGGAGGCGAAATGGTGACGGTCATCCGCAACCGCCCGACCCAGCAGCAGTTCGCGGAAATGTCGGGGACGACACGCGAAACGGTCAGCCGGGTCTTTTCTACGCTTTCCCGGAGCGGTACTATCTCCCTGATGGGAAAGGACCTGGTGATTTCGGAAGAAAGCAAGTTGCACGAAATGAACTCGAAACTCTAAGAGGGTTGAATGGGCAAGGAAAATTTCATCCACAGGATCTTTTCGACGAAGCCGTGGCTCTATGCGCTTTTCCTGCTTTTGCCGCTTCTTGTCCTGTGCGCGCTTGTCTTCGACAGGCTGGTCATGCCTGCCGTCGCGCGGGAACATGTTTCGGAAAGGATAGTCCCGAGGCTGGAAGGTCTTGACAGCGTTTCGGCGGTGGCCCTCGCGAGGGATTCCGGGTTTGGCGTCGTCTTTTCCGAAGAACGGGAATACAGCAAGACTTTCGATCTGGATCTGGTGATGCGGCAGAATCCGGCTGCCGGTGCGCATACGAAGCCCGGACGCACGATTCGCCTGACGATTTCCGAAGGACTGCACCAATATACCGTTCCCGATCTCTTCGACAAGAACGGCGAAGAAGCTTCCACCGCCATCCAGAACGCCGGGCTGGCAGTCGGCTTGACGTTCCATACGGCGCATCCCACGATTTCGAAGGGAAAGGTCGTGCGGACGAATCCGTCGGAAGGCTCCCTGGTGCACAAGGGCGATACGGTCGATATATTCCTCTCTTCCGGCACGAGTGGCAAGATGTCCGAAATTCCGAATGTCGTCGGCTTGCCGCTTGACGTGGCTGTTTCGAGATTGCGCGTCGAGGGATTTCTTGTGGGGAAAACGTTGCGCGACAAGCGTCAGGGGACGCCTGCGGGAACGGTCGTTTCGCAGGATCCTTCGGCGAAAATCCCCCTTCTTGCCGGATCCCGAATCAACCTGGTCATTGCGGAATAAGAGGCTTTCGATGGTGCGCTTGTGGCTCGTTCTGCTTTCCCTGTCGCTCGCGGTCGTCGCCTGCTCCGGTCCGAAACAGCTTTCCATGTCGGACGGCTCGGCAAAAAATGTCGAAACCGTTGCGGAGCGGAAACCGGAAACGGCGAAAATAGACAGCGCGCGGCTCTTGCGGCTGGAAATCGCGCATGGTTCCTTCTTGCGGGCGCTTGCGCTGGAACGGCAAGGGGAATTCGGCATCGCGGAAGAATTCATGCGGCACGCCTACGCGGCGGATTCCGAAAACCGCTACCTGGCTTTTTCCGTCCTGGAGTTGATGATCCGTCGGGGTGCCGGAGCTTCCGACGAGGCGCTAAGGCTCGCGGAGCGCGCAAAATCCCTGAAAGGCAAGAAGACGAGCGGACAGTATGCGCTTCTGGGACGGGTGTATAGCGAAGCGTCGAATCTCGACAGCGCGCTGGCCTATTACAGAAAGGCGGTGGAGGCGAGCGAGCAGAATCTGCACGCCGCGTACGAATATTCCCTGCTGCTCGAAATTTCTCGCGACACGAAGGAGCTGATTCGCGTCTATGGAATTCTCTTGCCGCAAATCGGCTATCCGCAGGCGATGCTCGAACGGCAAATTTCCCTCTTGGCGGAATCGAAGAACGATTCGGCGATGGCGGATCTTTTTGGCGCGGTCTATGAAGTTCGCGGGGACCGGGCGTTTCTGGAAAACCGGATCCGGCTTCTTTTCGGCATGAAGCGCTTTGACGAGGCGCTTCGCGCGACGGAAGAGTTCCGGGCCGATTCCGCCTTTACCGACGACTCTCTTTCCGTCGCCTTCCTGACCGCCGCCTATGTCGGCCTTGGGCAGGACTCTGTCGCGATGGATACGCTGCGGGCGATTTACAGGCGAAATCCGAACCAGGGCTACGTGCTGATGAAGCTCGCGCTGCTGGAAACGAAGCTCGGCAAGATGGACCAGGCGAAAATCCACTGGGAACGTCTCGCCACGACGGATCGGTATGCGGCGTCCGCCTTGCGCTTTTTGAGCGAGATGGCGCTCGATGACAAGGACTCGGTCAAGTCCCTGGAATACCTGGAACGCGCCTATGCCCGCGAACCGATTTATCGAAACAGGCTGCTTGTCCGCTATGCCGGCATGAAGGAATATTCGAAAGCCTATCGGCTCTTGGACGAGGCCCTGGAGCCGGATTCCCTGGTAGATATGGCGCGCAAGAAAATCCAGGAGTCGGGAAATCTCGAAAAGCTCCGACAGTTCGACGAAATGGAAACGCTGTCCTTGGCGGATACGCACTTAAAATACGGAACATTGCTGCAGATGCACGCGGAAATGCTCGAAGCGGTTCCGACGACGGCGCTCAAGAAAGACTCGGCGATGGCTCTGCGGGAAAGCGCGAACAGGCATTATCGGGAAGCGGCCCGTATCGGCGGGGAAACGCAAGATCAGCTCTTTTCCTATGGATCGAACCTGCTTTCTCTCGGGAAGATCGATTCCGCGATCGTCGTCTTTCGAAAGATCTTCGCGAACTTTCCGACCAATGCGATGGCGAAGAACCATCTGGGCTATACGCTCGTCGACCTGAACCGCAACGCCGACGAGCTCAAGTGGGGAATTTCCCTGATAGACGAAGCGCTCGCGCTGGATCCCGACGAGGTCGCCTACAAGGATTCCAAGGGCTGGGCGCTATACCGCGAAGGAAAGTTCCGCGAAGCCTTGAAGTGGCTGGAAGATGTCGAAACGAAGCAGGATTCCTTCCCGGAAATGTTCCAGCGCGACACGTCGATCTTTGCGCATCTCGCGGCGATATGCCAGGCGCTTTCCCTGAAAGACCGCGCCATTGGATATTACGAAAAGGTCCTGTCGATCGATCCGCAGAACGACAACGCAAGACGTCAGATCGAAATCCTGAAACGAGAAGAGTAGCCCTGCGGACCGGTATGTTTTTTGGAAATCCAGGATTTTCGGGAAGACGCGTCGCCTTTTGGTGCGCGTTCGCTCTTTTGGCCTCTGCGCTTTCCGGTTGCGGGCCGCGCCTGGTGAAAGGCCCGGCGGAACCTTCGGATGTCTTTGTCCCGGACAGCGTCAAGGCGAAATTCTCGCTCGAAGTCATCGATTCTCTCGGCGATTCTCGCAAGCTTTCGGGCGTTCTGTTCGCGGTTCCCTCCAAGCGTTACCGGCTTGAATTCGCGGGACCGATGGGAATCGGAATCGCTTCGCTTCTGTGGAAAGAAGGCGAGTGGACGCTTCTGCTTTCGCAGCAGAAGGCGTTTGCCGCGGGAAGGGGCTACTTGGTCGGAGGCTATGCGGGAATACCCCTGTTCGACATTCACCGGATCGCTGCGCTCTTCTGGGGAAGTCTGGTGCCGAACGGCGGCGAGGCGGGAAAGGACGCGCTGGGCGTTCCGTTTGCTGTCTCGCGAAATGCGGATGGTCGCGTCGCGGAACTCCGGCAGGGAGCGGAACGGCTGGAATTCTCGGATTACGCGGAGTTCGACAGCGGAATCTTGCCGTCGGAAGTCCGGGTCTATCGGGGCGAACGGAACGTCTTGAATATCCGGGTGAAAAGCGTCCGGACGGATGCTTCCTGGGGCGACGGGACATGGCGTCTCTCCGTTCCGAAAAATTTCGGCCGTCTCTGATTTTGTAATTTTTACCCATGAGACGACTTTTATTTTTTGCCCTGCTCGTTTTGTGCGGTGTGGCTTCGGCGGTCGATACGCTCGAAATCTTTGCGTTGCGCGTCCAGTTCAAGCAGGAATCCCCGGACAATTCCCTGACGACGGGGACGGGCCGGTTTGATTCCGACAGCGACACGGCGAGCGCGAACTACAGTCTCGATCCGAGCGGACATCGGGCGAGCGCCGCCTACTGGCAAAAGCATTTCGACTTTGCGAACGCCTATTACAGGTCGGTGAGCGGCGGAAACCTGGTGATCGTTTCCCGAATCTTTCCGAGCGGAGAGCCTTACACGCTGGACCACTATATCATCGACTACAACCGCACAGCGAAGCGCAAGGGCGAAAAGACGGCGGAATTTGACGAAGCGCGAAGCCGCGACTACATGAATTTCGTCTGGGACGCGGTCACGGCGGCAAACCAGCCGAGCGATACGTTGGACAATCCGTTCAAGGTGCCGCAGCCGAAATCCCCGAACAAGAAGCGCGCCTACATGATTATCCACGCCGGAGCGAGCCGGCTTCTCGACGGTGGAAGCATGGGAACGAAAAACGCGAATACGCCCGGCGATTTCATGGACGTCTATGTCGTGCGCGATTACTGGGCCTATCTGGATTCCGCGGATACGACCCGGAAGGTCGCCGGCGATTTAAACGGAATGGTCTTGCCGGGAGCGACTCTCGATACGCTGCGAACGATCATGGTGACTAGCGAAACGGCATCGCAGGACGGTCTCAACTGGGGAATCAACGGAATCCTGGTGAACCAGATTGGGCGTGAACTGGGGATGCCGAACACGTATGACGTCGTCAAGGGAATTTCCCGCCTGGGATATTTCGACGTCATGGACTTTGCCGGGTACAATGCGGGAAACGGATTCTTTCCGGTGCTGCCTTCGGCATGGGTCCGGGCCTACATGGGATGGGCGAAGGTGGAGACCGTCTATCCGCCAAAATCGGGCGCTCTGACGCGGGACCTCTTTGCCGCGGGTTCGGGCAAGGGGAGCGAAATCCTGAAGGTTCCCCTGTCCGCGAACGAATATCTCTTGATCGAAAACCGCGAGCGATCCGCGGGCGATTCGGCAAGGATAGCTGTGTCGTATGTTCCCGCTTCGGATGTCGCCGCCGACAGGGATTACGAAGTTCTCACCAAGGTCTATCCGGTCGATAGCCTTTTTGTCGCCTTTGAAGACAGCCTTTGCGATTCCGCCGGAAAGTGCAAGCGGAACAGGAACAAGCTGGGCGGCGTCATTGTCGATGTCTCCTCGTTCGACGCCGGACTTCCGTCGAGCGGTGTCGCGGTCTGGAAGGTCAACGACTGGTATCTGCGCGAAGCGCTTCCTTACGGCGTCACGAACTTTTGGGGCGGGGACACGGTGCGCGATCACCAGTTCGGCATCATGCTCTCGGAAGCGGACGGAATCCTTTCGATAGGCAAGACGTTCCGGAATTCCCTGGGCGAGGACGCTTACGACTACGGTTCCGGCGCGGACCTGATTCCGCACGTGCGCAAGGGAAAGGATTCGCCGAAGGATACGGTCTTTTCCATCGAGGCTTCGGGATACGGCAACACGGCGACGACGGCAGGAGGCTTTACGGGAATTTCCGTGACGGCCAAGCGGGCGAAGAACGCGCACGTGGAAAAGACCTCGAATTCCTTCATGGGCGACAGCGTACTGAACTTTGCCGCTTCTTCGATTCCCGTCTCGATTTCCTGGACAAGCCTCTCGCTTTCCGAATCGAAATTCCCGAAAGACGTCGGACTGGACGCCGCCTTGCGCGGCGCGGTCGCTCTGGACTATCCGGCGGGAATGTCTGTCGGAAAGGGCGAAAAGCTGATTGTCTTCGCGTCTTCGGACGGAACGCTCCAGGTGATGGACGCTCGGGGCGATTCCCTTTCGGAAAGCGATTCGACGCTTGAGAAAAAGATGCTCTCCAGGGAAAGTTCGGTGGAAAAGGTTCCCCTCTACCGCCTGGGAAGTTCCTACGGCAAGCTTCTCGGCCTTGCCGCATCGAACGATACCGTCTTTAGCCTGCACCGGGGAAAGGGGCTTTCTCGAACCGTCCTGATGTCGGACATCGACCAGGTTCGCTTTGAACGGCATCTCGCTCCGCTTGAATCCGCGACGTTGGGCCCGATGATCGTAAACGGCCAGGTCTTTGTCCTGGACAGCAATTCGCTCTACCGCTACACGACCGCGGACATTTCCAAGCGAGACGCGTTCCCCTTGCCCGAAGATTTTGTGCCGCACGACATGGCGCTTTGCCCTGACGGCGAATCGAACGATATCGCGCTTGTCGGGAAAAATGCGGAAATCGCCCTCTTCCGGGAAACGGACGGACGGGTGCAAAAGCTGCCCTCGCCCAAGATTCAGGACAAAAATCTCGTTCCGGTCGGCAAGCAGATCTTTCGGGTGGCGTGCTCGGACTTTGACCGCGACGGAAATCCGGAAATGTTCCTTCTCGGCAGTCGAGGCTACGCGGCGATGGTCCGGGCGAACGATTCCGCGACGGTTGTCTTTGCTCCGCGAGCCTTTAAGCGCGGCGGTGACGGGAAAAGCGACTTCTATGACGAGACTTCGCCGATTGCCGTAGGCGACGTAAACGGCGACGGTTACCCGGACGCGGTCTTTCTCGGATACAATCTCGTGTATGCGGTGGATCGCTCGGGCGTTGTCCTCTCGGGATTCCCTGCGACCATTACGAAGAACCTGCCGGAATACGCATTCCTTTCGGAACCGTTGCTAGTCGATGTGACGGGCGACAGCCTGCCCGAAATTCTCGTGGGAACGAACGGCGGGCTCCTGATGGCGTTCCAGTCGAACGGGAAGCAGCTTACGGGAAATTTCCCGCTCTCTGCCGGGTCGTTCGAATATGGCGAAACGGTCGCGCCGATGTCTTTCTTTGTTTCCAGGACGATCGATTCGCTTTCGGGCCTGCAGGTCTATGCGTTCCAGCGTTCGTCGGTTTCGGGATTCCGCCTTCCGAACTCTTCGACGGAGGCGAGCGCGCGCTCCTGGAACGTTCCGGGGTCGGACAACGGTCGAACGGGATTCTTTGACGCCTCGCGCTTGGCGGAACCTGCAGCTTCGGATTCCACGGAAAGCATCGACGAGTTCTTTGTCTATCCGAATCCGGTGCGCGGCGGCAAGGCGAATGTCCGCTATGCGCTCGGGATGAACGCCAAGTCGGTGACGATCGAGTTCTTTGACATTGCGGGGCTCTGCGTCTTTTCCAGAAAGTTCGAAGGCGCGAACAAGGGCAGAAACCAGCTCGACCAGCTCGACATTTCGCAGCTCGGGAGCGACGTCTATACGGTGCGTCTCCGCGTCAAGTTCGATTCCGGAAAGAAAAGGCAGAAGTTCTATCGTGTCGGGGTGGTCCGATGAAACGCTCTGCAAATGGAATCTTTCGCGTTGGATGGGGGATTGTCCTTGCCGGACTTCTTGTCGCCTGTTCGACGCCGACGTCTTCGGAAACGGGAGGCTTTGACTATTCGAACGGTGCCGTAAAGGGAAGTTCCTCTTCGGCGGAAAGCGCATCTTCGTCGAGCGGCGGTGGAACCTCTTCGTCTGCGGATTCTTCGCTTGCGCTTTCCCTTACGTGGGTGGATGTCGGCGACTTTTCGATATCCCAGACGGAAATCATGCAGTCCGACTATGAAAAGCTGATGGGAACGCTTCCGCGGCAAATGACGGCTGCCACCGGGGATTCCTTTCCGGTCGCGAACGTTTCCTTTTACGACGCGATCCTCCTTGCAAACGAACTGTCCAAGGCTCTGGGCTTCGATACCGCCTATTCGTATGAATCCCGCGGCGCGGGCAATCGACTTGCGAACCTGAAGGAAAATGCAGAAACAAGGGCGGTCCGCTTGCCGAGCGGATCCGAATGGAAATACGCGTTTCGGGCTGGGACTTCCGGCTCCTATTACTGGGGAACCGCCGTCGCTGCCGACTATGCGGTCTATAACAACCTGTTCGACAGCTACCAGAAGGTCGCTAGCAAGATTCCGAACGGATGGAAGCTTTACGACATGGCGGGAAATGTCGCGGAATGGACTTCGGACACGGCGCTTTGCGGAGGCGACTGGACTTCGGTCGCCAAGGAGCTCGCTGCGGGGGAATCAAAAAAGAAACAGCCGGATTTTGCATCGAATGCGAGCGGAATCCGCGTTATCCTTTCGGGAGAATGACATGAACGATTCGAGAATTTCGCCATGGAAATGGCTCTGCCTGTTTTTTGCGCTTGGCCTGTTTGCCTGTACGCAAAGCGAGGAACAGAAGAAATCGGACAAGATCGAGGCGGACCTGAAAAGCCTGCCGAAGCTTTCTCCGATAAAAATCCCGGAAGGCGTTGTCGGGCTCTACATCGGAAACCTCCCGTGCGACGCATGCGAATCGCGTCGGATTCGGATGAACTTGGATTCGAGCGGAAATGCGCAGATCGAGGAAATCTTCCTTGCGGAAAAGACGGATACGCTGAAAAGCACGGCGACTTACAGGGACAGCGCGGACTATCTCCTGGTGCGCTTTGACGACGGCAAGCGCTTTCTGAACTTTCTGAAGCGCGGCGGGACCTCTCTCGAATATTTGAACATCGAAGGGAAGCCTTACGAAGATTCGGACGAGCCCTATCACCTGATTCGCATCCTGAGGAAATAACCGCGATGATTTCGTTTTCTTCCGCGCTGCAGGAATTCTTGCCAAAGGCTCTAGCCGGAATGCCGCTGCTTTCCATTGCCCTGATGGACTATTCGGACGAGCTGGAAATCAAGAATCGGGCCTTTGCGCTTTTCTGCGAAAGGAACGGCTTGCCGGCTCCCGAAAAGATTGTCGAAAGTCCGCTTCCTCGCAATTACCGCACGACGACAAAACGCCGCGCTGGCTTTGAACGGGGAACCTTTGGACTCTTTTTTGGAGACGGCGAACGCCTGGAATATGCCGAGCCTCTCGAACCGGCAGAGCACTTGGCCATCTATCGGTTTGTCGAAGAAACCTTGAAAAAGCCCGCTTTCGCTTCGCTCGCGGAGGCTTTGAACTGGGTCGTCATCCGCGGTTCGTATCGGAGTCGCGCGGTGATTTTCAACGTGAGCGAAATGAACGCTTCGGTTGTCCGGAAGCTCAAGCTCATGGGCGAACATCTGAAGTCTTCGAACCTGGGCGTCGTTTCCGCGCATGTCTATCTTGACCCGAGCCGTTCCGACTATTATCTGGAAGCAATCCGCCCGGCAGATGCGCTCGCATTCAAGACGCTTTTTGGCCCGAAGGAGCTTGCGCTCGACCTGGGCGCGTTCCGCCTGAAATATCCCGTCACGGGATTCAGCCAGATCAACGAATCGCAAATCCCGAACCTGCTCGCCTTCGCCCAAAAGCTGCTGAGACCTTCGGAAAAGGCTCACCTGCTGGATCTGTATTGCGGATACGGACTGTTTTCCTTTGGAATCGGGGGCGCTGCCGCTTCGACGTGGGGCGCGGAATGGGAAGGTCCTTCGATCGAATGCGCAAGGAACAGCGCGCGCTTTTTGAAGCGTCCTGCGAAATTTCTCGCCGGGAAAATCGACCGGAACTTTGTGGAACGGTCCATTCCCAAAGGCTCCGGCTCGGAACTAATCCTTCTCGATCCGCCGCGTTCCGGCGTCGAAGCGGGCGTCATCGCGGCTCTTGCGAAGCGGAACCCGAAGCGCATCCTGCACATCTTCTGCGGCACGGACGAAATCCCGCGCTCCCTGAACCAGTGGAAGCTTTCGGGCTACAAGACCGTGACCATCCAGCCGCTCGACCTGTTTCCGGGAACGCCGCACCTGGAAACGATGGCGCTGCTCGAAAAGTCCGCGTAAACAGAGAACGGAGGGAGAGTCATGAATTCGACCGGGCAGAAACAGGCAGCGAAAAGGTTCGCGGAACACTGGAAGGGAAGAGGCTACGAAAAGGGCGAAAGCCAGGCGTTCTGGATTTCCCTTTTGCGCGACGTCTTCCGTGTGGAACATCCCGAAGAAATCGTGAGCTTCGAAAGCCAGGTAAAGCTTTCGAGCACGAGCTTCATCGACGCCTACATCGCACCGACCAGGGTTCTCGTCGAGCAGAAATCCATCGACAAGGATTTGCGTTCTCCCATCAGGCAGTCGGACGGAACGTTCCTCACGCCGTTTGCGCAGGCGAAGCGTTACGCGAGCGAACTTCCGCTGTCAAGGCATCCGCGCTACGTCGTCACGTGCAACTTCAAGAGCTTTCTCGTCTATGACATGGAAAATCCGCAGGGCGAACCGGAAGAAGTCCTGCTCGAAAACCTGGAACGGGAATTTACCCGGCTGAACTTTCTGGTGGACGCGCGGAGCGAAGCGCTCGAAAGGGAACTGGAAGTTTCTGTCAAGGCGGGAGAGCTTGTCGGGAAAATCTACGACGCGCTCGTCAAGGAATTCGGCGATTCTCCGACCGCGGAAGACCTGCACGCTCTGAACGTGCTCTGCGTGCGGCTGGTGTTTTGCCTTTACGCGGAAGACGCGGGAATCTTCGCGAAGGAGCAGTTCTACCGGTATATGAAGAGCTTCCGCCCGGAAAACATGCGGATGGCGCTCAAGGATCTTTTCACGACGCTCGACACGCCCGAAGCCTCGCGCGACAGGTTCCTGGAACCAAAGCTCCGGGAATTTCCCTACGTGAACGGTTCGCTTTTTCGGTTGCAGCCTGGCGAAACGATTCCCCCGATTGCCGAAGCGACGGCGCAAGTTCTGCTGGACCGTGCGAGCCGGGACTTCGACTGGTCGGAAATTTCCCCGACAATTTTCGGCGCGGTCTTCGAAAGCACGCTCAACCCGGAAACGCGTCGTAAGGGCGGAATGCACTACACGAGCATCGAGAACATCCACAAGGTCATCGACCCGCTGTTCTTCGACAGTCTTCGTGCGGAACTCGAAACGCTCAAGCAAATGGCAAAGTCGAAAACGCGCGACGCGGCACTCCTGAATTTCCAGAAAAGGCTCGGCTCGCTCAAGTTTCTCGACCCGGCATGCGGCAGCGGAAACTTTCTGACCGAGACATACACCAGCCTCCGCACGCTCGAAAACGAGGCGCTCGCCTTGCGCCTTGGCAACAATCCGGCGCTCGATGTCTATGACGATTCGATTTTCGTGAACATCGGGCAGTTCTACGGCATCGAAATCAACGACTTCGCGGTGACGGTCGCAAAGACCGCACTCTGGATTGCCGAAAGCCAGATGATGGAAAGAACCTCGGAAATCCTCCAGCGCAACCTGGAATTTCTCCCGCTCAAGACCAACGCGAACATCGTCGAAGGCAACGCGCTGGACATGGACTGGGAAGCGATCGGCGGGGAAGGCCTTCCCCTGTCTCCAGCCGCTGTCGCGTCTTCCGCCACCCCTTCTAGCGGGGACACCCCGCAACGCCCCGTCCGCTACGACTACATCATGGGAAACCCGCCGTTCGTGGGCGCGCGCCTCATGAGCGAAAGCCAGAAAGACGACGTGATTTCCGGGTGGGGAAACGCCAAGAACGTCGGAAACGCGGACTACGTCTCGTGCTGGTACAAGAAAGCCGCCGACCTGGTTTGCGGCACCGCCACAAGGTGCGCGCTCGTCTCCACCAATTCCATCACGCAGGGCGAACAGGTCGCGATTCTGTGGAAGCCTCTCTTTGCGCAGGGAATAAAAATCGACTTTGCCTACCGCACTTTCCGCTGGGACAGCGAAAGCGCCGAAAAGGCGCACGTCCACTGCGTGATAGTGGGATTTTCGGATGGAAAGTCGCAAAACTGCCCTCCGGCAACTAAATTCATCATCGACGAAAAAGGCGAACGGCTCAGCGCAGAGAACATCGACGGCTACCTCTTGGATGCGCCGGACATCTTCGTGGAAAGCCGCCAGAAGCCTCTTTGCGCAGTTCCTGAAATCGGAATCGGGAACAAGCCGATCGACGGCGGAAACTATCTCTTTACGGATGGCGAGAAAGACGCGTTTGTCAAGAAGGAGCCGCGCGCGCAAAAATACTTCAAGAAGTGGCTCGGCTCGGACGAGTTCATCAACCGCTACAGCCGCTGGTGCCTGTGGCTCGGGGACGCGGACCCGGCGGAGCTTGTGAAGATTCCGCTCGTGATGGAGCGCGTAAAGGCCGTGCGCGAGTTCCGCCTCTCAAGCAAGAGCGCGCCCACGCAGAAGCTCGCGGGAAAGCCGATACATTTTCACGTGGAGAACATGCCCAAGGGAAATTCCGTCCTGATTCCTAAAGTCTCGTCCGAAAAGCGAAAGTACATTCCGATAGGATTCGTCACTCCCGACATTCTCTGCAGCGACCTGGTGTTTCTTGTTCCCGACGCGACGCTCTTCCACTTCGGAATTCTCGCCTCATCCGTCCACATGGCATGGACCCGCGCCGTCTGCGGCCGCCTCGAAATGCGGTACCGATACTCGAAGGACATCGTGTACAACAATTTTCCGTGGCCAAGCTTAGTTGATAGAAGCGAACAACCCTCTACCAACTACTCGCTATCAACTAGCCTCTATTCACTATCAACTAGCAACTATTCACTAATAACAAAGACCGCCCAAGCCATTCTCGACGCCCGCGCAAAATATCCCGAGCTCTCGCTCGCCGAACTCTACGGCGAAAACATGTTCCTGTTCCCCGAGCTTGCAAAGGCCCACCAGGAAAACGACCGCGCGGTTTTAGAGGCCTACGGCTTTCCGCCAGGCTTGACCGAAAGCGAAATTGTCTCAAAGCTGTTTGAACTGTATGGAAAAATGACGGCGGGGAAATAACTATATTCCTTGCACGATGAATACCCTGGACTGCATTTATTCCCGGCGCAGCACGCGCAACTACAAGCCTCTTCCTGTCGAAAGGGAAAAGCTCTCGAAAATCGTCGAAGCGGGCCGCTTTGCGCCAAGTGGCGGCAACAACCAGACGAACCACTTTCTGGTCATCCAAAATGCGGAAGTCCTTGAAAGGCTCGTGTCGCTGGTGGAAAAGGCGTTTGCCGCAATGCCGGTAACGGAAGGAATGTATCGGAGCGTCAAGAATTCCATCCTGAGCTCGCAAAAGGGCGGTTACGTCTTTTGCTACAACGCTCCCGTTCTCGTTGTCGTCGCGAACCAAAAGGATTACGGCAACAACATGGCGGACGTGGCGATCGCCATCGAAAACATGATGCTCGAAGCGAACGAACTCGACCTCGGCAGCTGCTGGATAAACCAGCTTCGCTGGCTAAACGAGGACCCGGAAATTCTCCGCTACCTGCAGACGCTCGGGCTAGGCGAAAACGAACGCGTCTATGGATCGCTCGCTCTCGGCTATCCCGAAACTTCCGACGGTCTTCCGCTTCGAAAGCCGCTAGAACGGAAAGGGAATCCGGTCGCCTGGATTTAAAACGCTTTTTACACGGAATTTGCGAAGATCGTGGCGAAACGGGGAATTTGCTGTGTAAATTTTATGGAAATCGATGAGCGACAGGCCATGCTCAAGGCTTGCTGTCATTGAAATGGTTTGAATTTTCCGTGTAAAAATTTATGTTTAAAATCGATATGTCGGCGATAGACAAGCTGTTTGATTACGACGATTACCGTCGTTTCCTGAAGGACTACTTTGACGAGCAGAAAAAGCTGCGTGCGGTCTTTTCGCATCGATTTTTTGCCGCCAAGGCGGGGTTCAGCTCGTCTTCCTATTGCCTCAACGTGATTCGCGGGCGCTTTAACCTGACGGAAAAATCCATTGCCAAGATGACGAAGGCGATGGGGCTGAACAACAGCCAGTCCCGATACTTTACGGCTCTCGTGGAATACAACCAGGCAAAGCGCATCGAGGAACGCGAAAGCGCCTGGGAAGAAATCGTCCAGATTCGATCGAAAAGTGAATTTGTACATGTCTCGCGCGACCAGAAGGAGTTCTTTTCCAAGTGGTATTATCCGGTTCTGCGGGAACTTGTCTGTCATTCGGATTTTGATGGCGACATGATGCGCTTGGCGCGGACTATCGTGCCGAGGGTTTCGACGGAAGAAGCCCGGGCGGCGGTGCGCAACATGGAACGCTGGAAGCTTATCGAAAAGGATGCAAACGGCAAGTTTCACTGCACATCGCTCATGCTCGACGCGAAAAACGTTTCTCCGATGGATCTGCGGCAGATTCGGCGCGAGTACGTGCACCAGGCGATTGGGGCCATGGAGACGAAAAAGCCGAGCGAACGCTTTGCGACGTTCACGACGCTCGCGATGAGCGAAAGATCTTACGACTATGCGGTCAAGGTGCTGGAAGAGGCCCGACAAAAAATCATGGCGAAAGCCTCCGACGATCCTTCGGTGGAAAAAATTTACGAGATGATGATTGTCGCCTATCCGATGAGCGAAAGACTGGGCAAGGAGAATGAAAAATGAAACCTTCTTTTGCGCTGATTCCTTTGTGCGTAGCGATCTGTTCGCTTTTTTCCGGGTGCTCGGACAATCGAAATGCCGGCGGAGTCACGGATATCGGCAATTCCATCGCGGGCAGGGTCTTTCTCGCGGATGGCGTCACTCCGGCGGTGAACGCTCGTGTCGTTGCATATGACGATTCCTGGAAGAACCTCCGGATTGCGGATTCCGTCGTCGCGTTTTCGGACAGTTCGGGAAACTTCTTTCTGGACAATGTCGAAAGCGATATGCGGATTCTGTACGCAGGCACGGAAAACGAGAACGTTCTTGTCGGCCACATCGAGGATTCGATGAAAATCGTACTGGGAACGTCCAGGTCGCTTTCCGGAAAAATCTCCATGGAGTCTTCCGGTTCGGTGCGAATCGTCGGAACGAGCCTGACGGCGGACCTCGATTCGGACGGAGAATTCTTTTTCGATTCGATTCCGCCCGGTAGCATTTCGCTTGTCTATGTCCAGGATTCGGAATCGCGCGCATCCTTTGACTTCAGCACGACCGATTCGCGCTTGGAAATCTCGCTCCCGCTTCTCAGGACTTTTGCGGAGACGGATTCCATTCTGGTTATCGCCGATGCCTCGCTGTATTCGGATTCTTCGCTTGGCGCGTCGTTCGGGTCGTCGCTCGTGACGGCTGTTTCGGTAACGCTTGAAAGTTCGCCGACGGAAACGCTTCGAGGCTTCGTGATGCCGGTGAAGTTCAATGACAAGATCGACTTTTCGGCTTTTGCCAAGCCGGATTCGTTCGAGGTGGTGCTAGATAACGGCGTCGCCCAGAATTTCGAAGTGGGTTACTGGACGCCTCGCGCTTCGCAGGGAGTCCTGTGGGTGCGCCTGGATTCTCTCGAATCGGGAACCGAATCCGTGAATCTGTACCTGATCCGCAGAGACGAAAAGCGGTCTTCCCGCGCGTTTTTGCGTTCGGACTCCGTTTTGGCAGCTCTCCACTTGAACGGCGACGCGCAAGTCCATGCCGCTTCGGATTCGGACAAGGCCTACGGGTTTATCGACTACGGCGCGACGCTCTCTGCGGGGCAATATGTTTCCCTGGATTCGCTGAACCCTTTTGCCGGCGACTTTACGCTTTCGACCTGGGCGCTGTGGGACGGATCGGATGGTTCGCACCAGATCCTGTTTGCCAAGCGCGCTTCGGCGGATTCGACGATTTTCCAGTGGTATTATGACGGCATCAATTCGGCGTTTGCCGTTTACAATGTCGTTCGCTGGGATTCGATTTCGGGCGCGGCTTCGGCGGTGGACACGGTTGGCTGGAACCTGCTCAGCCTGGTTTCCAGGAACGATACGGTTTCGATGTTCGTCAATGGAACGCGTGTCGGCGAGCCGGTCGCCTTTCCGCTCTACAAGACGGATATCGGTGTTCCGTTTCGCGTCGGAGGCAACGAGATTTCGGAGGAATCCTGGAACGGTTCGCTTGACGAAATTCGGGTGGCGAATACGGCTCGGTCGGCGGAATGGCTGCGGATGGAATTCGTGACCCAGCGACCTGCGGGAAACTAGCCGCGTGGCAGAACTCAGTTGAGAGTTGAGTGTGGAGAGTGGAGGGTGGAGTTCCGCGGACGTCTAGATTCTAAAGTAAAGCGGACCGTTTTGATTCCTAAACTCTAATCTCTAAAAAAAAGCGTGGCCGTGGGGGTGGATGCAAGGAAGGGGGAGTCAGAACTTAGAGCTGAGAACTTAGTTGAGAGTTGAGTGTGAAGAGTGGAGAGTGGAGTTTCGCAAACATTTAGGTTTTACGTAAGAAGTACGGTGCGATTTCCAAGCTCTAAGCTCTGATTTTCGTATAGATTCTTGCCGCCGGGACGGTGTAGAGCCTGTTTTCTTCGAGCGAGTAGGCGGAAAGGCTTTTTCCATAGACGCAGCCGGAGTCAAGTCCGCGGAATCCGGGAACATCGACTAGGCCCTTGGCTGCCCAGTGCCCGAAGATGACGAGCTTTGGCCATTTGACGCATTCAAACCAGGGCGGGTCGGTCGGCGAATTGAGATTTTTCCCCTTGCCGTCCCATGTCCGCACGGAAAGAATGACGTTCGGGTCCATGTCTTCGAGCGTCCGCTTGCCGGGTTCAAGTCCCGCATGGACAAGCAGCGCGTTCGGCGTGTCGATCCACAGCGGCCATTTCTCGACGACGCTTGCGATCCAGAGCGGATCTTCCAGAATGTCGGCCATGCGCTTTTCCTTTTCGGTCCAAAGGCTTTCCGGGGTCAGAGCCAGCTGGAGAAGTCGCGCTTCGTGATTGCCGAGAACGCATTGAAAGCCGTTTGCGAGAATTTCCCGAATGACCTTGACGGAACCGGGACCCTTGTTGATCAGGTCGCCGGTGAAATAGACGGTATCGTCTCCCGGCGTGTAGCGGACGCATTCGAGCATCTTCATCATCTCGTCATGGCATCCGTGGACATCTCCGACAAAGATGGTGCGTTTCATCGTTTCTCGAAGGCTTCGCAGGCTTTTCGGAGCGTCTTTTCTTCGGACGGCGAAAGTTCCCGAAATTCGCCCGGGCGCATGTTTCCGAGCGTAATCCCGGCATAGGAAACGCGCTTCAGGTCGCGGATGGTGTAGCCGACCGCTTCGAGCATCCGGCGGATTTCGCGGTTCTTGCCTTCGCATAGAACCATCTCGAAAAATCCCTGGTCGAGGAAGATTTCCTCGGCATGGCCTTTCTCGATTTCGCCGCGATCGTTTTCGCCGATTTCCACGCCGGCGATGAGTCGGTCCGCCGCCGAGCGGCTGAGTGGCCTGGTTGTCCAGACGTAATAGCTTCGGGGAACTTCGAACCTTGGATGGGTCAGCCTGTAGATCAGGTCGCCGTCGTCGGTAAAGAGCAGGAGCCCGCGGCTCTGGAGGTCTAGCCGTCCGATGTATTTCATGGAGCGGTATTCCGATGGCAGGTAGTCGTAAACGGTTGCGCGGTCCTGCGGATCGCTTGCGGAACAGACGCATCCGGCGGGCTTGTGAAAGAGGACGATCCGATGCCTTTTGGGCGGGGAGACCCGCTTGCCATCGACGCGGACGTCGTCGCTTTCATCGACATCTCTTCCGGGTTCGGAGAGAACTTCGCCGTTTACCTGAACGCGCCCTTCCCGAACGATTTCGTCGGCGGCGCGACGGCTTGCCACTCCGCACAGGGAAAGGAACTTGTTAATTCGCATTTTCATCTTCGGATTCCTTTTTCTTCTGGAGCCATGGAGGGAGCTTTTTCGCCTTGCGTTCTTCCCTTGGCTTGGCAGGCTTTGGCGGATAGAGAATTCCAAAGCGGAGGCCCGCGGTGCAGATGCGGAACGATTCCGCGTGCAGTCGGGAAAGCAGGCTGCGCAGCCAGTAAAGTCCGCAGATGATGACGTCGCTCCGACCTTTTTCGAGGCCCGGGATGCTTGCGCGAAGTTCCTTGGAAACGTTCGAAATCCGGGTAATGATCTTTTCGAGCTGGTCGAGGTTCATTTCGAGACCTTCGATCGCGCGAAAGTCGAATTCGGGAGCGTTCAGGAACACCATCGCGAGAGCCGTTCCCGTTCCGCCGACGAGATAGACCGGCTTCTTGGCGTATGGACGCAAGGGGTTTCCCTTGAGCGTTTCCTTTTCCCATTTCTTGTACTCCGGTCCCGGAATCGCTCCCATCTTCTTGTAGAGATAGAGCGCTCCGACGGGAATCGAAATGCCGCTTTCCCCGTCCGAAATCTCGGTCGAGCCTCCGCCGATATCGACCGTGACGATGCCTTCGCCGTGCCATTCTTCGACTGCGCGGAACGTGTAGGCGGCTTCTTCCTCGCCAGAAATGATTTGCGGCCTTATCCAGAGAGCCTTTTCGACCGCGGCGAGAACCTGCTCGGAATTCTTGGCCTTGCGGGCGGCTTCGGTCATCGCGCACGCCTTGATTTCTGCGCCAAGCGCGTTGGCGGTCGAGCGGAACCCGGAGAGAATTTTGGAAAGTTCGTCGAGACGTTCTTCGGAAATTTCCCCCGAGCTGTAAACATCTTCGCCGAGACGGCAGACCTCGACTTTCTGGATCTTGGGCTGGAGCGTCGTCTTTCCGTCTGCGCCCGTTTCATGGTCGGCAACGAGGAGGATTGTCGAGTGGCTGCCGATATCGACCGATGCGGGATATGTCTTGAGCGGCTCAGTCATTTTCGCTTAAAAGCCCTTCGCGGATGCGGCTCGCGATCTTTTGCGGGTCGGTAAAGAACTGCTTGGCGAGCGGAATCGCCTGCTCGACAAGTTCCGTCGGGTATTTTCTTGTCCAGGCGAGGACGATTTTCCCCGATTGGCTTCCGAGAGATTCGCCGTTTCGGATTTCGAGCGCCATCTGCAGGGCGAGATAGAGCCCCAGTTCAATGGCGCGCGGCCGCTCCTTTCCTTCTAGAAGTCTTTCGACCCGGGCGATTTTTTCGTCTAGCCCAAGGTCTTCGATCGCTTTCAAGTCTTTTTCGGAAATCATGCGTCAAAGTTAGAAAACGCAAAAAGGCCCGGATGTTTCCGAACCTTTTTGTCGTTCTTTTTAGCAAAGAGAGAAACGCTAGAAACTACTTGGCCTTCTTGGCGACCTTTTTCGGAGCCGCGGCCTTCTTGGCGGAAGCCTTCGGTGCTGCAGCCTTCTTCGCTACCGGCTTTGCTTCCTTCTTGGCCTTCGGGGCTGCCGCCTTCTTTGCCGCGACCTTTTTCGGAGCCGCAACCTTCTTGGCGGAAGCCTTCGGAGCCGCGGCCTTCTTCGCTGCCGGCTTTGCTTCCTTCTTGGCCTTCGGGGCTGTCGCCTTCTTTGCCGCGACCTTTTTCGGGGCCGCAACCTTCTTGGCGGAAGCCTTCGGGGCCGCCTTCTTGGTGGATTTCTTCGTGAGTGCCATATTTTTGTTCCTTTTTTTAGTTGTTAATAACTATGAATATAAAATAACTTGATTTGCACAAAATATCAACACTTATTTTTAAAAATATTTTCTAGCCGACTAGTCAAAAAACAAGAATTGTGCTATGGCATTCGATGGACGGATTCGATGTAGGCCTTGATTCCGCGTTCCGCAAGACAGAAAATGTCGCAGAACTTTGTCGCGAACGGCGGGATCTTCCCGTTGGCGATTCCGATCGCGTCGTGCAGCACGGTCACTTGGCCGTCGGTTTCTCGACCCGCTCCGATGCCGATGGTGATGAGCTTGACGGCTTTCGTCACCTTCTTGCCGAGCTCTTCGGGAATGTGCTCTAGAACACATTCGAACGCGCCGAGTTCGTCGATTGCCTTTGCTTCCCTCAAGATTCTCTCGGCGTCCTCTTCGCTCTTTCCGACCTGCCGAAAGCTCGTTGCCGTCTGCGGGAGAAGTCCCAGGTGGGCGCAGACCTCGATGCCGTTCTTGCGGAGCGTCTCGATGATTTCGGGATGAAAGCCTTCGAGCTTCACGGAACTGGCGCCCAGATCGACAAGCTTCTTGGCGTTTTCGAGAGCCGTTGCCGAATCCTCGTAGCTTTTGTAGGGCATGTCCGCGACGACGTGCGTGTTCGGCGCGCCGCGGCAGACCGCCGCGACAAAGATCTGCATCTCGTCCATGCCGATGCATTGCGTGCTTTTGTAGCCGAGCATCGTGTTCGCGAGACTGTCGCCAACGAGAATCTGGTCGATTCCGGCGGATTCCGCGATCTTGGCAAAGCCGTAGTCGTAGGCGGTGATCTGTGAAATTTTCCTTTTTCCTTTTGCTTTACGGATTTGTGCTGCGGAAAGCATAGCTTCTGACCTCCTGTAGCCAGTGGTAGGATTTGATTTCCCGGTTCTCGCCGAGATGCGTCTTGAAATATCCGAAAAATTCCCGTTCGAGAGCTTGCGGGTCGCTGAGCGCTTCCTTTGTGCGTAGCCGTGCGATGTCGCCCAGAAAGACTGTTCCGTGTTCCGGATCGAAATGCCCGAGGCAGTCCTTGCAGATAGCTCCGCCGGATTCGAAGTGAAAGTCCGCGGGCGCTTCGGAAAGGATTGTTCCGCAACGGACGCATTCGGCAAGCGAAAGCGCGTAGCCGGAGAGATCCATGATGTGCCAGATCCACCGGACAAGAGCGTCCTGGGAATTCGGGCCGCGGTCGAGAACCTGCAGGGCCTTTTCCGTATAGCGGAACTCGAATTCCTGGGCGGGTGCCGCGGGCAGGCATCGGAGGATGATTTCCGCCATGACGCTCGCCATCGCGGTGCGCTCCAGGTTCTTTCGCAAGTGCGGAAACCATTCGACCAGGGACGCTTCGCGGACAAAGTGCAGGTCGCTCTTGCCGGAATCGTTGAAGACGACTTCGCTTTCGGCCAGAGGGTCGAGCGAACCTTGAAACGGGCTGTTCTTCTTTCTTGCGCTCTTGACCAAAAACGAGAGAACGCCAAAGTCACGGGAAAAACCTTTTACGATCAGCGAGGAATCGCTGTAGGGCGTTCGGTGAAGAACGATGACCCGGGTTCGCTTGATCACTTAGGCTTTTGCCCCGAAACCATCGTCGAGCCGTTTTCCGCCGAGAACGTGGCAGTGGATATGCGGAACGGTTTGCCCGGCGTCGCCTTTCGCGTTGAAGACAAAGCGCGCGCCGCTTTCTTCGAGGCCTTCCTTCCTTGCGATTTCCTGTGCGCAGAAGAGGAGCCTTCCCATCAGCGGAACGTCTTCCTTCTGCATGTCGAGGAGGCTTTCGATGTGCTTTCGCGGAACGACGAGAACGTGCGTGGGGGCCTGAGGATTCAGGTCGCGGAATGCGTAAAATTCGTCGTCTTCGTAAACCTTGTTCGAAGGAATTTCGCCGCGGATGATTTTACAGAAAATGCAGTCGGACATGATTAACCTGTTGAAAAGAGATGGACAGTTCGCTTTTCGAAGCGACTTTCGTAAAAACTAACATTTTGTCTTGCTCTAGGCAAATTTCGCGGGGGCTCTTTTGCTAGATTTGACGCGAAATGATTTTGTCGTCTTTCAGATATCCACAGGTGTTTTCTGAGCGTCCGGAGAGGCTTTGGCAACCGATGCCCGAAGGCTTTTTCGCGGGCGCAGGCAAGATCATCGGATCAAACGATTTTCATATTTGAGGAATCGCACATGAATTTTTCGCAAGTTATTTCCGAAGAACTGAAACTGGAAGAGTGGCGCGTGTCCAAGGCTCTCGAACTGATGGACCAGGGAGGCACCATCCCGTTTATCGCGCGTTACCGCAAGGACCAGACCGGAACGCTGAACGAAATCGAACTTCGCGACATCCAGCATCGCCGCGAATATCTGCAGGAACTCGAAGAACGCAAGACGACCATTCTGAAATCCATCGAGGAACAGGGAAAGCTTTCGCCGGAACTCAAGGCTCAAATCGAATCCTGCAAGGACAAGACGAATCTCGAAGACCTTTACGCTCCCTACAAGCCGAAAAAGCGCACCCGCGCGACCATTGCGAAGGAATGCGGACTCGAACCGCTCGCGCGCACGATCATGGCCCAGGAAGAGACGACGAACACGCCGGAAGAAATCGGGCGCATCTATCTTTCGGAAGAAAAGGGATTGGCCGATCCGAAGGCGGCGATCGCCGGCGCTTGCGACATTCTCGCGGAAGAGGTCGCCGACAATGCCGAGTTCCGCCAGTACTTGCGTCTGCAAATCGAAAGGCAGGGCGTCATGACGTCGAAAGTCCGCAAGGAATTCGAAAAGCAGGACACCAAGTTCAAGAACTACTACGCCTTCTCGGAGCCGGTTGCAAAGATTCCGAGCCATCGGATGCTCGCGCTCCGTCGTGGCGAAAAGGAAAAGGTCCTGCGGCTTGCCATCGAAATGCCCGATGCGGAATTCGTCTCCTACTTGCAACGTCAGGTCATCAAGGGCGATGGCATCTGGAAGCCCTATCTCGAAGAAATGTGCAAGGATGCGTGGGAACGCCTTCTCAAGACGAGTCTCGAAAGCGAAGTTCGCCTGCTCCTGAAGGACAAGGCGGAAGAAGAAGCGTTCAAGGTCTTCAGCAAGAACCTGCAGGATGTGCTGCTTGCGCCGCCCGCGGGCCACAAGGCCGTTCTCGCTCTCGACCCGGGATTCCGCACGGGCTGCAAGGTCGCGGTGCTCGACAAGAATGGAAAGTTCATCGATCACGGCGTCATCTTTCCGCACGAGCCCCAGAAGAAAGTTGCCGAGGCGGGAGACTACGTCGCATCCCTGGTGGAAAAATACGACATCGACCTGATCGCCATCGGAAACGGTACGGCGAGCCGCGAAACGGATGCGTTTGTGGCAAGCATCGCGCACAAGTTCAAGGGCAAGAAGCCCGCGCGCGTCGTAGTCTCGGAAGCGGGCGCTTCGGTCTATTCCGCAAGCCCGATCGCCATCCAGGAATTTCCGAACGAGGACGTGACGACCCGTGGCGCGATTTCCATCGGACGCCGCTTGCAGGATCCGCTGGCGGAGCTGGTGAAGGTCGATCCGCAGTCGATTGGCGTGGGACAATACCAGCATGACGTAAACCAGCGCGAACTGAAAAAGCGCCTGGACGAAGTCGTGGAAAGCTGCGTGAACATGGTCGGTGTCGATCTGAACAGCGCAAGCGCTCCGCTTCTCACGCATGTGGCGGGAGTCTCCTCGACCCTTGCCGAAAGCGTCGTGAAGTACCGCGAAGAGAACGGCGCGTTCAAGAGTCGCCAGGATGTCTTGAAGGTCAAGGGATTCGGGCCGAAGGCCTTTGAACAGTCGGCGGGATTCCTCCGGATTCCGGGGGCGGAAAATCCGCTCGATTGCAGCGCGGTGCACCCCGAAAACTACGAACTTGTCGAACGGATGGCGGAAAAGGCGGGTGTCGCCGTCAAGGACCTCGTCGGAAACGCCAGCGCGATCAAGTCGCTTTCTCCCGAAGAGTTCCTTTCGGACACGGTCGGAAAGCACACGCTCGAAGACATCTTCTCCGAACTCGAAAAGCCGAGCCGCGATCCGCGCAAGGAATTCCGCTATGCGAAATTCGACGACAAGATCAAGAGCATCAACGATCTCGTCACCGGCAGCTGGATGGAAGGCGTGGTGACGAACGTGGCGAACTTCGGCGCGTTTGTCGATATCGGCGTGCACCAGGATGGCCTGGTTCACGTTTCGGAAATCAGCGACAAGTTCGTGGAAGACGCAAAGACCGTCCTGACGGTTGGCGATGTCGTGAAGGTCCGCGTTCTCGGTGTGGATGCGGGTCAAAAGCGCATCAGTCTTTCGATGAAGCAGGAACAGGTCGATGGAGTTACCGGTGCCGGTCGCGGGCCTAGAAACCAGCATGGCCGCGGACGTCACGAAGGCGGCATCAAGCCCCATGCGACGATTGCGGATCTAAAGGCGCGTCTCGGCGGACCGAATCCGAATGCCGCTCGCAAGGGAAACGCGCAACCGAACAAGCTCTCCTCGATGATCAAGAAGTTCAAGAAGGGACTGTAATCGGAAAATCGGAATTGCGAAAGGCCCGGTGCGAACCGGGCTTTTTCTATGCGAGCGTATTCGCCTGGTAGGCGTTCCAGGTCGTGGAAAGAATCGTTTCCAGGTCGGAAAATTTCGCTTCCCAGCCGAGAAGCTCCTTGGCCTTGGACGGATCGGCGATAAGCGATGCCGGATCTCCGGGGCGACGTTCCACGAACCGATAGGGAACTTTCTTACCCGAAACTTTTTCAGCTCCGCGGATGATGTCGAGAACGCTTGCGCCGGTTTGTGTCCCCAGATTGACAGTCAGGCTCTTGTCGTACCGTTGCAGGTAATCGAAAGCCATCCGGTGCCCGCGGGCGAGGTCGTTGACATGGATGTAGTCGCGTACGCCTGTTCCGTCGGCGGTGTCGTAATCGTTTCCGAAAACGAGAACTTCCTTGCGCTTGCCGGTAAGGGCTTCCATGACGACGGGAATCAGATTCGCCGGATTTCTTTCGAGTCCCGTGAGACGACCCTTGACATCGTAGCCTGCGGCGTTGAAATAGCGGAGTGCGGCAAAGCGTATTCCGCGAAGCTTGTCGTACCAGTTCAGGAACTTTTCGATCGCGAGCTTGGTGAAACCGTAATAATTCTCCGGATCGGTCGGATGTCTTTCGTCAACCGGCATATACCGGGGAGCGCCATAGACGGCTGCGGAACTCGAAAAGACAATGTATTTTACCTTGTTCGCGGTGGCGGCATTCAATATGTCGATGGAACCGTTGATGTTGTTTACGCTGTACTTCTCGGGATTGGTCATGGATTCTCCCGCGGCCTTGAACGCGGCGAGGTGTACGATTCCTTCGGGCCTGAAATCGCCAAGGAACGCTTCCAGATCGCCTGGATTCAAAATGTCGCCTTGGGTAAATCCGGCTTCGGGAAACAGGTTCTGGCGAAGCCCGGAGGAAAGGTTGTCAAAGACATGGACTTCATGGCCTGCATCGAGAAGTTCCCGGACTGTGTGGGAACCGATATAGCCTGCGCCGCCGATTACTGCGATTTTCATGGAATTCTCCGATGTCAAAGTTTTACCATCTTCAATTTAAAAATTGTTGTTGCCCGGGATGCGCTTGAAAACTGAATTCAAAACGGCAAGAATCACAAAAAGCAGAAAATTTCTAAAATATATTGACAAACGTTTTTTTTTCTTATCGTTTGTAAAAACATGGGAGAAAAAAATGAAAACGGTTCTTGTGTTGTCTTTGTTTTGCGGAATGGTTCTCTTTTGCGGCTGTTCGCAGAATCTGGCAAGATTTTCGCTGGTTTCGACGGGCAGCGTTCCGATTGCCGGTGTGGAGGACGGGGAATATGTAACCGGAAAAGACTGTATTCGACGGATTCTTTTCTTCACATTTGGAAATCGGAATGACAGGATCAGCGGAGCGGTTGTCGATGCCCTTGAAAAGGCTAACGAAAAAGAACTGCCTTCCGATGCGCTTGTAAACGCTTCTATTTCGCACTCGTCGGCGGATTTCCTTTTGTTTTCCTGGGATTGCTACGAGGCGAAAGGCAAGGCGATTCGCGTCAAAAATTAGGCCTTACCCGATTCCGTCCAAGATTTCGAAGCGTTCGTACGCCGTTTCCAGGAGACTTTCCTTTTCGGCGAGAGCTTTTTGCGTTTCGATGAGCCTTGCCGGATTCGTATAGACGGCTTCCGTTCCGAGCTGTTCCTGCAATGTCGCGATATCCCCTTCGAGCCTTTCGATGGTTTCGGGAAGAGCCTGAAATTCGCGTTCTTCCCTGTAGCTGCGCTTTTTCCTTTCCCGAGGACGTTCGTCGGCGGATTTCCTGGTGGACGCTTCCGAGAGCTCCGCTTCCTTGGCGCGCAGTCTTTTCGCTTCCGCGTAATCGCTAAATCCTCCGACGTTTTCGTGGATATCTCCGATTCCTTCGAATCCCAGGATTTCCGTGGCGACATTGTCGAGAAAGTCTCTGTCGTGACTGACCGTGATGACCGTCCCGTTGTATTCGGCGAGCAGGTCGGCGAGCAGGTCGAGCGTTTCCATGTCGAGATCGTTTGTCGGTTCGTCGAGAACCAGCACGTTGGACGGATGCGAAAAGAGACATGCCAGGAGAAGGCGGTTCCGTTCTCCGCCGGAAAGCGCGCTGATCGGTCCGCGGGCTCGCTCGGCCGTAAAAAGAAAATCTTGCAGGTAGCTGAGAACGTGCCGCTTTTGCCCGTTCAGGACAACGTATTCCTGGCCGTCTCCGATGTTTTCGACGAGCGTCCTGTCTTCGCGCAGACGAGTCCGCATCTGGTCAAAGTAGGCTATCTGGAGATTTGAACCCAGTCGGACGGTTCCCGCTTGCGGCGAAAGCTCTCCCAGGAGAATCTTGAGAAGCGTTGTCTTGCCGCAGCCGTTCGGGCCGACGATTCCTACCCGGTCGCCGCGGGAAATTTCCGTCGAAAAATTCCGGATCAGGGGATTTCCTTCGTAGGAATAGGAAATGTTCTCGGCGCGGACGACGAGCCTTCCGGAACGTTCCGCTTCGGTTATCTGCATCTTGACGTTTCCCGTTCGATTCCTGCGTTCGGCGCGTTCCTTTCGCATCTTGACAAGGGCTCGTACCCGTCCTTCGTTGCGGGTGCGCCTTGCCTGTATTCCCTTGCGAATCCAGACTTCCTCTTCGGCGAGACGCTTGTCGAAAAGCTTGTTCGCCTTGGCTTCTTCGGCGAGCGCTTCGTCGCGGTGACGTACAAATTCATCGTATGAAAAGTTCCAGGAGCGAATGCGGCCTCGGTCAAGTTCCAGAATTCGCGTGGCGAGCCTCCGCACAAAGGCCCTGTCGTGACTGATGAAGAGGACAGTGCAGGAAGTGCGCGCGAGGATTCCTTCTAGCCATTGGACGCTTGGAATGTCGAGATGGTTTGTCGGCTCGTCGAGCAACAGCAGGTCGGGTTCTTCGGCGAGAGCCTTCGCAAAGAGAACGCGGCGCTTTTGACCGCCGGAGAGAGCGTTGTATTGCGCATCCGGATCGATGCCTGCCTTGCCTAGGATATTCTCTCCCGCGATATGGCGCTCTGCTGTGTTTCCGATAACGATATCGCGGACCGTTCCGTCGATGTTCGCCGGGATTTCCTGGATGAGCCGCGCGGTTCGCAGCCCGTTCTTGCGGATGATTTCTCCCGAGTTGGCTTCCACTTCGCCCGAAAGAATCTTGAGCAGCGTACTTTTCCCTTCGCCGTTTCGTCCCACGAGGCATACGCGCTCATTTTCCTGGATGTCGAACGAAACCTTGTCTAGAAGGGGTGGGTCGCTAAAGCGGAGCGTTAAGTCTTTGACGGATAACAGAGCCATGCGCTAAAGGTAGAAAAAAGGCGGCTCGAAGAGCCGCCGCCTTGAATCAGTGCGCATTCGCCTTGAATTTCTTGATAGTTCCCTGATTATGCTCCAGTTCCGCTTTCAGTGCCAGAAGTTTGTTCATTTCTTCTTGTAATCGAGCTTTTTCTTCGGCAAGCGTCTTGTTTTCCTCGTCCAGCCTTTTTCTTTCTACGCTCAGTTTTTCGTTCTCTTCGTCGATGCTTTTTCTTTCTACGGCCAGTTTTTCGTTTTCTTCGTCGATGCTTTTTCTTTCTACGGCCAGTTTTTCGTTTTCTTCGTCGATGCTTTTTCTTTCTACGGCCAGTTTTTCGTTTTCTTCGTCGATGCTTTTTCTTTCTACGGCCAGTTTTTCGTTTTCTTCGTCGATGCTTTTTCTTTCTACGGCCAGTTTTTCGTTTTCTTCGTCGATGCTTTTTCTTTCTACGGCCAGTTTTTCGTTTTCTTCGGCAATGCTTTTTCTTTCTTCGATCAATTCTCTTCTTTCGGCTTCTGCTTGTGCCTGATCTTCGAGCCTTTGCTCGCGGATGGCGGATTCGTCCCATTCCAGTCTCATGGCGTCCTCGTATTGCTTGAGTTCTTCCCGATTAAAGTTAGCAATTTTGGCGGGGAGAAGCAATCTGCCGAATTTATGCGTCGAGACGGCTGGCGGTAATTTCTGAAGATTCCCTAAATTGCCGAGAAGGAATAGCCATTTTTGGACATCGTCCGAATTTTCGGAAATTTCGGGAGAGATCTTTGGCAACTCGATGAACGTATAGTTGTAGCTGTCGAGAATCTGTTCGTGCGTTTCGATATCGAGCGTTGTCGCCCGGCGAATGGCGCGCTTGTCGTGAAACAGCTCGAAGTTCAGAATGGAAAGGATATAGACAGGGTTCACCTTGTAATTCCAGTTCTTGCCGGGTTCTCCTTGTTCCTCGATGAGCTGGCTTGCGTAATAGCCGATTCGCTTGACGAAGTTTTTCAGGCGGTGCTTCTGGACTTCGACTTCGAAGTGCCTGTTTTCCATGTCGGTACAGTGCAAATCCAGAATGGAACTTCGGCTTTCCGAACTGCCGGAACGATTCAGGGATTCTCGCGCGACATAGAGGTTTTCGATCGGGCTTCGAAGCTGGGGACCCAGAATGTCGTTTAGAAAGTTGATGAGATTCGTCCGCGATTCCGCGTGAGTCGGGTCGAACGCTTTCTTGAATGTCGGATCCACGAGCAAGCTCGCATAGGGTCCGTGTCCGAATTCGACAAAGTATTGGCTGTCCATGTGTTTTCTCCGTGCCCAGCTATTGCCGCGCACCGTTAGGGGGTTAACCGTTCGATATACGACAAGAGCGAAGCCTGGGGAATCGCCAAGACAAGAATAGAAATTTTTGTCGGGGAAAAACTTGTGTTGGCGAAAATACAGGCAAGATTTTAAAAGTCCCGTTTTTTTGATGTCAAGGTTCGAACGAGATTTTTTTCGGAAATCGAAATTTCGGGAAAAATATCCGAAGCGGACGGATGTTGCGAAAAACGGGAGACTTTAAATTTTGTAACTTTACGCAAAAGATAAAGGTAAAATTTATGTCCGTTTTGATGCGTTCAGTTTCTGGAATTCGCGGAATTGTCGGCGATACGCTTACTCCGCAGGTCTTGACAAATCACGTAAAAGCCTTTTTGGAAGTGACCGGTGCGCGGAAGGTCGTGATCGGTCGAGACAGCCGTCCGACGGGCGAAGCGATCGTCTCTTTCGTTTCCGGGCTTTGCCGCTTGGCGGGAGCCGATGTGGTCGATGTGGGACTTGCGACGACTCCGAGCGTCGAACTCTTTGTGACGAAGCTTCACGCCGATGCGGGAATCATCGTGACGGCAAGCCACAATCCGCTGGAATGGAACGCTCTCAAGTTCCTCGACCAGAAGGGCATCTTTCTCGGGCCGGACGATGTCAAGGAACTGTTCGCCATTGCGGACTCGGGAAAGTTCATCTATCCGGATTATCGACAGATGGGAACCTGCGAAGCGCTCGAAGACGCGGACTCTTTTCACATCGACGAAACGCTTTCGATTCCGTTCATGGATGTGAAGAAAATTCGGGAAAGGCGTTTCAAGGTCGCCATCGATGCCGTAAACGGTGCCGGGGCCCATATCGTTCCGCGGTTGCTCGAATCTCTCGGTTGCGACGTGGTGCGCGTCCACTGTGAACCGGACGGCACATTCCCCCGCGGACCGGAACCGGTGCCTTCGAACCTCAAGGACTTGGAAAAGGCCGTTCGGGAAAACGGCTGTGCCGTAGGACTTGCTCTCGACCCGGATGCGGATCGCTGTGCGCTGGTCGATGGAAACGGCGCGGCGGTTGGCGAAGAATATACGCTCGCCATGGCGACGGAAGCGGTTCTCGCCAAGAAGAAAGGTCCCGTTTGCGTAAACCTTTCCACTTCGCGGATGAGCGCCGATGTCGCGGAACGGTTCGGCGTCGGGTTTTCCCGTGCGAAAGTGGGCGAAGTGAACGTGAGCCTGCAAATGATGCGGGAAGGCTGCATCGTCGGCGGCGAAGGCAACGGAGGCGTCATCTTGCCTGCCGTTCACTACGGGCGCGATTCGCTCGTGGCTGCCGCGCTTGTCCTTTCGTGGATGGCGGAAAACGGTGGAGGCCCGGAAAAGTTCAAGGCGGAACATCCGCAATACGCGATGCCAAAGAAAAAGTTCCCGCTCGGAGACAAGCCCGTGCAGGCAGTCTTTGAAGAAGTCAAGCGGGAATTCTCGGACTTTTCCGCGGACACGCGCGACGGCCTATGGCTCGGCAAGGGAAAAAGCTTTGTCCATGTCCGCGCGTCCAATACGGAACCAGTCATCCGCGTCATTTCCGAGGCTCCGACCGAAGCGGAAGCGGAAGAACTCTGCGCGAAAGTCGAAGCGAAAATCCACTAAGAGGTCGGTATGTGCGGAATTGTCGGTTATATCGGAAATCGCGATGCGGTAAACGTTCTTCTCTGCGGGTTAAAACGCCTGGAATATCGCGGATACGATTCGTCGGGCGTCGCTGTCTCCCATCCGGACGGAACTCTCGAAATGGAAAAGGCGACGGGGAAGATCGTCTCCTTGGAAAAAAAGCTGAAGTCGCACCCCCTTTCGGCTCAAGTCGGGATTGCGCACACGCGCTGGGCGACACATGGCGCTCCGACCGAAAGGAATGCGCATCCCCAGGTGAGCTTTGACGGAAAAATCATGGTGGTGCACAACGGCATCATCGAAAATTACGCGCAGATCAAGAAGAAGCTGGAAGCGGACGGGGTGACATTCGTTTCCGAAACGGATACGGAAGTCGTTGCGCATCTGATAGCGAAGCTCTACCGCGGAGACATCAAGGCCGCGGTCCTAGATGCTCTGAACAAGCTGGAAGGAACTTTCGGACTTGCCATCCTCTGCGCAGACGAGCCGAATGTCCTTGTCGGAGCGCGCCGTGGAAGTCCGCTGGTTCTCGGACTTGGCGGCAACGGGGAGTATTTTCTCGCAAGCGACGTAACGGCCATTGTCGATTACACGCAAAAGGTTGTCTATCTAGACGATGACGACGTGGTGGTCGCGAATCGAGACGGCTATGAAATCGTGACGGTTTCGAGCCATCAGGTAAATCGATGCGTGGAACAGGTGGATTTCGACGCGGATGCGGCGAGCAAGGGCGGCTTTGAACACTTCATGCTCAAGGAAATCTTCGAACAGCCCGAAGCGCTCCGCAACACGATGCGCGGACGTCTTCTTCTCGCCGACGGTTCGGCAAAGCTCGCCGGTCTTGACGCGAACCGCCTGGAACTTCGCAACCTGAACCGTATCATCATCACGGCTTGCGGAACGAGCTACTACGCGGGAATGGTCGGGGAATACCTGATCGAAGACCTGGCTGGCGTTCCGGTCGAAGTCGAATACGCGTCCGAGTTCCGCTACCGCAACCCGATCATCAAGCCGGGGACTCTCGTACTCGTCATTTCTCAGTCGGGCGAAACCGCCGATACGCTTGCCGCTCTCCGCGAAGCGAAGACAAAAGGCGCCACTGTCCTTGGAATCTGCAACGCGGTCGGTTCGACGATCGCCCGCGAAAGCGACGGCGGTGTCTATCTGCACGCGGGGCCGGAAATCGGCGTGGCGAGCACAAAGGCGTTCACGTCGCAGGTGACTGTCCTTGCGATGATCGCGCTTCTCCTCGGACGGGAACGTCGCGTGTCGGCGGAACAGGGCATCGAGTTTGCCCGCGCCATTTCGAACATCCCGGGATTTGTCGAGGATACCCTGAAGCTTTCCGACAGGATCCGTGCCATTGCCGAAAAGTATGTCCACGCGAACAATTTCCTCTACCTCGGGCGCCATTACAACTATCCCGTCGCCATGGAAGGCGCTCTCAAGCTGAAGGAAATCAGCTACATCCATGCGGAAGGCTATCCCGCTGCCGAGATGAAGCACGGCCCGATCGCTCTCATCGACGAAAACATGCCCGTCGTCGTGATCGCTCCAAAGGACAGCCTCTTCGACAAGGTCCTTTCGAACATTCGGGAAATCAAGGCGCGCGGAGGCCGAATCATCGCCGTGACGACATCCGACTGTACCGAGCTTTCCGAGTTCGCGGACGACATCATCTTTGTTCCCAGGATAAATCCGATGCTGATGCCGCTTGTCTCGTGCATTCCGCTCCAGCTTCTGGCCTATCACATTGCTGTCCTTCGCGGAAACGATGTCGATCAGCCGCGCAATCTCGCCAAAAGCGTGACCGTGGAATAGTTTCCCATGTCCGATATTTCCGAATCCTACGAAGTTCACATCGGAGCGTTCGAAGGCCCGATGGATCTCTTGCTGTACCTGGTGCAGCAAAGCGAAGTCAAGATTACGGACATTTCGATTGCCGAAATCGCGGACCAGTATCTGACCTGGATCCAGAATCTCTCCCAGATGGATCTTTCGCAGGCGGGGGATTTTCTTGTCATGGCCAGCCGTCTCATGGCCATGAAGACGCGCGAACTTTTGCCGAAGGACGAGCGCACGGCCGAGGACGAGGAACAGATCGACATATCGCGGGAAGAGTTCATTCGGCAGATGCTCGAATACCAGCGATACAAGCAAGTCGCCAAGGAAATGCAGGAGATGGAAGGCCGCAATTTCGGGGCCTGCTATCGGGGACGTCTCGAAAAGACGGAAAGCGAAGAGGACACTCTCGCCGATGCGAACATCTGGCAGCTGTTTCGCGCCTACCAGAAGATGCTGAAAACCCGCGGAAGCGAAAATGTCCACCATATCGAACTGGACGATGTGACGATCGAGGACCGGCAGCAGTTCATTTCGAACACGCTCCGCAGGGATGGGCGCGTTCTGTTCGAAGATCTTCTCGGACGCGATCCGCTGCCCATCGTCACCGTGGTAACGTTCATGGCGCTGATGGAGATGATCAAGACGGACGAAGTCGTCTTTCGGCAGAGCGAACTTTTCGGAGCGATCTGGATCTATCGCAAAAAGGACAACCAGGAATTTGCCGAGGAAATGGCGAACGAAACGCGCATCTACGAGCCGGAGCGCAAGTTCAAGACGGGTATTGTCGAAAAGCTCCGTGAACGCGAGATCCTGCAAGCCGAAAATTCCAGCGCACGGGAGGTTCCTCTGGATGTGGCGCTGCGGACCGTCTCCGCTCTCGTTTCGCAGGGAAAGAGCGTCGGAGCGGAAGACATCAACGCGCTGCTTGCCGGGAACCTGGATTTCAAGACGCTCGAAGCGGAACTTTCACCGGCCGACGAGCAGCCCGGCAGGCAGGAAGCGCAAGCGCTCGAAGACGCCGCGGAAACCGTGGAAATCGCGGAA
This sequence comes from Senegalimassilia sp., assembly GCA_963652365.1. Classification (GTDB taxonomy): domain Bacteria; phylum Fibrobacterota; class Fibrobacteria; order Fibrobacterales; family Fibrobacteraceae; genus Hallerella. Next base: position 175,788 of record CAVJTH010000001.1, read on the forward strand.
ATCGAAGCGAGCCTCGCCGAAAATGTCGAACCGACAGAAAATTCCGTTGCGGAGTCCGCAACGGAAGAAGAAAATCTGGAGAGCGATCCCCCGGATCCCTAGTCCCATTCGATCCTTGGCGGCTCTTTCAGGTTCGGATTGTTCCTTGCCTCTTCGAATTTCCTTTCGATTTCGGAGAGCCGGTTTCTTTCCTTTTCCTTCGCTTCGGCGAATTTTCTGTCCAGGTCCGCGGAGCGCGTCTTTTCGCTTTTCAGAAAATCCTCCAGCGAAGGTCTTTTCTTCCTGAATTCCCGGTGCTCGAGCACTTTTCCCGAATCCCTGTCGATGACCAGGGTCCCGTGGCACAGCGGGCATTCGACTTCGAGCGTCTGCGCCATCAGTCGTCTTTCCTTCCGCCGAGAAGCCCTGCGCGAAGCGCCCAGTAGAGAAGCTGCATGATGGAGGAAATCGCCGCCGCGACATAGGTGAGCCCTGCCGCGAAAAGCACTCCCGCGACGACATCGCGTTCCCTGCCCGGAGCGAGAATGTTCAGCCGCGCCAGGCATTTCTTTGCGCGAGACGACGCATCGAATTCGACAGGAACCGTCACGAGGGTGAAAAGAGTCGCGATTCCGAAAAGGATCACGCCGACAATCGCGACGTTCTGTCCCATGGCCATTTTCCCGGCGGACATCAGGATGATTCCCAAGATGACGATCCACGGGCCGAAATTCGATCCGATGTTTGCCGCCGGAACGATAAACGAGCGAAGCCACATCGGAAAATAGTTCTGGGCGTGCTGGATGGCGTGCCCGACTTCGTGCGCCGCGACCCCGGCGGAGCTTGCGCTGCGACCGTGATAGACATCGCGCGAAAGATTCAGCGTCTTGTCCATCGGGTTGTAGTAATCCGAGAGAAAGCCGCTTGTCTCGTTGATCCGTACGTCGTAGATTCCCGCATCGGCGAGAATGGCGGAGGCGACTTCGGCCCCTGTCAGTCCGCTTCGAATCTGTACTTTCTGCCCGGCCTTGAATCGGGCGTTGACCAGAGCCGAAACGGCGCCGGAAACGAGAAGCGTCACGAGCAGAATGCCCATGTAGAGAGGATCGAACATCATCGGCAAAATCTCCTGTTTGCTCCCACAAATTACACAAAATGAAGAAAGAAAGGAAAGCCGGTTCCCGTTTTTGGCCTATTTTTCTTCCCAGAACGGGCCTTTTTCGGCGACTAGCCGCGTGGAAGCGCTTCCGTCCGACTCCAGAAGGTAGGAATCCAGCGAAATGCCCAGATCGGCGAACGTCTTTCCCAGGGGAACGAGAATCTGCAGCAGGGAATCCAGTCGGGGAAGCTGCCTGCAGGCTTCGAGCCGGGACAGGTATTGCCTCGAAAGTCCGCTCAGCGCCGCTAGCTGTTCTTGGCTCAAGCGCTTTTCGATGCGCCACTTGATGAGCGTCTTGCTCAGGGCGTATTGGACTTTCCGTGTGTGATGCATAAGATTAAATGCTATGAAAAGTCCCGAAAGATTCCTGCAACCGAACGATTGCAAAATAGAATGCCCGGTTTTTACCGAAAAAGGGCATTTCCCTGTTTTCCCGTGGCTTGAAAATTTTTATCTTGATTGCAGATAAAATTTTATCCATAAGGACGGTTATGAAAAAACTGATTGCTCTTGGCCTTTGCGCCGCCTTTTTCGTCGGCTGCAATGAATTTGGCGCACCTCGGAAAACATCGCTTGTGACGGAAAAGGAAAAGGTCAGCTACGCGCTCGGCTCGATCTTTGGAATGCAGGCTCATGCCCAGCTGGTCGCTCGCGACTCCATCGACTTGGATCTCGATGTCTTCAAGCAGGCTTTCGTGGAACATTACAACCGGGACAGCGCAAAGTATCTGCTTTCGGATTCCCTGGTGAAGGAAGTCTTGAACGACTTCTCCGCCAAACTCCAGGCTGAACGGAAGAAGAAGGACAGCATCGCAAGCGCGAAGACCCTGGAAGAAGGCGTCGCGTTCCTCGCGAAGAACAAGACCGTCGAAGGCGTCATCGTCACGGCAAGCGGGCTCCAGTACAAGGTAATTGCCGAAGGCACGGGCGAATCTCCAAACGATTCCTCGACGGTTTCCGTCCATTATACGGGCAAGCTCCTGGACGGTTCCGAATTCGACAGCTCCGTCAAGCGTGGCCAGCCGGCGGAATTCCCGGTGCGCGCGGTCATTCCCGGCTGGACGGAACTTCTCAAGCTGATGAAGACCGGTGGCAAGGTTGTCGCCTGGATTCCGAGCGAACTCGCTTACGGTACATACGGACGTCCCCCGATGATCCCGGGAAACAGCGTTCTCGAATTCGAAGTGGAGCTGTTGAGCATCAAGGCTCCGGACTCCGCGAAAAAGTAATTCACTTCTTTTGGAAAGGCCCGCTTTCGGCGGGCTTTTTGCGTTGTCAGATGGAACGATTTCTCTGTTGTCTATTTTTGCCGCTTGCCGTTGTCCTTTGCGCGTCCTGCCGAGAAGGACGGATCGAGGAGCTTTCTTCGCAAATCGATTCGCTCAAGGCGGAACTTTCCCGAATCGAAACGGATCGCGCATCGTTTGATCGCGACCGCTTGCCGCCTCTTTCTGTCTTGAGCGATACGGTCCAGCCGGGCGAGGGGCTTTACCAGGTGCTGGAAAGGCTCCAGGTTCGCCTTGACGATCGGCGGACTATCGTGCTGGCTATCCAGGATAGCGTGGAGCTTTCGAACTTGCGGGTCGGCCAGGCATTTCACGTGGCGCGCGATTCGGCGGGAAACGTTCAGGTCTTCCGCTATTCCCCGAATCCGGCAACGGTACATCTGCTGCTTCGAAACTTTCCCGGCGAAACCTGGGAATACCGGCTCGTGTCCAAGCCGCTGGTCGTCAAGCAGTCGGTGTTCGAGGGGACGATTCTTCCTGGAGGGACGCTGCACGGTACGCTTCTTTCGGTGGGAATTCCGGCTCGAATGTCGGGGATCGTCGCCGGGGTGCTCCAGTGCAAGATCCCCTTTTCGAGTGTCCAGGCGGGGGATCGCTTCCGCATCATGCTCGAAGAATCGTTCTACCGGGACAGCGTCTGGATTTCGGGAAAGGTTCTCTATGCCGAATTCGATGGCAGGACGGTCGGACATCACGAAGCGTTCCTGTACGAGGATGACGACCCGAAGAGCACTTACAACGCCCATTATACGGCAAGCGGCGAAGCCCTGATTTTCAACGGGCTACGCTACCCGCTCGATCGACTGCATGTCACGAGCCCTTTCGGATCGAGAATCCACCCGATTACGGGCAAGCGCAAGATGCACAGCGGCATCGATTACGGGAGCCCTAAGGGTTCGCCGGTCTATGCGGTCGCAAAGGGAAAGGTGATCGTTTCCGGCTATGACGATGCCAGCGGCAATAAAATCGCGATTCGCCATGCGGACAATTCGGTCAGCTACTACATGCACTTGAATTCGCGCGGTGTAGGGGTCGGGCAGAACATCATGGGCGGGCAGATCATTGGACGCGTCGGCAGCACGGGCCGCAGCACGGGGCCGCATCTTCACCTCGGCTTCAAGGACGCTCGGGGAAAATGGATCAATCCGAAATCCAAGACGATGATCGCGACGCCGAAGCTCCAGGGAGAACGCCTTTCCCGCCTGCAAGGACAGGTCGCGAAAATCCGGGAAGAAATCAAGAAGACCGAATCCGTCGAACCCCAGGCGATCGAAGGTTCCACGGTGAAAGTCAGGCAGCGGGTCGTTTCAAGGCTCTGAAAATTCCCGGACGGCCATTCCGCGCTTGAGTTCGCGGAGAGCCTCTGCCGGGGAGAAAGCCTCTTGCCGCTTGCGCTTTGAGGAACTCCAGTAGGGCTGAACCTGGAGGCTGTACCCCGCGGTCCGCTTGAATGTCCTGTCGAGAGCCAGTTCGACCGCTTTCTCTCTCGCGGAATCCGCATCGGCGATATAAAGGTCCGGTTCTAGCCCATAGAGGTGATAGCTTTGAAAATCCTTGTCGAGGAAAAGGAGCGATGTCGCGATGCCGAATGCGCTGTCGGGCGTTGTCACGTATGTCTGTCCGATTCCCTTTCCGAAGGAATTGGTTCCGACGACGGGAACCTTTAGGTTCGAAGCGATGGCGGCGGCAAAAAGTTCCGTACAGCTCGCGCTGCCGCTATCGAGCATCATCACGTAATATCTCCCCGCGCCGATTCCGTCCTTATCGGCGATGATGGCTTGATCGGACGAATCCCTTCCGCTTTTTCCGGAGTGCCACCGCTTTTCGACGATGACCGTATCGCCGCGCCGGAGAAGCGCCTTGGCCATGCGTTCGCAAAGGTTCACCGATCCGCCTCCGTTTCCGCGCAAGTCGAGAACCGTCGATTCCGCGCCCTGGGTCTCTTCGAGCGCCGCTTCGAATTCGAGAGCCGTTCCGTCGGAGTCGAATCCGTTTGTCCGTCCGACAAATTCCGTGATGCGGATTATCGGGATGTCGCTCGCGGAATCGAGAAAGACCGTCGGCGAGATGACCGCCGTTCTTTCCATTTCGAAGGAGAGCGTATCGTCGTCACGCTTGACGGTAAAGGCGAAGGAGTCTTTCTTTTGCGCAAGAACCGATCGGTACAGGGAATCGCTTCCGTCGAGCGGAACGCTGTCGAGCGCAAGAACGACGTCTCCCTTCTGGATGCCCGCCTCGGCTGCCGGTCCAACCCGAAAGACGGTCTTGACCCGAAGCGTCGAATCGAGTTCCATGCCAAACGACTTGTCCTCGGTATCCGATTCGCCGATCGCCGTGGAAATCGCGGAATAGTAGGCGTGGGGAAAGTATTTCGTGAGAGGGTCCGACATCGAAGCGTACATCACGAGTACGTCCGCGACGTCTGCATACTTTGCGTTGATAAGCGCGATTGCCGGGCTTTCCAGATAGGTTTCGGAATCTTCGAGCTCTTCCGCGGACTTGTAGTAATAATAGTAGAGAAAGGAATAGTTGAACCGGAATTCCCTGCTCGCTTCCGAAGAGACCTTGACGGACGTCGCGACGGTATCGGTCGAGCATCCGGAAAGAGATGCCGCTATGGCGAAAAGCGTCACCGCAAGAAAGGTCTTGCCCCCGATCATATCGCTACGAATCGATTTTCAGGCCTTGCTTGCTTTCGAGAACCTTTGGGAGCGAACCCGAAAGAGGATTGTTCACCAGGGAAAGCAGCTTGAGCGAGGAGCATTCGGAAAGCTCTTCCGGAATGGCGTCCAGTTCGTTTTCGTCGAGGATCAGCTCGCGAAGCTTTTGCAGCTTGCCGATGGAGGCCGGCAGGGCGACCAGGTTGTTTCCCGAAAGCATCAGGAATTCCAGGCTTTCGAGTTCCCCGATGCTCGCGGGGATCGTCGAAAGGTCGTTGTTGTCGAGGTAGAGCTTTTCGAGGCGTTTCATCTTTCCCAGGGTTTCGGGAATCCGGGAGAGCATGTTGTCGTGCAGGGAAAGTTTTTCCACGTTTTCCCAGCTGCCGATCTCGTCGGGCAGCCCGAGCAGCTGGTTCTTCGCGATGTTCACCGTTTTCAGGTTCCGAAGCGCGCCGATTTGCCCGGGAAGCTCGGACAGGCTGTTGTAGCCCAGATACAGGTTCTCGAGACCCGAAAGCTCGGCAATCGTTTCGGGAAGCTCCATCAAGTCGTTTTCGCTGACGGAAAGACTCTTGAGATTCCTAAGGCGGCCGATTTCGTCGGGCAGTTCCACGAGGAGGTTCTGGTCGAGGACGAGTTCCTCTAGATCTTCGAGTTCGAAGAGTTGCGACGGGAGAAGGCGCAGGTGCATTCCCGCAAGATCCAGTTTCTTCGCTTTTTCGGCTTTCGCCTTGGCAATGACTTCGAGAAGATTCATGATATCGACTCCGTTTTTTCAAATGATAGCATTTTTGCGCATTTTGCGGACTTTTTTCGACAAAAGAGGGACTAGTCCGCGTTTTTTCCGTTTACCTGGGCGCTGAACGGTCGAAACGCGGAGACAAGATGCGCGGGCGAACGTCGGAAACCGGGCAAAGCGCTAACGGCCTGTCCGTCGATGCGTAAACGGTATCGTTTTCTTGTAAAAAGGTGATAAAATGCAATTGTAAAAATTTTGAAACATCTTTTTTCGTGGAACATCTCGAAAATAAGTGATATTTTAATTATCTATGTACATGCATAGTCAAAACTCCGGGTCCGGAGTTACTAGAGGATTAAAATGGAACTGACGAAAGCGCAAGAACGTAGACTTTCTTTTGTGGCCAGCTTGCTGAGCTTGAACCCGAACGATCCGACTGACCGCATCAAGGCTTTAAGGCATTTGAACCTGGATGAAGAAGGATGTTTCCACGGATTCCAGTATTCCCAGGGATTCCTCGAGATTTTCATTTTTATTGACGAATCGACCCCGCTCGAAAAGGCCGTTCACAACCTGGCGCACGACTTGAAGCAGCTCCAGATAGCCGTTTTCCGCACGAGCGATCCGGACAATTCGTTTTTCATGTCGCTGCGCGAAGAAGCCGATCCGTGGGACGTCATCAAGATGGACGCTCCGGACACGGACGACGACGGCGACCAGCCGGCGAGCCGCCCCTACATGGAAACCCTTGAAATCACGGTGCTCCGTACGCTTTCGAGCCGCTACGTGACCGATGCGGAAATGGAACGCACGCTCAAGGACATGCGCCGCAAGCTGAACATCTGGAAATCCGAAGTGCGCGCCAAGCTGGAAATCCGCGCGGAACACGACGACTTGGCAAAGGATTTTCGCAACAACGACGACAAGCTCGACATCGTGATGCAGGACGAGCCTCTTCACATGACGAGCAAGAGTGGCGAGCTCTTTGTCGGATTCTGCCCGATCCGCACCATTTTCGACTATCACCAGTCGCTCGGCAAGCGTCTCAAGACGAAGCACAACATGGCGATCGTTTCGAGCAACATCCGCACGTATCTCGGAAACCTGACGCATACCAACGCGGCTCTGATCGACGCGTTCCAGGAAATGGAAAAGGCGAACGATGCGAGCGACTTCCCGTTTCTCCACAACGGCATGACGCTTACGGGAGACGATCTGCGGTTGAAGGACCGCGACGGCAAGAAGGTTCTCCAGATCGAGCGTCCAAAGATCATCAACGGGGCGCAGTCGCTATTTACGTATGAAAGCTATTTCAAGAAGAGCAAGAATCCGGTGAATCCGTTCGTGCTGATCAAGGTCGTGGTGCCGTATCCCGACGCGGATGCGTTCTTGCGCCAGGTGACGATGGCGAACAACCGTCAAAATCCGGTGTTCAGCTATCATCTTCGCGCTGCGGACGACTTGCAGTTCTTCATTTGGCAACGCTACCAGGAAGAAGGCTTTACCTACGTCTATAAGGATGGTGTACGCCTGAAGGCGCGCACGCGCAAGCTCGAAGTCCGCATGAGACCGGAACTTGCGAAAACGCTTTTCATGATGGACGGCAAGATTTCCGAAAGCCGTTCCTCGGATTGCATCTTTGACAAGGAAAGTCTCTACCAGCATTGCTTCGGAGCGTTTCTCCGGGTTTCTCCCGACAAGGAGCGCGACTTTGTACGCAAGACGATTGCCTACACGAAGGCTTGGCAGCTTCTTACCCGGCTTCCGATCAAGAACCGAAACGTCGTTCCGGGAAAGGGAGTCTCGATCGAGGCGAACGATGCGAACCCGCTCACGCGCATCACGTGGAACGGTCGCCTGGAAGACAAGTTCCTCTTCCGCAGCGCGGTCCGCGATGTCGTCGTCGCGATAGCCCTTCGCCACTGGCTCGTCTATGGGAATCCCATCCAGGACTTTGAATACCTGGTCGTCAACGAAATCGACTTCAACAATTCGCTGCTCAAGTATGCGTCGCATATCTACGGCGACTATCTGAAATCGATTCTCGTGAACGAGTTCAAGGACAACAAGGATTACTACGACACGATCACCACGGTCGATAAGGATTCCGGCGAAAACGTCGAGCGTCGGCTGTGGAAGGGTTTCGGAACGACCGCGACATACGACAAGATCATGCAGATGCTCGTCGCGAAGGACAAGTCCTGGGAAAAATGCCTGGGCGACATCGATGTCTTTCTGAATTGATTTTCGCTGTTCTCCTGTGAGCGAAAAAGGTCCGAAGCGATTCGGACCTTTTTATATTTGATGCCGATATGGCAAATCTGCTGTTAGCTGTCATTTACGTTTCGTTCGTGAGCCTCGGACTGCCCGATTCGCTTCTCGGCGCGGCATGGCCCTCTATCTATCCGGACCTGGGAACGTCGATTTCGAGCGCGGGAATCCTTTCGATGATTATCGCGGTGGGGACGGTCGTGTCTTCGCTTCTGAGCGATCGGGTGACGCGTCTTTGGGGAGCGGGCAAGGTAAACGCCTTTAGCGTTCTCTTGACCGCGGTGGCGCTTTTCGGGTTTTCGACGAGCGGTTCGTTTGGAGAGCTTTGCCTGTGGGCTATCCCCTATGGACTAGGCGCTGGAGCGGTCGATGCCGCTCTCAACAACTATGTCGCGCTGCATTACAGGAGCCATCACATGAGCTGGCTGCACTGCATGTGGGGAATCGGAGCGACTCTCGGACCTTACGCGATGGGTTACGCCCTGTCGCACGAAATGGGCTGGACGGGCGGATATCGGATGATTTCCTTTGTCCAGCTTGGGCTTGTCGCGATCCTGTTTGCGAGCCTTCCTCTGTGGAAAAGGCATGCGAATCCGGAAAATTCCCGACAGGGTTCGCATCCGCTACCGCTTCGCAAGGCGCTTGGAATCGCCGGGGCGAAAGAGATTATGCTCTGCTTCTTTTGCTACAGCGCCGTGGAGCAGACGACGGGGCTTTGGGCGGCGAGCTATCTGAATGGAGCGCGCGGGTTTTCGGCGGAGATTTCGGCGACGTTTGCCGGGCTTTTCTTTGTGGGGATAACGGTGGGACGCGCTCTTTCGGGTTTTGCGACGATGCGGTTTTCCGATGACCGGATGATCCGGCTGGGAATCGGCCTGATCGCCTGCGGAATCGTTTTCTTGCTCTTGCCCGTGAATGCGCTTTCTCTCGCGGGACTTGTCGTCATCGGGCTTGGCTGTGCGCCGGTCTATCCCTGCATCATCCATTCGACGCCGGCGCGTTTCGGGGCGGAAAATTCTCTTGCCTTTGTCGGAATCCAGATGGCGAGCGCCTATATCGGGACGACTCTGATGCCCCCGCTGTTTGGGCTTGTCGCGAGGAATTTCAGCATTTCCCTGTTGCCCGTGTATTTAATCCTTTTCCTGTCGCTTATGTTCTGCATGCACTCGAAATTGACGAGAATCACCCGGAAATGATTGTCGCCAAGCGAGCTTTTGTTTTCTGCCGAAAGGCTTTGTCGTTGCACGTCTAGGCTTTTTCGCGAAGCGACCTGTTTCCGCCTGGCGGCGGCGGGAGCGCCTGCCCGGCGAGGGGCTTGTTCAGAGCTTAGTGGATAGTGATTAGTGCATAGAATTCACAGCGGTCCGCTTTGCGTTAGAACCTAGACGTTTGCGAATCTCAGCTCTAAGATCTAAGTTCTAAGCTCTGCGTTAAAGCCTAGACATTCGCGGAACTCCACACTCCACTGATTCCTGATTCCTCTCGACTCGGTGCTAAGCTCTGCCCCCCCCCTTGTCGCTTGGGCGGAACAAAACAAACGGAGTGAAAATTATTACTTTCTATCGGCTTTTTATGGGCGGAAAAGCGTTTTTTCTGTATTTTGGAAAACGTTTTCGCCCTGCGTGTATGAAGATGTCCGGATCGGAAAGAAAATGAAAAGGCTTCTAGCCGCCTTAGCCCTGTTGGTCGCGCTGTCTCCTGCCGAGCCGGCGGATTCCGCCGTGTCCGAAAAGTCCGCGGATTCGGGCAAGAGTTCCGTCCAGTATCTTCCGCTCCCTCCAAACGTGACTCCGCTTTCGGATCTGGTCCCGAAGAGCGGCGTGGGCCAGAGCGGCCATCTGATGAATCCCCCGAAGAGCGAACGGTTCGAGCACGACATCGACTTCGAAAACCGCGAAATGGAGGTTTCCAAGAAGTACGTGAACCCGATCAGCCGCGATACGGCGGAAATGTGGTCCGCGACCTATCCCGAAATCGCATCCTACGTCTCGGACATGTACGACATCGGGTTTAACCGCCTGTGGCTGAATTCCTTTGCCGGGCAGAAGGACGGCGGCTATGCCGCTCCGGAAGGCGCTACGCTCTACGACATCGACATTCCCATCAATATGCCTTCGTGGATGAAGGATTTTGGGCTGGACAAGCCAAAGCTCCTGTTGCAGGGGACGATGGACATTCGGCTTTCGGGTCGCGGCGAAAAGGACGACGCTCCGGGCAGCACCAAGGACAACCTGTTCCCCAGTCCGACGCTTTCCTATGACCCGAGCTTTATGGTGAAGGGAAAGATCGGTCCGTATATCACCGTGGAAGTGAACAATGTGGAAAGCGGTCTCGGGGCGAAGAACCAGATTCGGGTCGTGTACGAGGAATCCTACAAGGACGAATTCGAGGACTACATCTTGCAGCGTATCGAGGCGGGCACGACGTCGCTTGCGCTTTCCGGAACGGAACTCACGGGATATTCCGAAAATCACAAGGGCCTGTTTGGCATCAAGGCGGAGTGGAAGCTCGGGGACTGGCGACTGACGACGATCGCTTCGCAGGATGGCGGAAGCCAGGAAAAGTACACGATCAATGCGAGCACGAGCACGACGGAATTCCAGATTCAGGACAAGCAGTTCATCGCCTACCGTTACTACTTCCTGAACCAGGAAGCGCGGAGCAATTACGTCAGTGCGGGGCTTGCCGGACGCAGCACGTCTCCGTATGCGGCGACGAACCTGAAGCTTTACCGTCGCGCACCGACCAATACGACGACGAATGTCGTGGAAAACATCACGGCGGTCTATGTGACGCCTTCGGGTGCGCGCATCGAGAAAAAGATCGACCGCCTGGTTCCGATGTCCGTGAACGACTATTCCTACGACAGCAAGACGGGTATCGTGAAAGTGCTCGGGGCGAACAAGAATACGCTCATCGCGGCGAGCTTCTCGGACGACGGCACGGGTCGCTCCGGAACGACCGTGAACAACAATTCGAGCGTTGTCCTCATCCAGTGGGACGCGACGCTTTCGGAACTCGAAGGCATCGACAAGCTGATGCTCCGGAACGTCTATTCGGTCGGAATCTCGGACGAAAGTTCTTCGAGCTTCGTGCTACGCCTCAAGAACAAGGCGGGCGTTTCGAGTTCCTACCTGAAGACTCTCGGCCTTGTCGATTCGACGACGGGAACTGTCTTGACCGGCGACGCGACGATTTTCAAGAAGGACGCTTCGGGCTCCTACACGGGCGAAATGTGGCTGCCTTGCCGCCCGCTATCGTGGTATTCCGGAGCGAACTCTTCGGCGCGAGCGCGGGAAAACTGCCTGGAACCCTTCCGAAACGTGGACTCTTCCGCGGCCATGGCGAACCTCTATACGCTTCCCGTCGCGAACATCGCTTCTCGATACACGAACCGCTTCTACTTCGAAAGCGTCGGCAAGAGACGCAATTCGGTCATCAGCGTGCGCGATCCGAATTCGAGCTATTCCGTGAGCGCCGGCAGCTGCATGGACATTTCGGAAGGTTCCGAAAAGCTGAAGGCCGGTTCGACGGTCCTCACCCGCGGCGTAGATTACGACGTGAACTACGAACTGGGGCAGATCGAGCTTCTGAGCGAGACCGCCCTCGATCCGAACAAGGAAATCTCGGTGGAATTCGAATGCGAGCCTTTGTTCGAAATCGACAACAAGGTGCTGCTCGGCGCCCGCGCGGAACTTCCCCTTTCGCGGTATGGATTTGGAAACGGGTCGCTCTTCGGCTTGACGGCTCTCTACAAGAGCCAGAGCACGACCGCTTCGACGCCGACGCTCGGGAGCGAGCCTTATTCGAGCTTCCTCTGGGGCATGAACCTTCGCTTGCAGGACACGACGAAGTGGATGACGGACGCGGTGAACTGGATTCCCGGAATCGAGACGAAGGCGGCTTCGAACTGGCGATTCGAAACGGAATTCGCGAGCAGCTACCACGATGCGAACACGAGCAGCGGAAAGACGGCGCTTCTCGAAGATTTCGAAAGCAGCGAATCGGGACTGGTCTATCCGCTGTCGAGGCTTTCGTGGTACATGGCTTCGCCTCCGGGGGGAGTCGATACGGACCCGAGCACATACATCGAAAGCCAGGATTACAAGCACAAGGGCGAGTTTATCTGGCACAGCAACAACACGGTCCTTTACAAGCACATCTATCCGACGGTCGGGAACAGCGATGTCGACAACCAGCGCCTGACGGTCTTGAAGCTCACGCTCCGCCCGAACGACAACCTGATGGGGAACAGCTGGGGCGGCATCATGCGACCGAACTCGAGCTACTACCAGGATCTGAGCGACATGAAGTACATCGAAGTCGTCGCGCGGGGAAATGTCGGGAGCATCTTTCTGGACCTGGGGCTTGTGAGCGAAGACCTTTCCATCAATGGAGACGCGCCGAACGGGCAGTATGACGGCGAAAACGACTTGGGCACGACGACCGCGTTGCACGACAAGGGCCTTGACGGACTTTCCGGCTCGGAGGAGCACCTGACTGTCTGGGATTGCCGCATGAACGGTTGCGTGAGCACTGTCAAGACGAGCGCGAATTCCGATGCGACGAATACGGATATCGCGCGGGACAATTTTGACGATGACCTGGACGACGAAAGCGATCCGCCGGTCGCCATCAACGGGACGGAAGGCAATTCGGGCGAACGCGCCTACGATACGGAAGATATCAACAAGAACGGCTCGCTCGATACGGACATCGGATTTGTCCGCTACCGGATCGATCTTTCCGACAACGACGACACGCATTTCGAAACGCTCAAGAACGGCTGGCGCAAGTGGAAGATTCCTCTCGACCAGTTCGACACGGTCGTTTCGAAGAACGGCGAAAGCTACCAGACGATTTTGACCCAGGCGCAGTTTTCGAGACTCTGGATGGGAAAGATCAACAACGGCGTCGCCGAAGCGAAAGTCCAGATCGTGAAGCTGGGCGTCATGGGAAATTCCTGGGAAGCGTCGAACGTTTCGAGCAAGTTTGTCACCTCTTCGACGGGAGGTGCGCAGACGGCGATCATCGACGGAAGCGAGGTGGAAATTTCCGGTTCGACGACGACATCCGACACGACCTACCTGAGCGTTTCGACGATCAACAATCGCGAAAACTCGGGAACGTATTACAAGAGCCCGAATACCAAGACGGAACGGGACTCGGAGACGAATGCCGCGTTGAAGGAAACGGCTCTTGTCCTGACGTACAAGAATCTTTCGCCCGGACAGTCGGTCGGTGCGACGCGGACTTTCGATTCGGACGAAAAGGACTTGACGAAGTACAAGACGCTCAAGATGGAAATCCATTACACGACCGATGCGACGCGGACTCCGGTGCGCTTCGCTTTCCAGTTTGGCGAAGGCTCGCTGGAAGGTTCGACGGATTACTACGAGTGGAGCTTTAGGCCCGTGAAGATCAACTGCTCGGCAGCGGAGCGGGCCGCGGATTGCCACGAACGGAACTGGCTCGCAAACGCGTTCTCCGAAAGGCTCTCCGCATTCTCCGACCTGAAAAAGGGACGCCAGCCACCGTTCCTCGAAGCGGTCGTCGATTCCATCGGCGGCGAACGGGAAGAAGTCCTGAAGCTCGTCGGTAACCCTTCGACGACTTCGGTGGACTGGATTCGTTTCGTGATCATCGCGGACGAGGACGCTTCGCCGGCGGATCTCGAAGGCGAATTCTGGATTGACGACTTGAGGCTCTCGGGAATGGACAACGACTGGGGCTATGCGTTCCGCACATCGGGACAGGCGAACTTTGCGGACTTCCTGTCGGTTTCCGCCTCGGCGCGTTACCAGGACGGAAACTTCGCGACGCTTTCGACGAGCGGTTCTTCGCCCAAGCCGACGCTCTCCGAAGCGGAATCCAAGCTGGACATCGCCGCGGATGCGAGCGTGAACTGGAACAAGTTCTTTGCGGACGAACAGGGATTCCACATGCCGATGAGCATCGGCTACAGCAGTACGACGGAGCGCCCCTATCTGAAGCCGACCGACGACCTGGAACTTTCTCGCGACAACCTGGGCGACTTCGCAAAGGACATCTGGGACGGCAAGCTGACCGTGGAAAACGCCGACGAGGAGCAGAAGCTTCGCGACGATGCGGAGTCCCGCGGTTACCAGTCTTTCAGCCGCACGCGCCGCTTCAGCTTTAGCTACAGCAAGGACTACAGGGAAGAATCGAGTCCCGTCAAGGAAGTCCTTTCCCAGATTTTCCTGGAACGTCCGGCGTGGAGCTACAGCTATACGGAAACCGAGTCCCGCTCGACGACATCCGCGGATTCCTCCTACTCGTATCACACGATCATCGAATACAGCCTCGGAACGTTCAATCGCTTTAACTACAAGCCTTTTGGCTTCCTGAAAAATTCCGCGTGGGCAAAGAGCTTCTCCGACGCTTCGTTTGAACCGTGGCCGCAGACGATCGACCTCACCCTTTTCGACTTGAGCTACATCCGTTACATAAACCAGGAGCGCGATCCGGACTTTACGGAACCGCAGACGTCAAAGACCGTCACCTACACGGTCGATCTTTCGCACAAGGCGAACCTCCGCTGGAATATCTTCCCGTTCCTTTCGACGAACTACAGTCTGAACATTTCGCGCGACATGTATGGCGGCGGCGACCAGGAAGACTTTGCCAAGGAAAATTTCTGGACGTTCAAGAATGGCGGGCTGTTTGCCGCGGACGATATCTTCGACTTTGACCATACGGACCGCAAGGTCTATGTCTCTCCGGACAGTGTCGTCATCATTCCCTACGACACGGTCGCCGTGGTAAGCGCAGAGGGCGATACGGCCTTGATCGACATGGACGATCCGAGCACCTACCGGATTCTGTACGACAGCACGGTCTATTACAAGGTCGATAGCGTCGGGCATCGCGAATACGGTCGCGCCTACGGCATCCTCAAGAACGAACGCAGCCGCAGCCAGCAGTTCAAGACGACGTTCAGCCCGTCGGTGATTCCCTTCCTCCCGATGACATTCTCGTTTACGTCGTCGTTCCGGCAGCAAAAGACGATTCCGGACGAGTACGACCTGTACGATCCGACGATGATCGAAAAGAACTACTGGACGATTTCCCAGACGAATCGCTTCGAGTTTACGCCGTCTTTCCGGATCGTGAATTTCCTGAAGCTCTTTGGCGACAAGAACGCCGCGCTGGGATTTTTCGAAAAGCTCAAGTGGCGCGACGTGAAGGCCGGTTGGACGGTCGATATTTCCACGGTGGGCGAGAACTTCACCTTGGCGCAGCTTTACGAAGAGCAGGGCGTGAGTCCGTTCCAGTATTATCTTTACGGACTCGGAATTGGAAACGGTTACAGGAATCGCGGAATCTGGAACATCGTCTCCGGCGACATGGGGCTTGACCATCGGAACGACTACACGCGCTTTGCGCAATACCGGAACGGGCATGTCGATACGCTTGTCTATCAGGGAAGCTTTACGCATTCGGTGAGCCGGACGCTCAATCTTTCGACGGGGTTCACGCTGCCTTTCTGGAGCATCGGCGTCGTGACGGACATGCAGTGGAAGCAGGACTTCAGCCAGTCGCGCGAATATCCTCTCTATACGGATTCGACGATTGTCTGGCCCAAGTGGGGCGTGGGCGTGACCGTTCCGAACTTCTCGCAGCGCATCGGATTCCTGAACTCCTTCCGCAGCGTGAGTACGACGCATCGGGTCGATTACACGCATACGAGAGTGTCGAAGCCTTTCCAGAGCGCCGAAGACAGCTGGACCACGACGTGGAACTTCAATCCGCTAGTCCGCATCAGCTTCCTGACGCAGCAGAACATCCGCATCGAGGACAACACCTATCTCAAGCTGGAATTTACCGATCGGCGTCCCAAGCAGGAAGTCATCTCGCAGACGAACTGGCCGTCGAGCGTCAAGGATCTTTCGGACACGACACGGTATTTTTACACGCCGTGGATTCCGACGGCGCTTTACAAGGATTTCGGCTACAATGTCGGAAACGACCTGACGATTTCCTACCCGCTCAAGACGAAACGCGGATTCCAGTTCTGGAAATGGTACTTCAAGCTGAAAAACGACATCGATCTGCGCTTTACCGCCGGCTACGAATACACGAAGACGATTCGGGAGTCTTACGAGCCGGTTTCCGGCTACAACATGAACGAGAAAAACGAGGCGTCGGGAGATGTCTATCGGCACTGGAACATCGACGGCACGGATTACACGGTCTATTTCCCGAAGCTCGAAAAGACGGATCGGACTGTCCCGTCGCGGATTCACGAATGGTTTGTCCGTCCGAGCGCCGGTTACCAGTTCAACAAGATGGCCAGCATGAGCGCCTATGTCGAATATCGCCAGATTCACGAGAAGCTCGACGACGAGACCGCTCATACGGAACAGATTCTTTCGTTCGAAATCGCGCTTCTCCTGAGATTCAACTGACACGATGAAACGGCACGACCTATACCTGGATTCCTTTTTGACGTTTTTCAAGATCGGGCTGTTTACGCTCGGGGGCGGCTATGCCATGATTCCTCTGATCGAAGCGGAAATCATCGAAAAGAAACGCTGGATTGCGAAGGAAGACTTTCTGGACCTCCTCGCGATCGCGCAAAGCTGTCCGGGAATTTTTGCCGTGAACATCAGCATTTTTATCGGGTACCGCTTGAATCGCGTGAAGGGTGCCGTCGTCACCGCTTTCGGTACCGCCTTGCCGTCCTTTCTTATCATTCTCCTGATCGCGCTTTTCTTTCACCGGTTCGAGGACAATGCGCTGGTCGCTGCGATGTTTCGTGGCATTCGACCCGCTGTCGTCGCCCTGATCGCCGTTCCGACATTCAACCTGGGAAAAAAGGCGAAGCTCAACCGTTTTACAATCTGGATCCCGATTGTGAGCGCGCTTCTTATCTGGCTTCTCGGCGTGTCGCCTATCTTGATTATCCTGTGCGCGGGTGTCGGCGGCTTCTTTTTCGGCAAGCTTGCGCGAAAGGAGAACCGAAAGTGATCTTTCTTTCGCTCTTTGTCACGTTCTTTCAAATCGGGCTTTTTGGATTTGGCGGCGGCTACGGAATGCTCTCGCTCATCCAGCGCGAAGTCGTTTTCAATCACCACTGGATGACGTCGGGCGAGTTTACGGACATTGTCGCCATCAGCCAGATGACGCCCGGTCCGATTGGGATCAACTCGGCGACGTATGCCGGATACACCGCCTTGCAGAATGCGGGCGCAGGAAAGCTTCTCTGCATTCTCGGAAGCTGCACGGCGACCTTTGCTGTCGTACTCCCTTCGCTTGTCCTGATGATTATCATCAGCCGCTACCTGATGAAGTACAAGGATCATCCGGCGGTCCAGCATGTTTTCGAAGGCTTGCGGCCTGCTGTCGTCGGGCTCTTGGCTGCCGCGACGCTGATGCTGCTCACCAGGGAAAACTTTGGCTCGGTCTCCGAAAACGCGCCGGAATTCGCCATCTCGGTCGGACTTTTCGTCCTGACTTTCGTCTGCACGAAATTTTTCAAGATCGGTCCGATCAAGATGATTCTCGTCGCCGCGCTGATCGGGCTTTTGGTCTATGGATTTTGACCGTTATCGGGAAACCCGCAAGGAGCGGGCAGGCGTTCCCGCGCTCCGATAGCGAAGAATGTAGATGCCGCTCTGCAGCCCGGACTTGATGCTGTTCCACGCGTCCGTGGCGGAAACGGCGAAATGGTCGGAAGTCCTTACCAGGTTCCCGTTAAGGTCGAATACCTGGACGTGGATTTTCGCAGGCCTTGCGTCTAGCTGGTATCTTGCGACGATTCTGTCCGTTTCCATGCTCTTGAACTGAATCCAGTCGATGTTTAGATAGCTGTTGTCGATTGTCAGGCGAAGCGTCTGCGTTCCCGCCAGAAGTTCGAATTCCCCGGCTTCCACTTCGGTATAGACATTCCAGCTGTCGCCTCCGGGAATCCTTGCCTGAACGCTCTGGTCTCCGATGGCAAGGGTCGCCGCGGATTCTCCCGAGATTCCCGTCGCCCCGCGTACGGTTACCGCGTATTTGCCGCCCGCCGTGACGTCGAGCGTGTATTCGAAGAAATCCCCGGCCGTCGTATAGCCGAGCGCATATCCGTCTCCGGTCCCCACGATGCCCGCGTCGTCGGTCCGGTAACCCGTCGTGTCGTTCTTTCCGTCGGAATCGCTAAAGGCGTCGATGTCGTAGTTTTCGGCTTCGACGATTCCCGGAATCCTGATCGCCCCTTGGAAAGGTCCGGTCCTGGAAGAGGACGTGTCTGGCGAGATCGTGCCGGAACCGCTGGCGATGACGATATCCCCGCCGTTGGGAACGGCTTCGAAGTAGATGTATCCGTCGCGAACTTCCGCCGCGATGGCGGAACCTTTTTGCGTCGCCGTGACCGATTGCCAGTTCCCGGAATTCTTGACGCGGATGGAGAGCGGGTAATCGAACGGAGAAAGCGTTGTGCTCAGGCTATGGCTCAGGCGGTAGGTCGCGCTGCTTTCGTCGCTAGCGACCTGGGTAATCGTGGAAGCGTCGCGTTCCTTGGAATACATGATGGCGTTTCGAAAGGTCGTCACCCAGATCTTGGAATCGTTCTGCTTTGCCCAGTTGAGCGCCCCGTCGATTGCGGATGAGCTTGTGGGCGAGTAGCCGCTGCCTTCGTCCACTTCGTGAATCAGGAAAGTCACCCAGCCGTTCTTGTCGATTGCCGCCTGCATTTTTTGCTGAAACGCCTGGGAAGTGTTGACGCTTCCCGTGTTGCCGCAGATGATGGAACTGATCCGGTTGTAGTTCTGGGGCGTCTTGCCGTCGATTTGCCCGCTGCAGATTCGGCCGCCGATGTAATTCTGGGAAACCAGGGTTTCGCTCGGCACGTTGCAGTTCGGGTAGGTGATCGTGTTGCATTGCTGGTTTGAGATCTGCTTCTCGATTGTCGCCTTCGACGAGGCGATTTCGCTATCGGGCATTGTTGACGCGTGGGAGTCGGAGTGGCTGCCGATTTCGTATCCCTGTGCGGCCAGTGCCTTGTACTTGCTGTAATTCGGGCTCCAGTTGTTCACGATGTAAAAGCTCGCCTTGTAGCCGTATTTGTCGAAAATGGGAACCGCGATGCTCAGCTGGTTCTGGAGATTGTCGTCAAACGTAAAGGTGGCGACGCCGCTTCGAAATCCGGCCCACGTCGCGATTTCCTGGGCCTGGAGCGAGACGAGTCCGATAGACAACGCCGAGACAATGGGAAAAATCTTGTTCATGATCTGTTCCGATAACTGGATGTGGTGCTATGGAAGGATATATTCTTTTTTCGAACCGAACGGTTCCTCGCACGTCGCATATTCCGTTGTATAGGAATACAACGGGCAAGGAATTCGATGGATTTCCCGAATTTAAAAGCGTGCCGATAGCTGGTCTGGCAAGGTCCGCGAATGCGAAGATCCTGAAAATGACTACCTCGAAATTCTAGATTTACGCCGCTATGAAGAATCTGGAAGATTACATTGTGAGCGTCCTGGATTTTCCGAAGCCGGGAATCGTGTTTCGCGACATTACCGGAATCCTGGATTCGCCCGAAGGCCTCCACCTCGCTTTCGAAAGTCTCTACAAGGCGCTAGAAAGCGTCGAATTCGATGTCGTCGCCGGGCTCGAAGCGCGCGGCTTTCTGTTCGGGGCCGCCCTCGCCGAGCGTTTTCACAAGAGCTTTGTCCCGATCCGAAAGAAGGGAAAGCTCCCGCGCGAAACGGTCTCTGCGACGTATGAACTGGAATATGGCACGGCGACCATCGAAATGCACCGCGACGCGATAAGGCCCGGGCAGAAAGTCGTTCTCTTTGACGATCTGCTTGCGACCGGCGGAACGATGCACGCGGCGGCGTCCCTCGTGGAAACCGTCGGCGGAACCGTCGCGAAAATGCTCTTTATCGTGGAACTCCTTGACCTGGGCGGAAGACGGAAACTGTCGAAGTACGACGTGACGTCGCTCGTGAAGTTGCCCGGTCACTGAGAAATCCTTATCAACGGAGAATCTATGCTTGAAAAACTGTTCAAGATTGCCGAGAATCGCTCCAGCGTTCGTACCGAAATCCTGGCGGGGCTTACCACGTTCATGACGATGGCGTATATCCTTGCGGTAAACCCCGATATTCTTTCCGCTTCGGGAATGCCCAAGGGAGGCGTCTTCATCGCGACCGCACTCGCGGCAGCCGTCGGTTCGACCATGATGGCTCTCTTTTCGAACTATCCCTTTGTGCTTGCGCCGGGTCTCGGACTGAACGCGTTTTTCTCCTATACGGTTGTCATCACGATGGGATACAGCTGGCAGTTCGCGCTGCTTGCCGTCTTTGTCGAAGGCATCGTTTTCCTGGCGCTTTCGCTCACGTCTGTCCGGGAAGGCCTTTTCAACGCGATTCCGATTTCGCTCAAGTCCGCCGTGGCGGTGGGCATTGGGCTTTTCATCACGTTCATCGCCTTTCAGGGGGCAAAGATCGTTGTCCATTCCGATGCGACGCTCGTAACGGTCATCAACTTTCACCGGGCGGATTTTCACACGATGGGAATCTGGGCGCTCCTCGCCATTATCGGCACGATTGTCATGGGATTCCTCGTTTCGAAAAAGATCCGGGCGGGAATCCTGATCGGCATGTTCGTTACGTGGTTTCTCGGCATCCTTGCGGAACTTGCCGGAATCTACGTGCCAGACGCGTCGGCGGGATTCTTCTCCGTGGTGCCCCATTTTGAAAACTATTTTGCGGATTTGGGAAAGACTTTTTCGGAATTCGGGTCGATCGCCTTCGCCATTTTTCATCCATCGTCCTGGACGCATTCGGTAAACGGCGCGGTCGATGCTTCGGGCTGGACTCTCGTCAAGACGCTCGACTTTTTTGTCGTGATGTTCGCCTTCTTCTTTGTCGATCTGTTCGACACGCTTGGAACGCTTATCGGCGTTTCGCTCAAGGGCGGATTCCTGGATGCGAACGGCAAGCTTCCGCGAATCTCGGGCGCGCTCTATGCGGATTCCATCGCCACTTCGGTAGGAGCCGTTCTCGGCACTTCGACCACGACGACCTTTGTCGAAAGCGCAGCGGGCGTCGCCGCCGGAGGAAAGACCGGGCTTACGTCTCTCTTTGCCGCGTTCCTCTTCGTCGTGTCGATAGTCTTTGCCCCGATATTCTTGGCGATTCCCGGATTCGCGACGGCTCCGGCCCTGATCATCGTCGGATTCTACATGATAAGTTCCGTGTCGAAAATCGAATTCAAGGACTATTCCAAGGCGATTCCCGCGTTCCTCTGCATTGTCGCGATGCCTCTGACCTACTCGATTTCGGATGGAATCATGTTCGGCGTCATCTCTTACACGGTGCTGAACCTTGTACTCGGAAAGCGAAAGGACATCCATTGGATTATGTATGTTCTGACGGGGCTCTTCGTGCTGAAATACGCGCTGATGTAGCGGAAACCTTTCTGTTTCCCTTTCTATTTCGAAAGGCGACCTCTCGGTCGCCTTCGCTGTCTAGGTTCTTACCGGGTTACCCTGAAAAGTTCCTTTTCGAAAATCGTCCCGTTGCGCAAGAGGATTCCCTGGTAGGCGCCGCTGCCTAGCCTCTTGATCGCTTCCGCCTCCGATTGCTGCCGGATCGTCAGGACGCGGTTGCCGTTCAAGTCGTAAACTTGCAAGACGGCTCCCTGCGCAAGCGCGTTCCTTGAAAATTCCGAAAGACCGTATCCGCTTTCAAGAAGACGCTGGCGGTAGATCTTGCTTTGGGCGAGAACCGTGGACTCTTCGCCAATAAACGTGAACGTGTATTTTAGAACGGCTTCCCTGTTCTGGTACGAAAGGCCTTGCCGGATGGTTACCGCTGTGCGGTTCGAAACGCGGTCGGGGTAGTTTCCGACGCGAAGAGCGGCGTTTGCCAAGTCCACTTCGGAGAAAACGTAGGCTGCCGCGTTGTCCCAGCTGGTGCTGTTCCCGTTTGCGTCAAACCAGTTGCCGGGTGCCGTCGCCGTGGATTCGGTAATCCGGGTCCAGTCCGCATTCAGCACAAAGTAACCGAGCCCGTTTCCGAAAAGCGTCGAAAGCCGAGACGCTTGGATTCCGAGGAACTGGAGAGCGTCGCTTCCGATGGAAACGCTGGTCGTCGCATAGTCCGACTGGATGGGAACGCTTTGGGCATAGACGAATTCCTGCTGTACCGTGTTGGCGCCGCTCGAAGAAGATTGCTGCGCGGAGCTGCTCGAAACGGCTGTGGAGCTGCTGGAAAGGCTTTGGGAACCGCTCGAAACGGCCGCGGAACTGCTCGATGCGACGGTTGCCGGGCAGGACGTCACCGTGGCGTTTCCGACGGCAAGGCAAATGTAGCCGTTCTTTTCCGTGATACCGGAAATCTTGCCGTAGATAGTCTGGCCGTTCCAGTTCGTGAATCCGTCAAAGCTTGTCACGTTGGATGTGCCCGGGAACGTGTAGGCGGAAGCCATGCTCGTGTTCGCTTCTTCGATATCCACGTATTGGGTGCCGTTGTTCACCCCTTCCCGGTCCCAGATGTCCTGGTTGTAGTCGATATGCCAGATCAAAAGCCCGTGCCCCGGAAGAGACGCGTCCCAGTTTTTCTGTTGGCGGTTTTCCAGGACGAACCATTGGTCGGAATCGTTCGGATCGACGATCTGGTAGGCAAAATTGGAGGAATCGTACAGGGGAATGGAATAGACGCCATTGACTGCGGGAAGGTCGGTTGGGGTATGCCAACCGAGCCATTCCCGTTCGAGAGAGCTCATGTTGGGAACATGGTTCCCGTAGATGGAACCCGTCGAAGTCGTGTACCAGTTATTGTAGCAGCCCACGTCCATGACGTCATAGGAACCCGGTGTTCTGAACGTTCCTTTCTCCGTGGATGTCTGGTAAAGGTCGGGAAGTCCAAGGACATGCCCGAATTCGTGCGCAAAGGTTCCCATTCCGTCGATCGAACTTGCGTCGCTATCGGACTTTCCGGGAATATACACATAGCGCCCGACGGATCCCTGGGAGTGGTTCGTCATCATCCATCCCATGTAGATGATTCCGTCCATTTTGTAATCGGCCGTGTTGCCGGCGAGAACAAGTCCCACAAAGGTGCCGTTTTCGTTTTTTGCGTATCCGTTGAACGATGTGAGGTCTCCGCTGGAACTTGCCTCTGCGAGAACGGCTTTCATCACGGCGGCATCGTTTCCGGAAGGCGTTCCGTTGTAGGTGTAGGGGCCGAGCACCTTGAAAGTCGGCTTGAACTTTCCCCCGGACTGCCGAATGTAGTAATCGCGAACGCTTCCGAAGTGTCCATTGTCGCTATAGCCTTCTTCGTTCAGCATTCGCTTGAAGTTGTTCGCGTCGGTCGCGGTCCACGATTTGAGGCTGTGGTTCACAAGGACCATGAGAAACGTCTGTTCGCCTTGCGTCCAGATTTCGGCGGAGGGCTTTTTCTGCACGCCGTCGGGCGCGTTTCTCTTGGGGTGGTTTCCGTAGGGGCGGCGTTCCTTTTTGGGCATTTTTTCCCAGTAGGCCTTTTGAACGGAACTTTTTTCAAGCTTTTTCAGAAACGCCCTGTCTTTTTGGGTTCGCCGTTCGGTGTTTCTTGCGATGATTCCGGAATTTTCTCCGTTTGCATCGGCGTAACAGTAATCCTTTCCACAGGGAACGATGACATGACCGTCGATTGTTTCGGCCCAGTTCTCGTATTCGTCTCCGAATTTCTTGAACGTCAGGGTGTCGCCATCCGACTGCTCGTGCGCGAGCGGGAATGGTGGCATCGGTTTCGCCTCGGCGCGTTCTGCGCAAAGGAAAGTGGCTGCTGCCGATAGCAGGCATATTGTCTGTAAGTGTTTCATCTGCGTTAAACTATTCGAAAAGAAAGCGGATTTTCTGTTTCGTGGCGTTTTTCCGTGTAAAAAGCGTTTCGGATTGGGGAAAATGTCGGTCGCCTGGATGCATCGCCTGAAAGACATTGCCAGTTTGTTATATTGACTTCTCGTCCAAGAGGAGTTTTCGAATCAATGCATTTACGCGTCTTTTTCCAGCTGCTTCTCGTGTCCCTGGGGAACGTTTTCGCCGTGCAGTTCCCCTATTCGGAATGGAATCTCGCTACCTATCACGGAGCCTACGCGATATACAGCGAGGGGTTTGTCTCCGTGACGGACGGAGGTTCCGACTATTGGCACGTGCAGCTGACCAGAAACGGCATCGAGCTGCGAGCCGATAAAACTTACGAAGTGCGGTTCTTTTTGCAGGGCGTAAGTGCGAGGCGCCATGTGGAAGTCCGCATCGGCAGGGACGGATTTCCGTATGACGCGTTTGCCGAGTTCGGCGAGGTCGTGGCGACTGCGAACGGGAAGACGGTGACGAGAACGTTCACGATGCGGTCGGGAAGCGTAGGCAACGCCCGGTTCGAGTTCAACCTGGGCAAGGCGACGGGAACGGTATATGTTGCCGACATCAGCCTGGACTGCCTCGATTGCGGCGATGATGTTGGAACTGGCGATTTGCCGGCGTTTTCCGGGAAAGACCTGGACTATGCGGTCGTTGCCGATACGGTCGATTTCCGGGACGGCGCCATGTCCTTGGGAAGCGTGTTCGGGACGAGGCTTGAACTGGGCGCGGATTCCAAAGTCTTCGGCGATGTCGATGTCGCTGCGGAGTGCTTTCTTCGGGAACGTGCGAGGATTGATGGCGGTTTGCGCTACGGGCGTCCGTGCGCGGAGCAGAACGGCGTGTCCGCGAAGACGAAAGATGTCGCCAAACTATCGAAACCCGCGTTCGGCGTCCCGAATGTCGTTTCCGGAATTTCCCCGGTTTCTGTCGGGGCGGAACAGTCCGTCGAGCTTCCTCCCGGGAGCTACGGAACTTTCTACGCCGCGGCAAATTCCAGAATCCGTTTTTCTTCGGGAGCTTACGCGTTCCAGTACTTCTACACGGAACCCGATGCCGAAATAGCTTTCGACTTGTCCGCCGGGCCGGTTACGGTCGGCGTGTCTGGAAATGTCCGCTTTGGCGACAGGAACCGTTTCTCCGTTATCGATGGAAACCCGAGCGAAATTTTATGGAATGTGTCCGGGGAAAGGATCGACATGGGAACCGATGGCCTGTATTTCGGAAAATTCGTCGCGCCGAAAGCCGACATGCGCATCCCCTCTCGTTCGCATCTCGTCGGTGGCGTCTATGTGAGAAAGTTCACGATCGAGCCGCAATCGACAGTCTCCCGGGAACCGAGGGCGGAGGAAATTTCTCACAGCGAGGAACACTTCGGGCCGTTTTTCGAACCGGGAAGATTTCGCTACCGTTCCCAGGTTTCGCCTTCCGTGTCCAAGATAGAGATGTTCGTCTATGCGGACAGCTTTCAGGTCTCGGTGAACGGAGGCTCTTCAAGAACTGTTGAGCTTTCATCTTCGGAAGTTCCGGTCGATGTGTCGATCAGGCGAAATCCGGTAGCGGGATTCCCTTCCGCAGCGTTCCGCAGCGGCTACCGGTTCGACTTTCTGAAAAATGCGAATTACCGCATCTACTGGAATCCGCAGACGCCGTGCAGGCAGGGCTGCGACGGGACGACCGCGGCGACGGCCATCGGCGATTTTGAAAAGGCTCTCGAAACGGCAAGAACGACCGGCCGGGAAATCAACATGGCCGGTGGAACCTGGAACGCCTCGGAAAGTTTTCCCGACAGTACCGTTCCCTGGAAAGTGGGCTTCGAGCTTGTCGGCAACACGGAAAACCTGGGGGACTTGTCTTCCGAAGACGACCTGCCTCTGATCGATCTGGGGAATGCGACCCACATCGAGATGGAGGGTCGCTCTCCGCGCAGCCTGATCGGTTTCCGCATCGTGAACGGATACAATGCCGGTGACGGGGGCGCGATTTATTCGAACAGCCAGAAGCTCGGACTTAAAAATCTTCTGATTTCTTCATCGAAGTCGGGGGGGGCTGGCGGTGCGGTCTTTGCTTCCGATACGATTGATTTGGAAAATGTCCGTATCTTAAAAAGCTCGTCATTTGAAAATGGAGGAGCTGTTTCGGTCGGCGGATTCGCAAAGTTTCTCAATGTTCTGTTTACGGAAAATACTTCTGCAAAAAATGGTGGGGCGCTTGGATTGAAAGGTGCAAATGCTTATATTGGAAATGGCATATTTTATGGAAATCGATCCGGACTTTCTGGCGGAGCGGTTTACAATGAAAATTCTTTGCTTAGTATATGGAATTCAACGTTTTTTGCAAATTTGGCAACTACGGCAAACGGAGCTCTTGGGGGAAATGCAAAAGGAACGATTGGAAATAGCATTTTTTGGGAAAACATCGCTTCTAAATGCAGTTCCGAAGATTGTTCTTCGGAAGTCGTTGTTGGTTATTCCGCTATAAATTCCTCCTTTACAAATGCCTATGCTGGTAATAACATTTATGTTGGTAATCCGAAGTTCGCGGATGAAAAAAATCCAGAAGGCAGAAATGCATATATGGATTATGATGCGGGAATCAATTTGTCCGAAGATTCTCCTCTTTTAAAAGCGGGAATAGCGAATATAAATGTTCCGATTGATGATTTACTGTCGGAAATTCGAGATATGGCGAATATCGCCTTGGGGGCCTATGCGTATGCAAAACCTAAGCGGGAAACATCCTTTGGCGTATTAGATAAGGAGGGTGCGGTTGTTTCAATAAAGCCATCAATTCCTTTGATAAATGCGATTTCTGGAGATTATTACAGGGAATATCTAGCGACATCGCCTTATGCTCGGGTTTGGAAGGCGACTGTTAAAAAGCACAAGAAAACAAAAAAGGATAAGGCTCATGTCAAAATGTGGGTAATGAACAGGCGTGGGGAAAAAATTACAAAAGAACCCATAGAATTTGAAGTTTTCCGAAATGGGGAAGAAAACGGTCGCTATGTGTTTCAAACGATGACCAAAACTGCTGGTAAACCGGTTTTATTCTCGATGCGCCCTGAAGATGCAGGAAATCACAAGGATGCTATTGTTTTATATATGAAGTCTGTTTCTGATTATTTCTATTACGAGGCGGAATAGCGATGTTTGGAGATTTGGTGAAATGGTGTCTGCTTCTTTCTTTTTTTATGACTTTGATTGCTTGTGATGACGACAAGGTCACTGGGAATACGCGTAAAGAAGATTGCGATGAAAGCAACAACCCAAATTGCTATAAGACTATACCGGGAGTTTCTCCAATAAGCGGTGACTACGATTATACGTCATATGATGATGGAGATGTGGTTACATTTCAATGGGATCAGACGCTGGCTTGGTTTCTTCAGTCCGAAAATCACCAATATGGTTATGATCGAGATCCTTTTTCAAATTTAGAAGATTATGTGGAACGCGGAAAGGATGTATATATGTCTGTCCTAAAAGGTGAAATGGCAAAAGTGAAAGTTGTTGTAGACCAAAATTCAAAAAAGATTTATCGGGTACATCGGATTAGTGAAAATAAAGAAATTTTAGAAAAAAATATTATCGTTGGAACGGATGTGTGTCAAGAAAAAAGCTGTGTAAAAGAATACGCCTTGCCTGTTGGACATTATGCTGTATTCTATGATGAATTGGATAAAAAAAGATACTTGCACATAATTGAATACTCAAAAAAGACGAACGATATTTATTTTGTGCAGCTTGGAGATGAATATGGAAATACATGCAATATCGGAAATGCTAATGGATGTTATACCAAAAAATCTGTTCAGGACAATTATAACCGAGTGATGGCTCAGGTGGTAACTGAGGGAAATTTTATCGAAGTCGATCCGACAAAGATGGATTTGGAAACGGCAGGACCGAATAACATTCTTATTGTTGATTTGAATAGTACGAAAGATTCAAAATTACCGCTTGTCAATCAAATCTATGATAAAATTTTAGCAAGCAAGGAATTTGGTTATGGGAATGAAGAGGAAAAATATAACGAGATTAAAGAAAAATATGCAAATGGTGAAGTAGATGTTTCTGTCTTCAATTATGCCCTCGAGGCTTATAATTCCGCTGTGTTACGGCATCGCCAGAAGCATATCGTTCTGGCGATTAACGAAATGCGGATACGATGGAAATTTTTTATAGGGAATGATTACTCTTTAGGCAATTTGAGTGCGTTTGAACGCGCTTGTGAAGTGGATGAAGATGTTTGTCAATCGGGTTCTTTGTCTATGACATTGGAAAGTAGCTGTGGCGATAAGGACATCCCTATAAAGTTGAGTGTTGCAAAAACAAAAGACAACGATCAGTTTGTTCCTAAGATTTCCGGATTTGGGGCTTTAAAAAATGGTTGCGAGTACAGTGTCTATGCGGATGTGTATCCTTTTGTCCCCGATGATCCGAATGCCGCTCAAATAACTATCACTAACTATAAATCGGAAAAAGATAAAACTGTTTTTGGTGGCATGGTATGGGGAAGCCATTTGAATGGTTCGGCTTCACTGAATACAATTGTCCATGAAATCGGTCATTCGTTTGGTTTGAAGGATTTATATAAGGATCCAAACGACCCTTCCAATGCTCCTGAACGCTATTACTATTTTGCCTTTAATGAAGGCAACATCATGGCGAGTTATGTTCCGTCCGGAGAACGGCTTCGTTATCGACCGCTTTTTGTTGTAACTACGGGGACTAACGATAGGATTCTTTTAGGAAATGGGTGGTATGCCACCGAAAACCAGTGGGATTGTGTCCGTTCAACAAGTAAATGCTATAAAAAGTAGGTAAAAACCATGAAAATCAAAATAATCCTTTTTCTCGCCATTGCTGTGCTGGCCTTTGCCGCCAAGGACTCTCTCTACGAAATCAATGGAACGGTCTTTGACAAGGAACATGGGCCGAGAGGTCCCAAGGCGATTGTCAAGGTCTCCCGTACTGTGCCTAGAATGAAGCCGCTCCGCGCAAGCGAGGATTCGTTTCAGGTTTCCTTGAAAAGGGGAGGAGATGTGCGTTGGCTTGAAATGGAAAAGAATACGGTCTATTCCATCTGTGTCGATGATGAGGACGGCTTTTGGAAAGTGGAAGATTTCAAGTACGAAAAAGAGGGAAGTTCGTGCATTAGATTGCATTCCGGGAATTACGTGAAAAACGGGAAAATCCAGTATGCGACCAGGATGGGCAACGGTTTCACTTTCCAGCTGTTGATCGGAATGAAGTACATCGATCTCGGGGGGAAAAAACATCAGTTGGGATTTTTAGAGCTGGGCGAAGGCTTTTATTACAAGGAAGGTCTTTGGTATCCGATCGATCCGGAACGGTTCGAAGTTATCGACAAGGTTCTGGCGGTGGACAAGTACATGGTTACCGAATGCGAATTTGTCCAGGCGCTATGGGATTCCATTCCTGCGCAAGTCGAAAGGGAGTATCAGAGAAATCATCCCTTTTGGATAGAGAAAAAAAAGACCATGACGAAAAACGGATTTTGCGACGCGCATGATTCCGCGGCGGTCCGTGTCAACTTATACTATGCCCTAGTCTATGCGAATCTTCGAAGTCTTCGGGACGGTTTTCGACCGGTCTATTCCTTCGAATGGACGGATAATGGATACGGCCTTGCGGACGACGGCAGCCTTGTCATCCCTGACGCCAATTTTCACGTAGAAAACTCGGCTATCCGCGTTAGGATAGACACCAACGCGAACGGCTATCGTTTGCCCTATTACGATGAATGGATGGCGTTGGGACGCGCCGGGCATAGTTATACGTTTTATGTATGGGGCCATGATGGCGATTCCGCCATTGCCGCTCGGCATGCCTGGTTCGGCGTTCGTGATCCGGAAGACAAGTTTTTAAGAATGAACAGGAACGATTGGAATGAACGAAGCCGCTTGGAACGTTCTTGCGGGAAATGGCTGCAAAAATCCAGACCGGTAGGAATGCTGAAACCAAATGGCTACGGATTGTATGACATGTTCGGTCTTGTGTGCGAAAACGTCATCATGGAAAAACATCAGGTATATTTTCCCGGGGTTGCGGCTACCTGCAAGGGCGGCTTTTTGACGGATACCCTCAAGGCGTTGACGTTCAAGGCGAAGTGCGAAACTGATTTTTTTGATCCGGAAAGACTTTTCCAGGGATTGCGCCTGGTCAGGCAAATCAAGTGATTGACAAAGACATCGAAAGGACGAAAACCAATGGGATTGCTGTCGGGGAGTCATGAACATAGGATCGAATGCCAGACGGACTTGAAGTATGACCGCAGAGGAAAATGTCGTCAAGACTTGCACGCCCTATATGAAGCGGACATTTGTCAAAGGCTTCCGCCGAGTGCGAAAACTGCGACTCAGATATAATACATGTATCCCGAGGATTTCTTGGAAACGAGCTGGTCCAGGGTAATGCTCTTCAGGACAGCGGCAAGAGCCTCGTCGATCTTGTCGTAAAGCCCGATGCGCAGGGCCTTTCGAAACGGCGTCTCTTCGTCGGTCGGGAGAGGTTTCTCGACGATCTTCAGGTCGCCTTCCAGGGCTTCCAGGACGCTGTCGAGATGAATGTCCGTGGGTGGTCTTGCGAGGACGAATCCTCCGCTCGCGCCCTTGATGGACCGGATGAATCCCGCGCGCTTCAGGACAATGGCGATTTGCCCGAGATACGTCGAGGAAATCTGCTGTCTCTCGGAAATTTCGGAAAGGCTCGTCTGCCTGCTCGGTCCCTGTTCCGCGATGTCGATGAGAAAACGGATGCCGTAGCGTCCCTTGGTGGAAATCTTCATCCGATGAAAACTCCCTGCACGCCGCGGTAAATGGTCGCAAGGTCTTCGAGCGAGACCGCCTTGAGCGTGGATTCGAACGTTCCACTCACCTTGTCCCAGACATTCTTGGATTCGCAAGCTTTCTTGCGCGGACAGTCGCCTCCGCTCTGGCAGGGAACGGACCGTAGCGACGTCTCCATCTTTCCCAAAACGTCCAGCGCGGAGATTTCCCCCGGGTTCCTGGCGAGCCTGTATCCGCCTTGCACGCCGCGGCTTCCGACGACGAATCCCGCCTTCTTGAGCGGGATGAAGAGTTGCTCCAGGTAGCCTTCCGGAAGGCGCGTCTCCTCGGCGATCGAATGGATGCTGCGAGGGGTTTCCGCATCTCCCGTCGCCAGGCAGAGAAGCGCTTCGAGTGCGTATTGTCCGCGGGTGGAAATCTTCATCGGCTGACGTCTATCGCCTTGAGCCCCGGGCGGGAATTGGCAAAGAGGATTCCGATCGAGACACCGAATCCATGCTCGGTCTCCTTCGCGAATGTCCACTGGTAAGAACCCTTGATGCGGAAGGAAAGGAACGATTCGCGGAAAAGGTAGAGTCCCGCGTTCGCTTCTACGGTGGGTCCGAACCGGTCGCCAAACGCGTCGAGAACGTCGTCTTCGGGAAGCATGTTCACGCCCGCCATGCCGCCGACAAAAGGCGTGACGCTTGCCGGGAGCAGCATCTGCTGCAGACCGAGCTTCGCGTTGAATCCGTTGCCGGGGAAGGAGTAGCCGATGTCGCCCGTGACGCTCGTATAGGGGAGAATCTGGAAGTTCGAAACGAAGTTCATTTCGCCGAATGCCATGCGCTCGTCGCTCCAGGAATCGTTTACGGGCTTGAATACGCCGAGCTCGAGTCCAAAGCTCGAAAACGGGTTATAGACGGAGCGTCCTTCGCCTGCGAAAGCCATTGCGGCCAGAGTACCGATAAAAAGAATCCATTTTTTCATGTCGAATCTCCAATCGCAGAACATTCTGCAATGTAGCAAATTAGCAATCGTAAAAAGTGTTTTACTAGGAATTGAGGATCATTCGGATAACGCGCCAAAAATCCCGTCTGGGCGGAATGTTTTCTATATTAAGCGGAAGTCAAAACTTAACAGAAGGATCTCTATGTCTAAAATTCTGCGTATTTTCGCTCTTTCTGCCCTGGCGATGGCTTTTGTGGCATGCGCTGGCGGTGGTAAAAAGGTCACCCGCATCGAATCGGATTCCGTTGTCGATCTTTCCGGAAAGTGGAACGATACGGATTCCCGCCTTGTCGCGGAAGAGATGATCCAGGATTGCATCGCGCGCCCCTGGTATGGCAAGCTTCTCCAGAACAAGAACGGCGAGCTTCCGACTGTCGTCATCGGCAGCGTCCGCAACAAGAGCCACGAACACATCAACGTGGAAACCTTTATCAAGGACATGGAACGCGCTCTCATCAATTCGGGCAAGGTCGATTTCGTCGCAAGCGCCGACGAACGCAGCGAACTCCGCGCGGAACTCGCCAGCCAGTCCGGAAACGCGACCGAAGAGACCCGCAAGGAAGCGGGCCAGGAAATCGGTGCGGACCTGATGCTCACGGGAAGCCTGAACTCGATCGTCGATCAGGAAGGTGGCGAACAGGTCGTCTTCTACCAGGTTGACTTGCAGCTCGTCGATATCCAGACGCACAAGACGGTCTGGATCGGCGACAAGAAGATCAAGAAGTACATGAGCAAAAGCTCCGTCAAGATGTAATCGGTGCGCATCATGAAGAAAATCCGCTGTTCTCTGCTAGTTCTCTGTCTGTTCCTCTTGGTTTCTTGCGCCAACAAGTCGATGACCCGATACGAGGAACTTTCGAAGCCTTTGGCGAATGGCGGATTTTCCGCTACCATCGATGCCGTCCAGAAAAACCAGAAAAAGCTCTACGGCTCCAATTCCGAATTTCTCTACCACTTTGACCTTGCGACCCTCTACCACTACGACGGCAATTACCGCAAGAGCGCCGACGAGTTCGAAAAGGCGAAGCAGGTTTACGACGACCTTTACACAAAGTCCGTCACGAACGAGGCGGCTTCCATCTTGACGAACGACAACGTACGGCCGTATCGGGCGAGGCCTTTCGAAATTCTTTCCCTCTACGAGATGAACATCGTCAACTACCTCGCGATGGGAGATGTCGATGGGGCGCTTGTCGAGGCTCGGGCTTCGGATATCGCCCTGCAGCAGCTTTACCAGAAGAGCGACAAGAAGACGAACGATGCCGGATACTTGCGGTATCTGATCGCTCTGGTCTATGAAATGGGCGGTGAAACGGACAACGCCGCGATTTCCTACTACAAGACGGTTCGGGCCTATTCCGAAGAGCCGACGAAGCTCCCCGCCGAAGCGCAGGCGTTTATCGTGAACCGGCTCGAAAAGAGCGGCCGCGCAAGCGACATTTCCGCGCTGAAATTTCCGAACGGAAACGTTTCGGAGACCGTTCCGATGTATGTCGATAACGCGAACGGCGAAATTGTCGTCATCGGCTATGCGGGTCACAGCGCGATTCTCGGCGAATGGATGCTTTCGGGAACCTATGTGCGCGGCGGCATTCTGAACGTGATGGGCAAGAATCCGCAATCGGGAAGAGTCGAAAGCCTGACGATCCCGTTCCCGGCGACGGCGATCGGAAGCCACGGCGGAACGACGTTCTCTGTCACGATAGCGATTCCGGAGCGCAAGGACGTTCCGTATCGCGTAGAAAACTTTGAAATCCTGCTAGATGGAAAGCCCTTGGGCTATCGCCCGGAAGTTTTCCTGGACAATACGAAAAACCTGGCCAAGAACCTGGAAGAGGAACGCGCCGTAACGCTTGGACGGACCGCGGTTCGCGTTCTCACCCGGACGATCGCTGCGCAGACCGCCAAGAAGAAGATGGAAACGAACAATGTCCTGCTGAATCTCGTGACGAGCATCGGAACGGATGTCGCCGCCGCCCAGCTGGAACAGGCCGATCTGCGGGTTGCGCTTTTCCTTCCGCACGAGGTCCGCATGGCGCGAATTCCGGCAACTCCGGGAATTCACAAGGTGACCGTTCTTGCGACAAACCGGAACGGCGGCGCCGTCAAGCGCTACGAGTTTACTGCGAACGTCAAGCCCGGCCAAAAGGCGCTTGTCATCGTTCCCGCGATCCGCTAGGAGATATCCCAATGCAGACGGAAGAGATAAAGGCCCGCTTTGACCAGATTTCCAAGGTCTATGACGAAAACCGGAGAAAGTTTATCCCGTGTTTCGACGACTACTATCTGACGACGGCGCGCTTTCTTTCCTCTTCGATTTCCTCGCCTAGGACGATCTTGGATCTGGGCGCGGGAACGGGGCTGTTGTCAAAGTTTCTGCATGACGAATTTCCGGATGCGAAATTTCTGCTTGTCGATGTCTCCGAGAAGATGCTCGAAGTTGCGAAAAAACGTTTTGAAGGAATTCCGAATCTTGAATTTTCCGTCTTGGACTATACCCGGAATCTGCCCGCTCGAAAGTTTGACCTGGTAGCTTCCGCCCTTTCAATCCATCATTTGGAAGAAGACGAGAAGGAATCGCTCTATCGGAACGTGTTCCAGAACCTGGAAGCCGGTGGAACGTTTGTGAACATCGACCAGTTCAACGCGGATTCCGCGGAGATGAACGCTCTCTACGAATCGTATTGGGTAAAGTCCATTCGGGCGAGCGGCCTTTCCGAACTGGAGTTCGAACGCTGGCAGGCGCGAAGGGCGCTGGACCGGGAAAATACGGTCGAAAAAACGAAGGCGCTTCTCTTGGGCGCGGGCTTTCGAGTCGTGGAATGTACGTACAAATTCATGAAGTTCGCCGTCGTAGTCGCGAAAAAGTAGAACTCTCCCACAAAAGCTGTCTTTCCGGGGAAGCGCTAAAACGGTATGTGCCCGTTCGCGTCCGGATGAACCGTGCGATGGCGGATGGATGCTCCGCCGCCGATTGGACTAGCCGCTAGATGTTCCTCAAGACCTCTTGGGAGGTCTGCGGCGCGAGTTCCGTATCCATGACAAAGTGCCGGACTTCGTTCGGGTTGATGCGCGCGTATTCGGAGAGTGCCCGTCCGATGCCCGTGCGGATATAGTAGTTGTCGTCCTTGGCGCAGTGCAGACAGCAGGACTTGAGAAGATCCCAGTCCGTGTGGTCGCGATACTGGAGCTGGAAAAGGATGACGCTGCGGCGTACCCAGATGTTCGGGTCGCGAATCCAGGTGGCGATTTTGTGCCGAATCGGCGGAATTCTCCAGGCGAGATCGCCCAGGACGCTTGTCGCTATCGTATCGACCGTGTCTTTCCACGGACGGGTCTTGATGAGCGTTTTCAAAAAGCCGAGATGCTGTCCACCGAGAAGTGCCTTGTGCTTGAACAGGTAGTCGCAGGCCGCATACTGGACTTCGCGGTAAGGTTGGGACCACATGTCGGAAACCCGGGCCGCCAGTTCGTCCCCGTTCCTGGGCGGGAACTTGTCGAAAATCGGGTAGGTGGCTTCGCGACGCTTGATGACGCTGACCCCGAGGAAGTCAAAGGAATCGCGCATGCTTTTGGACATGGTACGCGCTTCTTCTTCGTTTGAGCGGGAGCGGAGCGTTAAAAGAATTTCTTGTGTGAATCGGAGCATTGCGTAAAAAATACAACTCTATTTCGAGAATTTCTAGGTCTTGACAAATAGATTTTTTTAATTTAAATGTTGTTTCGCTGATTCTAGAATCAAGGACGACTCTAAAAATTGTCTCGATAAGGAACGCTCCGCTTTTTTCGCAAAGTATCTTTCGCGTTTCCTGAATAAAGGATTTTTTGGAGAAGCCCGAGTCATCCTAGCCTTGATGAATACGATGGACAATACACCGATTACACAGACAGAAAATCTCCCCGTGGTAGAAGTTCCCCCCGAATTGCGCGGTCTTTCCGACGAAGAGATTCTTGCGCTCCACCCGGTCGATCCCGAAAAGCGCGACCGCTTTCGCCTTTCGAAGAAGGAACGGGCGGAAAAGAAGCTCGCAAAGGAACAGGCGAAGTTTCGCCGCCTGATGGAACAGTACGAAAACCGGGACAGGATTTTCCATTCGTCGCGACCGATGCCGAAGATGTCGGATTTTGACGGAAGCGCTTCGCGGCAAGCGTCAAGTCGCCCGGTCTCGGCGCCCGCTCCGCGGAAAACGCTGTTCGTGCCGAGCCAGATGAAAAAGACGGTGACCGTGCAGGATCCTCTCGCCGCCATGCCGAAAGCCGCTCCGGCTCCGCTTCCTCCCAGGCAAAGTTCGGGTCGCGTGCTTGTCGGTTCCTTTGGCGGTGCGAAGTTCGGCGCCGCCAAGACGCAGATTATCTCCGAAGACGAACTGGCGAAAAAGCGTGCGGCGGAAGAAGCGAAACGCCAGCGCGAACTCGCGAGAAAGCGTGCCGCCATGGAACGTGCCGAGCTCGAACGCGCGGCCTTGACAAGTCCCGCAGCCCCCCAGAAGCTCGATCCGAACTCCCTGTTCAAGCCGAATTCTCCGCTTGGCGCGGCTCCCGCTTCCGAAATTCCCGAAGTTCCCGTAAAGCGCAAGCGCGGCCGCCCACGCAAAAATCCGCTACCGGAATAGCTTTTGCCTGTTTTTTCGCTTTCTTAGCCACAATTCGCAATTTTTCGCAGGGTTTGAATATATCTTTGGGGTATGAGATATGGCGATATTTCCTGTTTTCAGAGCGGTGTGGCGGTTCCCCTTTTTTCGTTGCGTTCCAAGGATAGCGTAGGGATTGGCGAGTTTTTGGACCTGGTCCCGTTTGGCGCATGGGCGAAGAAATGCGGACTGAATGTAATCCAGATCCTTCCGGTGAACGATACCGGCTACGAATCATCCCCTTACAGCGCGCGCAGCGCCTTTGCCTTGAACCCGGCCTTTATCCGCTTGCAGATAATCATCGGCGCGGAAAGCTTCACGCCGGAAATCGTGGCGTTGCAAGGGAAATACGCGGCGGAACCGAAAGTCCGCTACCAGGAAATCGCGCGGGAAAAGCGTGCCATTCTTCGAAAGATATTCGATTCGCGCTATGCGTTCCTGGAACACAACGTCGCGTTTCTCAAGTGGATCAACGCGAATCCCTGGGTGAAGCCCTATGCGGTCTATGCCGTTCTCAAGGAAAGGAACGGGGAAGCGAGCTGGAAGGACTGGCCGGAAGACTCCAACCCGGCGCCTGCACGCGTGAGCGCCCTGTTTCGCAAGCTGCATGTCGAGGCCTTGTTCCAGTGCTGGATGCAGTTCGAGGCGGAAGCCCAGTTCAAGGTGACGTGCGACAAGCTGACCGAAAGCGGAGTCTATCTGAAGGGCGACATTCCCATTCTCCTGAACGAGGACAGCGCGGATGTCTGGTACAACCGCAAGTACTTTTCCCTTTCCGATCGAGCCGGCGCTCCGCCCGACATGTTCAGCTACAGCGGACAGAACTGGGGGTTTCCGACGTATCGCTGGGACGTTCTGGAACAGGACGGTTTCAAGTGGTGGCTCGATCGTCTTGCCGAGGCGGCAAAGTTCTACCACGCTTACCGCATCGACCATGTCCTTGGATTCTTTCGGATCTGGGCGATTCCCGAATGCGAACGGACGGGAATTCTCGGGCACTTTTCTCCGGCGATCCCGCTTACGGAAGCGGAACTCTCGGCTGCGGGATTCAGGAAGGAGACTGTCGCCTATCTGCAGAGTCCGAATTTTTCCCGGGAGCAGCTGCGGGAATTCCTGGGCGCGGCGACAGACGCCTGCGTCGAAAGGTATTTTGAACTGTTGCCGTTTACGAGCGACCGCTACGTTCTGAAGGAAGCGTTCCGGTCGGAAGGCGCGATCGTCGCGTCCGACGAAGAACAGTCCGTGAAGGACGGGCTTCTGAAAGTCCTGTGGAACCGCGTCTTCGTGCCGGGAACGCCCGAGGGAAAGTTCTATCCGTTCTGGTATTGGTATAACGCTCCGGTGCTCGGAACGCTTCCCCAGGGCGAGCAGGAATCCCTTCGAAACCTGATCCGCGCCAACGAGGCGGCGCAGGAGTCCCTGTGGTATGCGAACGGCAAGAAGCTGCTCTCCGTGCTTGCCCAGGCGACGGACATGACCGTTTGCGCCGAGGATCTGGGAGCTGTTCCGCGTTGCGTTCCGCAGGTTCTTTCGGAACTTCGGATCAATTCGCTTCGCGTGGAACGCTGGACCCGCAACTGGGATGCGCCCTCCCAGCCATACTACGAGCTTTCGGAATATCCGCGGCTTTCCGTCGCGACGACAAGCGTTCACGAT
Source organism: Senegalimassilia sp. (assembly GCA_963652365.1). Classification (GTDB taxonomy): domain Bacteria; phylum Fibrobacterota; class Fibrobacteria; order Fibrobacterales; family Fibrobacteraceae; genus Hallerella. The sequence continues at coordinate 213,835 of CAVJTH010000001.1, forward strand.
ACTTCCACCCTGCTGGGCCTCTGGAAGGAAAGGGATTTTGACCGGAACTATTTCTGGTCGAGCCATCTGCATCTGGAAGGTCCCGCGCCGGAATCCCTCTCGCCGGATACGGTCCGCTTGCTCATCCGGAACATCTTCAAGGCGAACAGCCTCTTCTGCATTCCGCCTGTCCAGGACTTTCTCGCCCTGAGCGCGCGCCTTTCGCCGTCGAGTCCCGAAGACGAGCGCGTCAATACGCCGGGAACCGTCGGGCCGCAGAACTGGACTTACCGGATGCCCTGTACCATCGAGGAGCTCGAAGAAAACGTCGCGTTGATTCGGGAAATCGCCAGCCTGACGGATGAACGCGCCAAGCGTTCTCTTGCGTAATCTTTGTATGGAAAGCCGTTTCATGGACAAGGGCTGCCCGGAATGGGCGAGGTCCGCGGTCTTTTACCAGATTTTTCCGGATCGATTTGCGCGCAGTCCGCGATACGCGGCGCCGGGGCATTTCGGAAACTGGGGATCAAGGCCCGAAACTTCCGGTTTTTGCGGGGGAAATCTTCGCGGGATCCTGGAACATCTCGACTATATCCAGCGGGTCGGGGCGAACGCCCTCTATCTCTGTCCGATTTTCATGAGCGCGGCGAACCATCGTTACCATACGGTCGATTACTTTCGAATCGATCCCGTTCTCGGGACGCTTGACGATTTCGACGAACTGGTGCGAGAAGTTCATCGCCGGGGAATGCGCCTGATCCTTGACGGGGTCTTCAACCACTGCTCGCGCGGCTTCTTTCCCTTTCTGAGCGTGATGGAAGAGGGCGAAAACTCTCCGTACAGGGACTGGTTCCACATCCGCTCCTTTCCGGTCGATGCCTATTCGGAAAGCCCGAATTACGAATGCTGGTGGGGAATGGCTCCGCTGCCCAAGTTCAACACGGACAATGTCGAAGTCCGGGAATACCTGATGCGTGTCGCCGAATTCTGGCTGCGCCGCGGAATCGACGGCTGGCGGCTGGATGTTCCGAACGAAATCGACGATGACAGCTTTTGGCGCGAGTTCCGCCTGAGGGTCAAGAGAATCAATCCCGAAGCGTATATCGTCGGGGAAATCTGGGAAGAACCTTCGCGATGGCTTGCCGGCGACCAGTTCGACGGCGTGATGAACTACCCGGTGCGCAAGCTCGCCCTGGAGTTTCTCTTTCCGCGCGGAATGCGATCCGCGGATGCGGTTTCGACCGGAGACACGACGGGAACTTTCGAAGGGACGCTCGGCCTTTCCGAATTCTGCGAACGGTTCCAGGCCCTTTTCGAACGGAACCTTTTTGGCGTGCAGATGAATCTCTTCGGAAGCCACGATACGGCTCGCTTGCGGACCCTCGCCGGGGAAAATCCGGACGGATCGCTTCTCGCCAGCGCGCTTCTTCTGAGTCTTCCGGGGGCGATTTCCCTGTATTACGGGGATGAAATCGGGCTGGAAGGGGGCAAGGACCCCGACAACAGGCGCTGCTTTCCGTGGCAGGAGCTGCCCGCTGCGGAAAACTCGGAAATCTTTCGGCTGGTGACGACGTTTCTCGCCTTTCGCAAGCGCGAAGCCGCGATGACGCTCGGGACGCTTTCCGTTCATCCCGAAGGACAGGGGATTCTGCTCTGCCGCACTTACGGAAATACGGTCGTGGAACTTCGGCTGGGATTTCCCGGAGCGGTTCCCCTGCCCGGGATTTCGGCCCGGACCGAGGTCGTTTACGAGCGAAAGCGAATGCCAATCGAAAATGTGGCGGGCTATTTCGTGGCAAAAGGTGGGGTGGTCCTCACCAAAAGGATGCTCTCTTACTAAATTTGAACGGCACTTTAGGTTTTTTACGCCTTTAAGGAAACGATCAGATGAAGAAAAAAATATTCGGTTTGCGCGAGTTTATCATTCTCGCTATCCTACTTCTTTCGTGCTACACGATCATTCCTTCTATCCGCGTCCATTCCAAGACTGGCGACGCGAAAAAGGAATACGTGAAGCAAAATCCGAAGGTCGCCGCGAAGGCGGTGAACTTTGGACTTGACCTGGCCGGCGGCACAAGCATCACGCTGCAGATCGACGGCAAGGGACTGAAGTCGGAAGACATCAAGGATATCCAGCAGCAGTCTCTCGAAATCGTGCGGAACCGCGTGGACCAGTTCGGCCTTTCCGAACCGCTGATTTCCCCGTCGGGCAAGGATCGCATCATCGTCGAACTTGCGGGCGTGGATGATTCCACGGCGAAGAGCCTTGTCGGAAGCACGGCGAAGCTCGAATTCAAGATTCTCGCGGAACAGGAAAAGTTTGGACAGGTCGTCTCGGTCATCGACAATTACCTGGTGAACCGCGGATCGATTGCGGATTCCGGCAAGACGGTCGCTCCGAGCGATTCGGCGAAGCCGGTCGAAAAGGCCGCGGAGGTTTCGGATGCGGAACTCTTTGCCGGCAACGCGGCGGGCAAGACGGATTCCGTCGAAAAACAGGACAGCACGGTCTCTAGCGAAAATGCGCAGGCCACCGCGCTTTCCGCCTTGTATATGTCCTTTGGAAACGGGGGATTTGTCGCCCAGGAGCAGATCGAGACCGTGAAGCGGATCTTGAACGACCGCACCGTGCAGAGCCTGATCCCGCACGATGTCGTCTTTGCCTGGGGCTCGGGACTTGAAAAGGTGAACGGTTCCGCCGTCAAGGCCAAGCGTCTCTACCTGCTCAAGCGTCGTGCGGAAATGAGCGGCGAATATGTCTCCGATGCGCGTCCGTATCGCGTGAGCGACGGTACGAATTCCGGCGAAGTCGCCGTGAGCCTCAAGTTCGCGGGAATCGGTCCGAAGCGCTTCGGCGCCATTACCGCGGCGAACATCGGCAAGCAGATGGCGATTGTCCTCGATGACCAGGTTATCAGCGTACCGGTCATTCGCGACCGCATCCCGAACGGCGAAGCCCAGATTACGGGACTTGACGACATGGCGGAAGCGAACCGTCTTGCTGTCGTCCTTCGTTCCGGCGCTCTCAAGGCTCCGATGAACATTATCGAAAGCCGCACGATCGGGGCGACTCTCGGCGACGACAACATCCGCTCCGGATTTGGATCCGCCTTGATCGGTCTCGTGATCACGGTACTCTTCATGATCATGTATTATCGCTTTGGCGGCCTTATCGCGAGCGCGGGCCTTGTGTGCAACGCTCTGATCACCGCGGCTGTGCTTTCCGTGTTCCATGCGACGATGACGCTTCCGGGCATTGCCGGCATGATCTTGACCGTGGGCATGTCCATTGACGCGAACGTGATTATCTTCGAACGCGTACGCGAAGAACTCCGCGAAGGCAACAAGGCGCGCATGGCGATCGCGAAGGGTTACGAAAGAGCGTTCAGCGCGATCTTCGACTCGAACCTGACGACGTTCCTGACCGCTCTCATCCTCTACAAGGTCGGTACGGCATCGGTCAAGGGCTTTGGACTTACGCTGATGATCGGTATCGCGGTGTCGATGTTTACCGCTCTGACGATTACGCGCGCAATCTTCGATATCAAGCTGGCCAAGCAGGATTCGAATACGATTTCCATCGGAAACGGCATCGCGGCGATCAACCATGCGAAGCTGGCCGTCGTTCGTCGCGGAAAGCTCTTTCGCGTGATTTCCATCGCGTTCTGCGTGCTGGCGATTGGCGTCTCGGTGTTCAAGGGTTTCAACTTCAGCATCGACTTTACAGGTGGAACGGTCTTCCGTGTCCAGTATAACGATTCCAAGGATCATCTCCAGGACTTGAACGATGTCCTCGCCAAGTTCGACGTGACGGACGGAACGGTTCGCGCTGTCGGTGGCTCCTCGATCCAGAACGCCTACGAAGTCTCCGTGAAGAGCGAAAAGGGACCGGACGTGGTCAAGGCGATCGATTCCGACGACAACGTGAAGATTCTTTCCCAGGACGATGTCGGGGCGACTATCGGCAAGGAGCTCCGCTTTAACGCGATTCTCGCTGTCATCTTTGCGTGGATCGTCATCTGTCTCTATGTCTGGTTCCGGTTCGGAAAGCTCGGTCTCGGATTCGGTATCGGGGCGGTTGTCGGCTTGATTCACAATACGATCCTGACGATTGGACTGGTTGCCGTTCTGGGACTTTCCGTTGACGGCGCCATGATTGCCGCGCTCCTCACGATGATTGGCTATTCGGTCAACGATATCATCATCAACTACGACCGTATCCGCGAAAACGTGCGCTTGCACGGTTCCGCCGACTTCCCGAAGACCGTGGATAGTTCCGTGTCGCAGTGCCTGAGCCGCACGGTAATCACTTCCGTTTCGACTCTCTTCGTGTGCGTCATTCTCGCCGTGATGGGCGGTTCTTCGATCCGGGATTTCGGCATCGTGATGTCCTTTGGCGTCATTGTCGGAACCTACACGTCCATCTGCATCTGCGCTCCGTTCGTCGTGTGGTTCAATTCCCGCATCCGTCGGATTGTCTAAAATTTTCACTGCAAAAAAGGCAAAGACCTAGGCATAAGCCCGGGTCTTTTTTATTTTTGGGGCGACCCGATAGCGTCCACAAGAAGGCTCGTATGCACAAGTATTATAAAATCGAGAACGGCCGCGTCACGCAAGCCGAGGACGAAGATTCCGCGGACATCGTGCTGATGGGAAGCCCGAGCCCCGAGCAGCGGGGCGCTCTGGTAAAGAAGTACGAAATCGCCGAACATACGATTGCGTCCGCGTTCGACAACGACGAGCTTTCCCGTGTGGAATATGACGACGACTTCATCACGATAGTCTTCAAGAAGCCGCGCAACTATACCACCGAGGACAATTTCGAGTTCCGCGTAGAGTCGTTCGGGATATTTCTCTTTTCGGACTGGGTGCTGCTCCTCTCGGATGCGGAGCTCCCGCTGATGGACCCGCGCCGATTTTCAAGGATCGACAGCCTGAACACGTTCGTGATCAAGCTGCTGAACTATTCCGTCTATCATTTCAACGAGCACCTGAAAATCATCAGCCGGATAAGCGACGAGCTGGAGGACAAGCTCCAGAACACGCTCGACAACAAGTATCTGCAATACATGTTTACGCTGAACAAGGGATTGATCTACTACGTCAGCGCGCTCAATTCCAACGAGGCTCTCTTGAAGAAACTGCAGATGGGCCGCGGAATGCATTTCGACGAGAACGAACGCGAACTTCTCGACGACGTCGTGATCGAAAATCGGCAAAGCCTGCAACAGGCGGAAATCTACGCGAACATTCTCGCGTCGTTGATGGATGCGCGGGCGAGCGTCGTGAACAACAACGTGAACGCCTTGATGAAAACGCTAAACGTCATTACGATAGCGATTACGATTCCGACCTTTGTCGCGAGCATCTTCGGGATGAACGTTGCGTTTCCCTTTGGACTTGGACCGGAGAATCCCTTTTCGTTCTGGATTATCGCCGCGATCTTTGTCCTTTCGGTCGCCGGCGTCCTTTTCGTGTGGCGCAAGCGAAAGTGATGCCCGATGAAAAAGTTCTCCCGGCTGTTCATCGTCAATTCCTATGTTCCAAAGATCTTGCTTGCGGCCTTTATCGGCCTTGTGACGGGCGGTGTCGCGGTCGTCTTTCGGCTCTGTCTGGAATACACGTCTTCGTTTGTACACAATACGTTCACCGGCTACTCGCTTTACGCCGCTCCGGCTCTCGGCGGGCTTCTGTGCGGCCTTTTCCTGTTTGTCGTGACGAAAACTCCAGAGGCTTCCGGCCAGGGAACCGATCGTTCCATTTACGCGTTCCATCATCATGGCGGGGTTCCCAGAAAGCGCGTCGCGCCTGTCAAGCTGATCGCCAGCACGGTGACTCTCGGCAGCGGTGGCAGCGCGGGCTACGAAGGCCCCGTCTCGCAGATAGGTTCGGGAATCGCCGCCCTGATCTGTCGGCTTTTCAAGATGCCGCGCGCTGTTCGCAGGCAGTTCGGCCTTGCGGGAATGGCCGCGGGTCTCGGCGCGATCTTCAAGGCTCCGCTTTCGGGCGCGCTGACCTCTGTCGAAATCCTCTACCGCGAGGATTTTGAAAGCAGCGCGTTCGGAACGTCGATTGTCGCTTCCGTCGTCGGGTTTTCCGTGTATTCCAGCGTGTTCGGGACGGCTCCCACGTTCAATGTCCCGGATTTCTACTTCGCCAACGGAATCGAGCTTCTGTTCTGCGCGTTCCTGGGCCTGATTTGCGTTCCGCTGTCGTTTGTCTATGTGAAATGCTACTATGCCGTCGAGGACTTCTATTCGCGCTGGAACGCTCCGAACTGGCTAAAGCCCGCCATCGGCGGCGCTGTGTGCGGCGGCGTTGCGATTGGGTTTCCGCAGGCGATGGGCGGCACCTGGGATTACGTGGAAAGCATGACCCGTCTGGTGGACCCGGCAAGTGCGCCTTCCGTGATCTTTCTGCTCGGTCTTGTCCTTGCGAAAATTCTCGCCACGTCCTTTACCGTGGGCAGCGGCGGGTCGGGCGGCGTCTTTGGTCCGTCCCTCTTTCTGGGCGGTGTCGTCGGTGCGGCGTTTGCCGTTGCCGTCGAATCGCTCGCCCCCGGAATCTTGCGGGAACCCGGCGCGATGCCCCTTGTCGGAATGGGTGCCTTCTTTGCCGGTGCCGCCAAGGCTCCTCTCGCCGGAGTCGTCATGGTCTGCGAGATGACGGGCAGCTACCAGCTCTTGCCGGGAATCATGATCGCCGCGGTCGTCCATGTCGCCTTTAGTCGCAAGTGGAGCATCTACCGCAGCCAGGTCCTCAACAAGTTTGCGTCTCCCGTTCACCGGCAGGAAATGGACCCGGATCTGCTGCGGACCATTTCTGTCGAGACCGTCATGAAGAGGACCCGCGTTCTCGAACTTTCGTCGTCAAGCACCTTTCACGAGGCGGAGCGCGAAATCAACGCGTTCAACATGGAACATGTCGATTCGGCGACGGTACACTCCTACCCTGTCTTCGAGGACGGAAAATACCTGGGCGTTCTGGACTGGAGTCTCGCGCTGCAGAACATCGTTTCGATCGAAGGCGGCGCATCGGTCCTTCTTGTCGCGGATTGTGTTTCGCGTTCGCCGCTTTTGCCTGCAAGCGCCGACTTGCACACGGCGATGAAGTTCATGCTCAAGCATTCCCTGAACGAGGTCTATGTCAAGGATTCCGCGGGGAAAATCGAAGGCGTCCTATCGACCGAGGCGATTCTGGATACTTACGACCGCGTTGTCCGGGAAAGCTTCAAAAACTGAGCGAAAGAACCGCTCCGGTCGCATGGGATTCTGGCCGGAATGTCGGAGAAAGGGACAGCTGGTAGTTTCTCCGCGCGACGTAGGAATCCTTTTGTTCCCGAAATCGCTGCGAGTTCCGCCCCTGCTTGCCGCCGACCGCCTTGAGGATGATTCCGGCGGTAATCGGATAGGGAGAAACGAGCGCCATATAGACTCCCGTGAGGAACAGCTCGTCTGCATCCCGGCTTGACACCATGAGGCAAAGTCCGCCACCGAGGAGCACGCTTCCCGAAGCGAGGAAGATGTTTCCGAGTCGGGAAAGCTTTTCGTGCCGGCGATCGTATTTTTCGATCAGGTTGTCGTAAATCGGCACGCTGTCGAGTTCTGCGACTTGCCGTGAAACGGAAACGTCCTTTACGGAATCATCGGATGAATCCTGAATGGGACGGTCCCAGACGGAGACCTGGGCAAAGCTTGCCACTGCCGCGGCAAGGACAAAGGCGAGAATCTTCATGCCTGCAATATAGTTCTTTTAGAGGTGCCTCTTTCCGCAGAGGTTCTCGATGTCGAACTGGAAGACGGCCGTATGGGAAATCGCCCTGTCGATATAGGCTTCGCCTTCCGCGAGAAATTCCGGGCTGTATTTCTTGACGAGGGCGAGAAGGCCTTGTCGCGGATTTTCGGGAGCATGCACGCGTCCAAGGACGATGCAGCTTTCGAATGCGGACGAGAAGCTTTCGGGATGCACCTGGGAGTTTCGCACGACCGTGAGGCAGGCCTTGGAAGAACGCTCGAAGGCAAGAAACTTTTCGCCGCGACCCTTGGCGCCGTGAAAATAGATTGCCTTGCCGTCAAAGACGAAGTTCACCGGAACCCCGTAGGGATATCCGACAGAATTTGTCGTGGAAAGGACGCCGTATTCGCCGGACGCTAAAATGTCCGTTGCCTCTTCGGCTGTCATCTGGCGGTCCTTTCGGCGCATCGTCGGGAAGGCGGCCAGCGACCCGAAGGAAAAATCCTCGGCGCGAACCGGCTTTTCGTTTAGCAGAGCTTCGACAAGAACGCCCTTTTGGTATGTCAGCTTCAGCGAAAAGAAGGGAACTTCGCGGTCGAGCAGCGTAAGGAAAATCCGGTCGCCTTCCCAATGGGGAAGTTCCGCAAACTTTTCCTTGGCAATCCATTCGAGAACGCCCTCGTCGCAGTCGCGAATCTCTCCGGAAAACCTTGTCGCGCGGAAGAGGTGCATGAATTCGGTTTCGGCCATTTCGTCGCTCTGGAACGTGACGATTCCGCAGTAGCGCGGTTCCTGCAATTCGAGACCGGTCTCTTCGCGGACTTCGCGCCGCACGCAATCCTCGGGGCTTTCGCCTTCTTCGAACTTGCCGCCGATGCCTATCCACTTGTCGCGATTGATGTCGTTCTCTTTCTTGACGCGGTGGAGCAGCAGATAGGAGCCGTTCTGTTCGATGTAGCAAAGGGTCGTGTTGATCATGCGGAAAAGTTAAAAATAAATGGGGGAGGGAATGGATTATCTGGCATAATGCCCAAAAACTATTTCGTAGCGCATAACAACCTGTTGATGAATTCCATCCCTGATTCATTCTGGCGCATACGAATGGATTTGCCTTTTTTTGGGGATGCTACTGATAAGTCTAGTTTTGAAAAAAACTCATTTTCAGTCATTTTTACTTTAGGCTGCTTTACATTGACGGCTGAAACTCCTTTTAACAAAAGGATCGCTTTCTTTATAGAATTTAAAAGGGAGGGTTCATCGATATCTACAATTAATCTTGCTTTTTCTTTTGGCATGGCGACAGACATAAGCTTTGGCGAGCAAAGATTCCAAACGTTCCTGCTCTTCTTCTAAAATTTCTGCAATTGATGCCACTAGTAAAACGCCCATTTCTACGTGAAACTGCAGGATGCGTTTGTGGCAGAAAGCGGAATCTATGTTGGCAATTGGACTATGATCGGTTACAATATGCCAAAAAGTAAAAACTTTGATTTCGTTGGAGCCATTTCATCAGATACGACAAAACTTGTCGGTTTAGGCAAAACAGAAGGCTGGTCGGCCAGCAATCAGGCAAAGTTAAATGATTGTCCGGTGGGAAAAAATTGGATTGTGTCTGTTGAAGAAGCCTCTACAGGAGATGCATCTAAAGGATCTCCAATTAAATATACGGCAGAATTTGATGCCACGAATAAATCGAATTGTCAAAGTTTAACTCCGAACTTTGAAGATGTTGGCAAATAATAATCTGTTCTAAAAACTTGAATCAGCTTCTTTGAAACAGGGTGCTCGGATTCGAGAACCCTGTTTTATGTAGTATAATAAACACTTCAACAAATCATCCGTTAATTTATACGAAAAAACGTAAATTATTTCCTACGGATCTTGTTGGGCTTTTGATTCTTTGCCCTAGTACCTTTGCTGTTGTCCGTTAAATGGATGAACATAAAATCGCAGTCTTCGTCATAATCCGGCTTTATGTGAGATTCAATAAACTCTTTTACCTTTTTCGGAGGAACGGAGAACCCGTATTTGTTGCGATAATTGTTTTGCAGGCTAGAGTTTGCAATCGCATAAATGTATAAATATGAAGCACCGACAAATTTTTTCGTTTCCTTGACCAAAGGAAGGATAAAGTCAAAAAATATAATCGAACCGATATCAATCTTTTGATCTGGCGAAACAAAATTTTTGTTTTTCGCAAAATAGACCAAATCAATTCCCGGTAAAGAATGAAAAAGCTTCCCTTTTGCTTCGATGGGGAACAGTCCTGCTTTTAAAGAGAAGAATCCACACAGATAACCATCTTCATTATCAAAGACAAGAAATGTCCGATTTAATCCTGCTTCTTGATCTTCCAAAGCCTTCTTTTTTAGATAGGTTGCAACATTTTTACCTTCCGGGTGTGAAGATTGGAAAGTTTTCACCAGCCTTTTGTGCTTTGATGACAAAGGTTCACAATAAAAATCCCCTTGGCTTCGATAAAAAGGAAAGAGAATAGATTCAGTTATTTATTGGCGGATGAAATCTGAAGTGTGGCTAAATTATTTTTCTTTCGATAAAAATTTTCATCGTAGCCCGGGAAATTCAACATGGCCCGGTATGCAGCATCCGCTTTTTTCTTCAACGTTTTCAATTCAGATTTTGTCATAGCTTAAATATATAAATAATCAGAGCCATAATACTACAGATTTTGTTCAAAAGAGAATGGACGCCGAAGAAAATTGAAACATGGACATTGATTGTTTAAAACAAAACCTCGTCAACAAATGCTAACGAAGTTTTTGTTTTTTACGGGCTATGTATTTATTTGCCGATGTTTACAAATTGTGGGGTGAGGGCATTGCAATCAGTTTCTGCTGTCGGTTCATTATTGTTAATGGTATTTGTATATTCAACAACACCCATTAACTGTTTCAGCAGCAACGCTCCAAATAGAACCACCTTTACAATCATTCAATTTTGCTAAACTTGTCGCCTTCCAACCGTCAACGGAACCGCTTTCCGCAGGAACCGTCACTGTTGTCTGGCCTTCTGCTTTTTCGCATGCGGTTCCTTCTGTATTTGTGTTTGCGCCAGATGGGCAAGTCACCGTCACTTTGGCATTTCCTCCCGAATATGTAAACGATGTTGTTGAACCGGTTGCATCGCTTGCTTTTGTTGCACCAGGAGCAATATATCCAATAGAGACCCAGTTTCCGACCGTATTACTTTCGCTTGCATACGCATCCTGCAGTTTCACGTAGGAGGTTATAGAATAGGATCGCCATCATCCACAAGTCAAGGTACATCGAATACGTGGCCCTGTAGAACATAAAGCTACGTTTTCGCCAAAAATGAGGTGTTTTTCGGTGTGCATTCTTTAAACTTTGGCCTTTACCAAACGGCAATAATTTATATTTATCTGCAAAAACGGAAAAGGCTCTCATGAAAATAAAAAGCATAGAAATTACAAATTTTCGAGGCTTTGAACACCAAAAAGTTTTCTTGGATAAAGATATTTGCGTTGTAATCGGCAATAATACCGCTGGGAAAACCACCTTGTTAAAAGCTTTACAGATTGGTCTAGGCGCATTTCTCCAATCCATGGATTCGCTTCCTGGAGGCAAGGCCTACCTAAGAAATTTTTCAGCCTTTGATGTTTTAAAAAAATACGACCCAGAAAAAAAAGATTATCTTTCAAACAACGAAAATCCGAGCATTCGTATAAATGCCCAAGTTTATTCAAATGATTATGAAGAAGGCGTTTTGAAGAAATCTTCTTTTAACGAGATATCTTGGATTAGAAAGTTTAAAGGAACAAAAACATCCCACACTCGCCAAGATGTCGGCGACTTAATTGATTTTGTAAAACAAATGGAAATGCTCAGGAATGAAAAAAAACACAATGCAATTCTTCCTTTACTATTGTCCTTTGGAGCAAAAAGAACTTCGGACGCACAACTACACAATCGCGGAAAAGCAAAAGAAAGACTATCTCGTGTAGCCAAAGCGTATAAACTAGCATTACATGATAAAGTTGATTACGAAGGTGCCCAAAACTGGCTCAAGCACTACGACAAAGACATTACGGATGAAAAGGAATTCTTAGGCACAAGAGAATCATTTTTTGATGCTTTGCAAAAGGCTATCCCGGCTCTATCTGAAATAGACTTCGATAGAGGCGAAATCGAAGCAATTGTTTCGGTAACAGGACACGAGCCGTCCCGACACCATTTATCGTATATGAGCGATGGTTTGCAGTCAATGGTTAACATTGTTTCTGAAATAGCTCACCGCTGTATAGAACTAAACGGTTTTTTAGGAAATCGTGCTGTTTCTGAAACACCTGGCGTAGTTATTATCGATGAAGTAGATTTATATTTGCACCCGCATTGGCAAAGACACGTGTTAAGAGATCTTCATTCCGCTTTTCCTAAGATTCAATTCATTGTATCCACCCATAGTCCTTTTATCGTACAAAGTTTAGATAGCGACGATTGTTTAATTAGTTTTGATAGCGGCGTCCTTAATGGCGGAGCGCCCTTCAAAGAAGGTTTGGAAGATATCGCTCAAAATAGAATGGGAATGCCACAGGAAATTAGGTCAAAAAAATTTATGGAAATGGAAAAGGCCGCTAAAGAATTCTTTGAAGCGTTGGACAATCATAGTGAAAATATTGACTCTCTAAAAGAACAACTTGATCAGTTGGAAGCAGAATATAGCGATGATCCTGCTTATTTGGCTTTAATTAGGTCTGAATATAGAGCCAGAACAAAATCTAAGGGGGTGCAATGAGACCAGTAAAAAAAACTAATGTTGGGCAAACCATAAATTTTATCAACTCCAAAAACGAGAAAGAAGAAATCACTGTAAAATCGGACTATCCCAATTATAGCGAAGCCAAAAATCCTTTGATAGGCTGTTTAGGCAGTTATTGTTCTTATTGTGAAGCCCCCATGGCTTTCGGAAATTTGCAAGTAGAACACTTAAGTCCAAAAGCACATGGCGGAGCAAATAAATGGGAAAACTTCTTATTGAGCTGCAACGTATGCAATTCCATAAAAGCTCATCCAGAAAATATTGAATTATCCGATTATCACTGGCCACACGTAAACAATACTTTTTATGATTATATCTATGATTGCGGTGGGCGCATACTGTTGAATCCGCAATTAAAAGGCTTGTCTAAAGATAGAGCACAAAAGCTGTACAATTGGCTAAAATTAGGACGACATCCTAAAGCTTCTCAAAACATTCCATCCACTGCTGATTTTCGATGGCGAGCAAGATATGAAACCTGGAATAAAGCATTAAAAAGTAGAAAGAAGTTTGAATCCGGCAGTGATTCCCTCTCCGAAATTATTGAAGATGCAAAAAAATATGGTTATTGGTCCATTTGGTTCACAGTATTTAAAGATTGTCCAGATATTCGAAAAGCTTTAATAGAAAATTTTGAGGGAACGGAGTCGGCTTGTTTTGATCCAAATAATGGATATGCTCCAAAAGTTAGAAACCCGGCAAACACGAAGGATCCTGTGTGACCCATCTAGGCTTCTCTAAAAAAAGCCAAACTAGGCGCCTGTTTGGGAAAATCAATCTTGTCTCGTTCTATATAAATTCGACAGTAAACCTGGCCTAGCATTTTTGAACAAGCTGCTCTCAAAAAAATAAGAATCTATCCCTAAATAGCTTTTGCCTTTCTGAAGGCGATTCTCCCCGCCGCGAGATACAGCAGCGCCATGTAGGACGCGTCCGTCTTCTCGAACCTCACCAGCAGCTTGCGGTACCGGTT
>CAVJTH010000002.1:0-169302 GCA_963652365.1 Senegalimassilia sp.
CTGGCCCTCGGGCCCGGGAGAGTAGGTCGCCGCCGGATCCCCGGGGTCCCCGTCCTTGCTGGACGGGGACCCCTCCTTGTTTTAAACGACTATCCTATCTTTTGCCAAACCTGCGCACTCCTGTCGCTGACCTTTTAGAAACGTTTGGATTGTTCGCTTATCCCTCTATTCGCAAGATATTCGGTGTTGAAATAGAACCTTAGCTAAAAGAGCCTTTACGAACCGCTCTTTCCCTTTTCGTTTTTAATCGTTTTCAGTTCCTGCAGGCGGTCGGCGAGCTTTTTTTCCCGGCCATATTCGGTCGGGGTGTAGATTTCGGTGCCGGCGATCTCTTTCGGGAGATGTTCCTGCGCGGAATAGGCGCCGGGGCTGCCGTGGTCGTAGCGGTAGCCGTTTCCGTAGCCGAGCTGTTCCCCGACCTTTGTCACGGAATTTCGGAAAGCCTTTGGCACGGGGAGCGTCCCTGTCCGCTTGATGATTGCGTCCGCTTTCATCCCGGCGAGTTCCACGCTGTTGCTTTTCGGGGCGAGCGAAAGGTAGATGGCGACTTCGTCTAGCCCGATAAGCCCTTCCGGAACGCCCATAAAATCGAAAGCCTCCCTTGCCGCGGTCGCGAGCAGGAGCGCGTTCGGGTCGGCAAGTCCAATGTCTTCCATCGCCATCCGAATCAGTCGCCGAAGAATGAACCGCGGATCTTCGCCGCCTTGGAGCATCCGGTGCAGCCAATAGACCGCCGCGTCGGGGTCGCTTCCTCGGATGGACTTGTGCAGCGCGGAAATCAGGTTGTAATGTTCCTCGCTCGATTTGTCGTAGCGGAGCGGCTTCTTGAACTGGATTTCGTCCAGGAGCGCATTGTCGATTGTGTGTCGTTCGCCCAGGTTCTTGGCAATCCACTCGATTTGGTTCAAGAGGAATCGGGCGTCGCCGTCGGCCTGCGAAACGAGCTTCTGGAGCGTTTCCTCGGAAATTTCGACGTCCCGGAGCAGGAGACCGCGGGGATGTTCCTTGAGCGCGAGCCTTGCGAGTCGCGACAGATCTTCGGGAGAAAGCGGAGCGAACAGGATGAGCTGGCAGCGGGAAAGGAGCGCGGAGTTGACTTCGAATCCCGGATTTTCCGTTGTCGCGCCGATGAGCGTGACCGTTCCGTCTTCGACAGCCTTGAGAAGCGCGTCCTGCTGGCTCTTGTTGAACCGATGGATCTCGTCGATGAAGAGGATCGTGCCGCGGCCCAAATCCTCGTAGGTTTTCGCTTCGGAGAGGACCGACTTGATTTCCTTGACGCCACATTCCACGGCGGAGAGCGCGACAAAGCGCTTTTTCGTGTGCAGGCGGATGACGTTTGCGAGGCTCGTCTTGCCGCAGCCCGGAGGTCCCCAGAAAATCATGCTGGGAACATTGTCGCTTTCGACGCTCTGTCGGAGCATGCTGCGGTCGCCGAGGATCTTGTTCTGCCCCAGGAATTCTTCGAGGGAAGTGGGGCGGAGCCTTTCGGCTAGCGGTTTTGCGTTGGATTCGGTCATGTTTCTCCATAATATAGCATTTCGAAAATCCTACCGTAATGCTTGACGTTTAGGGCGAAATTTTGCAGGGAAGGCGCCCCCTTTTTGGAACTTTTGTATCGTCTGGACGTTCAAAGGGAGACATATTTCTATCTTTTCCCGTGACATTTACGAGGTATCGTTCTATGGCAGTCGAAGCCCAAGAAGCCAGTTTTTTTACAACGAAACTTGACTTCATCGTCAACTGGGGACGAAAGAATTCCCTGTGGCCGTTTCCCTACGGAACGGCTTGTTGCGCGATTGAATTCATGAGTACGGAAACAAGCCCCTACGACCTTTCGCGTATCGGTTCCGAATATGTCCGCTTTACGCCGCGCCAGTCCGACGTGCTGGCTGTCCAGGGGACCATCACCTACAAGCAGGCTCCGATTCTCAAGCGCATCTACGAGCAGATCGCCGAGCCCAAATGGGTTATCGCGATGGGGGCTTGCGCAACTTCCGGCGGTGTCTATGACTGCTACTGCACGGTGCCGGGTATCGACAACATCATTCCGGTGGACGTCTATATCGGCGGTTGCCCGAGCCGTCCCGAAGCCTTCTTCGATGCGATGTTCGATATCCAGAAGAAGCTTTCCGACGAATCCTACATGAAGGAGCGGAAGGAACGCGTCCGGGAACAGGTGGAGCTCTTGCGGGCGAAGACCGCCGAGGCGAAGCGCGAACTTGCCGAATATTCCCGCGAGAAGGCCGAAGAAATCAAGGAAAAGGCGAATCGTTTCAAGGATTCCGCTATCCGCAAGGCTGAATTTTGGAAGGAGAATCCGTAATGGTCGCGTCCGATAATGTGAAGGAGCCGATTGTCGCTACCCCGGAAGCGCGCAAGGCTTTTGAAGAATCCGCGTTGAAGAGCCTCGAACAGTGGGGCGTCTCCCGCTCCGAAAGGAATCCGTGGGGGCTTACCGTCGTCGCGCGTCGTGAAAACCTGCACGATGTCGTCGCGTCAATCCGAAACGATCTGAAGCTCGACATGCTTCTCGATATCGTCGGAATCGACTATCTCGGGATGAAGGATTACGTCGGACCTCGGTTTGCGGTCGAGTATGTTCTGAAGAGCGTCTATGAGCCGTTCAAGCGTCTGGTCGTGAAGGTCCTTGTCGAAGAAGCCGACCTGAACGTTCCGACGATCTCGGATCTGTATCCGATTGCGAACTGGCAGGAACGCGAAGTCTATGACCAGTTCGGGGTGAATTTTGTCGGCCACCCGGACCTTCGACGCTTGCTGAACCACGTGGAATTTGTGGGACATCCGCTGCGGAAGGATTACCCGGCGCATCGCCGCCAGTGGCTTTCGACGAATGACTATCTGTATCCGGCGCTCGAAAAGCGCCTGGAATCCAAGGGCTACCGCATCTTAGAACGCCCGAAGGAAATCTTGCCGAACGAAGTTGAATATTTGACAGGGAGCATCAGAAAATGAAGGTTCTCACTCCTGAAGGCGAAGAAAAGAACTTGATGGTGCTGAACATCGGTCCGTCGCACGGTGCGACGCATGGATGCTTGCGCTACATTACGGCTCTCGACGGCGAAAACATCGCGGCCTCTGTCGGGGAAATCGGCTATCTGCACCGCGGATTCGAAAAGATGGCGGAACGCGGAACGTGGCAGCAGGTCTTGCCGCTGACCGACCGTCTGGACTACTGTTCGGCGATGATGAACAATTTCGCCTACTGCCGCGCCGCGGAACAGATGCTCGGCATCGAAGTTCCCGAACGCGCCAAGGTTCTCCGCGTGATCGTGAACGAGCTTTCCCGCATCGCGGACCATTTCATCTGTGTCGCCGCGGCGGCCCAGGACCTCGGTTCGACGACCGGCTTCTTCTACCTGTTCGATTCCCGCGAAATGACGATGCGCATCTGGGAAAAGCTGACCGGGGCGCGCCTTACGAACAGCTACGGGCGAATCGGCGGGCTTTACCGCGATACATACGAAGGCTTTGAAGAGGACGTTCTCGCCGTCTGCAGGCAGGTCGGGAAGAACCTGAAGGACGTCCACGCGTGCTTTGACCGGAACCGCATCTTCCTCGACCGTACCGTCGATGTGGCGAAGATTTCCGGCGAACGGGCGATTGCCTGGGGCTGGACCGGTCCGTGCCTCCGTGCGACGGGCGTCGCAAGCGACCTGCGGAAGGACGAACCGTACTGGGATTATGAAACTTACGACTGGAACGTGGTGACGGGAACCCATGGCGACGTCTTTGACCGGCTCATGGTGCGCCTCGCCGAAGCGGAAGAATCCGTGAAGATCATTCGCCAGGCGTTGAAACGGCTCGCTCCGGGGCCCGTGAGCATCGAAGATCCGCGTATCCGGATTCCGTCGCACGAACGCGTCTATCAGGACATGGAAGCCTTGGCAGGTCGGTTCAAGAGCGTCTTCGAAGGCATCCGGATCCCTGCGGGCGAATACTATTCCGGTTCCGAGACGGCGAACGGGGAACTTGGCTTTACGCTGGTTTCCGACGGTTCCGGCCATCCGTGGCGGGTGAAGGTCCGTCCGCCTTGCTTCACGCAGTTTGCGGCTTTCCACGAACTGGTCGAAGGCGGCATGATTGCGGATTCCATCGCCTGCCTGTCGAGCATCAACATTATCGCGGGAGAACTGGACAGATGAGTCACGTTAAAGGCGCCATTCACGACGTTGCCAACAATACGCTTGCCTATACCCACGGTCCGATTCCTGTCGAGACCTTGCCGTCTCCGGCGGACCAGCTTGGGCATGCGAACCCGATCCAGGCTCAGCCGACTTGGGGCGAAATCGCTCCGCTTCTGGAAACTCCCGCCATCAAGGAACGCGTTTCGGACTTGCTTTCCCGCTATCCGGTAGGGCAGGGCGCGCTGCTTGAAGTTCTCTGGCTCGCGCAGGACGCCATCGGCTGGCTTCCGCACGAGGCGATTCGCTGGGCGGCGGATGTCTGCGGATGTTCCGCGGCGCACGCTTACGGCGTTTCGACATTCTACACGATGTACAAGCATGTCCCGACCGGAAGGTTCCTCCTCCAGTTCTGCCACAACGTCAGCTGCCACCTGCGCGGCGCTCCGAGCATTCTCGAATATGCGCAAAAGGCGTTGAACATCAAGAGCGGCGAAACGACTCCCGACGGTCTCTTTACGATTGTCGAAGTGGAATGCCTGGCCGCTTGCGGTAACGCTCCGGCGATGCTCGTGAACGATGACTATGCGACGGACGTGGAAAACGGCGAACTGGTCATGAAGCCCGGCGTGGGACTTACGCCCGAACGCTTCGACAAGATTCTCGAGTGGTGCTATGCCCGCGAGGAAAAGTTCCCCGGGAAGGAGCCTCCGCGCGAAGTTCTCGGCGGCATGGTGAAAGGCCACGGCGGACATGCGGGCGCTCCCGGCGCGACGGCGAAACCGCAGGTTTCCGATTACGCGCCGCCGTCTCCGGTCTTGAACGTCGTCGCCCTGGTCGATGCGAACGGTGCGACGCTCACCTGGAAGGGCGCTCCGGAATTTACGGAACTGACCGTCGAAAGAAACGTTAGCGGCAAATGGTCCGAAGTCGGGAAGCCCGGCGTCAAGGACAAGCAGTTTGTCGATCCCGAAGGAAAGGTCGGGGACGAATATCGGATGATTGCGGTGAGCGGCACGCGAACGGCGAAGCCTTCCCGCGTTTCGGTCGCGAAGGCGGCGCCTCCTCCCGAAGATCCTGCAATGCCAAAGAAGGTTGGTTGAACATGCAAGATTCGATGAAAGTTTGCACGGCGAATTTTGGAAAGCACGCCCAGGATATCGAAGCCTACAGGAAGCTCGGCGGCTATTCCACGATTTCGTCTTCCCTGTTCGAAATGTCCCAGTTCGAAGCGATCGATCGCGTCCAGCGTTCCGGTCTTCGCGGGCGTGGCGGTGCGGGGTTCCCGACCGGGATGAAGTGGAGTTTCGTTCCGCGCAATACGGGAAAGCCTGTCTATATCGTCGTCAATGCGGACGAAGGCGAAGGCGGAACCTACAAGGACCATTATCTTCTGCTCGAAGATCCGCATCGGCTGATCGAAGGTCTGATCATTGCCGGCTGGGCGCTTGGAGCGCGCTGCGCCTACATCTATGCCCGCGGAGAGTTCCTCCCCTGCATCGAAAGCGTGAACAAGGCTCTGAACCAGGCCTATGCGGCCGGATACCTCGGCGAAAACATCGGCGGGACAAGGTTCTGCTTCGATATCTTTGTCCATCGCGGAGCGGGCGCCTACATCTGCGGCGAAGAAACCGCTCTCATCAACTCGCTCGAAGGCCAGAAGGGACAGCCTCGTCTAAAGCCTCCTTTCCCGGCTGTCGCCGGCGCCTGGGCGTCTCCGACGTGCGTGAACAACGTGGAAACGATTATGTCGCTTCCGTGGATTTTCTCGCACCCGGTCGAAGAATATACCAAGATGGGAACTCCCCGCGCGCACGGTACGAAAGTGTTCTGCGTTTCGGGAGATGTCAAGCGGCCCGGTGTCTATGAAGCTCCGCTGGGAACGCCTCTCATGGAAATGCTCACGAGCGAGGAATACTGCCAGGGAATCATCGGAAACCTGAAGGGCGTAATTCCGGGTGGTTCTTCCTGCCCGCCGCTTCTCCCCGAAGAATGCGAAACGGCGACGCTTGACTACGAATGCATGGCCTCCCTGAAGACGATGTTCGGTTCGGGCGCCATCATCGTGTTCAACGATACGCACAGCGCGGTCGATATCCTGGACGTGCTCGGGCATTTCTATTCACATGAATCGTGCGGACAGTGCACGCCTTGCCGCGAAGGAACGGGCTTTGCCCGCCGCGTTCTCGATGCGATGATGCGCGGAGAAGGTCACGACGGCGACATTGAGCTTCTGCAGGGAATCTCTGCGGGATTCGGCGGGACGACCATCTGCCCGCTCGCCCTTTCTCTCGGTGGACCGCTGAATGTCTATACGCGAAAGTATCGCGCGGATTTTGAAGAGTACATCGCGAAAAACCCTAGTCATGCGGAATCCCGCATGAGATCGAACGTGCGTCTGGGAGCTTACTGGTAATCTTATGAGCAATCATTACAACATGCCTCATCTTCCGACAGCCAACAGTCCTCGTGTCATGATCGAGGTCGATGGCCAGAATGTGGAAGTTCCGGGCGATACGAACCTGCTCGAGGCCCTGAAAGCCGTGGGCATCGAAACGCCTCATGTCTGCTACCATCCCTATCTTCCGGTATCCGGCAACTGTCGCCAGTGCCTGGTCGAAACGGAAGGCCCGCGCGGCAAGATGCTTGTCATTTCGTGCTTCACGCCGGTGAAGGCCGGGATGAAGGTTTTCACGCCGCGTTCGAGCGAACGTGTCAAGACGGCTCGTCGTGCCGTGTCCGAGTTCATGCTCCTGAACCATCCTCTGGACTGCCCGATCTGCGACAAGGCCGGCGAATGTACGCTCCAGGAAAACTACGTGGAAGCGGGGCGCGATTCGAGCCGCCTGTATCCCGAAGTCGGCAAGAACTATCACGGAAACCCGGATCACCAGTTTTACGACACGAAAGGACAGCTCCGCGGCGGAAAGCGCGTCGATATCGGTCCGCGGGTGATGCTCGACGAGGAGCGTTGCGTCCAGTGCGACCGTTGTGTCCGGCTGATGCGCGATGTCTGCCACGACGAACAGCTGCAACTCGCCTCTCGGGGTGACAGAACCTACATTACGACGTTCCCCGGCAAAAAGCTCGATCACGAATACGATCTTTGCGTGACGGACGTTTGCCCGACCGGTGCGATGACGGCGAAATACTTCCGCTTCGAACAGCGCGTCTGGATGCTTTCGAGAACCGCCAGCGTTTCGATGGACGATTCGCTCGGCGCGAACATCTGGATCGAACATGACCACGGATTTATTTTCCGCGTGATGCCTCGCTGCAACCCGGAAGTGAACCGCACGTGGCTCTCGAACACAAGTCGTCTCGCTTTCCAGGAATTTTCGAAGGACCGTCTGCCGGCGGGAAATGTCGATGCGCTGAAGTCCGCGCTCCAGGGCGACGGAAAAATCGCGTTTGTCCTGGGGGGAGAGGCGACGAACGAAGATGCCGCGGCGCTCAAGACGCTTGTCGAAAAGCTCGGCGACCGTGCCGAGGTCTTTGTCGGGACTTTCGCTCCGGTGAAGGAGCCTGATGGCATTTCGAAGAGCGGCGACCCGGTGGCGAATCGTGCGGGCTTTGCCCTGTTCGGATTTACCAGGACGGCCGACGAACTTTTGAATCGCGTATCGGAATTCAAGACGCTCGTCACGCTCTCCGCGGACCTGTGGGGAAGCGACGCGGCAAAGGCGCAGAAACTCGAAACGATTCCGAACCGGGTCTCGATTTCTTCGAAGAACGACTTGACCGCGCAGAAGTCCTCGACGGTCTTTGGCGTGAACCATTGGTCGGAAGTGAACGGGTCGATGGTGAATTCGCGTTCGATCCTCCAGAAGCTGAACGCGGCTCCGACGGCTCCCGAAGAGGCTCTCGTTCCGCTTTTCACCGTTCTGTTCGCTTTGGCGGGGGAAGAGGTTCGGTGCGCGGCAGAGGCTTACAAAAAGGCTTCTGAATTTGCCCCGGTGCTTTCCAAGTTCTCTTTTGACGCGATCCGCAGCACGGGCGAACTGCTCGATGGAGTTGCCGTATGATGGAAATTATCGATTCGAAAACGTGGATTGAATGGCTCCTGACCATCGGAAAGTTCGCTTTCGCGTTCATCCCGGTGCTGTTCATTCTGCTGCTCATTCCGCTAGAACGCCGCGGTGCGGGCTTCATCCAGGATAGACAGGGGCCCAACCGTTCCTATGTCAAGATTCCGTTCTTTGGAAAGATCCGTCTCTTCGGGTGGGTGCAGAACGCCTGCGACGGTCTGAAGCTCTTCTTCAAGGAAATGTACTTTCCGGCGGGAGTGAACAAGATCCTGTTCGCGCTCGCTCCGGCGATCCCGTTTGGGCTCACGCTCCTGACTCCCTGCGTCCTTCCGTATTTCGCCTCCCTGAACTTTTCGTTCGGCGATACGGTCGTGCACATTCCCGGGGCGAACGTCGATACGGATATCGGAATCCTCCTCATGTTCGGACTTTCGTCGCTTTCGGTTTTCGGAACGGTGCTTTCCGGCTGGGCCGCCAAGTCCAAGTTCTCCTTCCTCGGGGCGCTCCGCGCGACGGCGACGAGCATCAGCTACGAAGTCTGCCTGGGCCTTTCGATGATGGGAATCGTTCTTCTTGCGGGAACGTTCAACGTGGAAGGAATCGTCTCCTGGCAGGAAACCCACGTCTGGGGATTTGTCGCCCAGCCCGTCGCGTTCTTCTGCTTCTTGCTCGCCGCGATCGCGGAAACGGGCCGTCCGCCTTTTGACGTTTCGGAAGGCGATCCGGAACTTGTCGCCGGATACCATACGGAATACGGCGCAATGCAGTTCGGCATGTTCTACATGGGCGAATACGGTCACGTGGCCATCAACAGCATGCTGGTTTCGTTCCTCTTCTTTGGCGGCTACGCGATTCCGTTCATGACGACTGCCGAAACGCAGGCGCACCTGAACGTCGTGTTGGCGGCGCTTTTCGGCATCTGCGCGTTCCTCGCCCTCGCCTTCTTGCACATGGTTTACCGCTATCTGCGCGCCTACAATGCGGGCAAGGCTTCGAACAAGGATGTCATCAATCGGGAATATCTTCTCTACAAGACTATCGCCTGGGTGGCCGTTCCCGTGTTCATCGCCCTGGCCGTTGTCTGCGGGCTCTTCGTTCATCCCGAAGCCTCCATGGTGGCTGGCGTTCCGGTCTATGGGCTGGGAATCGCCCTGGGAACCGCCGCGGTGCAGTTCCTTGTCCTGATGGTCAAGACGGTGTTCTTCTGCTGGGTCTGGATCTGGGTCCGCTGGACGCTTCCGCGCTTCCGCTATGACCAGATCATGCATCTCGGCTGGAAGGTCCTGCTGAATATCGCGCTGCTGAACTTGGTCGTGACCGCGGTCATCGCCAAACTAGTCCTGGGAGGCAACTAATGGTTCGGGTCGTTAAGCACAAGCCGATGAACTGGCTGGAGCGCCTTTACATCTTTGAAGCGTTTCGCGGCCTTTACACGACGATCAAACACTTTCTGCGGGGTTTTTTCCGCTACGAGACGCTGCCCACGACGGGATATCCGGAAGTGAAGCCCTATATTCCGCGGGACTATCGCGCTGCGCATCGGATGATGCTTCGTCCGGACGGAACGCCTCGCTGCGTCGCGTGCTTCATGTGTGCTTCGGCGTGCCCGGCGCACTGCATTTTCATCGAAGCGGGTCAGTCTCCGGATGGACGCATCGAAAAACGCGCGACACGGTTCGATATCGACCATTCCGTCTGCATCTTTTGCGGACTTTGCGTGGAAGCCTGTCCGGTCGATGCGCTTCGGATGGACACTTGCGAAACGAGCTTTGTGCGCCGCCGTCGCGAAGACTTCGTCGTTTCCCTGTACGATCTGACGAACTGGGATCCGAAGGATTATCCAGACGATGCGCAAAGCCAGGTCGCTCCGGGCGGCAGCAAAAACAAGCAGGCTCTTGAAGTCTGGGGAGATGTGAAATGCTAGCTCTGATCCTTTTCGTCATCCTGTCGATCATCGCCGTGGGATGCTCCGTTTGCATTTTCCTGACGAAACACCCGCTCTATGCGGCGATAGCCCTAGTGACGACGATGCTCTCGCTTGCGGGAATTTACGGGCTTCTCGGAAGTCCCTTTGTCGGGGCCGTCCAGGTGATGGTCTATGCCGGTGCCGTGATGACGCTTCTCATGTTCATCATCATGGTGCTGAACGGTGCGCGCGATAGCCGGACGAAACGCTTCGACAAGGTTTCCGCGTTCGTTCTGGTTTCCGCCTTGCTTCTTGCGGGCGTCGTTGCGACCGCGCTCGGAAAATCCGCACTGGATTTCGATCCGCAGGCGGCAAGAGGTTCCGTCGCGCTGACGGCGGGAACGCTCTTTGACATGGCTCCTGGCGGAAACGGCTACTATCTGCTGGTCCTTGCCGTGGGACTTGTTCTGCTTTCGGCGATGGCTACGGCGGTCATTCTCGCCCGCAAACGGATTGCTTCGGATTCGGAATCCGAATCGTCCGAGGAGGTTCACTAATGCAAGCGATTTATGTCCAGATATTGGCCCTCGTCCTCTTGACGCTTGGAATCGCGACCGCTCTTTGCCGACGGAATGTCTTTTTCGTCTTGATGGGCGTGGAGCTCGCCCTGAATGCGGTGAACTTGAGCGTCGTCGGATTTTCGAAGACCCTTGCCGCTTCGTCGAGCGTTGTGGGACAGGTCGTTCCGCTGTTTACGATTGCGATCGCCGCCGCGGAAGCGTGCGTCGGACTTGCCGTCATCATCATGATTTTCAGGAATCAGGATAGTGCGGACATCGATAACTATTCCAGTATGAGGGGGTGACCGAAAATGATTCCTCTTTGGCTTATTCCGCTGTTCCCGTTGGTGGGCGTCCTCGTTCTCGCGCTCGTTTCGCTGGTGTCTTCCGATAGCGAAAAGGGACCCGACGAAGGACTTGTCGGCTTTGTCGGCGTGGTGTTTCCGCTATGCGCCTTTGTCGCGACGGGGCTTCTTGCCTGGAACATGCCCGAATCCGGCATCCATGAAACGCTCGGCAACTGGATCGATTCACCGCTTCTGTCGGTGGATTTCGGATTCCTGTTCGACGGGCTCTCGCGCACGATGCTTCTTTTCATCACGGGCATCGCGACTCTCATCATCCTGTATTCGACCGGCTACATGCATGGCGATCGGGGATTTGCGCGATTCTTCGCCTACATGAACCTGTTCCTGTTCAGCATGATTGTCCTCGTCCTTTCGGATTCCCTGGTCCTGACGTTCCTCGGCTGGGAAGGGGTCGGGCTGTGCTCGTATCTGCTTATCGGGTTCTGGAACCGCGACCTGAACAACTGCAAGGCGGCGAACAAGGCGTTCCTCGTGAATCGCGTCGGCGATGTGGGATTTTTGCTCGGAATGATTGCGCTGGTTTCTGTCGGCGGTTCCTCGCTCCTGAACTATACGGATCTTGTCGCGTGGCTTCTGAACCCGGCATTTGGCGAGACGCTCGTCGAAGGGCTTCCGCTTTTGACTCTCGCGGGAATTCTCTTCTTCTGGGCTTGCACGGCGAAGAGCGCCCAGATTCCGCTTTTGACCTGGCTTCCCGACGCGATGGCCGGTCCGACGCCTGTTTCCGCGCTGATCCATGCGGCGACGATGGTGACCGCCGGCGTCTATCTGGTGGCTAGGCTCTCTCCGCTGTATGTCTTGCTGCCCGGGGTGCTCGCGATGATTGCCGTGGTCGGCATGGCGACGGCGTTCTGGGCTGCGGTTGCCGGGCTTTTCCAGAACGATATCAAGAAGGTTCTTGCCTATTCGACGATTTCCCAGCTGGGCTACATGTTCATGGCTGCGGGCGTCGCAGCATTCGATGTCTCCATTTTCCACGTCTTTACCCATGCCTTCTTCAAGGCTTCGCTCTTTCTGGGTGCCGGCGCGATCATCCATGCGCTTGCCGGTGAACAGGATCTGCGCAAGATGGGCGGGCTTCTGAAAAAGACGCCGGTTACGGCTATCGTGATGCTTTTCGCCTATCTGGCGATTATCGGTTTCCCCGGATTCTCGGGATTTTTCTCGAAGGACCTGATTCTCGAACGTCTGTTCGGATTCTCTCCGGTGGCGGGAAAGGTCTTCTATGCGGTTGGGCTCTTGACGGCGATCATCACGGCTGTCTATATGACGCGTCTGATGGTTCTCGCCTTCCTCGGCAAGTATCGGGGAAACCTTCCGGAAGACAGGATTCACGAAGCTCCGTTCTGCATGACGTTCCCGATGGTCGTCCTGGCTCTTGGCTCCGCCTTTGCGGGATATTTCTGGAACTCCTTGGCAAACGGGGCGAACTGGTTTGAACGCTGGCTCTCTCCGGTCGTCGGGCTTGCACAGAAGCTCGCCCATATCGGGCATCCGGAATCTGCCGAACCCTCGGTTCTCGTCTTCGCTGCGCTCGGTACGGCTGCGGCCCTGATCGGAGCCTTTATTGGTTACAGGCTCTTTGCCCACAGGCGAATTCCCGCGGTAAAGAAAAACGAAACGGCGGCTCCGGTCGGCGGAAAGACGGCCTGGACTTTTGCCCTGGACTATGTCCATGCGTGGTTCGTCGCCGCGTTTGAAGGCCTTGCCTGGATTTGCGACCGAGTCGTCGATAAGCTGGTTCTTGTCATCCAATGGACAGTCGGTTCGCTGGTCGTGATCCTTGGCGACGGCGTTCGGGCGCTTCAGGTGCGCAAGATCCGCTTGCAAGTCGGCCTGGGCATTGCCGGCATGAGTGTTATTGCCATTGTCGCCTATCTTTGCGGAGGACTTTTCTAATGCTGTCTTTAATGGTCTTTGCTCCGTTTCTCGCCGCGCTCCTGATGTTTGCCGCTTCGGGAAAGGACTCCCGCTCGGCATCGCGGCTCGCGGTGATTCTCTCCTCGATGCTGTTCCTGTCCAGTCTTTCGCTGCTTGTCGCAGGGACCTTCGCGACTTCCCCGATAGGCTGGTTCCAGATTCCCGGAATCGACGTGACGGTGACCTTTGCCTTTGCGACAAACGGCTTTGCCGCCTGGATGGTGTTTCTCGCGAACATCATCACGCTTGCGGCCTTGATCGCTTTTCGCAAGACGGATGGCGACTACCGGAATTTTGCCATCGGGATGTTTGCCCAGCTCGGCGCACTGAACGGAACGTTTCTTGCCGCCGATGCGGTGCTCTTCTTCTTCTTCTTTGAAGCGCTTGTCTTCCCGGCGGCCATGCTGATCGGGGCTTATGGCGGGTCGGGCAGACGTTCCGCCGCTCTGCACTTTGCGCTTTATACCTTGATCGGTTCCGCACCGATGGCCGTTGCCCTGTGGTATCTGGCTTGCGCAGCCGGTTCGTCTGATTTCGATTCGGTTGCCCAGATGGCGCAGGCCCTGCCCGAATCGACGCAGACCGTTCTCTTCTGGTGCTTTGTCCTTGCCTTCTGGGTGAAGACTCCGCTCTTTCCGTTGCACGGCTGGCAGGCGGAAACGTATGCCGAGGCTCCGGCCGGGCTGAGCGCGGTCTTGACCGGCTCCATGTCCAAGGCGGGCGTCTATGGGTTCTTTTTCTGGGTCCTTCCCGTTTTCCCGTCGATTGCTTCCGACAATGCGAAGCTCTTGATGGGGATAGGACTTTTTACCGCGGTCTATGGGGCGCTGATGGCGATGCGCGCGAAGGACATCAAGAAGCTTTTGGCGTTTAGCTCGATGGGTCACCTGGGACTTGCCGTGGCGGGAATCTTTGCGCTTTCCGCGGATACCCTTCCCGCTGTCCTGGTTTTGCTTGTCGGACACGGACTCTCGGCCTCGGCGCTGTTTATCCTTTCCGGTTCTGCGGAGCGCTTTGCCGGGAGCCGCCTGCTTGACAAGATGGGCGGCTACGCTCGGCGCTATCCGGTTTTCGCCTTCTTCTTTGGAACGGCGAGCGTCCTTGCCATCGCGATTCCCGGAACGGCAGGCTTTGTCGGGGAATTCCTGGTCCTTTGCGGGCTTTGGAGCGTGAGCAAGGTGGCGGCGATCGTGACGGCCGTTGTCATCATTCTTTCGGCTGTCTATATGCTTCGCCTGATCCAGCAGGTTCTTTTTGGCGAAGGCTCGGAACCTTCCGAAGACGCGAAGGCTTTCCGTTTCCCGATTGCCGAGGCGGTCGCGGTCGCTCCGCTTTTGCTGCTTCTTCTGGTATTCGGGATTCATCCCGCACCGATCATGCGCACGCTCGACGTCTCGATCGACGAAGCGCAGAGAGCGGCGGAACTCGAAGCTGCGATTGCCGCGGCTTCTCGAATGGAACTGGCCGAAGACCCCGAAGCCGCTTTGGATTCCATTTTGGATTCGATTGAGGAACAGGAAAAAATCATGCTGGATTCCGCTGACCTGGATGTAAAGCAAGTGGAGGCTCAAGATGTCCGCTAGTCTTTTGAATCTTTTACCGATTGCGCTCCTTGCGCTTGGGGCCATGGTGAGCATTGCCGTGGAACCGTTTGTCGCGGACAGGAACAAGCAGAAAGTCCTGCCGTGGGTGGCGAGCGCGTTTCTGCTGCTTGCCGCCGGCTCCTTTCGGCTTGTCGTTCCGGGAGAATCGCTGTTTGGACTCTTGACGATGGATTCCATGCGGGTGATTCTCGGTCTTGTCGTGATTCTTTGCGCGTTTCTTGGCGTCGGAAGCTTGCAGGTGACGCTTGCGCGTGAAAAGTTTCCGGCAGGGGAACCGTATGGACTGACGCTGCTTGCGTCCGCAGGCGTGATGATGATGATCCAGGCGACGGATTTTCTTTCGCTTTTTATCGGAATGGAACTCGCCGCGTATCCGGTCTATGGACTTGTCGGCTTGCGTCGCAAGGACCGAATGGCCAACGAGGCGACGTTCAAGTACTTTGTGACGGGAGCCGTCTTCAGCGTCATCTTCCTCTACGGCATGGCCTTGGTCTATGGCGCGACCGGAACGACGCATTTCGGCGGAAGCGTGATTTCCGGTCGAGAAAGCCTGTATGCGGTGGGTGTGTTCCTCGCGGTCTTTGCTCTCCTGTTCAAGGCTGGCGCCGCGCCTGTCCATTTTTGGGTGGCGGATGTCTATACCGGCGCTTCGGTCGCTGTCACGGGCTTTATGGCAGCGGTCATCAAGGTGGGCGCCTTGTCCGCACTGGGTGCGCTGTGGATGCGCTCTGGAACGGAAAGGCTTGCGCCGGTGATTATTGCCGTTGCGGTTCTTTCGATGGTTGTCGGCGCTCTTTCCGGACTGGTCCAAAAGTCGATTCGTCGAATCTTTGCGTTTTCCGCTGTGATGAATGCGGGGTTTATCGTGCTGGGCCTGCTCTTCAGGGACTTGAGCGTCATGTTCTATTTCCTGGTGACCTACGCCTTGGGTTCGGCCGGTGCGCTTGCCGCCATCTCCGCGTTTAGCGGAAAGGGTGACAGGCATGAAACGCTCGAAGACATTCGCGGTCGCGGTCGAAGATTCCCCCTGGAAGGGTTGGCCGCCGTGATTTGCCTGGCAAGCCTCGCGGGACTTCCGCCTCTTTCCGGATTCCTTGCCAAGTTTGTCCTCTTCACGGGCGTTGTCAAGACGGGAGCTGTCGCGCTGGCCGCTTTTGGCTTTGTGCTTTCGATTGTCGCGATGTATTACTACCTGCGGATTGCCATTGCGATCTTTGCTCCGGCAAGGAACGAGCCTTCCTGCCCGAAATGTTCCTGCGCACTGGCTGCGTCCGACCGGATCTTGCTTCGAATCGGCGTGGTTCTCGCCGCGCTTTGCCTTGCGGGGCTTTCGTTCTTGCCGATGCTCTTTCCGGTAGGCAATTTCTAGAGACTGAAAAACGACGAAGACGGACTGGAACTCGGTCCGTCTTTTTTTTGGCTATATTTGCAAGGAAATCAAGTCGAGGCAGGTTTTTATGGAAAAGGTCTTTCGCACAGGGATAGGTTTTGATGTCCATCGGTTGGTAGAAGGTCGCAAGTGCATCATTGGCGGAGTCGATATTCCCCACGAAAAGGGACTTCTAGGGCACAGCGACGCCGACGTGCTGCTCCATGCGATTTCGGATGCGCTGCTCGGCGCGGCGGGTCTTGGCGACATCGGCACGTACTTTCCCGATACCGATCCCGCGTTCCTTGGCGCGGACAGCCTGGTGCTGCTAGCTCGTGTCCGCGAAGAAGTGGAAAAGGCCGGCTGCAAGATCGAAAGCCTTGACAGCGTGGTTATCTGCGAACGCCCGAAAGTCAATCCGCATCGGGAACAGATGAAGACGAACATTGCCCGCGTGCTGCAGATTTCGGTCGAGAATGTCGGCGTCAAGGCGAGCACCAGCGAAAAGCTCGGGTTTACGGGTCGCGGAGAAGGTATCGCCGCGGAAGCCGTCGCCACGGTCAGCAAGATTTGCCGGTAAGGCCCTTGGTCTTAAAAATTGTCGTCGCGGTCAAACATGTGCGTGACGAACTGGACGACAAGTTCTCTGTATGTCTCTTCGCCGAACATCGGCTTTTGCATCAGGTCGATCGCTTCCTTTGAAAGATTGCCGGTTTTCGCGAGTTCGGCGCCTCCGGCCGCGTAGCGCTTTCGGAGCATGTTCAGCCGGCGTTCGCCTCCGCGGTGGTGCAAGGCTCGCATTTGCGGACAGACGATCAGGTCGTAGCCGCCTTTTCCCAGGATGATGTCGAATTGTTTTACGATCGGTTCATAGACCACGTCGATATCGCACCAGGCGCAGCTTGACAGCAAGATGATTTTTTGCCCGGGCTTCTGGTTCTGAAGACCGTGCATCGGCTTGTTCATGCAGTCGGGGTCATCCAGTTTTTGTCCCATGTAGGGGTGGACCATTCCCACGATTCGATCCATCAGGACCTTCATCTGGCCTGGAACGCTGAACAGAAACAGGGGAAAGCTCCAGATGACAACGTCGGACGTTTCCAGTTTCTTTCGCACGGCAGGAACGTCATCGTCCTTGATAAAGCAGCTGCCGTCCGGACGTCCCCAGCAGGTAAGGCATCCGCGGCAAGGCTTGACATGGAGCCTGTCGATAAAGACGTATTCCGCTTCGTAATCGCCCGATTCGAGCATCCCATCGACAAACGCCTTTGTCGGGACAAGCGTTCCGCTTCTCTCGTTCTTGGGGCTTGCGACCATGATAAGAATTTTTTTTGCCATCGGACGATTCCTGAGTTTTGGGACAAATTAGAAAAAAGGGGAAGGCTTTTGTCTTCGATGACGATGCATTTTCGTTTTTACATTTCTTTTACCGATTCCCCCTTTACAAGATTCCAGGATTTTCTATTCTCCGTCCGAACATGGGAGAATCTCCGCCGGCAGTCTCGAAAGACTGCTTTTCTTTTTCCCGGAACTGTATGTTCCAAGATTCGGAGGTTCATCATGAACAGACAGCAATATGCAGCAATGCTCAGGCACATCAACCAGGTTCGAATGGAGCGTGGCGACACGAGCGCCTGTATCGCGGAATACGTAAAGCGGTACCGGTTTGCCTATGTCTATAACGATTCCGTTTTCAAGAAGATTTTCGGAAACCCGGAAAACGAGAAAATGTCTTGCGCGTTTCTCAACGCGATTTTAAAACTGGATGGACCGGATTGCATTACCCAGCTAAGCTTTATCGATCCGTCTGTTCCCGGGGGGCCGTTTGTCAAGACGATAACTTCGGATCTGGTTGCGAAGGATCAGCGGGCAGACCGGATTGTTGTCGAGGTGCAGCACAGGTATGATTCGACCTACAAGGACAGGCTCGTTTTCTATACGGCACGTCATACTTCGCAGAATCGGATGCCCGGAGACGCCTATCGTCTTCGCAATCTGAATTTTATCGCGTTGCAAATGTTCGATACGTTTCCGGCTTCGCCCAAGTATCGCCATACGGTTCAGCTCAAGAACCAGGACAACGAGGTGTTTTTTGAAAAGGAAACGCTTACGATCGTGGAAATCGAAAAGTTTTGCAAGGGCATTTATGAATTTGACGATAGCCGCCTAGCCAGCTGGCTTCGCCTGATCGAAGACATCAACAGCGAAAAAGAGGTTCGCTTGCCGGGGAATCCCTTTGTGGAAAGCTTGCAAAATGCCGCGAAGTTGTGTAATTTTAGCGAAGATTACCTTTTGACGGAGGCCAAGAACATGACGGACATCGATTACGAAAAGTACATCGAGCGCAAGGAAGCCCGGGCGGAAGGGCTTGCCGAAGGCTTGGCCGAGGGACGATTGGCTGGTCGAGAAGAAGGGCTTGCCGAAGGTCGCATCGAAGGTCGTGTCGAAGGTCGTGTCGAAGCGAAGAAGGATCTGGCGAAAAACTTGAAAAAAATAGGAATGATGGTTTCCGTGATTGCCGAGGTGACCGGACTTTCCGAAGAAGTGGTCGCCCGGCTATAGTCGCTTATTGTTCGACGCCCAGGTACTTTTTGAGTTCCTGGATGTAGAATTCTCCCAGCGAAGAAAGCTGCATGTTCTTCTTGGTGATGTAGCCGATTTCCATGATGTTCTTGCTTGCCGCCGGATCGCGGAACGGAATGGCCAGGTAGTCGCCCCCGTTCAGTTCTTCGCAAATAATGCCCGAACACAGGGTGTAGCCGTTTAGCCCGATCATCAGGTTTAGCATGGTCGCCCGATCGTTTGCCTTGATGGTCCGGGAATATTCCTTGGTGCTCAGGATTTCTTCCGCGTAATATTCGGCGCTGGCTTCCCCTTGGTCAAAGGATAGGCATGGATAGGGGGCTAGCTCGTTGAACGTGATGAATTTCTTTTTGGACAGAGGGTGCTCTTTCCACAGATAGACATACGCCTTGCAGTCGATCAGCTTGTGGAAAACGCAGTCCCGCGAGTCTAGCAGGTCTTCGAGGATCTTGCGGTTGAAATCGCTAAGGTAGAGAATGCCGATTTCGCTCTTGAAATTGCTCACGTCATAGACGACGTCTCGCGTTTTCGTTTCGCTGATTTCAAAGTCGTATTCGTCTGCGTGAAACTTCTTGACCATTTCGACGAAGCTTTTGACCGCGAACGAATAGTGCTGCGTGGAAACGGAAAACTTCTTGCGGCGCTTTCCGTTCTTGCCGTAAAGGCCCAGCAGGGATTCGTAGTGCAGGTAGAGATCCTTGGCGTATGCGATGAACTCTTCCCCTTCGCGGGTAAGCGAAACGCCTCGGCTGGTGCGGTTGAAGATGGTAAT
This sequence comes from Senegalimassilia sp., assembly GCA_963652365.1. Classification (GTDB taxonomy): domain Bacteria; phylum Fibrobacterota; class Fibrobacteria; order Fibrobacterales; family Fibrobacteraceae; genus Hallerella. Next base: position 19,256 of record CAVJTH010000002.1, read on the forward strand.
GCCGAGCTCGTCTTCGAGCTCGTGGATCGCGGCGGTGAGGGACGGCTGCGAAACGTAGAGCTTTTCCGCCGCCTTGTTGAAGGACGGGCTTTCCGCGATTCCGATGGCGTAGCGCAGTTGTTGCAGGGTCATACGTTCAATATAGCTAGACTTGCTTTTGAAATTCCATGGAGCGGAGCAAATAGTCGAAATCCCTGGGGTGACTGACAAATTTTCCCGGATCTTTTTCTAGTTCTGCCTGCAATTCCCGAGGCGAAAAAAAGCGGAATCCATCGACTTCGTGCGGTTGCGGCACGAGCCTTTGCTTTTCGTCTTCGGAAATGAATCCGCGATAGACGTCGTAGAATTCGTTGTCCAGATATGTTCCCGAGTTGAGAACGCTGGAATGCCTGCATTCAAAAAGATACGTGAGCTCTGCCGGATTCTTTTCTAGACCGAGTTCTTCGCGGATTTCGCGAACGGCGGAAAGGGGGCTGGAATCTCCGGCGGAAATATGCCCGGCGCAGCTGGTATCATAAAGATTCGGATTGTTTTCCTTGTCATGGGCGCGCAACTGGAAAAGAATCTTTCCGCTTGCATCGAAAAGCCAGACGTGTACGGTCCGGTGCCAAAGTCCCAGGCGGTGAACATCGCTTCGTGCCCGAGACTCTCCGGTCTTTTGACCTTGTTCATTTAAGACATCGATCTGTTCTTCCATGGATTTCTCCAAAAGCTTTCGACAGAAAATCTATCTTTTTATCATGAGCGAAGATTTTGAAAGATCGCTGAACGACCTGTTCGAAAAGGCGATTGGCGAGAATGTCTTTTCCAAGGCCGTAGTCGGATTTGTTTCTCCCGAAGGCTCCGAAGTCCGCGCGTTCAATACGCCGGAAAATTCCCTGTTCGATATCGCCTCGGTGACAAAGGTCTGCCCGACTTCGACGCTCGCCTTGAAGCGTATCCTGGATGGACAGCTGGAACTGGACGCTCGCGTCCTGGACTTCATCCCCGAATTGCGTACAAATTATCGAGAACACGTCCTGGTCAGGCATTTGCTCACGCATAGCCTGGATTATCGGGTTCCGATGAGCAGTCTCAAGGAACTGCCGCCGGAAAGGATTCTGGACTTTCTCTTCACGTATCATTTCAAGCGGTTTCCCGGAACGGTCTTCAACTATGGAAATCCGGCGAGCATTCTCCTGGGAATCGTCCTGATGCGGCTTTCGGGAAAGCCTCTTTCGAAGATGGCGGAGGAGGAACTCTTCGAACCCTTGGGCATGACGCGCTCCGGCTGGGATCCGCTGCAAAGGTTTCCCAGGGAAGAAATCGTGGCGACCGAAGAGGACGCTTGGCGCGGCAGAATCATCCAGGGCGAAATCCATGACGAAAGCGCTTTCCGGTTGCGGCAATTTTTCCCGGTGGGAAGTGCGGGAATGTTCTCGACGGTCCCGGATCTCTTGAAATTTGTACAGATGATTCTTGCCGATGGCCTGTTCAACGGACGGCGCATTTTGCCAGAAGGCATCCTGAAACTGGTCTCGACGAATGCGCTGGAAGGTCGCGTGCGCGGAGCCTGTACCGCCTTGGGCTTTGAACTCGACGCGGAAAAGTTCATGGGAAGCGTTCACCATTCCCGGATGTTCGGGAAGACGGGGTTTACCGGTTCGAGCATTGTCGCCGACGCGGAGACGAAACGTGCGGTCGTTCTGCTTTCGAATTTTACCTATCCGCACCGGGAAGCTTCGGCGGAAAGAATCAACGCGTTCCGTTCGAGACTTTCGGAACTGACTTTTGCGTGTCGGAACGGATAAAAAATCCTTAAAATTTTCTAGTTTATCCTTTGTGAATGCAATTCCGCGTTCACGCATGACAAAAGGATAGCAAATGAAATTGTTTGGGTTGATGATGGGGGCTTTGCTGTGCGCAACGCTTGCAAATGCCGAAGATTCTCGTACGGGAATCTTCTTGAGCGCGGGAGCCGGGATGGATGGAGGAAAACTCTCGGCCTACGGGGATGACGGCTATCGAATCCAGGGCGTACAAGATGTCGTCCTGCATGGAAAGGTCGGATATTCGCCGATTTCGAACTTGACGGTCTATGGGATCGGGTCGATCGCCGCCTACGTGACAACGGAAGATGACGACGCCCATTCCAGGATCTATCTGGGAGGTGGCGCTTCTTTTTGGCTGCCAAGGGATTTCTTCGTTTCCGGTTCGGCGGGAACGGCGAGCTTTCTTGCGGACGAAAAGTCGCTGAGCGACGATTTCGGATTTGGCTTCCGGATTTCCGCAGGAAAGGATTGGCGGATTTTTCCGTGGGGTGCTCTGGGCGTCGAAGCGTTCTACGAACATGCCGAAATCGATCGCGGCGATGCGTGGAACGGAAACCTTGTCGGCGTCCTGTTTAACGTCAGCTACCGGTAAAGTTCTTTGCTTTGCAAAAAAAAATCCTCGGCGGAACGCCGAGGATTTTTCGATTAAAGGGTTCCCTACATCAGGTTTCCGGGAAAGCGCGGAATCAGATCGATGCTCTTCTTGAGATCGGCATCGGTCGGAATGTAGTCCGACATGGTTCCGTTGTTATACGCTTCGTAGGCTTTCAAGTCGAAATACCCGGTGCCCGTCAGGCCGAAAACGATTGTCTTCGCTTCGCCGGTTTCCTTGCACTTCATCGCCTCGTCGATTGCCGCGCTGATGGCATGGCTCGATTCCGGCGCAGGAAGAATGCCTTCGACGCGTGCAAAGTATTCCGCCGCCTTGAAGACGTTTGTCTGTTCCACGGATCTCGCTTCGATCAGCTTGTCGTGATAGGCCTGCGAAAGGATGGAGCTCATTCCGTGGTAGCGGAGACCGCCCGCGTGGTTTGCGGACGGGATGAATTCCGATCCGAGCGTGTACATCTTGGCGAGCGGGCAGACGTGACCCGTGTCGCAGAAGTCGTAGGCATAGACGCCGCGCGTAAAGCTCGGGCAGGAAGCCGGCTCCACGGCGATAATCCGGTAATCCCTTTCTCCGCGGATCTTTTCGCCGAGGAACGGGGAAATCAGGCCGCCCAGGTTGGAACCGCCTCCGGCGCATCCGATGATCATGTCCGGGACGACATCGTACTTGTCGAGGGCCGCTTTCGCTTCGAGTCCGATGATGGTCTGGTGCAAGAGAACCTGGCTCAGCACGGAACCGAGTTCGTAGCGGTAACCTTCGGTATGCGTCGCGACTTCGACGGCTTCGGAAATGGCGCAACCGAGGCTCCCTGTCGTGCCCGGGAATTCGGCGTTGATCTTCTTTCCGACTTCTGTCGTCATCGACGGCGACGGGGTGACGCTCGCGCCGTATGTGCGCATGACTTCGCGGCGGAAAGGCTTCTGCTCGTAGGAGCATTTCACCATATAGACTTTGCAGTCCAGGCCAAAATAGGCGCAAGCCATCGAAAGGGCCGTTCCCCATTGTCCGGCTCCGGTTTCGGTCGTCACGCCTTTCAGACCTTGCTTCTTTGCGTAGTAGGCCTGGGCGATCGCCGAGTTGAGCTTGTGGCTGCCGCTCGTGTTGTTGCCTTCGAACTTGTAGTAGATCTTTGCCGGCGTTCCCAGCTTCTTTTCGAGACAGTAGGCGCGCACGAGTGGCGATGGGCGATACATCTTGTAGAAGTTGCGGATTTCTTCGGGAATGGGAATCCACGGGTCGGTATCGTTGAGCTCCTGCCTGGCCAGTTCCGTGCAAAAGATCGGAGTGAGCTCTTCGAGCGCAAGAGGCTTGTGCGTCCCTGGATGAAGCAGAGGCGCGGGCTTGTTCTTCATGTCGGCGCGAACATTGTACCATGCGCTCGGAATCTCGTTTTCAGAGAGATAGATCTTGTAGGGAATTTCTTTTTCGCTCATAGCGATCTCCTAAATGTTTCGTGAGCAAACATAAATAATTTTGGCTTGTCGCCTGGCGGACTTTCGGCTTTATGCCAGGTTTCTTCGGATCAGGTCGGCGAGTTCGCGTTGCGCCTTCCTTGACGGACGGTAATTCTTCATGACGGATTCCACGTCGAGAAAGATGCCGGCGATTCGATGGTAGGGACGGTAGGCGCTTGCGCTTGCCTCGATGCTTTTCCAGTTTCCGTGCGCGGAACCGAAAAACTTCATTTGGTAAGGCTTCGAGGAATCCGAACCCTTGGCGGCATAGGGCAAAAGAAAGGCGTTGTAAACGTGCAGACCATCCACGCCGAACCCTTTTCCTCCGTCTTTCGTCTCGATGTATTCGGCGTAGGCGATTTGCTTGGTGATGGAACTCGAATCGGGGAGAGATCCTTCACTCGTGATTCCATGAGAATAGAATTTCGCGTCCAGCACGAAGATTTCGGCGATGTCGCTATTGTCGTCTTGGCGCATGATCGTATCGGGGCGCAGCGAATGCCTGTCGGCGTCTTTTGAAAGCTCGCTTTCGAGTTGCCAAAAGCTGTGCGGATTGAATTCGGCCTTGGATTCGTTCGGTCCGAGATTTCCGAAAATTCTGTCGAGCATCGCTTCCCAGACGGGAGCGAACTTGTTGACTCCGAAATAAAAATCGTCTGCGTTGGAACTGTCTGTCGTTAATTTATTTGCGATGTATTCGACGATTCGCTGCAAGTCGCCAAATAGGCGCAGATGCCCTTCGTTGAAAGTCCTGGAAATTCTCGATTGCAGAACGGAACGAAAAAGTTCGCAATCGAAATCCAGATTCGGATTTTCCTGGACATCGATGCCGAAAATAAAGCCGATTCGCCTGGAAGCATCGTGAACGCAGAACTTGTGAATCTGGGTAATCAGTTCGCTTTCGCTTTGGCTTGTGTGGCGCGCGACCGGATTCAGGTAGAGAAAGCTTTTCTCGTCTTCGGAAACGATCGGATGCGTCGTCTTGATGGTGCGACTCCAGCTGATTTTTCCGCGAGCCCCGCGCTTGAAAAGAACTTCCTTTTCCGTGTAGTAGCCGTGATCCAGGTAGTTTCGCAACACATTCAGATAGGCGGTCATCGGAAACCGTACTTCGGATAATCGATCCGAAACCCGGGAAACGGAAGAATGGTCGTTTTCGGCAGAAAGCGAACTGTCGCCCAGAACGGAAAAGAGATTCAGGATTTTTTCGCGCAAGGCGTCTTCCGAAAGATTCCCGATTTCGTTATCGTGTCGAAAGTAGCCGGCAGGGAAATAGATCTTGGCGGAACCGCTTTCGTAGCGGATGCCGACGAATTCATCCTTGGAATCTATCTTGGCGGTGCACGTGCAATCGACTAGGCGGTCCATTTGTCTTTTTTTCGCTTCAAGTTTCTTTTGGAGTGCGTTGACTGGACGCCGGGTAATTCTTGAACACTCGGGAAAGCGCATCCTCTTTGGGACCTTCAAAGACGGAAATCAGTTCTTCCAGGGAATGGATGTTGTCCGTAAAGATTTCCCTGCGCTTGAATTTGAAGACGTCGTCCCAGAGATATTTCAGAACCTTTTCCGCAAAGACCTTTTGGGGAATTTTTTCATCGACATTTTTGACGAACCACAGCCCGAGCCGCTTGTCTTCCGTGCTGGAAATTCCCTGGAGCTTTTCCGTAATCTGAAAATTGATCCAGTCCCAGAATAATCCCCATTTGGTATCTGTGCCTTCGATTGTTGCGTTGAATTGGTTTTGAATTTTCGTGTCGCTGGATTCAAAATCGTAATCGTCTGGGTCTAATCTGGGAACGTTCGCCGTATTTTTTCTTGTGACGCCGCTTCGAACAAGGACCATGTCGAACCTGCGCTGGAATGCGTTGTCGAGCGTGAAAACGTTCTGGTCGGACGTGTTCATTGTCGCGATGATGGAGAGGTTTGACGGGAGACGGATTTCATCTTCTTGAAGATGTTCGCACAGATCTTTGTTGTGAACGGGATATTGGCTCTTTCCGCTATCGTCTCTGTCGAGAAGCTGAAAGACATCGCCGAAGATGGCGGCCGCGTTTCCCCGGTTGATTTCCTCGATGACGAGGTAGAAATGCTCTTCCGGATTTTGGTAGGCTCGCGCGAGAATTCCCGTAAACGGACCGGGCGTGAATTGATATGAAATCTTTTCTCCGTCCGATTTCGGTAGAATCTGCCCGATAAAGTCGGCGTTGGTATATTCGGGGTGAAAGACCGTACGGATTTTGTTGAAATCGGGAACGTCTTTGAGCGCTTCAAAAATCTTGTTACTCTTGCCGCATCCCGGAACGCCGTAGTAGATGATCTGGGAAGGGGTGTGGGTGGGGGATTGTTTTTGGAAATTGATATTATTTGCTAGACATTTTCTTTGTTCTTTTTGTTCCCAATCAACCCAATCGGTCCAATCTGTTTCGGGAAGTTTTAAGCTTTCCCAAGAATTGTTCTTATCTAGACTTGTGCAATAAAGATGTAGGGTGTCAAAATGCTCTACAAATAATCCATAACAGGTCAAGCGTTCGTCAAAAGAACTCTGTATTTTTTTAAAGGATTCTTCGTTTTTTATTTCATCAAATGTTGTATGTGGAGAGTATTTTATAGACCTTCTTCCAAAATGATGTTTTCCTGGATCTTGGATTTTTGTTAATAATAAAATTAATGGGGCGTTAGAAAATGAGATGATTTGATCATTGTTGTGTACCACGACAGAGTCAAATTTACTTGCGACTTGAATTTCTTGCGTTTGTGGAAATGAATATGAGTTGTTTCCTTGAATGATGGTTTTTTGCTTTCCTAAAACACAGGACGTTTTTTCAAGGGGGATAATGTTGAAAAACATCCCTTTTAAAATATTTTCGTAGCCTTCCGCTTTAAAATAATATGGAGGTAAGTCGTTTTGTGTTTTTTGAGATTGGCCTAAGGCTGTTTCCCAAGAAGGACATTCTCCTGTTTGAGGTGAAAAAACAAATGAACCTTGATCTAATCTCATAACTGCTCCCAAATATGCTTAAGTAATTTTCCAACGATGTTTATATCCCATCCATTGCCGGCTCGTTTGGATAATTGGGTATATGATAAACCGGCAAAGTCTATTTCTCCATTTTTAAAACCCATTAAGCGAAACTGTTCTGGGATAGATAATTTTCTAACAACTTCATGTCCATTTTTGGGAAGTTCAATCACTCGAATGCTGTTGTGCATTGGATCTGTTAAAGTTGGGCATAGTCCGTTTACTTTTATCCTTTTATTATAGACATCAAAGCAAAGCGCTTTTTGTACGATAAAATTTTGAATTTTGTGCTTTTCTTTAAGATGTTCTATTTGTGAGGTATTTAAATAGAGATTTTGTGGCGGATTTTTATCTAAAAAAGAATCGATACTTTTTTTGAGTGTGACTTTTGGAAGTTCCATGTTGAAATTATTAGGTAATCCGCCGTATTGTGCAAAAATCCATAGGCGTTCCCGGTTTTGAGGAATCCCATAATCCTTTGTATTTAATAATTGAAAGGCGACGTTGCCATAACCGATTCTTTTGAGCTCGTATAAGATTTTTTCAAATGTTTGCTTGTGCTTTGCCGTGGTTAATCCTCTAACATTTTCGAGTAAAATCCATTTAGGCTTTTTTGCTTCGCAAAGTCGAATTATTTCATAAAACAATGTACCGCGAATATCCAATTCTCCCAATCCTTTTCCTGCGGTTGAAAATGGTTGGCAAGGAAATCCTCCGGTAAAGAGATCGAATGAAGGAACATCTTCTGGAACGATTTTTGTTATATCGCCATAGTTTTTTATCCCGGGAAAATTCTTTTCAAATAATATACATGCAGGTTTGTCGATTTCGGAATATCCAATTACTTTGTGTTCGAGACCGGCTCGTCTTAATCCAAACGAAGCGCCTCCGTATCCGGCAAAAGCTTCAAAAACACGAATGATCTTTTTGCTCTTTTCCTTCTTCATCCATCACTCCTTTTTGAAAGTGTCCCCAAGTCCACTCTCGTTTTGGAGCGATGCGATTCGTCGGATTTTGACGATTCGTTTGACAGAAATCGCCAAAGAAAAAGCGAGAGGCATTGCCGCTTCTCGCTGGAACTGACATCTTTACAGAGAACAAACGCTCGCCGAATTCTGGCGCGTTCTTTCTATGCACAAAAACGGCTTGCCCATAGCGTAAAACGCCGAAAGCTTCGGCTTGTCAGCATTTGCCCTGTTCCTGTGTTCTTGAAAGTGTCGAAGTTTCAGGCCGAGAACAAGAGCAAAACTTTAGGTAAGGGTTTGCCCTGATTCCACGCCTCCCCGCGCGAATTTGTTCAAAAAGGCGTGAGGTTGCCGTGCTTATCTACCTGAGGCCTTCGACTGCCCAACACAAATAAACACAAACAACCCACGCCCCATAAAGGTCGCAAGCGAACATCGGCGATCTGGATATACATACAGAACCAAATGTTGCGCAAAGCGATGCCGCAAAATGCCTTGCGACAGACGTGAGCCGCCCGCTTATTCTCTGCGTATTGAAATTGTCGAAGTTTCAGGTAGAGAATAAGAGAAAACTCTTGATTTGCGATATAATATAGTTTTTTCCTTGGGTGGGGAGTTGGGAAAATTTTGAAAGAGTGAAAAATATGGCTTGTGTTTATATATATTCTGCATATCTTTCATAGAAAAGGAATTGAATTTTGTTTAAAGACTCTAAGTGAATGAAGAACGGAAATGTGTAATTCATATGAGAAATGGTTGTTGCCTTCTCGTTTTTTGACGGACAAAGAGGGAAATATCTATGAATATTCGCGTTTGCCAAAAATTCAAGAAGCCTTGGAGGAAGAAAAAAGAATTTGCTTGGCTTCCCAATTTCAGGATGAGCACTGTGAAAATTGGGACGATGATGAAGTTGCGCTAGAATTCATTCGAAAAAAATCTCATGAGAAATTCGTTATGTTTACCAAAGTGATAAAGATTGGAAACATTTTTGCAGAGGCTTATTAATGACTATTATTGAAAAATATCCTTTCCTTTTGCCCTAAAATGTCTCGTTGTCTTGACAGAAAGTCTCTGCTTCTTTCCTTTACGCTTTTTTCATCTTTTTTCGCTATCGAATTTTTTGATGCTTTTGACCGTTCGGAAAGTGGCGGCGTGTTGTTGCTTATGTTTGTTCCGTATGCAACCCTGTGCGTCGGTTTTTCATTGCTTCGCTTGCTATGGGGAATTTTTTGCAAAAAACTTGGGGCGGACGTTTGTACGGAAAATAGTTGCTCGTGGTCGAGATTGGCATTGGATGTTATTCCTTATTCGGTTGTGATTTTTGCGGTGATGTTTTATAATTTATCCTATGGAAAATTTTTGGTTCTTCCCCTGGTTTCTTTTCTGTGGGATAGTTGTTTAGAGGAATATCGCGACAGAAAAAAAAGACGTTTTTTCTTTTCGTTGTTTGCCGTCGTCTCCTATTTTCTTTGTGGGTTTTGGCTGTTTCATGGAATGGATTTTTCGGGGAATGTCGTTTACCTTTTTTCTCATTTTCTTGAATATCTTTTCCCATTGTTCTTCTTTCCGTTTTTTCGGATTAGTTTTTCCAAAAAAAACTTGAACGCCGTGTTTCTTGCTGTTGTTTCGGTCTTTTTTCTGAAATTCCTATTTGGCAGAATCTCGGAACTGGATCTTGTGTTTTTTGTAGTGCTTTTACCGGGAGCTTTTATGGAAATCCTTTTAGCTTGTATGAAACATCAAAGAACGCAGTAAGTTCTAACCATTTTTTTTTGCATCCTTCTGTCTTGTTCGATTTGTTTTTCAAGAATACGATATTCCGTTGCCCATATTTCATAATTTTTTAATGCGCTGTCGATAAAGCAGCAGAAAAGATCTTCCTGTTTGTAGCCGGGGAATTTCCAGTATTCTTCGGGCTTTTTGTCGCGTGTTAGCAGATAAGGACCGCTGGCTTCGCTGAGGCAGCATTTCCATAAATAATATTCCTCGACTATTTTTCCTGGGGGAGGAATTGTTGGCGACTCGTCGGGGTGAATTACGGTTAGAGTTTCTGAACCTAGGCTGTCTGGAGAGATGTATGTGACAGGAGGTTCGTAGGGGATGATCTTCTGAGCCAAAAGGCAAGCGGCAAGTCCTAGAATGGGCGTAAAAAGTTTAGCGAACATTCATATCCCCCAGGAAGCATCCGTAGCCATTCAACAGGTCGTTTTCTATGGAGGCGTTTACGTAATCAAGGTTTTCTTCGTTTTCCAACGAGTCGAGTTTTTTGTCCAGGTCATTGACAAAACGGACGAGTCGCTGTTGCCGGGATGCTGTGCGCCAATACGTGGTTGTATTCATGGCGCTTGATGTATGGAATGAGATAGAGGGGATTCATTGTGCTTAAATAGAATTCCGCTTGAAATTTTTGTCTGTCGAAGGACGAAAGTTTGGATCAAAACGGTGATGATTTATAATCCGTTTAGCAAGTTCATCGTATTAATGCTTGCGACAGAAGGAAATTCGCTCCAGTTGTTCATGATTCCGCCGAAAGGATGCCGTGTAAAGTAGGGGACCAGCTCGTCCGCCTCCTTCGTCCTCAGCGGCTCCAGGATGCAGAAGAGGGACATCCTGTCGTTCGCGGTGAACAGGTTGCCCCTGTGCCGCGCCCCGTTGATCAGGTCTATATCGAAGTCCCCGAAGCGTTCCTTCCTGTCCACGGCCGCGGGTCTCTCGTCTATCCATCGCTGGTCACTGATCGAGCCGCGCCTGTCCTTGGCCGGGCCCCGCTTGCGGTACGGCTTGCCCCGGTGCCTCAGGTGCGGCCTGAGCTCCGTCCTGCCCTGGATCCTTCGGTAGATCGCGGGGACGCTGGGCGTTTCCTTTCCCTCCAGCCTCCTGCGTCCGGCGACCTGCTCCGGAGACAGGTCCTCCCGGATGGCGTCCTCGACCTCTTCCCAGACGTCCTCGCTGTACCTGCAGTGGACGTGCGCCTCGCGCTGGAGCTTCTCCGCCCTCCTGTCCGCCTTTTCCGGGTCGTACCCGTCCCTGCCTCCGTTGTTGTTCAGCTCCTTCGAGAGGGCTCCGGAGGATATCCCGATCTGTTTCGCGATGTCCTTTTGAAGAAGCTGGGCTTTCAGCAGGGCGTCGATTTGGTATCTTAGTGCACGGTCTGAGTCTCATGGCCTGTCCTTTTCGTGGTGGAAAAGCGACAAGCTAGAAACCTAGCCATCCCCGGGATTCGTTTTCCGGGGATTTTTCTTGCTTTTCAACCTAGATTCGATTTACTTGGCGATGAGAATTCACGTAGTTTTTTCCTTGGGTGGGGAGTTAGGAAAATTTTGAAAGCTCCTTAAAAATTTTATCTCGTTGTACGTGTTGCTTTCTAGAATAAATTTATCTATATTTATGTTATGCGTTCGGCGAACGCTGTCCAACAAAAAGGTTTTGTATATGTTTGAAGATAGTCTTGGCTTGTTTATTACTCGGAAAAGACGAGAGCGGGGACTCTCCTTGCGCAAGTTTGCCAGGGATTTAGGAAAAGCTCCATCCTATATTTGCGATGTTGAAAAAGGAAAGAAGTGCCCTATTGATAAAGATTTCCTAGAAACTGTTGCGAAAATCTTGGATTTGAATGTCCAAGAAAAAAACACTCTTTTTGATTTGTCTTCAAAAGGGCGAAAAGATATTGCTCCTACTGATTTGACCGAATATCTCAAGAAAACTCCGTTGGCGAGCGTTGCTTTGCGCTCTGCGAGAGATTCTAAAATTTCTAATGAAAAGTGGAAAGAAATTATAAACATCATCCAAAACGGCAACAAATGAAAAGTTATATCGATTATTCAAAATGCAGAAAGGATGCTCGCGGGGTCTATGTTTTAGGTTATAGTCAAATAGAAAATTCTATTGACAGTTTTTTAAAAAAAGAGCATCCAAAAGTTCTTGCCTATCCGCAAGAAGTTCCTGTTGAAAATTGGATTGATTCCGGTGAATTCGGCTTTTCTTTAGAGTTTCGAGATCTCGTTTTTCCTCAGGCAAAAGGCTTTACTGCTTTTTCAAAGATGGTTGCCGGAGTAAAGAACTCTGGAACAGGCTCCATCGAGTTGGTGCCGATTGAAGAAAATACTGTAGTTTTGGACGAAACAGAAGAAGATTCGCAAAGCCATTTTGCTGCGGGACATGAACTTGCCCACATACTTCTCCATTCTTACTATTTTCGAAACCATGTAGATGCGTTGGCTGCTCATGCGGACGTTGTTCCTTTTCGATTGTCTTCTAGGCATCCTTGTTTTTGGTTGGAACGGCAAGCGGATTACGCAGCGGGTGCTTTGGTAATGCCTCGATGTACTTTTCTAAAACTTTATCAAAACTTTTTTAGAACAAATTTTTTAGCTAGACTAGGTAGCGAGTCCGGTGCATTATTTGAATTTATAACTGAAGCAAAGAAAGTATATAATGTATCTAGAAAGGCTGCTGAAATCCGTTTGGAACAATTGAATTTGTTGGGAGGAGGGGGCGAATGGGTTCATTGAAATGCTTTTGTGGTTATGGAATGAGAAATTCTGATAGTCTAAACCAGGTGGAACTTTCGCTTTTTACTTTGGACGATATTAATGATGCGGTTAGAAAGCAAGTATTGTTGAAAGAGCTTCCTTTTTTATACAAGGAAACGGAAGTTTGGCGTTGTCCTAGTTGTGGACGTTGGAATTTTCTTTCACAAAAATATGATTTTAGAATGGTTCCTCAGAGAGAAATTTTAGTCGGTTTTGCGCAAGCCCAATCCGATGATGTCTTGTTCTTTGAATATGATTTGCGTTCTGTCGATAAGGCGTATCAGGTTTCTGAAAATATCAGAGTCGAAGACTTTTTAAATCTTTCGGAGGAAATCGTTCGGCTAAGATTTATTCGGGTGAATAAAAAACGGATGTTGCTATTTAAAACTAGGAACATGCAAAAACCGATAAAACTTTATTTACAGGAAAAGGCGTAATTTTTTTTTGAACTTTTTGTTCGCTTGAAGACGAACGAAAAAGAAATTTTAACTAAGGAGTGTTTATATGGGCGGATATGGTGGAAAATCCGGTCGGCAAAAAGATAAATGCTATCTGAATACGGCAGGAATGCCTGTAAAAGATGCTAACGCTATCTTTGTAGCGGAACATTATTTGCATCAAGGAAAGTATGTCGCGTTTTTAGCGGAAAAGCCAAATGATCATCGGCGTGTTGATTTAATGGTTGAAGGTGCGCCTGTAGAAGTTAAAGGCGTTGAAACGTTTAAATCAAATACGATTTGCAATAGCAGCATTTTTAAGGCTCGAGAACAAATGCGTCAAACAATAGCGGAATCAAAGTTCTACGAACAGAAAGAGGGTAGTAAGATTGTCTTATTGTCTCGTCATAAAAGAGCTATTGATGGAGAGAGTGCTGTCCCGGCAGTAATTGCGGGGTATCAAGAAGCTTTGAGAAAAGGGATCGTTTCCAAAAAAGATAAAATTGAATATTGGTTTAAAAGGGGAAAGAAGTTGCGAATCTTAGAATTGCATCGCTATGGTTCAAATTCGTGATGGGAGATTTTATGATTGGAAATCAAATGTCTTTGGAGCATCTGTCGATTCTTCATGAAACAGTTAAAATTGGAACATTGGGGGTGCCTCAATTAAGGCCGGTTCAAGAAATCCCAATTATTCATAAATGTTTTCCAATCAATGTAATCTTCTCTAAAAAGATTAAAGATGTATGGGGGCATTGTTTTATCGATGATTTGCATCAGAGTTGTTTTTGGAACAACCCTTTTGCTCATATAGACCGCTTGAAAGAATTAAAAGGAATCGTTGCTACGGATTATAGCTTATTTCGAGACTATCCAATTGCTGAGCAAAAATGGAATTGCTTTAAAAATCGGGTAATGGCCTATCATTGGCAACAACAAGGGTTGAATGTTATCCCTACTGCAAGTTGGAGCATTCCGGATAGTTTTGAGTGGTGCTGGGACGGATTGCCTAAAAATTCTGTGTTGGGGATTACTACAAATGGAATTGCAACGGCAAAAGAAGGCTATCGATTGTTTGTTTTAGGTCTTAATGAATTGGTTAAAAGATTGGAACCGATCGCTCTTATTGTATGCGGGACTTTTTTTACATGGATGTCTGAAAAATATCCGAATATAAAAATGATTCAAATTAAAAGTTTTGGACAATTGTGGAATGAACGAAAGAAACTATGTTGATCTTTGTAGAAAATTTGCTAAAGAAGGAACTGGATTTTGTGTGCTGTTGCTTTTACCGGGAGCTTTTATGGAAATCCTTTTAGCTTGTATGAAACATCAAAGAACGCAGTAAGTTCTAACCATTTTTTTTTGCATCCTTCTGTCTTGTTCGATTTGTTTTTCAAGAATACGATATTCCGTTGCCCATATTTCATAATTTTTTAATGCGCTGTCGATAAAGCAGCAGAAAAGATCTTCCTGTTTGTAGCCGGGGAATTTCCAGTATTCTTCGGGCTTTTTGTCGCGTGTTAGCAGATAAGGACCGCTGGCTTCGCTGAGGCAGCATTTCCATAAATAATATTCCTCGACTATTTTTCCTGGGGGAGGAATTGTTGGCGACTCGTCGGGGTGAATTACGGTTAGAGTTTCTGAACCTAGGCTGTCTGGAGAGATGTATGTGACAGGAGGTTCGTAGGGGATGATCTTCTGAGCCAAAAGGCAAGCGGCAAGTCCTAGAATGGGCGTAAAAAGTTTAGCGAACATTCATATCCCCCAGGAAGCATCCGTAGCCATTCAACAGGTCGTTTTCTATGGAGGCGTTTACGTAATCAAGGTTTTCTTCGTTTTCCAACGAGTCGAGTTTTTTGTCCAGGTCATTGACAAAACGGACGAGTCGCTGTTGCCGGGATGCTGTGCGCCAATACGTGGTTGTATTCATGGCGCTTGATGTATGGAATGAGATAGAGGGGATTCATTGTGCTTAAATAGAATTCCGCTTGAAATTTTTGTCTGTCGAAGGACGAAAGTTTGGATCAAAACGGTGATGATTTATAATCCGTTTAGCAAGTTCATCGTATTAATGCTTGCGACAGAAGGAAATTCGCTCCAGTTGTTCATGATTCCGCCGAAAGGATGCCGTGTAAAGTAGGGGACCAGCTCTTCGTGTATTCTTGGTGCGAAAAACGTGATGTGATAGCGGTCAAAGAGCTTTTGCCCAAAGGAATCGCGGAGTTCTTCCATCGTACGGGGACGGCGATAGGAACTTGCCATTGAACTGAAAAAAGACGGATAGTCTGGCATATTGTCCTTTCTAACGGAATCGTTAGCTTTATAACTCCTGGCTTATTGTTTTGGATTTTGAAAACAATCTATATTAAAAAACGGATTTTATCAAGCGGCGGAAATTTGATATAGCAGGCTGTGGAAAATCGTAGGAAATTTTATATATTGCGTTTCAAAGGAGTGTGAAATGAAAAATTTCGATGCGGAATTCAGTGTACGATATGTGGAGGCGAAACGGAATGAAGAAGAACCAAGTTTCTTGGAAGAAGAATATGTTTGTGATAAACAAGGATGGAGATATTTTTTATTCTAATCCGAATTTAGCCGGGTTGTGCTTGAATGAATTGTCGTCCTGTGATTCTTGGTTCGGTCAGGTATATTTGGGAAATATCGAGGAATTTTTAAAATGAGATTTGTCGCATTTCTGCTTGTTCTGTTATTATTCACAAACTGTTCAGATGAAGATCAAAAAATAGAAGAAAGTACCTGTGAGATCTTTTTTCGAAAACATCCGGAAAAAAATGGAATATTTCTTTTTTTCGGAATGTCTCGATAGCAATCGATTTCATTATGAATTGGCTTCTTGCAAGGGAAATTCGTTCTTTGCCGAAATAGAAAATGATGAGATTCGTACAAAATATGTGATGAATTATTTTACGAGCGATTTTTCGGTCGAGGACTTCTCGACATGGGAACGAAAAAACAAATCCGAGAATTTTGACGTTCTGTATGCGGATAAAAAAGATATCGTGTCGGATACAAATTGCGGATATCGGTTTCTTTGTAAAAAAGGAAGTTTTGAAGAATTTAGGGAATTTGCAATGGCGGTGGATCGGCTCGACAGCAATGAGTTCTATCGAAAATTCGAACAAGAAGATTCGCTAGCGAATCTTTTCAAAAATATGCGCGCCTTGTTCTTTCTGGATGGGGCTCCGTGGATTCGAAAAATAAACGATTCCTTGTTTTTTGTACAGCGTGGTCGTCTTGGAGACAGCTTTGTCTTGGAAGTTGCGAACATTCATACGAAAAAATCAAGGAAAATCCTGTCTTTTATGGTGGCGTGCTGTAATCGAGGAAGCATAGGTATTGCAAGATATGTTTCAGATATTCGCGTTACGGACTCTTCTCTGTATGTTGAATTTTTTAAAGGACACTGGCTCTTTTATGACTTGCTTCGGGATTCGTTGTCGTTTCATATTGGCAAGTCGGAAAACATCGGGTCTTATTTCATCGATCATTACCGAGTTCGAGGTGATACGGCGCATCATTGGAATTTTGAAAAACGAATAGCCCGTTGAGTGTTAAAAAGGAAAAGGCGGATGTTCCTATTCGGAAAACCGCCATGTTTAAATAGTTTGTACGCTTATTTTGTTTCTTCGCCGCTCAGGAGGTTTCGCCCGTGGCGCGTTCCTGTTTCGGCAAAGATGACCCAGCCGGCGACATTGCTCGCATGGTCTCCGATGCGCTCCAGATACTTGGCGACCATGACCGAATTGATGGCGCTTTCCGCATCGTTCGAATTGTTTCGGATGGAGGCGACGAGCTCCTTTTTGGCCGAGGTGAAAAGCGCATCCACTTCGTCGTCGCTGTCGATGACGCGGTGCGCAAGCTTCAGGTCTTTTCGAACAAAGGCATCGACGCTCTGCGTCAGCATCTTGACCGTCGCGGCCCCCATCGGCGGAATGGCGGCGAGTCTTGCCGGGGAACCGTCCGTTTCCGACGCTTCGAAAATAATCTCCGCGATGTCGGCGGCCTGGTCCCCGATGCGTTCCAGGTCGCTCACCATCTTGAGCGAAGCGGAAATCAGGCGAAGATCGCGCGCGACGGGCTGCTGGCTCAGGAGAAGACGAAGACACAGCGTCTCGATATCCTTCATTTTCTGGTCGATTTCCTTGTCGCCCGCGATGACTTTCTGGGCGAGGGACTTGTTGAATTTTAAAAGCGCTTCGATAGAAGAGTTTAGCGATTCCTCGACCATGGCGCCCATTTCGATAATCCCGTTGTTCAGGATTTCGAGTTGAGAATCAAAACGATTTCGCATTATCCGAATCTCCCTGTGATGTAATCTTCCGTGCGTTTGTCCTTTGGCATTGAAAAAAGCGTTTCGGTCTTATCGACTTCGATGACTTCACCCAGGAGAAAGAAGGCGGTCCGGTCCGAGACGCGAGTCGCCTGCTGCATGTTGTGGGTGACCATGACGATTGTGTAGTTCTGTTTAAGCTCCAGAACGAGATCCTCGATTCTGGATGTCGAAATCGGGTCTAGCGCGCTGGTGGGCTCGTCCATCAGGAGAACTTCCGGGGCGACGGCTAGAGCGCGCGCGATGCAAAGGCGCTGTTGCTGTCCACCGGAAAGCCCGAGCGCGTTTTTCTTGAGACGGTCCTTGAGCTCGTCCCAGACGCCTGCGCCTTTCAGCGAATTTTCGATGATTTCGTCCAGGTCGCTCTTGGAACGGATGCCATGCGTGCGCGGTCCGAAGGCGACGTTGTCGTAAATGCTCATCGGAAACGGATTCGGCTTCTGGAATACCATGCCTACCCGCTTGCGGAGAATGTTTACGTCCATGTCGCCATAGATGTCTTCTCCGTCGAGCCTGATTTCGCCCGTGATCTTGCAACCTTCGACAAGATCGTTCATCCGGTTGAGCGATTTGAGGAGCGTGCTCTTTCCGCAGCCGGAAGGCCCGATGAATGCCGTGATTTCGTTGGCGTGAATATCAAGATTCACGTTCTTTATCGCATGAAAATTGCCGTAGCGCAAGTTCATGTTCTGAATGGTAATCTTTTCTTTTTCCATGGTCAGGTTTTCCCGATTTTGTGTGCGAATTTGTTTGAAATCCAGTTGATGAGGAGGACTACCGCGATGAGGATGACGGACGTGGCGTAGGCTTCTCCGGTGTGCAGGCCTTCGCGGGAAAGTTCATACATGTGGACGGCGAGCGTTCTGCCCGAAGAGAAGATTCCCTTGGGAAAGTCGGCGACGGTTCCTGCCGTATAGATCAGCGCGGCGGTTTCTCCGACGACGCGTCCGACGGACAGGATTATCCCGGCGAGAATTCCGGGGACCGCTGCGGGGAGAACGATCGAGCGCACGGTGCGAAGCTTTCCCGCGCCAAGTCCGTAGGAGCCTTCCCGGTAGCTGTCGGGGACGGACTTTAACGCTTCTTCGGTCGTTCGCATGACCAATGGGAGAATCATGATGGAAATCGTCAAGATTCCCGAGAGAAGCGAATAGCCGAAGTGCAGCGCCGTGGCAAAGAAGAGCATTCCGAAAAGCCCGTAGATGATGGAGGGAATTCCAGAAAGGGTCTCTGTCGTGAGCCGGACGATTCCCACGATCTTGTTTCCGCGGCTTGCGTATTCCACGGTGTAGATGGCGGCAAAGATTCCTAGCGGCCCCGCAACGAGAAGCGCACCGAGAACGATGATGACCGTGTTCAGAATAGAAGGCAAGAACGAGACGTTTTCGGAATTGTATGTCAGCGAGAAGAGGGACGGCTTGAGAAAGGGAATTCCCTTGACGAGAATATGGACGATCAGGAATCCGAGCGAGAGGATCGTGACGAGGATGGACAGCGTGACCGCAATCCTCAGCAGAAGCGACAGCGGAGATTTCCTGTAAGTCTTGAGCGTTTGGGCGAGTTTTTTCATTGGAGAGCTCTCTTTTTGAGAATGGAGAAGAGCAGGTTGATGACCAGGATAAAGGCGAAGAGAACGACGCCGGTCGCAATCAGGGCTTCGCGGTGCAGGTCCGTGGCGTATCCCATTTCGAGGACGATGTTCGCCGTGAGCGTTCTGACGCCGGCGAGGATTCCCGTCGGCATTCGCGCCTGGTTTCCGGCGACGAGAATGACCGCCATCGTTTCTCCGATCGCGCGTCCGAATCCGAGGATGATTCCGGCAACGATTCCCGATGTCGCCGCAGGGAGAACGGCAAAGAAGACGCTTCGTTCGTGTGTCGCTCCGAGCGCAAGCGCGCCTTCATAGTAGCTGTTGGGAACGGCGCGCAGTGCCGCTTCCGAGACGGAGATGATCGTCGGGAGAATCATGATGCCGAGCAGTATCGATGCGGCAAGGATGCTCGCTCCGCTTCCTCCAAAGTTTTGCCGGACAAATGGCACGATGACGACCAGGCCGAAAAATCCATAGACGACGGAAGGGATCCCGGCGAGAAGCTCGACAGCAGGCTTCAGCTTCTTGTGAATCCTTTCGGAACAGAATCGGGAAAGGTAAATGGCGGAAAGAAGTCCGACCGAAACGCCGATGGCGAGCGCCCCGAGCGTGACGTAGATGCTTCCCATGATCATCGGGAAAATCCCATAGACCGCCGGTTCGTCTGTCGGAGCCCATTCCTTTCCGAACAGAAAGTCCGTGACGCCTATCTTGAGAATGGCTGGAACGCCGTTCGCGAAAAGGAAGATGCAGATCAGGGCGACAAATAGAATGCTAGCCAGAGCCGAAAGCAAAAACACGCCCGATGCCGTTTTTTCCTTGATGTTGTTCAGTGTCTGCTCTTTCATCTTGAATCCTCTTGAAAAACCGTATAGGAAAGAGGTCTTCCGAAAAATCCGGAAAACCTCTTGCAAAAGGCGTTACTTGATCGTTGTCGTGAGCCTTGCCGCCAGCGCGACATCTGAAATTTCCTTTTCGCTGTAGAGCGTGACTTGCGCCTTGCTGCGGGAACCGATCTTCTTGACGAGTCCCACGGCCCATCCGAGTTCGTCCGCATCCTTGTTCAGCTCGTCGCGATCCTTGATGTATTCGATTTCGACAAACGCCTTGTCCAGGATTCCGGCGGTCGGAATTTCAATGCCCGCATAGACGGGGAAGTATTTGGTGTCCTGGGCGTAATTGGGTGCCTTTGCCGTCTTTTCCTGGATTGTCTCCTCGTCCACGTCCTTGTCCTTGCCGGTGACGATTGCCGCGGCTTCGCCATAGACGGCGAACTTGTCGGTAATCTTGGCGTTTGCGCGAAGGCTTCCCCGATGCGTCACCACGGCGGTGTACTGGATCGGGTCGATGACGTTTGCGCGGTATCCCAGCCCGAGCTTGAACGAACTGTTCAGCTTGAGATCGTCGGTCACGCGGACGTATCCGGAATTGAAATTGCCGTCTTCGGTGGCGAGCATGACGTTCAGCTGGTTTACGCCTTTCTTCCAGCCGAGTTCAAAGGCGTCGTGCGAATAGTCGCGCCCGAGAAACCCGCGTTTGGAAATGTCCTTGTCCAGATAGGCTCCGAAGTTGCCTGCGCCTTCCGTGTCCGTCTTCCAGTGACCGAATTTCAGGTTCAGTCCGAGGTCTCCCCATTTGTAGTTTCCGTAGTAGGTGTCTGCCTGGAACCTGTCTGCGCCTCCGTTAAAGTTTGGCGCATACATGCGGATTGTCACTTTTGCGTCGAAGGATTCGGAAGAGTAGCTTCCGCCGAAGTTCGCGCGGAACCAGAACCCGTCCAGATTGTTGTCCTTGTCGTTGTCGTAGAATGCTTTTGAAGCCTGTGTCTGAATGTTTCCGTTTAGATCGAAATTCTCGCTTTCGGCATTGGCGATTCCGAACGTGGAAATCGCGGCGAGAATGATGCATGTGTTTTTCAGTGTCATTGTGAACTCCTTTGGGATAAACCCTTGTCTTGAATGACGCCTAGAATGTAGGCTCTGCGTGTAAAAACGGAAGATGGCGAAAGGTAAAGATTTCGAGAAGAGGTTGAAAAACATTGTCGAGCGATTCTTCCGATCCTTGACTTTACGCGGAATTTACGCTCGGATTCTCAAGACCTTTACATAGGCGTTTTAACTTGTCGCTGTCACTTGAAACCATATACAAGGAGTATTCAAATGAACAAGACAACTCTCGTCGCTTGCATCGCAAGCCTGGTACTGATGGCGATTCTCGCCTCCTGCAATGACGACGGCAAGGAATCGCGAAAAACAGAAGCAAGAAAGCAGACCGAAATTTCGGTGATTACGCGCGAAGCCGGTTCCGGAACGCGAGACGCCTTTACGGAACTTGTCGGAACGCTCATCAAGGAGAACGGCAAAAAGAAGGATATCACGACGAAGGAAGCGCTCACGATCGACGGAACGCAGGGCGTCATGTCAACGGTCGCGGGTAACGAAAACGCAATCGGATACATTTCCCTCGGGTCGCTAAACGGCACGGTCAAGGCGATGAAGATCGATGGCGTGGAACCGACCAAGGAAAACGTGAAGAACGCGGCCTATTCGATTTCGCGCCCGTTCAACATCGCGACGAAAGGCGAAGTCAAGGGTGTCGCCAAGGATTTCATCGATTTTATCATGAGCGCCGACGGCCAGAAAATCGTCGATGAGAATGGCTACGTAAGCGTTGTCGATGGAAAGCCCTATGAAAGCAGGAAGCTGAAGGGAAAGATCGTCATTGCGGGTTCTTCGAGCGTCTCGCCGGTCATGGAAAAGCTGAAGGAAGCCTATGTCCGCTTGAATCCGGATGTGGAAATCGAAATCCAGACGAACGATTCCTCTTCGGGAATGCTCGCCACCAAGGAAGGAACCTGTGATATCGGCATGGCCAGTCGGAACCTGAAGCCTAGCGAAAGCGAGGTGCTCTCCGGTCTGACGATTGCGCGCGACGGAATCGCGGTGATCGTAAATCGTCAAAACGCGGTCTCCGACATGCCGCTTTCCAAGCTTCGCGAAATCTACACGGGAATCCTCCGCTTCTGGGAACAGGTCCAATAGAAAATCGAATCGCCCGCATCTTGAAATCCTCATGAACGGTCATGGGGATTTTCTATTTTATGACCGTGAAAAGACGGTTGGTCATCTTGACCGCGCTGAAAGCGGCGTTTCCCCATACGATTCCCATCTTCGCGGGATTTTGGTTCTTGGGATTGACTTACGGTGTCTATATGAACGTGTCGGGGTTCAGCTTTCTCTATCCGATGTTCATGAGCGTTCTGATCTTTGCCGGTTCGATGGAATTTGTCGCGGCGAATCTGCTCTTGGGAGCGTTCAATCCGCTACAGGCGTTTCTCCTGACGCTGATGATCAATGCGCGGCATCTGTTTTATGGTATTTCGATGCTCGACCGATTTCGAAATACGGGAGTAAAGAAGCTGTATCTGATCTATGGCATGTGCGACGAAACGTTTTCCATCAACTACACGGCAAAAATTCCCGAAGGCGTCGATCGTGGATGGTTCATGTGCTGGGTCACGTTCCTGAACCAGCTGTACTGGGTTTCGGGCGCAATCCTCGGCGGCATTTTCGGTTCGTTTGTACGCATCGACGCCAAAGGCCTTGGCTTTGCGATGACCGCGATGTTTGTCGTCATTTTCATGGAACAGTGGATAAAGGAAAAGAACCACTGGAGCGCGCTGATCGGCTTTGCGGTCACGGGAATGTCGCTCGCGATTTTTGGCAGCGAAAAGTTCATCGTGCCGTCGATGGTCCTGATTCTCGGGACGCTTTCCGCTTTGCGACGTCCGCTTGAAAGAAGGTGCTCCGAATGATGCTTGCCGAACAAGTCATAACGATCGCCGCTGTCGTGCTTGGGACGCTCCTGACGCGATTCTTGCCGTTTCTCGTGTTTCCGGCCGGAAAGCCCACGCCGAAATACGTTCGTTATCTTGGAAAGGTCCTAGCGCCTGCCGTATTTGCCCTTTTGATCGTCTATTGTCTCAAGGACGTTTCGTGGCTCGAAGGCTTTCATGGAATTCCCGAAATCCTGGGAATTGCGGTGACCGCGGGACTTCATCTTTGGAAGCGCCAAATGCTTGTCTCGATTGCGGGTGGGACGGTTTTCTACATGCTGCTCGTTCAATTTGTCCTTGTGTCGTGAACATGTCCGCCTGCGACTGGTTTCTGCAAAATCCGCTAGCGAAGGCTTACCACGATAGCGAATGGGGAGTCCCAGTCCACGACGACCGGAAAATGTTCGAGTATCTGCTCATGGAGTCGATGAGCTGTGGACTTTCGTGGATGCTGGTGCTTGCCAAGCGTAACGTGTTCGCCGAGTGCTTTGCGGACTTTGATTTCGGCAGGGTGGCGAGATTTTCCGATACCGATGTGCAGCGGATCTTGAAAGCGCCCGGGATGATCCGCTCCGAGCGCAAGATTCGCGCGGAGATTTCAAACGCGAAATGCTTTTTGAACGTGCGGAAGGAATACGGCTCGTTCTGCGATTATCTCTGGAGCTTTACCGCCGGGAAAACCCTTGTCTATCGGAAGCTCTGGAATGGTATCGCGGAAACCCGCAACGAACTGTCGGATGAAATCGCGAAAGACCTGAAAAGGCGCGGCTTCAAGTATCTCGGAAGCGTGATTCTCTATTCGCACCTGCAAGGTGTCGGAATTCTGAACGCCCATTCGCCGGACTGTCCCCGCTACCGAAAACTGCTGAAACGCGTCCGAGCGGAAATTCGATGAAAAGACAAGGAAAATCGACCTCTTGAAAGACTCGCTCCGGCGACTGATTCTCGCCTTTGCCTTGCCGCCGTGCATCCGGTCAGCCGGGGCGTCGCGGCGTTCGCGCTCGTGATTTGTTGTTATATTGCGGAAAATCGGGCGATTTGCCTGAAAATTTCAAAGCGAGAACTTGATGAAACTGCTTTCCTGGAATGTCGCCGGATTTCGCGCGTGCCTTAAAAAGGGATTTCCCGATTTTTTTCTCGATGCCGCGGCGGACGTCTTTTGTCTGCAGGAAGTCAAGGCGGAAATGTCGCAAATCGACTTTCATCCGCAGGATTATCGGGAGTTTCTTTTTCCGGCCAAGAGAAAAGGCTACTCGGGAACGCTTGTCTACAGCCGAACGGAACCGATCGACGTGCGGTATGGCTACGGCGAACAGGAATACGATGACGAAGGCCGCTCGATCACGGTCGAATACGAGAATTTCTACCTGGTGACGGTCTATGTCCCGAACGTCAAGCGCGATCTTTCCCGTCTGGCGTCCCGCATGAACTTCGAGGAAACGTTCAAGTCCTATCTGCATCGGCTCGAAAGAAAAAAGCCTGTCGTCGTGTGCGGGGACCTGAATGTCGCGCACGAGGAAATCGATATCTGCAACGCGCGGGCAAACCGCGGACATGCGGGCTTTACCGACGAGGAACGCGGCAAGTTCTCGGAACTCCTGGCGAGCGGATTCGTCGATACGTTTCGGACTCTCAATCCCCAGAAAATCCAATACAGCTGGTGGAGCTATCTTGGACACGCCCGGGAACACAATTCCGGCTGGCGACTGGACTATTTCCTTGTCTCGGAAAAAATCTTCCCGTTCGTCAAGGATTCCAGGATTTACGATGAAATCCTGGGAAGCGACCATTGCCCGGTAGGGATCGAACTGAATCTCTAGGAAGTCTTCAGAAGCCTAGCAGGAGAATGGCGAGAACCTGTGCCGTCAGAATGCGGAGGAGCATCGTCAGCGGATAGACGGACGCGTAGGCGACATTGGTCGCTTCGGAACTGGAAAGTCCGTTCGCGAAAGCGAGCGCGGGAGGGTCGGTCATCGAACCGGCGATCATGCCGCAGAGGCTCAGGTAGTTGATCTTGAAGACGAGCTTTCCGACGATTCCGGCGATCATCAGGGGAATGAACGTGATGAGCGCCGCGAGGCCCATGTAGTAGAAACCGTCGCCGTTCAGAAGAACGTCAAAGAAGCGGATTCCCGCGTTGAGCCCGACGCACGTGAGGAAGAGCGTGATGCCGAGTTCCCGGAGCATCAGGTTCGCGCTGGCCGCCATGAAGAAGTTCAAGGGACCGATTTTCCGCTTGCGAGAAAGAAGAATCGCGACGACCAGCGGTCCGCCGGCAAGTCCGAGCTTGAGCGGAGTCGGCATTCCAGGAATTGCGATGGGAATCGATCCGACAATGACGCCGATAAAGATTCCGAGGAACGCCGGCAGAATTTCGGGATGTTCCAGCGCCTTGAGCGAGTCTCCGAGTTCCTTGGCGACCGCGTCGATGCCTTCTGTCGGACCGACGACCAGAAGCTTGTCCGCGAACTTAAGCCGCAGATCCAGACGCCCGGTAAACTTGAACTCTCCGCGGACTACGCGGCTCACGGTGACGCCATAGCGTTCCGGAAATCCCAGCGACCCGATTGTCTTGCCGAGCATTTTCTTGTTCGTCACGAGGATGCTGCGGGTTTCGAGCTTGGACGCCATCTTCGTGATGGGCGCGTCGAGCTTTGAACCGATGACCTTTTCCATGGTGCGGACCGCTTCGGGCATTCCCACGATATGGACCTTGTCGCCTTCCAGGAGGGTCGTCTTGCCGTTCGGCGTAAAGATGTTCTCTCCGCGCAAGAGACGCGTGATGACGACTCCGCTTGGAATCAGGTCGGGGATTTCCTTGACGGGAACGCCGAAAAGGTTCTTGTTTTCGACAAGAAGGCTTGCCGATACGATTTCCGTGCGGGTTGCCGCGATTTCCTTGGCGTAGTCGTCGCTTGCCTTTGCGGGATTCTGCCTAAAGATTATCCGGACGAGAATCATCACCAGGATGATGCCGATGACGCCGAACGGATAGGCTACCGCATAGCCGATTCCCGTGAGAGACGTGTCCATGCCCGTTGCCGCCAAGGCGGAATTGGCCGCTCCGAGCGAAGGCGTGTTGGTGACGGCACCGCAGAGCATTCCGACGAGAACGGGAACGTTGTTGCGCAGGTCCGTGAAAAAGTAGATGCACAGCGTGACGATGACGCCCATGAGAACGATGCTAGCCGCGAGGATGTTCAGGACAAGTCCATGCCGGCGAATGGAATCGATAAAGCCCGGCCCGACCTGCATTCCGATGGTATAGACAAACAGGATCAAGCCGAATTCCTGGATAAAGTGGAGAACGCTCGGCTCGATGCGAAGCCCCAGATGTCCCAGGATGATGCCGACGAAAAGCGCACCGGCGCCTCCGAGGCTGATTCCCCTGACCTTGATTTTTCCGATCATCAGGCCTAGAGCCGCCGTGACGGATAGGACGACAACCTGTTCAGCGACCGAAGGCGTTGTAAAGAGAGCGATTAGCCATTGCATAGTTTTTCGGATTCCTTGAAAAATTTCAGGTTGCTGCGAAAGTTACTTTTTCACGCAGCGGACGCTTGCCGCGATGGTCTTGTTGAAGTGCTCGTAGGCGACGCTTTCCGTCACGCGGACAAGGACCGCGCGCGAGTCGTCGAAACTGTCGGAGGTCCAGAAGCTCGCGCTGATCCCTTCGTCTGCGGACTTTCCGTCGTAGTAGCGAAATCCCGACTTTTGCACGGCGAGGCTTTCGATGTCCGGTCCGAGATCTTCGAAATCCTTTTGCGTGGGAAGTTCCCAGCCGTCCGGGCAGATGCGCGCGGCGGCTTCATAGGGGTAGAGGCTCCCGTATTGCTTGCACTTCTGGATGTCGCCGGCGTAGCAGGAGTTCGCTCCGCCCGCAATGTCGATTCGGTTCAGGTTTTCCGCAAGCCAGGTCCTTTCTCCGATCTTGACCGTCTTGTAGGTCTTTTCCACGCAGGCGAGGGTCTGCGCCTTTTCGTCGTATTTGCAGGTGTAGGATTTTTCGCACGCGGTAAAGAGCGTTGCGGCGAAAAGGATTCCGGCCAGGAGCGGCAAGTGGCGAATCGTCATAGCGGTGAACTCCGATAATGTTGCCGCACAAAAATAGAACCTGCTTTCCTTTTTGACTAATAATTTTCATCTATTGAAATTATCATTTTAAATGATTGATTTGGAACGATTCAATTGCTTGCCGTGATGAAGAATCGTGAAAAATCTATAATTGGAGCATGGAACTCACCCAATTACGGTATTTTCTGGAAGTCGCCCGAACGGAACACATGACGCAAAGCGCCAAGAATCTGTGCATCGTCCAGCCGGCGTTGACGCAATCCATCCACAAGCTCGAAGACGAGCTGGGCGTCCCCCTGTTCAAGAACCAGGGGCGAAACATCCGGCTTACGGAAAACGGGCGAACCTTTTACGAAAGGCTGCGCCCTCTCTATGAAGAGCTGGTGTCCCTTCCGCAACAATTGCGCGACAGTGCGGAGAAGAACAACAACAACGTCACGCTCAATGTCCTTGCCGCTTCGACCCTCATCACGCAGGCGATCATCGAATACCGGCAAGACAACCACGACCTGAATGTCGATTTGATTCAAAACGAAGAGACAAAGGCCTTTGACATCTGCGTGCGAACCTACGCCTCGTATCGACCGGAACTCGACCGAATCGAAAGCGACGAGACCTTTATTTCTTCGGAACGAATCTTTCTTGCGGTTCCCAACACGGCGGAATATCGGAAGCAGAGCGAAATATCCCTGTTCGACGTCAAGGAAAAGTTTATCGGGCTTTACGGCTCCAAGCAGTATCGAACGATCTGCAACGAACTCTGCGAAAGCGTCGGGTTCAAGACGAACGTGACATTCGAAAGCGACAATGTCCTGGCGGTCAAGGAGGCGATCGCCGCGGGAATTGGCGTCGGCTTCTGGCCCGAGATCTCCTGGGGAAAAATGGATCACAAGAAAATCCGGCTTCTGAAGATCACCGATGCGAATTTCAAGAGAGACATCGTCGTTTCCTTGCGGCGTAACAAGCAGGACAACACGAACCTGGAAGCTTTCTATCGGTTCTTGACGAATTACGTCAAGCGTCGCCGGCGAAAATCCATCTGATCTTCCGAGTCGCCCGAGTCGAGCGTCTTGAAGCATTGTCTTATCGTTTTGGCTGATTCTATAGGTAAAAATGATAAATCTTCAAAGAATAAAGTATTAGTCGGAAGATTCGATAGCTTCTATCTTTGGCGGCGGAAAATACAACAGATAGGAGTTTTCCATGAAAAAGTTCTTTTCCCTTGTGGTCTTTGCGATGGCGCTTGTCGCTTGCGAGGGTTCCCATCGATGCGAGTTCGACGAGCAGGAACAGGTCTTGCGCTGTCCGGAAAGAAATTACAGGACCGTCTCGATCCTCGGCAAGAACTGGTTTGCGGAAAATGCGCGATTCTTTACGGATTTCAGCTACTGCTACAATGACGATTTCAAGATGTGCGAAGATGATGGTCGCCTGTACACCTGGGAATCGTCGAAAAATGCGTGCCCCGAGGGTTGGCGCGTTCCGACAAGGGCGGAATTCGAGGAAATTTTTCGCTATGGCGAATTTGGAAAGCTGAACCTGGTCCATGCGGGATTTCGTTACTATGGAGACACGTATGTCGATAAGGGAAAGAGCGATCGCTTCTGGACCGCTGACGAATACGACGGCGCCCGCGCCTATATGATGAACGCCGATGGAGAAAACGTCCTGACGGAACATCTGAACAAGTCGATTTCCGCGTCTGTCCGCTGCATCCAGGAATAGTTTCGAGGTCTTGACATGGGAATCGGAATTGACATCGCGAGCGTTTATTCGGGACATGCGCGAGTTCTTATCGTCGCGAGCCTGCTCGTCACGTCGATTTTCGCTCTGCTCTGCCGGATTCTTGGAAACCGAAAGAAGGCGCATGCCTGCGGGGCCGTGAATCCCTTGGACGAAAATACCGAAGAGCGTCCCTGTGCGGAAAAGATGATCGCCGAGCTTGCCGCGTCGCTTGCGTCGGCGGGAGCGACCAGTTCGCTTTTGGAGTCGAGCGTCCGGTATCTTTGTGCGCGCTTTGGAGTCTCGGCGGAAATCATCGGGTTCCCGAAGCATGTCCTGTTGAGCGTTTCCGGAAAAAAGCTTTCCGACCATTACACGATCACCCAGAAGCTGCTCCCGAATCCTCTGGATTTTCACCGAATCATCTTGCTGCACCGCCTCGCAAGGGAAACGCTAGAGAAAATGTATCCGCCGGAGATCTTTTGGAACAGGTTCCAGGAAATCTTGCAGGAAAAAAGGCTTTCCCCGAACCTCGTTCTCGTCTTGACGGGACTTGCGAACGCTTCGTTCTGCAAGCTGTTTAACGGAGACTGGATTTCGATGGGAATCGTCTTTGTGGCGACCGTGAGCGGCTTCTACCTGAAAAACGCCTTGCACGGAAGGTTCCAGATAGACCTGCGCCTCGCGACGATCTTTTCCGCTTTCGTCTCGACGGTTCTCGGATGCGCCGGCTATGCGTTTCAATTGGGCGGAACTCCCGATGTCGCGCTTGCGACAAGCGTTCTTTACCTGGTCCCTGGAATTCCCTATATCAATGCGCTGAGCGATCTGCTGAATGGCGCCTTCCTGAGCTGCATCCGCCATGCGTTTAACGCGACGATCTTGACGGTCTGCCTCTCCATCGGGTTTTGCCTGGGGCTGATTTCCACCAATCTTCACTTCTTCTGACATGCTATTGCTGACCCTTGTTCAAGACGGAATCTTTGCCTCGATAGCCGCGATAGGCTTTGGCAGCATCAGCAATGTTCCAAAGCGAATCTTTGCCGGGTGCGGAATCGTGGCGGCGATCGGGCACGTGACGCGGTTTGTCCTGATGAACCAGGCGGGAATCCACATTATCTGGGCGAGCCTTGTCGCGGGACTCGCGATTGGCTGTGCGGCGATTTTGCTACGGCGCATCTGGAAATGCCCGTGCGAAATGCTTGCGTTCCCGGCCCTCTTGCCGATGATTCCCGGGATGTATGCGTATCGGTCTGTCCAGTCGCTGATACTCTGCTTCAAGACGCCCGGCGACGAGCAGTTCGAGCACTACATCCATATATTCACGTACAACTTCATGGTCTGCGTTCTCGCCATCTTGATGATGGTTTTCGGGCTGACTTTCGTTCTCTACTTGCGGCGAAAGCGGAGCGCGTTTCAAAAGTTGAGAAAATGGCGGAATTTTCTGCGGGAATCGTAGCTTTCTTGAGTTCCCATGATACAAGAGGCTCGTGGCGTTTCGGCGCTGCGAGCCTTTTTTGTAGTTTTTCCGGAAAAGCGAGGACAAAATGAACTTTTGCAAAATTGGAATGACCGCGATTCTTTTCGCGATGCTTGGCTGTTCCGGCGAGACGGAGAAAAAATCGGTCATCGTGTATTTTTCGCAGACGGGAACGACAAGGGCTGTCGCCCAGGAAATCCAGAAAAATACGGGTGCGGACATGCTGGAACTGGTGCTTGCCGAACCGTATCCTTCGACTTACGACAGCACGATTGAACGCGTCAAGCGGGAACGGGAATCGAAGAAATGGCCTGCGATTTTCCAGGCGAGGAAGGATCTGGCAAAGTTCGACACGGTGTATCTCGGCTATCCGATCATGTTCGGAACCTTTGCGCCGCCGATCTACGCCTTTCTCGATTCCAACGACTTGAAGGGAAAGGTCCTTGTCCCGTTCTGCACATATGGAAGCGGCGGTCTGAAAAACAGCGCGGAGGAATTGAAGCGCCTGGCTCCCGCTGCGAAGGTGACAAAAGCCTACGGGATTGCGCACAAGCGAATTTCCAGAGCGCCCGAAGAGGTGGCGCGCTTTCTCGTTTCGATTCCCGTGGAAGAGGAAGAAAGAATGGTCGGAGCGTATTCGGAAGAGCGGCTTTTGACCGCCGAGGATTCCAGCGTGTTCGCGCAGGCGACCGCGGACTATGCCTATCTCAAGCTTTCGCCGAAGAGCGTGATGTCCCAGGTTGTCGCCGGGACGAACTATGTCTTTCGATGCGAGATGAAAGGCCCGGACGGGATTCTTGCCGAAGCGCGCGTCTTGGTTTTCGAACCGCTTCCAGGGCAAGGCTCTCCGGAGATGATCCGCGTCGATCGCTAGCGGGCTTCTTTCCGCTTGGGCTTGTATTTTACCCAGACGGTTCCCTGCTTCATTTGTATGCAACTTGTCAGTTCCAGCGGCACGGGGCTTGCCATGTTGGAAAGCCCGTTGAAAAGGCTTGGTTCGCCTGTCCTGCCGTCGATCCCCGGCGCGATCATCGCGCTGATTTCGTCGAGAAGGCCTTTTGCGAGGAATGCGCCGTTGATGCGTCCGCCCCCGACAACGGCGAGCCTTTTGACATTGAATTTTTCGGCGAGAATTTCGCACGCCCGCACAAGATCGATGCGTTCCTTGCCGCAGGCGATGTAGGAATATCCGATGCTTTCGAGATATTTCAGGTAGGCGGAAGAGGCTTGTTCGCTCAGAAGACAGAGCCTGTTTTCCGATGGATTCTCGGGGTAGGTGAGCGTACCCTTTGTATCGATGAAAATCTGGTAGCCGCCTTCCGTTGCCTTGTAGAGGCATTCCTTTCCGATGGGAAAATCGTTTTGCGAGAAATCTTCGGGACATGCGTAGTGCATCTTGACGGTTGTCCGCCCTTCGAGCGTGCTGTCGCATTCTAGGCTGTCGAGAGCTTCGTAATAGTCGTCGGTTCCGATCTTTTCGGTCATGGAACAGTCGATTCGACCGTCGAGCGACATCATCATGTGACAAATAATTTTTGGCCTCATCGCGTGGAAATGTAAAAAAAATTCTATCGTTGGACACGCAAACAGACAGGTGCCACGATGAAAAAAGCCTTGATCGCTCTTGCTTTCGGTACGTTTGGCCTAGGCATTGCGGAATACGTAATGATGGGCATCCTTCCTTTTATCGCCGGGGATTTTCGGGTAAGCATTCCGCAAGCGGGACGCTTGATTTCCGCCTATGCGCTCGGCGTCTGCGTCGGAGCGCCGATTGTCGCCGTCTTTGCGCGCAAGTGGCCGTTAAAGCGGATTCTCTACCTGCTCGTGCTCGTGATGATCGCGGCGTCCTTTGCGATGGCCCTGTGCACGCGCTTTGAATGGATGCTCGTGTTTCGCTTTCTCGCGGGGCTTCCCCATGGCGCCTATTTCGGGGTCAGCAGCATTGTGGCGGATCGTCTCTCGAAGGAAGGCGGTTCGTCGTTTGCCGTCGCCATCATGTGTTCGGGCATGACCGTTGCGAACCTGGTGGGGATTCCGCTCGGAACGTTCTTTACCGAGGCTTTTTCGTGGAGGCTCGTGTTCGGCTTTTCGGGGCTTTGGGACATCGCGACATTGATTGTCGTCGCCCGCTGGATCCCGGAGATGGAGGCGCTTCCCGACTGCGGGCTGAAACGGGAATTTCGCTTCTTGAAGACGCTCGCGCCGTGGCTTCTGATTGCGGCGACGGTACTCGGCAATGCGGGCGTGTTCTGCTTTTACAGCTACGTCTCCCCGACCCTTACGCAGCTTGCGGGAATCCCTGTTTCGTGGCTCTCGTGCATGATGATTCTTTCGGGGGCTGGAATGGTTATCGGGAATCTCTGCGGCGGAAAGCTTTCGGACAGGTTTGGCAAGGGAAGGACGTGTCGCGGAATCGAAACGGCGATTTGCGTCGTTCTCGCGCTGATCTTTTTGACGGCTCACTGGGCATGGTGTCTGCTTCCGTTGATGTTTCTTGTCTGCGGAGGCCTTTTTGCCATGTCGTCGCCACAGCAGCTTCTTCTTTTGCGCTTTAGCGAAGGCGGCGAACTGATGGGCGGCGCGATGGTGCAGCTGGCCTTCAATCTGGGAAACGCCGTGGGAGCGTGGCTCGGTGGCTTGCCGATCGTGGAAAGTTCTCCGGTGACATACCACTATCCCTCGGCGATCGGAGCGTTCCTTGCCGCGCTGGGTGTCGTCTGCTACATCGTCTTTTGCAAGAAGTACGAGTCGTCGCGCGAAAATCCGCCTCTTCGGTAGGCGTTTTCGTCTTTCGCTTTCGAGCGGCGCGATGCGGATTGCTATCTTTCGGGCACATCTTTAGGCCGAAAGGCGAGGAGTGCTTCGATGGCGACATTCGTAATGGTGAACGGTATTCCCGGAAGCATGGGAAGAATCGTTGCGGAAACCTGCGTAAAGCGTGGACTGGAACTTGTGCCGTATTCCTTGACGGGAGAGCAGATTGTCGAAAGCGAATCCGACGTGGCCGGAAAACGAATCCATTTGCTGAAACCTTCGAATCGCGAAGAACGGATTGCAGAGAT
Organism: Senegalimassilia sp.; assembly: GCA_963652365.1. Taxonomy (GTDB): domain Bacteria; phylum Fibrobacterota; class Fibrobacteria; order Fibrobacterales; family Fibrobacteraceae; genus Hallerella. The sequence goes on from CAVJTH010000002.1 coordinate 52,205, forward strand.
TCTCTCCGACTATCCGGGACTCGTCGCGGTCGATTTCACGCATCCGACGGCTGTCAACTCGAACGCCGAATTCTATGTCGCGCATCGGATTCCCTTTGTGATGGGAACGACGGGGGGAGACCGGGAAGCTCTAAAAAGGCTGGTGACGGAAGCCAACCATCCAAGCGTCATCGCTCCGAACATGGCCAAGCAGATTGTCGCTTTCCAGGCGATGATCGAATGGCTTTCGGAAACGTTCCCGACGGCATTTGACGGCTATACGCTCTCCATTGTGGAAAGCCACCAGAAGACGAAGGCGGATACGAGCGGAACGGCGAAGGCGGTCGCCAAGTCCTTCGAAAAGATGGGACTCGAATTCGACGAGAGCCGAATCGTCAAGATTCGGAACGACGCGGACTCGATGGAAAGAATGCATGTTCCCGCGGAATACCTTTCGGGGCACGCCTTTCACACCTATTCGCTCGACAGCGCCGACGGAACGGTTCACTTTGAATTCCGTCACAACGTCTGCGGAAGAAAGATCTATGCGGAAGGTTCCGTGGATGCCGTGAACTTTCTCGCCGGGGAGCTCGCGAAGGGAAACGCGCGCCCGTTCGACATGATGGACGTTCTGCGTTCCGGCAAGATGCGTTAAACGTGAAGGAAAATCTTATGGAGACTTTTACGCTGGACATTTTGGAACGTCCGCGTCGCAACCGAAAGAGCGCGACCGTTCGGAACCTGGTTCGCGAAACGGAACTTTCGGTAAAGGATCTGGTCTATCCCGTGTTTATCATGGAAGGCTCCGGGAAGGAAGAACCGATTCCTTCGATGCCCGGGATGACGCGAAAGACGGTCGATGTGCTTCTGGAGGAAGTCGAGGAATGCGTTGCGCTCGGAATTTCCGCGATTGCGCCGTTTCCGTCGATCGAAGAATCGAAGAAGGACCGCATCGGCTCGGAAAGCTACAATCCCGACGGCCTTGTGCCGACATGCGTTCGCGCCGTAAAGGAAAAATTTCCGGATGTCGTCGTGATGACGGACGTCGCGCTCGATCCGTTCAACATCGATGGCCACGATGGCATCGTCGCGGCATCGGGAGAGATCCTGAACGACGAAACGGTCGAGATCCTTTGCAAGATGGCCGTTTGCCATGCGAAGGCGGGGGCGGATTTCGTCTGCCCCTCCGACATGATGGACGGTCGCATTGGCGCCATCCGGAAGGCGCTCGACGCGGAAAGGCTTGTAAATACGTCGATCCTCGCCTACAGCGCCAAGTACGCTTCGGCGTTCTACGGCCCCTTTCGCGACGCCCTTGATTCCGCGCCGAAAGCCGGAGACAAGAAAACATACCAGATGGATCCGGGAAACCGCCTCGAAGCGATTCGCGAAGTGGCGCTCGACATTGCCGAAAGCGCGGACGTCGTGATGGTGAAGCCCGCCTGCTACTATCTGGACGTCTTGCGGGAAGTGGCGAACTTTTCGAAAGTCCCCGTCGCGGCCTACCAGGTGAGCGGGGAATATGCGATGCTTTGCGCTGCGGCGGAAAACGGCTGGCTCAATCGAAATCGCGTGATCCTCGAAAGCCTGACGGGAATTCGGCGTGCCGGGGCGAAGATCATCTGGACCTATTTTGCCAAGGAAGCGGCTCGCTTGCTGCAAGGGGAATGCTAAAATGCACACATTGAAAATTTCGTTGGGACTCGCGCTTCTTTCTTCGAATCTTTTGGCCGCTCCGCCTCGGACGTGGGACGCGATTTTCCATGCGGATGGCCGTGGCGAATACGAAAGTGCGCCGATTGTGGGCCAGGTCCGTTTTTACAATTACGAGTATTACGGCGAAAAGCAGCCCGTATCGTTTGCCGTCAAGAGCGAAAACTTCGACTTCGTGGTTTCCGGCGAGATGAAGGTCGCGGCGGACACGGTCGAAAACAAGCGCTTTTACGGCGAATGCAACCGGACAAAGGAAGCGTGGATCTCGTATGTCGAAGGACCGCAAAAATTCGGCAAGGAAGAGCTTGTCGCCGACATCAAGGGCGTCGATATCGCCTGTGGCGACGATCTGTATGCGCTTCGGAATATCAAGATCAAGTTCAGGAATCCTGCCGCGCAGAAGTGGTGGACGCAAAACCTGGAACAATCGGACAGACGCCGTCGGGACTTGCTCGCCGATTTCCGTATCGCGGAACAGGAGCATTTTGCGGAAGTCCGGCGCAATTCCGGAGCCATTACGGACGTTCGCGACGGGCAGGTCTATCGGACGATTAAAATCGACGGTCGTACGTGGCTCGCCCAGAATGTCAACTACAATATCCCGGGAGAATCCTGGTGCTATGACGACAAGGACACGTATTGCAATCGCAGCGGAAGGCTCTATACGCTCGATGGCGCCAGAAAGGCTTGCCCCAAAGGCTTTCACCTGCCGCGAGACCGTGAATGGCAGGATATGCTGACCGGGCTTACGGGGTGCTATGACGGTGTCCAGAAATGCGAAGCGTTTGCGTCAAGGCTCAAGGCGCGTTCGGGCTGGCAGGGCGGAGGCGGCACGGACGATTACGGCTTTACCGCGTTCGGTTCCGGACGCAGGGAAGTTCTAGGACGCGGATTCCGCTATGTCGAAATGGGAGAATATACCGCATTCTGGAGCTCGCAGAACGGTCGAAACGAAACAATCTGGATCTGGGTCCTTGGACGGATGGGCGACAACATGGTCCGCGAACTCGCGCCGAACAAGGACAACGCCTATTCGGTTCGCTGTATCGACGGCGATTGACGGATAGTTTCCGATGAAAAAAGTCTCCGCAGGGCGGAGACTTTTTCGCTTGGATTCTTGACGGCTTAGCCGAGAACCTTCTTTTCGAAATCGCCCATGACGCGGACGAGTTCCTTGACGCCTTCGAGCGGCATCGCGTTGTAGAGGCTCGCGCGGAATCCGCCGACGGAACGGTGTCCCTTGAGCTGTTCCAGTCCCTGTTCCTTGGCGAACGCGAGGAATTCCTTCTGCAGGGCGTCGGTCTTGGACGGATCGACGGCATCGTTCCGGAATACGAACGGAATGTTCATGCGGGAACGGTCCTGCTTGGCGGCGGTTCCTACAAAGAGCTTCGAATTGTCCAGGCAGTCGTAAAGAAGGCCGCTCTTCTGGATGTTGACCTTTTCCATTTCCGCGATACCGCCGTTCGCGTCGAGCCAGTGCAGAACGCGGTTCATCACGTAGATGGCAAAGACGGGCGGCGTGTTGAACATGCTCTTGCCGTCGATGTGCGTCTGGTAGTTGAGCATGGTCGGAATGTAACGCTTGACCTTGCCCAGGATGTCCTTGCGGATGATGACGGTCGTTACGCCTGCGCAGCTCATGTTCTTCTGGGCTCCGGCGTAGATCATGCCAAATTCCTTGACGTCGATCGGGCGGGAAAGAATGTCCGAACTCATGTCGGCGACAAGGTAGCCGCTTTCCGCTTTCGGGAACTTGAAGTATTCGGTTCCGTAGATCGTGTTGTTGCTCGTGACGTGCAGGTAGGTCGCGCCCGGAGTCTGGGTGAACTCGGTCGGGAGATGCGTGTAGTTGTCCGGCTTGGAAGTCGCGATTTCCTTGACGCCGCTCGCGAGAGCCTTGGCTTCTTTCAAGGCCTTGTTCGCCCATACGCCCGTGTTGATGTAGTCGGCCTTGCCGTCTTCGTCGAGCAGGTTCATCGGGACCATGCAGAACTGGAGCGATGCGCCACCCCCCAGATAGACGATTTCGTAGTCTTCGGGAATGCCCATCAGTTTGCGAAGCGTCGCGTTCGTGTCTTCGACCATTCCTTCGACAGCCGGAGTGCGGTGGCTGATTTCAAGAATGCCCACGCCGGTATTTGCAAAGTCTGCAATCGCCTCGGCGGCTTCCTTGGTGGCTTGTTTCGGCAGCGTGGAGGGTCCGGCGCTGAAATTATAGATTGTCTTGCTCATGGCATTGTCCTTTCTAAGCTTGTTTTAAAAGGCTGTTCAAATGTAGAAAAAGGAAGCTTGCTCACAAGCGTTCCTTTCTGGTTTTCATTCTTCGAGGGCTTCGATGGCCGCCTTGTATTTCTTGAGGCGAAACTTTGTCTTGAGTTCGCGGCGTTCCTGGCGGTGGATGTACTTGTCTTCGAGGAGGACGTTCAGGATGGCCGATTTCGCCTTGGCGGCGACCGGATTGGACTTTAGCGTCTTCACGAAGTTGACAAATTCCTTTTCGCGGGCCTCGTAGGTCGCTTCTTCGGCGGGAACGCCCTCTGCCATCAGCTTGCAGCTGTAATCGTCGATCCATGCCTGATCCTTGTGATAGGTCATGCGCTGGATGAGTTCGACCATTTCGGCGGGAACGCCTGCCTGGACAAGGTCTTCCGGGGTCATCCTGGTGGAAGCCGTCAAGGAATCCTGCAAGATGGCGAGTATTTGAACTTCTTCGGATTCTCCCTTGTTCTTTAGATAGTCCGCGACGTTTTGGAGGAAATCGATATAAGGACCGCCGGCCTTGTCGGTTTGCCCGGCGTGAACCTTGGCGGCGATGGCAAAAGCGTCTTGATAGGTAAGCATGTGAAATCCTTTAGAAAAATTCCTTTTCTCATAATATAGATTTGTCGCTTCTGAAAGAGGCGAAATTTTTGGTTTTTCTTGAACGGCGGTGTATTTTTCCCGATTTGTGCTATTTTTAGGAAATGAAGCCCCTGAAACTAGCCATGTTGCTCTATGTCAAGGAGCCTTTTTCCCTGGAAAAGGATTCCTTCGAACCGCTGTTCTCCCAGATAGCGAAGCGGGTGAATGCGCTTCTGAAAGTCGAAAGAGTGCGTTTTTCCCTGTTCTTGCCGGGACATGTCGCCGAAGTCTGGAACCGTCGGAATATCGCCGAGGTCGTGGAAATGCGGAAAGCGATTCGCGAAGGAAACCTGGAAATTCTCGGCGGGGGATACCATGATCCGATGCTTCCGCTTTTTCCGGTCGAGCTCCAGCGACTGCAGCTGAAAAGGCATCTGGCGCTTCTGGAAAAGGTATTTCGGACGGAGCCTGTCGGCTACTTCAATTCCTCGATGGCGTGGGAAATTTCGATGACCGAGGTTCTCGCGAAACAGGGATTTCGCTATGCGCTCGTTTCGGAGCGGAGCCTGCAGGAAACCCTGGGGCTCGCGACGCGCGTGACGGGCTGGTTCACGACCGAGGACAGGGATTCCGTGATGCAGCTCTTGCCGGTTGCCCGGGATCTGGGCGATTCACTTCTTCTCGACGCTCCGATGCTCCAGGCAAAGATCGAATCCTTGGGAGAAAGCGAAAATACGTGGGTGCTTTCGCTCCCCGTTCCCGTAGCGGATGCGGCTTCGGCCGATGCCTTTTTCGATCGCCTGCAGGAAACCCTGACCCGATTCCCGTTCGCGTTCTGGACCCTTTCGCACGTGCTCGAGGAACCTTCGGGAGGAAAGGTGAACCTGATGAGCGATATCGGAAGCGACGTGGGGCTTCCCGACGGTTCGCGCAGCTGCCGGGAACTTCTCTTGCGCCGTCCGGAAGCGGATCTGATGCACAAGTCGCTGCTTGTCGCGAATTCCCATGCGGAATCCCTGCTCGGCGAAAAGGAACTTCTGGCCATGCGCGAAAAGCTCTTGCCGGTGATGGCGCCGGAATACTATGCGGACCTGTATGACGAACGGGGAATCCGCAGTCCTGTGGTGCGGTGGAACGGAAGCCGGCAGATCATCGCCGTGGAAAGGGAGACGGAAAGGCTTGCAAGGCTCGACGGGCGCCGCGTGGAAGTTTCGGATTTCTTGCGAAACGGCTATCGGCAGATTCTTGCGAACAATCCGGACCTGCAGTTCCTTTTGGAGCAGAGCGAAGGCGCGTCGCTGCGTTCGCTCGTGTACAAGCCTGCCCAGGTCAACCTGGTGAGTTCCTTGCGGCAAAACGGAGACATTCCCCGGGCGTTCGTGGAACACCTGATGGCGCCTTCGGTTTCCGAATCGAAACAGGTGGATTCGGCGCTCAACGATGGTCTTGGAATCCTGGACGCGCCCTACGATTACCAGATCGAGCGGCGCGAGGATTCGCTGGGAATCCTGATGCGCTCCGAGCAGATGGCGGACATCGAAAGCGAAAAGCACGTGCTGCACGTGGAAAAGGAGTTTTCGCTGAAGGGAAGAAGTTCCGCGCTGGAAGTCGCCTATGCGCTTTCGAATGGAACGTTCTCGGACCTGAACGCCTATTTCGGCACGGAACTGGATCTGGGATTTCGAAAGTTCCACGGGGATCGCGCCTACGACTTGAAGATCGACGGAAAAAGGATACCCCTGGAATCGTCCATGCCGCTGCTCTATCCTTCGGCGTCGGAAGTTGTGCTGAAGGATGGAATCCTCTCCTATGCGTTTCGATTCCGCTTTTCGCGCCCGGCAAGCGTCGCCCTGAGCTGGATCATGGGCTCGCATCGGTCGGCGGCTCCGACGGTTGTCCAGGGAATTCGCCTGTTCGTCTTCTGGGACTTGAGCCTGAGCGGGCAAAAGATCGAACGCCTGAAAATCGGGATGGATTTTTCGCAGCGAGGACTCTTTCTATGAAATCGGAACAGATAGACCTGTTTGTCGAGGAATCCGCCGGGGAAATCTACATCCGGATTCGCGGAACCTTCGGGTTTACGCAACAGGCGGCCTTTCGGGAAAAGGTGCTGAGCTTGCTGGAAGGCCCCGGAAAAATCTGGTTCCTGGATATCGACAAGGCGCGCTTTACGGAAGAGGAATATCTGCCGATGTTCCTGGATTTTCTGGAGAAGTGCAAGCGGAAGGGCGCGGAACTCGTCCTGGTCTTTGGCGACGAAGAAAACAGAAAATACTTTAGCCAGTATTCGCATATCTTTACGGTGACGGAAGACTGGAAAAAGTATCGGCGGCCCGGACTTTTCAATGCGCTGGTTTTCGCCGGAGTCTCTTACAGCAAGAGGACGGGTATCCGGATAAGCCCGACGATCGCGATGATCCTTGTCGCCATCGTTGTCTGCTGGTTTCTCGCCCTGTATGGAATCATTCGCAGCCAGGGCGCGGACATTCGGGCGCGCGAAAACCGTCTTGTCGAGCTGGAAGGCGAGTCGCGCGAGATGCAGGGAGAGCTGGAATACCTGCAGTCGATTATCGGCCCCTTGAAAAACCTCGGGCTGATCGTCGATTCGACGACATCGAGAAAGGCGGAACTCCGGATTCGCAGCTGGACGAAATACCTGGACAGGCTTGAGGATCGCCGCCGTGAAAAATAGGCTTCGGCTTTCGACGTTCTCCATCGGCGTCTTTTTCGCCGTTCTCGTGGCGGGACTTCTCGCGTTCATCGGGTCTTGGCTCTATCACTCGGTGGAAAGTCGGCGCCTGTCGATTCGGGAATCGCACATGCAGAAGGAAATCGCGGAGTGGGAGAAGTATCGAAACTGGACGCTGGACTACTGCAAGATCTATACGGCTCTGGATGTCGTGTCGAAGGACAGGCTTTCCGAAAGCCAGAGGGCGATGCTGAGCGACGAAATCTGGATGATCTCGCGAAACTACGGGTTCGATCCGCTCCTGATTCCCGCGATCGTCTTTCAGGAGAGTCGAGGAAACCCCCTGGCGAAAGGGCGCTTTCGGAGCGGTGCGGAATCGGGCGCGTATGGGCTGATGCAGTTGAAGCTTCCGACGGCGCAGACGATCGGGAAGCGATTCGGGATAAGGATCTCCCGGGCGGAAGACCTGATGCGTCCCGAGGTGAGCGTTGCCGTGGGAAGCGCCTACCTGATGCGTCTAATCGGGCGCTATGGCGACTTGAAGAAGGCGATTATCGCCTACAACATGGGTCAGGGAAGCGTCGATGCGAAAATTCGGGAGCGTTCGCCGATCCCGTCTTTTTACTACGAGGAAGTTCTTGCCAAATATCGGAAATTACGGCGCCTTGTCGGAGAGCGAATCGGGGAACGGTAGCGGATTTCTAGATTTTGCGAAATGATTTTCCGGATTCTGCCCTTTTTGCTCATGACGGTCGCTTTCGCCGCGGAAGTGCGTTACGACTGCGAGGGCTTTGTGGAACGGGGAATTCGGAAAGACCCGATTCTCCAGGAATCCCGCTACGCGACCGAGGCCAAGAAGAATCGGATCGACGAGATCCGGGCTTCGGCAATCCTTTCCAAGTTCGAAGTCTCCATGATGGTGGGACCCGCTCCCGGTTTAAAGGAAAGCGTCGATGACTGGGGCGATTCGGTCGATACGTGGGACTTTACCAAGATGGGGCCGTTTTTCGGTACGCAGATCAAGGCGGTCCAGCCGCTGAACTATGGGCAGTACAAGGTCGGGAAGAAGGCTGCGGAGGCGGATCTTCGGCAGCAGGCGATGAGCGTTGTCGGCAAGGAACATGAAAAGAACGTGGAATTGCAGACATACTATTACAATTACCTGTTGGCGCTCGAAATGAACCGCCTGGTCTTGGATGCGAAACGGCAGCTGGACCGTGCGGAGGAAAAGCTGGAGGAAGCGCTAGACGAGGACGCGCCGAATGTCTCGCAGACCGACCTGTTGAAGCTCAGGGCGGGGCGTCATACGCTCGACGAAGCGGAAATCGATGCGCGAAACGGGCTTCTCCGCGTGAAGCTCGCCGTGAAGTTTTCGCTCGGGCTCGATTCTTTGGAAGAGTTTGTCCCGATGGATACGGTTCTTGCGGAACGTTCGGAATACCTTCCCACCCTGGACGAGGCCCGGAGCGTTGCCGTGGAACGCCATCCGGACCTGAAACGCCTGAATGCGGGGCTCGAAGCGCGAAAGTATCAGCTGGAGCTCGCCGAGGCGAAGCTCGGTCCGCAGTTCTTTCTGATGGGGGAGTTTACCTACGTGAAGTCGTGGGCCGGCGACCGGACCGCCATCCAGAAGAACGCCTTTGCGCAGGACGCCGTGAACAAGATTTCCGGCGCGTTCGGCTTTGGCGTCCGCTACAACCTGAATGTCTGGAATAGCTGGAGTTCCTACGTGGCTGCCCGGACGGAACTTCGCGGCCTGAAGCTCAAGGAAAGCTACGCCGCGGACGGCATCCTGTTGCAGCTGGAAGAACAGTATATCCAGACGACAGGCGCACGGGAAAAGCTGCAGAGCCTGCGGGCGAGCCTGCGGGCGAGCGAAGCCATCCTGAAGAGCGCGGCGATGAAATACGACTTGGACCCGTCGAGCGCAAGCGCGCTGGTCTCGGCCTATACGGACAATCTGCAGCTGCAGAAATCCTATTATTATGCGGTGTGCAAGTACAACATCGCCTTTGCGGAACTTATCAGCCGGATGGGGGTCTCCCTTTCCGAATACCACCAACTTTATCCAGGAAAGTAAAATGAAAATCCAGATGATCGCTTCGGTTCTAGCCCTGTTCACCGCCGTCGCGCTTGCCGCGGACCCTGTGCAGGCGATTTCGAAGAACGACAAGGAGCTGCAGACGCTTCTCCAGAAGAAGAGCCTTTCGAAGAAGGACGGGGAACGCGTCAAGAGCCTCTTGAGCGGCGTGTTCAATTTTGCGATGCTCGCGGAAAAGTCTCTCCCCAAGGAGACATGGAACGCGCTCGACAAGGCTTCCCGGGAAAGCTTTGCCGCGGAATTCCAGCGGATGGTCCGCAATTCCAGTGCGAAGCGCCTCGAAATGTATCGCACGGACAGCACCCTCTACGACGCTCCCAAGATGAAGAAGAACAATACGGAAGCGAACGTGACCGCGCATCTCTGGTACAAGGGAAAGGAATCCGTTCTCGTGTACAAGATGACGCTTGTCGATGGCGACTGGAAGGCATGGGATCTGGTCATCGACGACCTTTCGACGGCGAGAAACTACAAGGAACAGTTCGCGACGATCCTGCAGACGAAATCCTTTGCGGAACTGCTCGACATCGTCAAGAAAAAGGCTGACGAATCGGAAGAATGATTTTCGACGCCGTTGTCATCGCGTTTCTGGTCTTGGCGTGCGGGCTTTTGCTTTTTCCGGTGAAAGTCCGTTTTCTTTTTCGCGGCGAAAAAAAAGCCGGGGCGCTTGAAATCCGGCTTTTCCGGTGGAAAGTCTTTCGTGTCGGGGAAGATCCGGAAAATGCGGATGGCGAAGCGCAGACCGAAAAGGTTTCGGATCCGACGGTCGAATGGGTCGAGGAAAAGAGGGCGGAACGGAATTCCGCGGAGAGGGCATCGGCGGAGGTTCGCTCCGAAAGAAACGTGCAACGGGACGAGCCTGTACGAGCAGAGACGTCTTCGCAAGAAAAGGAAAAAGGTTCCCGGAAGAAGAACGAAAAATCGGACTCGGAATTCTTGACGCTCGCTCTCGAACCGGGGTTCGACAGAACGCTCTTGAAAGGCGCCTCCCGAATGGCGAAGGCATTTTTCCGGATCTTTCGTTGCCGCTTCGAATCGACGGTCGTCGAAGGGATTCGCCTGGATTCGTTCGCGAGCATGGGAATGGCCGGTGGCGCACTGGATTTTTTCGCCGCGACTGTCCCGCTTTTCGAAAACTGGGAGTTCCGGATGGACTGGGAAGGAACGAGACCGCTTCGCATCGAAGGCTGCCTGGCGGCTTCGTTTTCGCTTGGCCGGATTCTGGGCTTTGTCCTCGTGTCCTTGCGCTGGGTCGCGGCGCTCGCGTGGATTTACCTGAAGAACCGCCGTCGCCTGAAGAAGAATCCGGAAGCGTTCCGGCTTGTCCTTTGGCGGCGTCTTGTCGTTCGATTCTTGTCAACCGAAGGAGGCTAGATGCAAAAATTGACCGTGGAAAGGCTACTTTCGCGCCTGGGATTCGGTCCACGCAAGGAGTGCCGCGCGCTGGTGCGGGCTGGGCTCGTGGAAGTGTACGGCAGGATTGTCGAAGATCCGTTCGAAGAGCTTTCCGAGCGCCCGGAAACGATTGTCGTGAACGGCGAGAGCGTTCCGACGAGGGAAGAACTCTACGTGATGATGAACAAGCCGTGCGGGCTGGAATGCAGCCACAGGCCGCGGGACCATGAATCGGTTTTCGAAATGTTCCCGGCGCGGATGATGGAAATGGGACTGCATTGCGTGGGACGACTCGATGCGGATTCGCACGGGCTCCTTCTGCTTTCGAACCAGGGACAGTTCATCCATCGGGTGGAAAGCCCGAAGAAGGGAATGCTCAAGACCTACGCGGCGAGGCTTTCCCGTCCGATTACCGATGCGCAGATGCGCCTGTTGAAGGAAGGCGTCCAGCTGAAGGGCGAAAAGAAGCCCTTTGTCGCCCGGGAACTCGAAAAGGTTTCCGAAAGGGAAGTCCGCATCTCGATTGCCGAAGGCGTGTATCACGAAGTGCGCCGGATGTTTGCCGCGGTGTCGAACCATGTCGAGGACCTGGAACGCGTTTCGATCGGAAGCGTGAAGCTCGACCCGACGCTGGAACCGGGAAGCTGGCGGTTTCTCACCGCGGAAGAGGTCGCGAAATTCTAGAAAGTCCCGGGGGCTAGACGGTGGCGCGTTCCGGGGATGTGGCGGTGACCGTCTGGGGCTTGACGGATTGCGCGACTGCGTCCTTGACTTCGGACGAAAACTTGAACGCGATGACCGAACGCGAATCGAGATAGACGGTTTCTCCGGTTCTCGGATTGCGCGCGGGGCGCGCCTTGCGTTCCTTGCAGGCGAACGTTCCAAAGCCGCGCAGTTCGATGGTGTTTCCTTCGGCGAGAGACTCGGCGACGACATCGAAAAACTGCTCGACGACTGTGCGCACCTTGCTCTTCACGATGCCTGTCGCGCACGTGACGTCTTGGATCAAATCTTGTTTTGTTGCGTTTGCCACGGTTAAAATATAAGAAGCTTTTGGCGAAAAATCTATTTTTGGCGTGCCCCGATTTCGTTTTTCGGGTGATTTGCATGAACTTTTCTGTGGAAAGGTGTGAGTAAATGTTGAAAACGGAATTCCGGTTCGGAAATGTTCGCGCTTTCCCGTGCACCGTGCTTTCGCCGATGGCCGGGGTGACGGATGCGCCTTTTCGCCGGCTGTGTCGGATTCTTTCCGGAAATCGAATCGGGCTCCTGGTGTCGGAATTCGTCTCGACGGATGGAACCTCGCCGTTTGTCCTGAAGAACCGGAAACAGCTGAACTTCTACCCGGAAGAGCGACCCTTCGGAATCCAGATTTTTGGGCGCAGCCCGGAACGGATGGCCTATGCGGCCCATGTCCTCGAATCGCTTTCGCCCGACTATATCGAAGTGAATGCGGGATGTCCCGTGCCGAAGGTGGCGGGAAAGGGCGGCGGCGCGGGGCTTCTAAAGGACCTGCCGAGGCTGGGAAGGATTCTCGCGGAAGTCAAGAAGTCCATTTCCGTTCCGCTTTCGCTGAAGTGCCGGATCGGCTGGGACGAGAATTCCGTCAACGTGTTCGAAACCCTGAAAATCGCGGAAGGCGAAGGCGTGGAAATGCTCACCGTGCATGGCAGGACGCGCGTGCAGGGCTATAACGGCTTTGCGGACTGGAACGTAATCGGCGAAGTGGCGGATCGCGCGAAGATTCCGGTCGTCGGAAACGGGGACGTCTCGAGTGTTTCCGGGGCGCTTTCGCGGTTGTCGGAATTTGCCGTGAGCGGTGTCTCGATCGGCCGCGGCGCGATGCACAATCCGTGGCTTTTCGGCGAAATTGCGGATGCCCTGGAGGGAAAGTCCGCCCGAACGGTTTCGGCGAGGGAAGCCTGCGGAATCTTCGAAACCTACTACGGCTTGATGATGGAAGAGGGAACCTCGACGCCTTTTGGCGCGCTGGGGCGCTTAAAGCAGATCGCTGCGCGGCTTTGCAAGGGGTTTGAACCGGAAACGCCCGAATTTCGAAAAAGCGTCCTTGCAAGCCAGAGTCCGGAAGAGCTTTTTGAACGGGCTGCCCGGTTTGCCGAAAACGCGGAGAAAGGCGGAATTTCCTTTGTGCCGGAACGCCTGGTGAACCTGAACGGTCGAAAGGAAGATTCGGTTTCCTTTGAGCGGCAGTTCAAGGCGTAGGCTGGCTGCGGACACTCTTGCAAAAAAAAGGCCCCGCCGAAGATTCGGCGAGGTCGTCTTTTGGTCAGGAAAATTTGATCGGGAAAAATCAGGCTTTTGGAGCGGAGACAAGCTTGTAGGCAACGCCTCCGACGATTCCGCCGAGAATCGGCGCGACCCAGAAGAGCCAGAGCTGCTTCATCGCCGTTCCGCAGACGAATACGGCGACCGCTGTCGAACGGGCCGGGTTCACGGACGTGTTGGTCGCCGGAATGCTTACGAGGTGGATGAGCGTCAGGCAAAGTCCGATGGCGATCGGGCCGAATCCGGCAGGTGCGCGGCTGTCGGTCGCTCCCATGATGACAAAGAGGAAAACGGCGGTCATCAGGAATTCGACGAGAAACGCCGGTCCCATTCCAAAGACCTTGCCGCCAAAGGCGTTCAGACCGTTTGCGTCCGGAAGTTCGGACCAACCGTTTGTGGCGAACGCGCCGATTCCCGCCGTGACGTCCGGGCAGGCGACTAAAAAGAGAATGGCCGCCGCCACGATTCCGCCGATGACCTGGGCCGCGATATATGCCGGAGCCTCTTTCAGCGGAAAGCGTCCCCCGGCGACGAGTCCGAGCGTGACGGCCGGATTCAGATGGCAACCGGAAATGTGTCCGATGGCGAAAGCCATCGTGAGAACGGTGAGGCCGAAAGCCAGCGCGACGCCGACGTATCCGATTCCCGTATTCGGGACGCCGCAGGCGAGAACCGCCGCTCCGCATCCGCCGAGAACCAGCCAGAATGTACCGATCGCTTCGGCCAGGGATTTTTTCAAAAGAGTCATGGTGTTTCCTTTTCGTGAAAGATTTTCCCTAAAACTAAAAAAGCCTCGCTGGATCGAAAAGAGTCTTCGCGAGGCTGTGTGATGCGCTTTACAGAGTTCAGAGCGTGACGATCTTTTCGTTTTGCATCAGCTGGTCGAATGTTTCGCGTTCGCGGATGACTTCGAGCGTGCCGTTTGTCCGCAAGATCTCGGGCGCATAGCGTCGGCTGTTGTAGTTGCTGGACATGGCGCTGCCATAGGCTCCGGCGTCGTGCAGGACCAGATAATCGCCGACTTCTGCCGTTGGCAATTTCCGCGAAACGACAAAGCCGCCTTCTTCCTGCGTAAAAACGTCTCCGGATTCGCACAGAGGCCCTGCGACGATGGCGTCCGTTTCGGGCCCGAGCTCCCTGCCGTCCCTGGAAACGATGGAAATCGCATGGTAGGAACCGTAGAACGAGGGGCGCACGAGGTCGTTGAATCCCGCGTCGATCAGGTAGAACAGATTGTTCTCTTGCCGCTTGATGGCACGGATTTCCGCGACGAGAACCGCGCTTTCCGCAACGAGGTAGCGGCCTGGTTCCACTTCGAGGGAAACGTCGTGCCCCACGGACTGGGCGATGTCCTTGCGGGCTTTGTCCCAGAGGTCGTAATAGGCGCGAATGTCAATGCGGTCGCTCTTTTCTTCTTCCCGGTAGGGAATGGGAAGTCCGCCGCCGGCGGAGATCGTCCGGATATGGGAACCCAGACGCCGGGAAGCGTCGCGCATCGCGTCGCAGACTTTGGAAAGATGTTCAAAGTCCGAACCGCTGCCGATGTGCATGTGCAGCCCGGTAATCCACATCCCGTTAGCCTGGGCGAGCTTGACGCAATCCTTGATCTGCGAGTGCCAGACACCGTGCTTGGAGAGAGGTCCGCCCGTATTCGTCTTCTTGGAATGTCCGTGTCCGAATCCCGGATTGACGCGAAGCGTCAGGCTTGTGCGGATGCCCGCTTCGGCGAGCTGTCGGATCATGTCCGCCGATCCGATGTTCACGTGAATTCGGTGCGCCTTGACGAGTTCCAGCGCGTCGCGGTCCAGAATGTCCGCGGTATAGACTATCTGGGGAACCTGCTTGTCGCTTTCCCCGCCCTTGAATCCGGCCTTGAGCGCGCGGACGATTTCACCCGCGCTGACGGCATCGACGACCGCGCCGTTCTTCTTGACGAGAGAAAGGATCGAGAGGTTTGGACATGCCTTCTGGGCAAAGCGGACCGTGTCGAAGCAGGAGAGTTCCCGAATGCGGTCTTCGATCGCCTTTCGGTCGTAGAGCCAAAAAGGGGTGCCGTATTTTGCGACACCCTCACGAATCGTTTCGTCGGAGAACATGGGGCTAGACATTCTTGATGCTGTTCTCGCCGCCCTGTCCGTCGGGAACGCGGTCGGGGTTGGCCTGGTCGATTTCCCAGCTTCCGTCGAAGATGAACTTGTACTGGTAGGTTCCCGCGGCGAGGCTCTTCTTGAGAGACCATACGCCCTGTTCGCCCTTTTTCATCTTGGCCGGTTTCCAGTCGTTGAATTCTCCGGCGACTTCGACCGATTTGGAATCCGGGGAATAGACGTTGAACACGACATCCTTCAGCTCCTTCTTGGCTGCTTTCGGCGCGGACTTCCTGGCCGTGGTCGCCTTGGCGACTTTCTTCGCCGGCGCTTCCTTTGCGGCTTTCGACACGACCTTCTTCGCCGATGAAACGGTCGCCTTCTTGACGGCTTTCGTGGCGGATTTCGTTTTCGTTGACATGGATCAACCTCCTCGTTTGTTTTAGCGAATAATAACAAAAAAACATTTTTCTCTCAATGCTATATTTGGAATTATGAGACAGATGATTGCGCCTAGCGTCCTGAACGCGAATTTCCTGGATTTGAAGTCGGAACTCGAAGCCGTCGAGCGCGGCGGTGCGGGGCTGATACACCTCGACATCATGGACGGGCACTTTGTGCCGAATATCAGCTTTGGGCCGGATATTTCCCGCCAGATCGGGAAGGCGACAAGTCTCCCGCTCGACTGTCACCTGATGATTGCCAATCCCGAGTCGTTCGTCGATGAGTTCGCGCGGATCGGTGCGCATTGCATTACGGTCCAGGCGGAGACGACAAACCATCTCGACAGGCTCCTGAACCGCATCCGGGAACTCGGGGCGAAGCCGGCGGTCAGCATCAATCCGGCGACGCCAATCGAAAGCATTCGCTGGGTTCTCGATGTGGTCGATATGGTGCTCGTGATGTCGGTGAACCCGGGATTTGGCGGGCAGAGCCTGATTCCCTATGCGCTCGAAAAGATTCGCACGCTTCGCGCGATGAAGCCCGAACTGGACATCGAAATCGATGGCGGTGTCAAGATTTCGAACATCCTCGATGCGAAAAACGCCGGTGCGAACGTCTTTGTCGTCGGCAGCGCGATTTTCAAGACGGAATCCCCGGAACGAACCTGTCGCGAATTCGTGGAAAAGATTCTCTAGAAATTATATTTGGGCCTATACCTGAGGAATTTTATGGAAGACTTGAATACGCAAATCAAGAATGTCCTGATAAGGGCTCTGGAGCTCGAGGACATCGCCGCGGAGGATATCGACGACGACGCGCCTCTCTTTGGACCGGGCAAGGGTCTTGGACTTGACAGTATCGATGCGCTTGAACTGGGAATCGCCGTCAAGGACAATTTCGGAGTCTCCTTTTCGACGGTTAACGAAGAAACCCGCAAGCATTTCGCGTCGATCAATGCGCTTGCCGCCTACATCAAGGAAAACAAGAAGGACTGACCATGGACAAGACCCAGATTTTCGAAAAGATCAAGACCGCGCTGGTCAACGAATTCGAAATGGATCCGGCGAAAGTCGTTCCCGAAGCGCGTCTCTATGAAGACCTGAACTTTGACAGCATCGATGCGGTTGACCTGATCGTAAAGTTCAAGTCGATGCTTCCGCACAACGTGGATCCGGAAGTCTTCAAGAACATGCGCACATTGCAGGACGTGGTCGATGCCCTGCACGAACTTGCCGGAAAAGCCGACGAAAAGCGATGAATTCTCCGGCGGGAAAGATCTTCTTCGCCGCGCTGTCGGTCCTCTATCCTGTTCTGGTTTTTTGCGGCCTTCGATTCTGGGAACTGTCGCCGCGCAAGCTGAGTCTTGTATTGCTGTCGCTCGCCGCGTTTCATTTCCTTTCGATGTCGAAAAAGGGCGTTTCGAAGGTTTCTCGCGCAAGGGAAATCCTTCTTGCAATCTTCCTTGTCGGCTGTGGCGGAATCGCCTTTGCCTTGGACAACGCCTTTGTCCTCAAGTTCTACCCGGTTCTTGTCAATGCCGGATTGCTCGTCTTCTTTGGAGCGACGCTTCTTCGCGGACCGAGCTTCGTCTTTCGGCTGGCGACGCTTTCCGACAAGCGAATTCTGCATCTCGCGGATCGGCTTTACGTGGAGCGCTACTGCAATCGGGTAACGCTTGCCTGGTGCGTCTTTTTCGTTTGCAACGGTCTTGTCGCCCTGTGGACGGTGCTCTTTGCGGATGAACAAATCTGGACGCTGTACAACGGTCTTGTCGCCTATGTCTTGATGGGAGCCTTCTTTATGCTGGAATATGGAATCCGAAAAGCGAAACAGTCCCGATTGAACGCGTATGTGCCCTTTTCGCAAATCCAGGCGGATTCCCGCCCGGAGGATTCGGTGGTCTGCCTTGGCGGTTCGAACGCGTCGGAAGACGCACGGACATGGGCGGACTTCAAGTCGGATGTTTCACGGCTTCGCACCGCGATCGAACGGGAAAAGCTTGACGCCTGGATCCTGAATGCGGATGACGCCTACTATTTCCTGGTCGCCGTCTTTGCGCTTTTCCAGAGCCGAAGGAAGATTCTTTTTTCGGCGAACCGGCAGCCGGAATTTATCCGCGAAATTCGAACGGAAAATGTCGGATTCCTGAACGATAGCGGAGCCGAAGATTCGCTGCAGATTCCGCAAGCGCTCGAAACGTGCCTGCCCGAAAAGCCGTGGGAACCCTTTGACA
The DNA here is from genome assembly GCA_963652365.1 of Senegalimassilia sp. GTDB lineage: Bacteria > Fibrobacterota > Fibrobacteria > Fibrobacterales > Fibrobacteraceae > Hallerella. The sequence goes on from CAVJTH010000002.1 coordinate 69,976, forward strand.
TTTCGAGCGCCCGTGCCTCCCTGTTCACGTCGGGAACGACCGGCACGCCCAAGGAAATCGCCAAAACGGGCGCGCAGTTCGAAAACGAGGCGAACGCGCTTTCGAAACGCTTCGCCAAGTCTCTTGTCGGGCGAAATTTCTACACGACGGTCAATCACCATCATATCTATGGCATGGCTTTCGGAATCTTCGTACCGATTTCGGCGGGGCTTCCCATTCGCCGATTCCGGATTGAATTTCCCGAAGAGCTGGAGCGCATCGTTCGGGAACCCTCCGTTATCGTTTCGAGTCCCGCGTTCCTGAAACGCCTTGCCGCTTCCCGCACGGAACCGATTCCCTTCAAGACAAGACCGTTCTGGCTTTCCGCGGGCGGCGTCTTGCCGGAAGACGTGGCAGGCAGGGTGGAAGAGCTTTCGGGAAACGGCGTACAGGAAATTTACGGCTGCACGGAAGCGGGGGCGATCGCGACGCGTCGTATCCGGGAAGGCGCATCCTGGCATCCAATCGATTCGAACCGGATATCCCTTTCGGAAAACAGCTGTCTGAAAATCCAGTCTTCCTATACGGAACCGGGCGGATTCGTGACCGGAGACCTGGGAACTCTCGAAGCGGATGGTTCCTTTATCCTTCTCGGTCGTGCGGATTCCATCGTGAAAATCGAGGAGAAGAGGATTTCCCTTCCGGAAGTGGAAAATCGCTTGCGGCAGACGGGCGTCGTGCGCGATGTGCGGGTCGTTCCGATGTCGGGAAAACGGCAGTTCCTCGCAGCGGCCATCGTACTTTCCGCCGAAGGAAACGAGAAGTTCAAGGGCTTGCCCAAAAAGGAAATCAACGCGTTCTTTCGGGAACGCCTTTCCGGGTTTCTGGAAAATACGGTTCAGCCCAAGAAATGGCGCTATCTCGAAGAGCTTCCGCAGGATGCGATGGGAAAGATCCGTGCCCGGGACATCCAGGCTTTGTTCAATCTCCCCGAATCGCCGAATTTCAGAATCCTGAAATACCACATCGAAGAGAACCGCGTGCAGGCTCGAATCGTCGTTCCCGAAACGAGCGATTACTATGACGGCCATTTTCCGGAATTCAAGCTCTTGCCGGCGGTCGTCCAGATCGATCTGGTCTTGAAAATCTTCTGTGGCCTGACTGGAATGGCCTTGAATTTCAAGCGGATTTCCCGCGCCAAGTTCATGGGCCCGATATTTCCCGCGATGCAGGTAACTCTCGAAGGTTCCTATTCGGCGAATACGGGAAGGCTTCTGTTCGGAATCCTTTCCGACGAAGGGAAAAAGCTCTCGTCGGGAACGATCGAACTCGAAAAGGTGTCGGATGAAATTTAATCCCTGCGCAGTCGTCCCCGTGTATCGGCACGAAAATACGGTCTTTGCCGTGGTCCAGAAGCTCGTGGCCTTGCGGCTTCCCGTGATCCTTGTCGATGACGGGAACACGTCCGATGCGCTCCAGGTTCTGAAAAAGATTTCGGAGACGCTTCCCGGCGTCATCGTGATTTCGCACCAGGTTAACATGGGAAAAGGCGGCGCGGTCTGTTCCGGTCTCCGCGAAGCGTTTCAGCTGGGATTTTCCCATGCGCTCCAGGTCGATGCCGACGGACAGCATGACATGTCCGCCATTCCGTTTCTGCTCAAGGCTTCCCGGAAGCATTTCAGGAACCTGGTCGGCGGATTTCCGGTCTATGACGCGTCTGTTCCGAAGGAGCGCGAAATCGGTCGGAAAATTACGAACTTCTGGGTCCGCGTCGAAACGCTTTCGTCGAAGATTCCCGACGCGATGTGCGGACTGCGCGTCTATCCGCTCGCGTTGACGATTCCCGTTCTGGAAAGGGTTCGCACGTTTCGCATGGGCTTCGATATCGAAATCCTGGTCAGGCTTTCCTGGGAAAATGTCGGGATGAATTTCTATCCGGTGAAGGTCTTCTATCCGCAGAACGGCGTGTCGAACTTCCACCTGCTTCGGGACAACGTGGAAATTTCGAGGCTGCATACGCGACTCGTTTTCGGAATGCTTTTTCGCCTTCCTGGAATCTTGATCGGGAAAAACAGGAATGGCTGACGCGCATTGGTCGCAAATCGAAGAAACGACAAGGTCCGCCTGGAAATTTCGATTCATGCTGTGGGCGGCTGTCCACTTGCCGCAAAAAATGGTCGAATCGATTGCCGCCGTTGTCGTGTTCTTTTTCTGTCTCGGAGCGAGAAAAGTCCGCGAGCGTTCCCGGCTCTACCTGATGCATGTCGGAAAGCTGCGGAACCGGCGGATCTCTTCATGGGATGTCTATCTGCATATCCTGTCCTTTGCGCTTTCGATGATCGAAAAGATTCGAGGCTGGGCCGGAAAGATACCGTTGTCGAAACTGGAAACCCGGAACGATGACTTCGAAAGTCTTGTCCGTCAAATCGATTCCGGAAAAGGCGCCTTTGTCCTGTGCTCGCATCTGGGAAACATGGAAGCGCTGCGGTCGCTCACGGGATTTCGTCAAAAGCATTCGACGCGGAATTTCCAGGTCTTTCCCGTTGTCGATTTTTCGGGGACGAGGCGCTTCAACGACTTGCTGTGGAAACTGAATCCCGGTCTGATGAAAAACTGCTTTGACGCCAATTCGATCGGAGTGGAAACGGCGGTTCTCATGCGGGAAAGGATGGAAGCGGGAAACCTGGTCGCGATCGCCGCGGACAGGACATCCGGACATTCGCGAGATCGCTTTGTATCGCTTTCCTTTCTGGGCGAAGAAGCGCACTTTCCGGAAGGCGCCTTTGTGCTCGCGAATCTTCTGAAGTTTCCGATCTATTTCATCTTTGCCTTTCGCAAGCGGGATCTGGATATCGCGTCCCCCTACGAATTTCACATTATCCGGGCAAAGATCCAGACGGAAAAGGCTCGCTGTTCCCAGCGCGAAAAGGCGGAGGTTCTTGCCGGAGAATACGTTCGCCATCTCGAACGGTTCTGCCTGGAACATCCTTATCAATGGTACAATTTTTACGATTTCTGGCAAAAGGAGAATTGACGTGGAGAAACGAATCTTGACGGCGACGACCGACATCCAGGTGGAGTTTTTCGATCTGGACCCGATGAATGTCGTCTGGCATGGAAATTACGTGAAGTACATGGAATCCGCACGTTGCGTCTTGCTGGAAAAGCTGAACTACGATTACAAGGCGATGGAGCGGGATGGCTATGTCTGGCCTGTCGTCCAGTTGAACATCAAGTATATTCGTCCGTTGCGTTTTCGGCAAAAGGTCCGCGTGGAAGTTTCCCTGGTGGAATATGAAATTTGCCTGAAACTGCAGTATCGGTTTATCGACGTTGAAACGGGAAAGGTAATCACGAAGGCGGAAAGCACCCAGATGGCCGTTCGGATCGATACGGGGGAATCCTGTCTGGGTTCTCCGAAGGAACTTGTGGAAAAGGTGCGAAAAAGCCTTGTCGGGGAAACTCATGCCTAGATGCTTTTTGTCGCTTCTTGTCTTGACCGTTTCGGTGCTTGCGGAAACCTCGGTCTGGAAGTTTCCGGTCGCGGCCGATTCCGAAGAATTGCGCCAGGTGATGACCTCCTTGTCTCGGCAGGAAAGGATTTCGGGAACGTTTCGACAGACGCGTACCGTCGAGAAGATTCACCGCGCCTTTCAATCGACGGGAACGTTCGAAATCTCGAAAGCCGATGGAATTCTCTGGAATGTCGAAAAACCGTTTGCGTCGAAAATGCGCCTGACGGATTCGAACATCGTCCAGATCGACGCCGACGGAAATCCTACGGTCGTGTCTTCGAAGGACAATGCAGTCTTTAACGAAATCGCCCAGACGATGCGGGCCGTTTTCCAGGGCGATTTCTCCGTCTTGCAAAAACGCTTTGATCTTTATCTTGTAAAGGAAAACAGGGGAAAGTCCTGGCGGGTCGGGCTCGCTCCGCGGGAAAGGATGATTCAAGGCATGATCCGCTCAATCGAGCTGAAAGGTTCGCGCGATCTGGAAGCGGTGCATCTTGTCGATGGCGAAGGAAACAAGCTGGATTATGAATTCGGAAAATAGGAAAAGACCGCTGGGAATCTTTTTGTGGGCGATACTGCATGTCGCCCTGGTTGTCGCCGTCGTTCTTGCCTATCCGTGGAAAATCGACCGGAATCTTTTTTCCATTGTTCCCGGGTCGAAAATTTCGCAGGACGTTCAGGAGGCGGAAGCGATCTTCTCGAAACGTTCCGCTCTGCAGATGATGCTTTTTGTCGGAGATTCCAACGCGCAAAACGCGATGTCCGCCGCGGAAGAAATCGGCAAGATGCTTCGGGAAAGCGCACAGATCCAGTCGGCGTCCTGGACCGTCTCGGATTCCGCGTTCCGGGAATTTTCGGATTTCGTCTTTGCCAACCGTTTTTCTCTGCAGAATCAGTCCATCTTGAAACAGGACGATTCGATCGCCGCCGACATGTTTTACCAAGGTGCGCTGGCCAGGATTTTCGGAGCCTTTGGAATGGGGCATTTTTCGCGACTCGACGAAGACCCCTACCAGCTCGCTGCGCTTTCGGAAGAACGCCTCCTGAAAAATCTTTCGGCGTTTTCCGGGAACCTGACGCTTCGGGATAGCTGCATGACCGTGCTGGATTCCGGAATCACCTATGTCTTCGTCAACGCGCGGCTCGACGAAAATGCGCCGTCCTTCGCGTCGGATTCGCATATCCTTCTTGAACTGGAAAGGAAGATCGGTTCGTTGCGCGAAAAGTATCCGAACCTCCGCATCGAAAAATCAGGCATCCCGTTTCACAGTTTCGAAAGTTCCGGGCAGGCGCAGCGAGAAGTCGCCTGGATTTCCGGGATATCGATGGGTATCATTCTTGTCTTGCTGCTCGCGACATTCCGCTCGGTCATCCCGATTTGCGCGACGCTCGTTTCGATCCTGATCGCGGTTCTTGCCGCTACCGGCGCGACGCTCGCGGCGTTTCGCGAAATTCACATTTTCACGTTTGTCTTCGGCACAAGCGTTGTCGGGGTGAGCATCGATTACGCGCTCCATCGTTTTGCCGACAAGGGCGCGCGTCTGCGGAGCATGCTTCTGGGATTCATCACGACGGAGCTTGCCTATCTCGCGCTGGGAATTGTCGATTTTCCGCTGTTGCGGCAGATGGCCTTCTTTTCGATGGTGGGGCTCGCGTCCGCGTTTCTGTCCGTCGTTTTGGTGTTCCCGAAGATTTCGAACCAGGTCTGTGTCCAGAGTCCGCGGCTTCTTCGCGTTTCGCAAGGCATCCTTGCCGGCTATTCGAGGGCGGAACGGCTTCCGCGCGCGATTCGCTATGCTCTGTGGGGCGTTGGATTCCTGGCGCTTGTCCCGGGATTTTTCCAGATGCAGGTGCAAACCGATATCCGTTCGATGTATCGTCCGCCGAAAGCGCTACGGAACTCGGAAGCGAAAATCCAGCGCTGGATGAATTCGGGCATTTCTACGGCTTACCTTATCGTGAGTGGAAATTCCGAAGAAGAACTTCTGGAACGGGAAGAAGGGCTTTCGGAAAAATTGCGGCTTTCGGAAAAGGATTCGCTGCTGAAATCCCATCTTTCGATGTCTGAATTCTTTCCGTCTGCCAAGAGGCGTGCCCAGATGGATTCCGCCTTGCGTCGCATCTTGCCGATTCGCTACCGGGAACTTTGCAAGACTCTGGGCATTTCGCCGAAAATGGACGGAAAGGAACTTGTCGCGGAAAGAAGCGCCGCGATTCCGGAACAGCTGGAAACCATGCGCCAGACGCTCTACCTCGGGAAAGTGGGCGAAAGGTTCTATAGCGTGGTCTTGCCGTTGCATGTCCAGGAAAACTTCGACATCGAGGCGTACGAGGATCCGGAAAACGGAATCTATGCGGTAAACAAGATGCAGATGGTCAACGCGGCCTTGACGGAACTTTCCTGGACAGCGCTCTCGCTCGTCGCCTTTTCCTATTTTGCCGTTTTCTTCATTCTTTCGTTTGTCTATACCTGGACGAATTCCCTGCGGGTTGTTCGCGCTCCGATTCTCGCCTGCCTTTTTGCGCTGTCCGTTCTTGGCTATCTGCAGATCCCGATAAACTTCTTCGTCATTGTCGGATTGATCCTGACGCTTGGAATCGGAATCGACTACGCCCTGTTCTTCAAGGATTCCGAAAACCATGCGGATTCGACCGCGCTCGCGGTGATGCTTTCCGCGCTGACGACCCTTGTGTCCTTTGGAACCTTGGCGTTCAGCCACTTCGCGCCGATTTCCGTTTTCGGCTTGACGGTCCTTTTGGGGATTTCGATGTGCTTTCTGCTTTCGCCTTGGACGAGAGACTAGCGATTTTTTATATTGCCTTGCCGTGCGGAGAATTGGATGAAGCTGTCTAGATTTTGGAAGCAGGCGTTTCTTGTCGGAGCGGTGTTCGTTGCGGGCTGCTCGTCGCAGCGTTCCCTTGTCGGGAGCTCGGCGCGAATCTTCTACTCCGACGAGCGTTCCGTGCCGTTGATTTCTCCAAGGGAAAATACCCTCTTTACGGAAGAGAACCAGCATCTTTCGGGAACTTTTGGCGACAGGAGCTTTTCGGCGGAATCCTGGATGCTTCTGAACGATTCGGTTATTCACGTGATGCTTTTCGGAAACATCGGAAATACGCTTGCGGAACTAGTCTATACAAAGGATTCCGTTTCTTTCGAGAGTTCCGTGATGGACGTAAGCAAGGTCAAGCCGGAATACATCCTGGCGGACATCCAGTTCTGCTATTATTCCAAAGAGGTCCTGGAACGGAATTTCTCCGCGGCGGGATTTTCCTTTGTGGAAGAAAGAGAAAGAGACGTCCTGACGCGAAAGCTCCTGGAAAACGGACGACCGATTTTGCGAATGGAAAGGACGGCGAATCGAATTTCCCTGAAAAACGAGCTTCGGAACTATTCCTATCTCATCGAGTTCGAGAAATTGCCATGAGCGATCCTCTATACATTCATGATTTCGATCTGTGTACATCGATAGGCCTTGACAGGGAATCGGTCTGGAAGGTTCTTTGCAAGGGGGAGACGCCAAACTTTACCTTGCAGGATTTTTGCGGAAAGGAGCGCCTGGTCGGGAAAATCCCCGACGAGGAACTTTTCCCCGTGAGGAATCCTGCGTATGACAACCGCGTCAACCGATTGTCCGAAAAGGTCCTTTCTCGAATGGAAGGGACGATTCTCGAAACCGTGAAACGATTCGGCGAAGAGCGGGTCGGCGTGTTTGTCGGCTCTAGCGACAATGGTTCCGAGGAATCGCTTTGGGCGCTAAAGTTCTTTCGCGAAAACGGATCCTTTCCGGATGGCTATTCCCTGAGAAGGCAGCAGGCGGATTTTGCCGCGGAATTTATCGCGGATCGCTTTCGATTGAAAGGCCCCGTCTTTACGCATTCCTCGGCGTGCGCGTCGAGCGCGAGCGCCTTCGCTTCGGCAAGGAACTGGCTTTCTGCCGGGCTTTGCGATGCGGCGATCGTCGGCGGTGTCGATATCGCGTCCCTGATGGTCGTTCTCGGGTTCGATTCGCTTGAAGCTGTCTCCCTTTCGCCGACAAATCCTTTCAGCAGGAACCGGTTGGGACTTACCATTGGCGAAGCGGCTGCGTTCTTCGTCGTTTCCTTGCGCAGGGAAAATGCGAATGTCATGCTCTCGGGAATCGGGGAAAGCGCGGATGCGGACCATGTGACCGCGCCGCGGGCAGATGGGGCCGGAGCCCGATTGGCAATGGAAAAGGCCCTTGCCGATGCGGGAATCTCTCCGTCGGATATCGATTACGTCAACCTGCACGGGACAGGAACAAGACTGAACGACGCGATGGAAAGTGTCGCCGTGCACGAAGTGTTCGGAAACGGAACGCCGGCAAGTTCGACAAAGAGCCTGACCGGTCACACCCTGGGCGCTTCCGGCGCTCTCGAAGCGGCGTTCTGCTGCCTCGCCCTTTCGGACGCAAACGTCGAACGCCTTTTGCCCGTGCATCGCTTTGACGGCGAGCGAGACGCCTCGCTTCCCGAAATCCATCTGGTATCGCCCGGCGAAAGCGCTCCCCGCCTGAAAACGTGCATGAGCAATTCGTTTGGCTTTGGCGGTTGCAACGTTTCGCTTGTGCTGGAGAAAATCGAATGACCGAGTTTGACACGCGGGAAAAACTGTCTCGCCTGGTTCCTCACCGGGGAAAGATGCTCTTGCTCGACAGGATCGTTTCCGCGGATCTGGAACAGGTGCGGATCGTGACGGAAATCGACATTTCGGACCGTAGCATGTTCCTTTCGGAATCCCTTGGCGGCGTTCCGGTCTGGATCGCCTTTGAATACATGGCGCAAAGCGTTTCGGCCTTGACCGGACTTTTGGGACTGAAAACAGGCACGCCTCCCAAGATGGGTTTTATCTTGAGCGTGACGAATTTTTGCGCGGAAAAGTCCGTGTTCCCGCTAGGGACGACTGTGCGCATCGAAGTTAGGCAGACATTGCGCGTCGATATGACGGTCACGTTCGAAGGGAAGGCTCTTGTCGGAGGAAAAGACATTGCCAGGGCGACGATCAACGCTTGCGAAGTCGATGACCCGAAAAAAGTTCTAGGAGTGTAACATGGAAAGCGAAAAGCGCGTCTTGGTGACCGGAGCGAGCGGAGGAATCGGGCTGGCCATCGTTCAAAACCTGCTGGATGCCGGTTACCGTGTCGTTGCGCACTGCAAGCGCCATGCGAAATCGCTAAAACCGCTAGCGGAACGGTTTGCGGACCGCCTGAGCCTTGTACGGTTCGACGTGAGCGATCGGGAAGCCTGCAAGGAAGCGCTCGAAAGGGACATTGCGGAAAACGGCGTCTATTACGGAGTTGTCCTTTCTTCGGGAATCTGTCGCGACGCGGCGTTCCCGGCGATGACCGACGATTACTGGGACAACGTGATCGACGTGAACTTGGACAGCTTCTACAACGTGCTGAAGCCGATTGTCATGCCGATGTGTCGCAAGCGCCAAGGACGCATCGTGACGATTTCTTCGGTCTCGGGAGTGATCGGAAACCGCGGACAGGTCAATTACAGCGCAAGCAAGGCCGGCCTCATCGGAGCGACCAAGGCGCTCGCCACGGAACTCGCCAGCCGAAACATTACGGTGAACAGCATCGCCCCCGGCGTCATCGAAACGGAAATGATCCGGAACGCTCCGCTAGACATGATCCTGCCGTCGATTCCGATGCGTCGAGTCGGAAAGCCCGAAGAAGTCGCGGCGACCGTCGCCTTTCTGCTTTCGGACGGAGCCGCCTACATCACCCGCCAAGTTATTTCTGTCAATGGAGGTCTTGCGTGAAACGCCGCGTCGTCGTAACGGGAGGTTCGTGCATTTCGTCGCTCGGAATGGAAACGGAGGAAATCTTTTCCAATCTGCATTCGCTAAGGAATCGCATCGTGCGGATGGACGACTGGGAAAAGTACACGCAAATGAACACAAGGCTTGCCGGGCCGATCACGTATCCGCTTCCGGAATATCCGCGAAAAAAGGCTCGGGGCATGGGGCGCGTGGCGCACTTGGCGCTTGCATCTGCGGAAAAGGCTCTCGCCGCTTCCGGAGTCGATTTGAACGACCCGATTCTAAAGTCGGGAAGGGTCGGTGTCGCCTACGGTTCTTCGAGCGGCAGCTTTGACGCTCTGATCGATTTCGTCTCGATGCTCCAGGACAGCCACGCTAACGGCATCACGGCGACATCCTATATCCGTTCGATGCCGCAGACGTGCGCGGTAAACATCAGCGTTCTGCTCGGGCTGACTGGCCGCCTGATTACGACGAATACGGCTTGCACGGCGGGAAGCCTTTCCATCGGCTACGCGTTCGAAGCGATCCAGAACGGTGCGCAGGACATGATGCTCGCCGGTGGCGCGGAAGAGCTCAATCCGACGGAATCCGCTGTCTTCGACACGCTTTTTGCGACAAGCGTCAAGAACGACACGCCGGAACTCACCCCGGCATCCTATGATCGGGACAGGGACGGACTTGTCATCGGCGAAGGCGCGGGAACCCTTGTTCTCGAAGAGCTGGAGCACGCCAAGGCGCGCGGCGCGAAAATCCACGCGGAACTGGTCGGGTTTGGAACCAACACGGACGGCGACCACATCACGCAGCCGAAAAAGGAAACGATGCAGCTGGCCCTTGAAATGGCGATGCGAAACGCGGGAGTTTCCCCGGAACAGATTGGCTATGTCAATGGACATGGAACGGCGACAAGGCGCGGGGACGTCGCCGAGACGATCGCGACCTATCGAGCCTTGAAAAATCGAGCGGTTCCCATTAGCAGCCTGAAGAGCTACATCGGCCATACGCTCGGAGCGTGCGGCGCCATCGAAGCGTGGCTTTCCATCTTGATGATGAACCGGAAATGGTTCTCGCCGAATCTCAACTTGAAGAATGTCGATCCGGAATGCGCTCCGCTCGACTACATTACGGGAACCGGTCGCGAGATGGACGTCGAATACGTGATGTCGAACAATTTCGCTTTTGGCGGAATCAACACGTCGCTGATTTTCCGGAAAGTCTAGAAAGCGGATTTTCCGGATCCCTGTCTCGGCAGTTTTCCAGGGTCTCCCGCATTTCTTCGGTGAGGTAGATGACCGCCGCGGAATGGGGGAACGCGTCGAATTTCCGGACGGGAATCGGATTTAGGACCTTAATGCGGTAGTGATAGCGTTCCGTCGGATGCGTGGAAAGAAACGCGTCGTGCTTGCGAATCCCGATTTTCTCGTTTCCGCCGATGTAGATAGGCAGAACGTCGCACCGGGCGTCAAGCGCAAAGCGTGCCGCGCCTTTCTTGAAATCCATCGGCTTGTCGGGAATGGTGCGCGTGCCCTCGGGAAAGACGATGAGCGAGGTTCCCGATTGGATGCTCCGCGTCGATTTTTCGAGCTGCTCGTGAAAGGGAAGGGAATTTGGAATGTAGAGCGCGCGCACGATTTTTCGGACAAAGGGCGTGTCGGCGAGTGTCCCCTTGACAATGCAGTTCGCGCTCGGGACAATCGACAGAAGAATGACGACGTCTAGAAACGACGGATGATTGGCGACGATGACGCACGGAGAAATCGTGGAAAGCCTGGCGAAATTTTCGACGTGGAGCGTGAGCACGCCGAGAATGCGCATTTCCTGGACAAAGCACTTGAAATAGACATGTACGGTTTTCCGGGCAAGGCTCTGGAACCGCTTCCTGGAAAATCCCGAAAGAACGAACACCAGCGGAAATCCGAGCGACGAAAAGATCAGGCTGCAGATTCCAAAGGAAAGGTACGAAAAAGCCTTGGCGCAAAGGCGATAGAAGTAGGCGACTTTCCGAAAGACGAACATTCTAGAGGTAATGTTCAAGAAAATACAGGGCCTGTTCGGCGGCGGTTCTCTTTTCGGGCAGGGGCGAAAGTTCGAGTTCGCAGACGGAATCCGCCGGCTCCGTGGAAAGTCGCAAGGCCAAGGCGCATACCGGATTCGGGTAGGGCGAAATTTCGCGGTAGGTTTCGGGAATGCGCTCGTCGGCAAAGACAAAGATCCGTTCGGATTCCTTTCCGGCCAGGAGCGGACTTGCTGCCTCCCTCAATCCGTCTTCAAAGGAACGGTTCCCGGAAAATATCGCGCTGTAGCCCGTCATGTTGTTTTCGACGATCGATGCGGCGGCAATCGGGGCGTTGAACACGGACAGGCTGAATCTTGCCGGCGAGACTTCGCCGGAATCCAGAATGCCGGAAGAAATCTGGAATTGCCGCTGGATTTCGCCAAATTCCGAGGCGAACGTCATCGGTGCCGGAGAAAAACCGTCGGAAACGTCATGGGCGACATAGGCCACCATCCTGGAAAGGTCGCTGAGACGCCTGCGAAAAAGCATCGGGACGAACGACAGCTTGGGCATGTTCCTTTCGTCGGTCCAGGCGGAATATCTTTGTATGAACAGGCTCATCTTTTTTGAAAGCGGAAAAGCGTGTAGCAGTTGATTCCCAGCTGGTGGTGGACTTCCTTGAGTTCGAGCCCTCCGTCTTCGATGGCTCTTTTCAGTTCATCGTAGCGATACATCTTGCTGTTGCCGTTCGCGATGCAGGTGAAATAGAGCGATGTCGCCTGCAGGGAATAGGCGGCCGCTTCGAAACGCTGACGGTCCCAGATCGGTTCGAGCACATAGATGTCCGTGTCCGAGCCAATCGAACGGGAAATCTTCTCCGAAATCCTTGTGATCTGGGAAAGCGAAAAGCAATCGAGGAACTGGCTCATCCAGACGCAATCGGCTCCGCCCGGAAACTCGGTCTCCTGGTCGAGGACATTGCAGGAAATCGTGGAAATGCGATTTTCGAATCCCGCATCCTTCGCGTTCCTTTGCGCAACCGCGGTCTGTCCCGGAAGATCGATTATGGAAACGCGGACATCGGGATTGTACTTGCAGCAGGCGATGGCCCACTTTGCCGTGTTGCCGCCGATGTCGAAAAGCTTTTGGCAAGGCCTCGAAAAGACGATCGGGAGCGCTTCGGGAAACGCCAGGTCCGAATAGAAGTGATCAAAGCCGAACCAGCTTTTCTTGAACCGGTCGCTTGTCCTGGAAAGTCCTTCATAGACGGTTTTCCAGTTCCCGAAATGCGCAAGCCCCTTGGGACTGCCGCTCAGGACCGATTCCTGCAGATCGCTTGCGCCGACGTAGCAGACATCGTTCGAAAAGTCCATGTTGACCCGGGTCATTTCGTCGGCAAGGACAAAGTATCCGATTTTTCCGAGCGTATAGGCGGGTTCTTTTTCCGGGAGGACCTCTTTCAGCTTGAGAATCCCCATCCCAAGGCCCATTTCGGCGAGAACGCCTACCCCATATTCCGAGAGGTGCAGTCTGTCCGCGATTTCCCGGACGGTGATTCCCGACTTGCGGAATTGGCTGACTGTTTCCAGGATGCCTAGATCGCGCAAGGCCTTTGCCGCATGGAAAGTGAGCGGGGAAAAGGCGATTTTCTGGGCTTCGAATTTCGCCTGTACGGCGTCGATGTCGTCGTGGAAATAACTATCGAACATGAACTCCTCCGCGGAATTTCACTGGATGAATGCGGAATAGATCGCCCGAATCGCGTTTTCCATGTTCTCTTCGTCAACGCCCACCAGGATGTTTATCTGCGAGGATCCCTGGTCGATGATGCGAATGTTGATTTCCTTTTCCGCAAGGGCGGTGAAAAGCCGCGCCGCGATGCCGACCTTGTTCGTCATGCCGTGGCCGACCGTCGCGACAAGGCTTATCCCCGGAAAGACCTTGACCCTGTCCGGGTGCATCTGCAGCAGGATGTCTTCCATGACGGCATCCTGGACCGCTTCGAGCGACTTGGTATCGACGACGATGCTCATGGAGTCGATGCCGCTCGGGCTGAGTTCGTAGGAAAGTCCTTCGCTTTCGAGAATGGCGAGCACGCGGCGTCCAAAGCCGATTTCCTTGTTCATCATGCTCTTTTCGATGTAGATCATCGAAAAACCCTTGCGCCCGGCGATTCCCGTGATGGGGCATTCCGTCTTGTCGGGCGTGGGACCGATGATGGTTCCCGCGTCTTCGGGGCGGTTCGTGTTGCGGATGTTGATGGGAATGTTCTTGGCGCGGCACGGGGCGATGGATTCGTCGTGCAGGACGCTTGCGCCGGAGTAGGAAAGTTCGCGGATTTCCCGATAGCTGACGTAGCTGATGGGTCTTGGATCCTGGACGATGCGCGGATCCGTCATCAGCATCCCGGAAACGTCTGTCCAGTTCTCATAGATAATCGCGTTGATGCCGTTGGCGAGAACCGCGCCCGAAATGTCCGAGCCTCCGCGGGAGAACGTCTTGACCTGCCTGCGCGGACCTTCGCCGTAAAACCCCGGGACGACAAAGAGCTGGCTTTCGTCGGAAAGCGCCTGGGCGATCTTTTCGTAGCTTTGGGGCGTAATGCGGTAGCGTTCGTCAAAGGCGATGAGTTCATAGGAATCGACGAATCGCGCGCCGAGATATTCCGCCATCAGCCGTGCGCAGAGGAATTCTCCGCGCGAGACCAGAAAGTCAATGGTGACCGTTCCGTCGTTCGCCTTGAGGCGCGCTTCGAGCTCTGCCAGATCGTCGCCGATTTTCGTATCGAGCCCCAGATCCTTCGCGATGTCGAGGTAGCGGTCGCGAATCATGTTCCACGGTGTCGAAAAATCCAGGCCCTTGGTGGCGAGATCGTAAGTCGTGTAGAGCAAATCGGTCAGCTTCGTCTCTTTCGGATTGCGCTTTCCCGGGGCGGAAACGACGACGACCTTGCGCCGGGGATCCGCTTCGACGATTGCCTTGACCTTTTGAAATTGCTTCGCTTCGGCTACGGAACTCCCGCCGAATTTGCAAACAATGCGATCTGCCATTGGAATATCCTTTTTGTAAAAAAAGAAGGTTTTGTAAAAAATAGCAATCATTGGTAGATTTTTTGGCGCGAGAAGCGTTATGGAGGTTAGGGAAGTTTACACGCTTTGAGGAAAAACGATGAACGATTCGAAATGTCTTCTGGATCTCGCTTCGCGATCGACGATTCCTGTCCTGATTTGCGGCGAATCGGGAACGGGAAAGGAAGTGATGGCTCGCCGGCTCCATGCGCAGAGCGAACGCTCGAAGGGCGCCTTTGTCGCGGTGAATTGCGGCGCGATCAGTCCGGGCCTGGTGGAAAGCCTGCTCGAAGGCTCTTGCCGCGGAGCCTATACGGGAGCGGTGTCGAACCAGATTGGCCTTGTGCGCGCCGCGGATCATGGAACGCTTTTTCTCGATGAAATCGGGGAGCTTCCCCTCGAAAGCCAGACGCGCCTCTTGCGGATTCTGCAGGAACGATCCGTGATGCCGGTCGGGTCGCAGCGGAGCGTGCCCGTGGATTTTCGGCTGGTATGCGCGACGCATCGGAATTTGCAGTCGGCGGTCAAGGCGGGGCGCTTTCGCGAAGACCTGTTCTTTCGCCTGAACGTCTTTCCTATCCATCTGCTGCCGCTCCGGGAACGCCTCGACGAATTGCGGAGTATCGCCGCGGAACTTTGGCGCGACCTTTCCCCGCGTCCGCTTTCCGCCGAAGAAATGCAAAGCCTTTGCCGCTTTCCATGGCCGGGAAACGTCCGACAGCTCAAGAATGTCCTGGAGCGTTTTCAGCTCTTGCAAAGCCTTGGAAGGACGCTCGACGATGTCCTTGCCGCGGAACCGTGGGACTTGCACCCTGCCCGGGATGCCTGTGTCCGGGAGCGTCGCTACCGTTACGGAAACCTGCCTTCCTGGAAATGCATTTTCGAAGCGATGGAGGAGTCCCGAGGCAACAAGTCTCGCGCAGCTCGGATTCTGGGAATCAGCCGGGGCTCTCTCTGCTATCAGCTCAGGAAAAATCCCCTGGGCGCGAAGCCTTCGTAAATGCTATCTTATGAACGCTCGTACTTGAAATGGAGTTCAAAGATGAAACATGTGTTCCTGGTCGTTCCCGCCTCTGCCGGCGTGGACGCTTTGGCTGCAACGCAATCCGTTCTTGAAGCGGTAAAGAAAAACGTAAAAACGACAGACGCGTTTTTCGCTCTCGAAGCGATTCCCTCGATCTTGAAATCGTCCGGTGCGGACGCTTCGATGGAAGCCTTGGTCGGAAAGGTGCAGGATGCTTCCGCGGAGGCTCTCGTCGTGACAGGCGTCTCGCCGGAAAGTTCCGTTCGCAGCGAAACCCTGAATATCCAGATGGCGACGGCTCTCGACGCCGATGTCGTACTGGTCGCGGATTCCGAGGAATCGGGCAGCGCGGTCGCTCTGGACTTTCTCGCGCAAAAGGCTCGCGTGGCGTTTGTGTGCGCTTCGGGAG
Source organism: Senegalimassilia sp. (assembly GCA_963652365.1). Taxonomy (GTDB): domain Bacteria; phylum Fibrobacterota; class Fibrobacteria; order Fibrobacterales; family Fibrobacteraceae; genus Hallerella. The sequence goes on from CAVJTH010000002.1 coordinate 85,761, forward strand.
ACAGGGTTTGCGAATCCGCCATCCAAAAGATTCTTTCTACGGAATCGGAACATCGGATTTCCCAGGCGGAATTCCGTCGCAACCTGATAGCGCTCGCTTCGAAAGACCTCAAGCGGATTGTCCTTCCGGAAGGCGCGGAACCGAGAACGCTCAAGGCCGCAGTCGAAGTGCTTGAACGGAAAATCGCCGTTCCCGTTCTCATCGCCAAGCGTTCCGATATCGAAGCGGAAGCGGCTCGCCAGAACCTGACGATCCCCGAAGGCCTTGAAGTCATCGAACCGTCTTCGGAGCTCGTCGAAAAGTATGTTCCTCTTCTGGTGGAGCTCCGCAAGGCAAAGGGAATGACCGAGGAAAAGGCTCGCGAAGTTCTGAAGGATCCTGTTTTTCTCGGAACGATGATGCTCAAGAAGGACGAAGTGGATGGTCTTGTCTCCGGAGCGGTCCATTCCACGGCGGATACGGTCCGTCCGGCCTTGCAGGTGATCAAGTGCGCACCGGGCGTCAAGTCGATCAGCTCCGTTTTCTTTGTCTGCCTGCCGTCGCAAGTACTGGTCTTCGGCGACTGCGCGATCAACCTGAATCCGAATGCCGAAGAACTCGCGGGCATTGCCATCCAGAGCTATGACACGGCGAAAGCCTTTGAACTGCCGGCTCGCGTCGCGATGCTGAGCTATGGAACGGGAAACAGCGGAAAGGGCGACGATGTCGATCTGGTCATTGCGGCGACCGAAGCGGTGCGAAATTCTCGCCCGGACATTCCGGTCGATGGCCCGCTGCAGTACGATGCGGCGACGACAGAAAATGTCGCACGGATCAAGGCTCCGAACAGCGCGATTGCCGGAAAGGCGACCGTCTTGATCTTCCCGGATCTTTCGGCGGGAAACATCTGCTACAAGGCCGTGCAGCGTTCCGCTCCGGGCGTCATCGCGGTCGGTCCGATGCTCCAAGGCCTCGCGAAACCGGTGAACGATCTGTCCCGCGGCGCGCTTGTCGAGGATATCGTCTATACGATAGCCTTGACCGCCATCCAGGCTCGGAATTAATTTCTCTGCAAAATTCAAATAAGGTAATCCCTGCGTGATTCGCGGGGATTTTTTTGATTTTTGTCAACATTTCGGTTGCAAGGGGAATGTCGAAAAAAGAGCTTATTCGATAGGCAAATCTTTTCCGTCGTAGGACTGTATATTTTCGCGCGATTCTAGAATTTGTCGTTGATTGCGATCGGATACCTTGCAAATCCGCTCCCGATATTTCATGCGCATGGCGAAGTTATCGATTTCAATGCGCCTTTTTCTTGAAAGATCCAGGAACTCTTTTTCTCGATCGATTCCCAGATAACGCCTATTCAGCAAGTTTGCTGCGATTCCTGTCGTAGAACTTCCACAAAATGGATCTAAAATCCAGGCGTTTTCCTTTGTAGATGCTTGAATTATTCGAGATAATAGTGGCAAAGGTTTTTGTGTGGGATGTTTCCCGCAGGACTTTTCCCAACGACCTATTGCAGGGAGTTGCCATACATCTCGCATTTGCGTTCCGCCGTTTATTTGTTTCATCAGCTCGTAATTGTAATAATGTGTAACTTTCTTGCTTTTTCGCGCCCAAAGGATGAATTCGGTGGAATGCGTAAAAAATTTACAACTTAAATTTGGCGGAGGATTTGTCTTTGCCCAAGTGATGCAATTAAGAATTCTCATCTCAAGTTCATTTAGCATTTGAGCAACCGAGAAAATATTGTGATATGTCCCTGATATCCAAATGGTTCCGTTTTCTTTTAAGTGTTCTCGGCATATCCTTAGCCATTTACGATTGAACTCATTGTCTTTTTCAAATCCTTGGGATTTATCCCAATCTCCTTTGTTTACGCAGACTTGCTTTCCGCTTTGAACGGAAATTCCCCCGTTGGAAAGAAAATAGGGCGGGTCTGCAAAAATCATATCGAATTGAAAGTTCAACTTGGAAAGTACATCGATGCAATTGCCACGGATTAAATTAAAATCATGAGACTCGGATTTAAAATAGGCGTTCAACATGATTAACGACTCAGCGGCATTGAGGCTTTAATTGCTTTCATGCAATCAGCGGTTCCGTCAACATAATCTTTCGGTAAATGCAAAATATTTCTGAACATATAGGCGTTTTCGTTTCTTTTCTCGCACAAAGAAAACAATTCGATTACTGGCGCTATATAATCTATAGGCAACGTACGAAAAATGTCTAGATTTCCATATGCATTCATCATAGACGATGATAATGCTTGAGGAATGCAGGCGTTTCTTTCTTCAACCGTTTCAAATGGAGTCCATCTATCGTAAAAATTGATATAATGGTCAAGAATCGCCTTCACTTCTTGAGGGTAACGGTGTGATTTAATCATCGGATCAACTACCCAATACGTATGAATTGTCATGCATGGCAAATCTTGTTGTATAATCTACCTAAAAATTTTCTTCATTACTCCTGCTTCCATGTCATTGATGCAGTAAATATGTTCAAGAACATCAAAGGTTTCTTCTAGATTGTTTTTTGCGGAAGCCCAGCCCATTCCGTCCGTAAACCATACGAATTCGAAGTTGGGAATGGCTTTTGCTTCTATGGCAATCGTCTTATAGCTTCTTGCTGTCTCGTTTAATTTTGAACCGCCGCTGCCGTAAAAATTTGTTTCAATCGCATAAATCGTCTTCCCTGTTTTTACGACATAATCAAATCTTTTTTCCATTTTCCCTTGATTCGATATGGCAGATAAATCGATATTCCACTTTTTTGAAATGTCTGAAATGTTCATTTCCTTAAAATAGGTCTTATCCTTTACAAAACCAGATTTTTTGATGAAAAACTCGACAAGATCTTCCATGAGATGACCCACTCGGTTCTTTCGACCATTGGAATCAAGTCCTGTTTCGACACCTGTCACATAATCAACGAGATTGCCAATCAGGTGATTTTGCATCAAATCGAATAGTCCTGATTTCTCCATGAATTTTGAATAAACGGATGCATCATGCAGCATGTCACTAAATTCATAAATAAACATCCCATTGTCGTCGCTTGCAGGAATTTCAGAACTGCGAACCGCGAGAAGAATGGGGATGCATTTAACTATTTCTGGATACTTTGCAAGAATCCGTTCGAAATCTTGCTTGATGTTTTTTGACCCGATTAACGAATTTAGGATATTGAGATCAATTTTTATGGAATCCACGTTCCCGAATACCTTGTTGAAATCAACGTAGTACGAATAAGTGGCTATGCTTGCTCGAAATGTTTTCAACCATTCGATAAAGTTTCGTTTTGGCATATCTTCACCTAAAACATCGAAGCGACATTGCTAATAAGAAGTTCGTTAATCGCTCCGCGTTTTTTTGCGTTAGAATTAATCATTCTTGACGCGGAGACCCGTTTGATTTTGAACTTTTCGTAAAGCTTGTCAAAAAAATTATCGTCTTTGCAAACGTTCTTTGGATCGGAATTGCTCGTGACGACAATCGCCTTTCTGCTTGAAATTTCTTCGATAAATTTTGCCAGTTCAATCTGCTCTTTGTCTCCAAAGGATTTTTCATTGTATGATGTAAATGCCGCGGTTTGCGTCAATGGACGATACGGGGGATCAAGATAAACGAATGTCTTGCTGTCAATAAAATCCTTGCATTGGGAATAGTTCCCAACAATCATCTTGACGTTTTTTAGAAGTTCAGAGCAGGCTCTTAAATTTTTCTCGTCGCAAAGAAGCGGCTTCTTGGCGTTATTGAAGGGAACATTGAACAACCCCCTTGAATTGACTCGGAAAAGACCGTTGAAGCAAGTCTTGTTCAAAAAGATAAACAGTGCCGCCTTTTCTAGGTTGTCTTTTTTGTTTTCGTTGCATTTTAGATCGTTAAAACGCTTTCTTTTTTCGAAATAAAGGGATTTGTTGTCTTCTGTCGTTGAATTCCAATATTTTTCCTGCAATAAAGAAAGTTCGTCTATCATGCCGGAACAGTTTTCCTTTATCTGTCTATAGGCATTGATGATCTCGGCGTTGATATCGTTGATAAGTACATCCTTGGGGTCAGCCTTCGACAGCACATCGAAAAGCACTGCTCCGCCCCCCACAAACGGTTCGCAGTATTTTTCAATTCGCGAAGGGTAATACTTGCGGATTTCGCCTAGGAGTTGGGTCTTGCCGCCGACCCATTTGATAAATGGTTTCGCTTCTTGCTTCATGTTCTGAAAGTAGTAAAATAAAATGTCACAAATGGACAAAACGATGACTTCTGGGGCGTTTGGACTCCCCTATAGCCTTCCACCCTTGGTGACGGGCGCTGCCAGTGGTGCGTTTGATTACTTGATAATGAAAACTCGCGAAACCGGTGAAAAATTCAGATTTTAACAGAAAGGATTGAACGGTTTACTAGGCAAGGAATGAAAACCGGCAAAAACTGTTTGAATGGAACGCCTGTGCGTTCTTCCCGCCGATGAAATGTTATATTGCAGATGTCCATTAGTCTTAGGTTTTATAAGAACTCTAACGCTCGGTATGGACAAAAGCGAGAACGTGCAAATTCACGGGAGTTTGGCAATGTAACAGAATAGAAAGTGTCTTTGTTGGTGGTGGCACTGCGAATGCCGCCAGAGAAATGCATCGGCAGATTTTAGTTAGCGACTAATCGATTTGTCTTGATGCGCAAAACTTTCTGCCGGAAACGGCAAAGGATTATTGATGACAAGACAAGTCTTGTTCGTGTTGACCTATATTGTCCTTTCTCAAAAGGAGGGACGACATGGGAACTTCTAAACCGGGGCGCTACATGAATACGAAAGGTAGCGCTAGAACCATGAGCCAGTTTGCGCTGGTTCATGCATCAGAGGGTAAATTTACGAGACCGCAAAAGCCTACAGATCTCTTGAAATTGATGAGTGGCGGTCATGGACAAAAGGGAATGGATTTGCTCGATAAATACGGGATTGCGTATCATATCGTGAAGGTCTATCCCAATGGTGTTCGTGTCGGAAATATTTCAAATCATAAGGATCGACGTAAAAGAGTTGGTTTGAATCAATCTTGGTTTCCGGCTTCATGGAACGAAAAGAAAATCAAGCGGGCCGGCGAACATGTGGCGCAATTATATAGAAACCGCAGTGCTCCCGATGGAAAAGTGATGTTTGGAACTTTTAAAGGGGTTCGTGTCGGAGTAATTAAGAGAAATGGACAAATTGCAACGGCATTTCCAGATAGTTTTCAACCATGAGGAAAAATCAATATGTTAGACAAAGAAAGGTTTAAAAAACTGATTCAACAAAGAATCGATAATGAAGGGTTTATCGAAGCAGGAGATACGACCGCTTGGGATAATTTAGCTAAATTTCTCTCAGCGGATATTGCCGCTTCGATCGGCTTCTTGGAAAACGAATGCTCGCCTGACGACATCTATTGGGTTAGCGAAGTCTTCGACGATATTGCAAGAAAAACCCAGTCCAGGGATTTTATCGCGGCGATACATCGAATTTACGATAAGATGCCGGAGAATGTCAAGGAAACGATGGAGGTGGATATCCAGTCTGCAGAACAAGCGATAAATTAAAAAAGAAAGGACTCGAAAAAGGTTGCTGCGAACAATCCCGCTTTGAGTCCAGTTCCCAGATATGCTAAAGCAAATCCTAGTTAGCGACTAATCGATTTGTCTTGATGCGCAAAACTTTCTGCCGGAAACGGCAAAGGATTGTTTATGACAAGACAGATCTCTTGAAATTAATGAGTGGCGGTCACGGACAAAAGGGAATGGATTTGCTCGATAAATACGGGATAGCGTATCATATCGTGAAGGTCTATCCCAATGGTGTTCGTGTCGGGGTAATTAAGAGAAATGGACAAATTGCAACGGTTTTTTCAGATAGTCGACAACTATAGGAGAAAATGAAATGATTGACAAAAACGAGTTCAGTAAAGTCCTTGCGGAACGAAAAAGAATTGCAGAAGAAACGATGGACAATTGGGATTATGGCATTGAAGATTGCCATAAGAAACTGCTTTTGATGATTTCGAGTAACCTAGAGGAAGGCATTCGTTTTCTTGAAAACGAATGCTCGCCTGACGACATCTATTGGGTTAGCGAAGTCTTCGACGATATTGCAAGAAAAACCCAGTCCAGGGATTTTATCGCGGCGATACATCGAATTTACGATAAGATGCCGGAGAATGTCAAGGAAACGATGGAGGTGGATATCCAGTCTGCAGAACAAGCGATAAATTAAAAAAGAAAGGACTCGAAAAAGGTTGCTGCGAACATCCTGTTTCGAGTCCAATTCCAGATATGCGAATGCAAATCCTAGTTAGCGACTAACTTGGGTTTAAGTTAGCATATCCATTCCAAAAAGGCAAGTAAAATTTTAACCATGAGGAATAAATATGCGTTTAAACGCCTTTGACGATGGTTTGCGTCCAGAACTGTTGGAACAAGCCTTCTATGCAGGAATTTTTGAAATCCCAAGACTGGAACCGTTGAACGATATTGTTGTACCGACGGGACTCGTGCCGTTTTCCAAGCGAAAACAGGCGAGAAACCGGTTTGTTCATTATTACGAACATGATTCCCGATACCAGGAGTTTACGAATCATCCGGAACGCTTTTTAAAAGACCTTTCTCTGCACTCCGGGATCGTTTCGCCGGACAATTCCATTTTGGTAGAGGCTCCGCTGTGCGCCCAGATTGCGAACCTGTTCATTTCTCGCCGGAACGCGAGTTTTTTGCAGCGTAATGGAATCTACCAGATTCCCAACGTACGCTGGGGTGACGAGCGGACGTTTACGACTGCGGAATTGCCCGAGCCGATTGCATTTGTCGGCATCCCGCATCATTCCATTGTCGCTATCGGGACTTACGGATGTTCGCAAACGCAAGATGAAAAACGGCTGCTGCACCTAGGCGTCCTCGAAATGCTCAAGGTCCTTCATCCTGTGGTTGTCGTCGTGTATGGTCCCATGCAGAAGGATGTGTTTTGTGACTTGCCCGATGAACCGAAGTTCATTCGGTTTGACAACTGGGACAAGGAAATGCATTCAACGTAAAAAATAAAGCTATATTTGCGTGCGAACGCTCTCGTAGCTCAGTTGGATAGAGCAACTGCCTTCTAAGCAGTGGGTCGTGGGTTCGATTCCCGCCGAGAGTATTAGACCGCTTTTGCGGTCTTTTTTGTTGGGATGTTCCAAGTTGGGATAACGGGTTCCTTGTTTTTGCTTGCTTTTAAAGGCGCGATACCTTAGATTGATAGATGTGGAACGCGTCCCGTCAGCCTTGGTTTAGCGAAGGGATGCTGGAGCAAACCGCAGGGTAGGGCTTGCGGGGCGCGTTTTACGGATTTTTCTCTTTCCTTCTCTGTTCAAAAAGGCGAACCCGTTCGGGTTCGCCTTTTTGTATGTTCGCTATCGAGAAGGATTAACGCTGGGCGCTTGCCGCCTTGTCGCCATACTTCTTGATCAGATCGTCCTGAATGTTGCGCGGAACCGGAGCGTACTTCTTGAATTCCATCGTAAATTCAGCCTTTCCCTGGGTCATGGAGCGGAGGTCCGTCATGTAGCCGAACATTTCGGAAAGCGGAACTTCGGCTTCGATGATGGTCTCGCCGCGTTCTTCGGTCGTTCCCATGATGTTTCCGCGACGCTGGGAAATGTTGCCGACCACGCTTCCCTGGAATTCGGTCGGGGTGTTGATTTCGACCTTCATGATCGGTTCGAGAATCTGGGCTCCGGCCTTTTCGAAGGCCTGGCGGAAAGCCATGCGTGCGCAGATCTGGAACGCCATGTCGGAAGAGTCGACTTCATGGTAGGCGCCGTCCTGGAGGTCCATTTCGATGCCGACAACCGGGAATCCGATGAGGGAACCCGCTTCCATGCAGCTCTGGAATCCCTTGTCGCAAGACGGAATGAATTCCTTCGGAATGCGTCCGCCGACGACGCTGTTGATGAATTTGTACGTATTTTCCGCATCGCCTTCGACAGCCATTGGTCGCATTTCGCCGACGACCTTCGCGAACTGACCCGAACCGCCGGTCTGCTTCTTGTGCGTGTAGTCGAACTTGGCGGAGTGCGTAATCGTTTCGCGGTAGGCGACCTGCGGCTGGCCCTTTTCGACGACGACGTTGTATTCGCGCTTCATGCGTTCGATATAGACGTCGAGGTGAAGTTCGCCCATGCCCTTGATGATGGTCTGGCCGCTTTCCTTATCGACATAGACCTGGAATGTCGGGTCTTCCTTGGTGAAGCGGTTGAGCGCCTTGGACATGTTGGCGAGGTCGTCGCGGCTCTTCGCTTCGATGGCGACTTCGATAACCGGATTCGGCACGTGCATGGAGGTCATGTTGTAGTGGACCGAGCCGTCGGTGAAAGTCGTACCGGATGCGCAGTCGATGCCGAACAGGGCGACGATGTCGCCGGAGCCCGCGGATTCGATGTCGATCGGGGTGTTCGAGTGCATGCGACGGAGACGTCCGACGGAGACTTTCTTGCCGGTCGCCATGTTGTAGATGGAGTCGCCCTTGCGGATCATGCCCTGGTAGATACGGATGTAGGTGAGCTGTCCGTATTGGCCGTTTTCGAGCTTGAACGCGTAGCAGACGAGCGGCTTCGTGTCGTCGGTCTGGAGAACGACTTCCTTTTCGCCGTTATCGACATCGAGAGCGATGTTTTCGACTTCGGTCGGATCCGGGAGGTAGTCGGCGACGCCGTCGAGGAGCTTCTGGATGCCGATGTTCTTGTGTGCGGAACCCATGAAGACCGGGGTCATCGCGAGGTCGATGGTCGCCTTGCGGATCGTGCTCTTGAGGAGTTCTTCCGGAATGTCGTTGTAATTGCCTTCCATCGCCTTTTCCATGACTTCATCGTTGAAGTCGGCGCAGCAATCGACGAGCTTTTCGCGGTATTCCTGGGCCTGGTCCTTCAGGTTGTCGGGGATTTCGGTTTCGACCATGTCGTCGCCGTTTTCGCCCTTGAAGTAGTAAGCCTTCATCTTGATGAGATCGACAACGCCTTCGAGCTTGTCTTCGAGACCGATAGGAATCTGCATGACGCACGGATTGTGGTTCAGCTTTTCCTTGAGCATCACGGCGACGCGGAGCGGGTTCGCGCCGGAACGGTCGCACTTGTTCACGAACGCCACGCGGGGAACGTGATAACGCTTCATCTGGCGGTCAACCGTAATCGACTGGGACTGGACGCCTTCGACACCCGTGAGGACGAGAATGGCTCCATCGAGAACGCGGAGAGCGCGTTCCACTTCGATCGTGAAGTCCACGTGCCCCGGTGTATCGATGATGTTGATCGTGGTGTCTTTCCAGTTTACGAAAGTCGCCGCGGACTGGATGGTGATGCCGCGTTCCTTTTCGAGTTCCATGGAGTCCATGGTTGCACCGACTCCGTCTTTTCCGCGAACTTCGTGGATGGCGTGAATCTTCTTGGTGAAGTAGAGGATGCGTTCCGTGAGGGTGGTCTTGCCCGAGTCGATGTGGGCAGAGATACCGATGTTTCGATGTTTGTGGATGTCTGTCATGTTTTTTCCGTGGAAAGTTTGATAAACTGCGGTGCAAGATAGAAAATTTTCGGGACGTTCTCAAGGTTCGAACGGCTTTTGCGCGGCAAATGGGATTTTTTGGTGCGGGGAGAAATCCTACAGGAATATCTGGAGAAGCTTCGCGGCGAATCCCTTGACGGGAAAGTTCAGGTGCCCGCCCCTTTCTTCGATGAAAATTTTCAGGAGTTCGTCGATCCACTGCTTTTCCGAGCGAATCTCCGACAGGCAGAACCGGGTGTCTTCTTCGGTGGTCAAGATCTCGTATTTGACGAAGAACCGGATCGGGGCGACTTCGCCGACGAGCCCGATTTCCGCCGAGCATGTCCGTTCGTTTGTGTTTAAAGAAAGCGAGTGAATCGTTCCGAGCCTTTTGACAATCGGATGTTCCTGCAGTGCTTTCCTTATCAGGTATTCTTTCATGCCCTGGAACGCTTTTATCGCGGGAGCGTCAGAATGTCGATCCCGTCTTTTGTCTTGACCATCGTGTGTTCCCACTGGGCGGAGAGCCGACCGTCAACGGTGACCGCGGTCCATCCGTCTCCGAGCGTCTTCGTGCCGGGCTTTCCCGCGTTGATCATCGGTTCGATGGTGAAGACGTTTCCAATCTCGATTAGCGGTGTGCGTTCGTTGTTCGCGTAGTGGAGAACGTTCGGTTCTTCGTGAAATCCGCGACCGATGCCGTGTCCGCAGTAGTCTTCGACGACGCTGAATCCGTGTTCGTCCGCGATTGGCTGGATGGCGCATCCGATGTCGGAAAAACGGGCCTTGGGCATGGCCGCCGCGCGGATGCCTTCTTCGAGGCAGAGCTTCGTGACATTGACGAGCTCGCGCGCTTCCTTGCTGACGTTGCCGACGCAGAACATGGCGGAGCAGTCGCCGTGGTAGCCGGAGAGAATCGTCGTGATGTCGATGTTTACGATGTCGCCGTCCTCGAGAATCGTGTCCTTGCTCGGAATTCCGTGGCAGATGACCTCGTTGATGCTGATGCAGGCGTAACGCGGATATCCGTGATAGCCTAGGCAGGCGGAGATGCCTCCGTGCCTGTTCGTGTAGTCGCCGATGAATTCGTCGATTTCGAGCGTGGAAACGCCGGGCTTGCACAGTTCGCCGGCGCGGACGAGGGTCTCGGCGGCAAGGGCGCCTGCCGAACGGATCAGTTCGATTTCCTTTTTGGTCTTGACCTTGATCTTTGACATTATTTTGCCTTTTCCTGTCCGCGTCTGTCTTCCTTCTTTTCGTATTCCTTCCAGTAGAACTGGTCGAGAAGATAGGCGAGAACTTCCTTGTCTTCGGGATTCTTGGTGAGTTCATCGACTAGCGGCAGGAATCTCCGGAGACGTTCCTTTTTCATCTGCCCGAGGACGCGCTTTTCTCGGTCGAGTTCCGCCGCGGCGCGCTGGCGAATGCGGTTGGCGAGCTCCTCTTCGGTGATCGCCGGCATCTTGATGAACTGGATGCCGAAATCGACAGCCGTCTTTTGCAGCTCGATTTCTTCGACGGGAGTGATGAGCGAAATGGCGACTCCGCTTCGTCCGGCCCGGGCGGTGCGTCCGCTGCGGTGGACATAGACTTCATGGTCGTCGGGATGGTCGTAGATGATGACGTGCGTCACGTGCGTGACGTCGATTCCGCGAGCGGCGACATCGGTGCAGATCAGGATGTTCAGCCGTTTCTTGCGGAACGCTTCGAGTGTCTCTTCGCGGAGCTTTTGCGAAATGTCTCCGGAAAGCGCCCCGACCCGGAACCCGTAGTTGGAAAGGACCTGTTCGAGATAGCTGACATCGCGCTTCATGTTGCAGAAAATCATGCAGCTGTCCGGATTCTCGAGTTCGAGAACCTTGATGGTCAGCTTGTCCTTGTCCATGACGTCGCACATGTAGTAGCGATGTTCCAGATTGTTCGCGATGACCTTGTCGTAGCTTAGGGAGAGGAATCCCGCGTTCTTGCGCTGGAATTCCCTTGCGAGGCTCTTGACCGTCTGCGGGATGGTCGCGCTGAACATGGTGCAGGCGATTTCGCGCGGCAGGTAGCGACGGATGCGCTGCATGTCCGGGTAGAATCCCATGGAAAGCATCTCGTCCGCTTCGTCCATGACAAGGTCCCGGATGGAAAGAAAATCGACGTTGCCGCGCTGGGCGTGGTCGAGCAGGCGGCCCGGAGTCGCGACGATGATGTGCACGCCTTCGCGGAGCGCGCGGAGCTGCGGTTCGTAATTGACGCCTCCGAAAATGGCGACCGACTTGATGCCTGTTCCCTCGGCGATCTTTTCGATTTCCGATTCGACCTGCTGGGCAAGTTCGCGGGTCGGGACGAGAATCAGCGCCTGGGGAAACTTGTGCTCGCGGACAATGACCTGGATGAGAGGAATGACAAACGCTCCGGTTTTTCCCGAACCTGTCTTGGACTGCACGAGCATGTCGCGGGCGGAGAGCATGTAGGGAATCGTCTTGCGCTGGACGGGCATCAGGTCTGTCCAGCCGTGCCGTTCGAGCGTCGCCTTGAGGTCTGCGGGCAAGTCGTTAAAGGTATAGTCCGGCAGCTTGTTCGCCGGCTCGACGATGTGGATGGGAGTTAAAAAAGGATTGACCGGTTTTTCGACGGCTTCTTCGGAATTCGTGTTGGAAATTTTTTCTTCGCTCATAACGCGGTAAAGCTAGAAATTATTGCGGCGGGCTTTTGTCGGAATCCGGCAAGCGCTCGGGCTCTCGGTTCTTTTCGAGTGTCGCTTCGTAATCCGCTAGCGACTTTTCGATTGTCGGGATCACCTGGTCGGCGATCTTCTCGAAGAACAGGCACTGCGTTTTCACGGTGACATCCCGGTGGCGCGCCGCATGTTCGCGTATCCAGTCGGACACGGCTGCCTGACGCTCCTTGCCGGAATCCTGGATAGCCTTCTGGATGGATGCGCTCTGGCCTTCCATGTAACGGCGCATGTCGAGAGGCATCTGCTTGTAATAGAGGTAGAGCTTGAGAAGCTGGTGCATGTCGAGCGCTTCGGCGAATTGCTTGAGCTTCTCTTTCTTGAACCGATAGAAGTCCGCAATGTTGTTCAGCATGTACGGAAGAAAAAGCTCGCGCAGATAGTCATACTTTCCTTCGGCGTATGCCTTGTCGAAGTCTTGAAAAATCTTGCTCTGCTTGTATTCTCCAGAATCTTCCATAAAATGAAATTTATAATCCTGTTTGACTGTTTAATGTCTTTTTAAAACCAAAAAAGCGAAATTCTTGAAATCTGTGCGTCTTGTCACATCGGAATGTAGCCGGACAAGCCCTTCGGTTCCCGGATGCAGCGTTTCGACGGGGACGCCTTTCGCGTTTTTCAGTTCGGAGACGGAAACGGCTTCGCGAATTTTCGGATCGAACCAGGCGAGAGCGGTCTGACGGTCAAACCGGTTCTTGACGCGGACGTGGAGCGTGCCGTCTTCTTCGACGCTTTCGATTTGCGCGGCGACGGCTCCCGTCTTCGATGGCTCCTGGGTGGTTTCGTAATTCTGCGGCAGCGGTCCCTTGAAAAATCCGGGCATTCGTCCGCGACTGTCCGTGTCGGAAATCAGTTCCCGGGAAACCTGGGGAATCGCTTCTCCGGCGAGGCTTGCGTCGAGAGCCTTGCGGTAGGCGGCGACGACCGATGAAAGGTAATAGACGCTGCGGGTGCGTCCTTCGATCTTGAAGCTTTCGATGCGACCGCCAACCAAGTCGGGGATCGCGTCGAGTGCGCAAAGGTCCCGGCTGCTCATGAAGTAGGTTCCCCAGCGATCCTCGTCGAGGCTTATCGGCTCTGCGGGCTTTTCGGAATCCGCATTGGAACGTTCCAGGTAGAATTCGCCTTCCTGCGCCCGGTAATCGTCGGACTGGACTTCTGGATTGGCGTAGAGTCGGTAGGGCATCCGGCAGGAATTGTTGCACATTCCCTGGTTCGCGTCCCGGTGCGTCGTCCAGTTGCTGAGCATGCAGCGACCGGACATCGCCATGCAGACGTTGCCGTGCACGAAAACTTCCAGTTCGAGCCCCGGACATTTTTCCTGAATTTCCAGGACTTCCTTGAGGCGAAGCTCGCGGGAGAGGATGATGCGCGAAACGCCGATGGACTGCCAGAACTGAGCGGTCAGATAGTTTGTCGTGTTCGCCTGTACGGAAAGGTGTATCGGCGTCTTGGGCGAATCCTTGCGTATAAACGAAATGATTCCGGGGTCGGCGACGATCAGCGCATCGGGCTTTAGTTCGAGAGCGGCGAGAAGCGCCTTTTGAAACGGTTCGACCTTGGCGTTTCGCGCGATGACGTTGCTCGTCAGGTAAAACTTCTTCCCTTTTTCGTGGGCTAGTTCGATGCCTTGCGCCAAGTCTTCGAGCGTGCGAAAGCCGTTTTCGCGAGCGCGAAGCGAAAATGCCGGCTGCCCCGCATAGACCGCGTCCGCTCCGTAGGCGAGCGCGTATTCCAGGCGTTTCAGGTCTCCCGCCGGAGCGAGCAGTTCAGGAATATAGGGCTTTACCATTTGAAACCCAGTCTCGTATAGATCTTCTTGTCGTTGAAAAGCGTGAATTCGAGCGAATAGAAGAAATAGTCGCCGCTGTAGCTGATCGCCGGCGATAGCGAATACTTCATGTCTGCTCCGTCGATGAACTTCTTCGGCAGCTTGAAATGGTTGCTAGTCGGTGTCGAATCGTTGATCGCGCTGCCGTAATCGGTTCCCTTCCAGACCCAGGAATTGCGGATGTTGATGTTCAGCCTTTTCGCAATTCGTGCGTAGAGCGCGAAGTCTATCGCCTGGCTGTTCGGGCCGTTCGGTGCGCCGAGAGGTTCTCCGAGGTTTGCCGCCTGGGCCGTATTCGGGTGAAAGTGGCTATAGACGTATGGCTCGACGCGGGCGTATTCCGCAATCGCTCCGGCTTCGACAAGTCGATTGTGGACGTAAAAATCCTTGCCGACTTGAGCCCCGGCCATCCAGGCCCATTTCGCTTCGATGTTGTCGTTCTTGACGAGGCTGACCGGGCTTTCGAAATCGTCGATGTAGAATTCCGTATAGATTCTGGCGAACTGGAGAAGACGGTAGTTGGCGTCAAAGGCGAGCGCTCCGTTGTTGTTGTCTTCCGAAAAGTTTCCCTTTTCCATGAACAGGGGAACGACCGGGACAAAGAGCCACGGCTTGTTTTCGTTGTAGAGGATTTGCGTCTCGCTCATGCCGAGAACCAGGTTGCCGAGGTTGAGCTCGTAGCGGTGGGCATACAGGTTGCGGTCGTTGGTGTTCTTGCGGCTCATGCTGTTCTTGTAGATGCGCAAGTCGCCGTACAGGCTGATGACCGAGAGCGGCCCGACGTGAAATTCGAACGAAAGCGTGTTGTAGGGGAGTGCGAACTGGTTGAGCGTCAGGTTGTTGAAGTAGCCCGGACCGAAATGGAAAACGTCGCGGGCGAGCATCAGTCGCCCGAATCCCATGTTGATGGCGAACATCCCGCGGTAGCGCGCATAGCTCGCGTATTCCACGCCGCTGTTGTTTTCCTCTTTCTGGAATTCGACAAATTCGCCGTCAAAGGATTTCGGGTAGTCGGCGCTGTGGTTTTCGACGTAGATTCGCGCGTCGAGCATGAATTCCACGGAATCGCGGTAGCCGCGCAGATAGATTCCTCCGTCCATTCCGGGCCAGATCGTGTCGCCAAGCGTTTCGCCTCCGCGGTAGTCGATGCCGCCGACAAGGCTTGCCGCGATTGCCTGCCTTTCGTCCCGGTAGCCGAGCAGAGCGCGCTTTTCGTTTTCCGCATAGCGTGCACGCCAGCCGGAATCGCGCCGCGGGTAGTAGAACATCTGTTCCGCATCGGTTGTCGTCTGCCGATGGTATTCGAAGAGAAGCGGAGTCGCTTCGAGCGTCCTCAGGTTGCGGCTTCGCTCGGCGGAAAAAATCGGAGATTCGGCGTAGAGCGTCGAAAGAAGGAAAACGGCGAAGAGAACGGTCGCTCGGACGTGGCGGCTAGAAAAAAGCATTTCGCAAATCTAGAAAATCGAGGCTGGAAAATAAAAAAGGAGAACCCGACCGGAACCGGGTTCTCCTTGATTTCTTGACAATGTCTAGGCGAGGCGGGAAATCATGTAGCCCGCGGCGATGGCGGTTCCGATGACTCCGGCGACGTTCGGTCCCATGGCGTGCATCAGGAGGAAGTTCTGGGGATCGTACTTGGCGCCTTCGAGCTGGGAAACGCGAGCTGCCATCGGCACTGCGGAAACTCCCGCGGAACCGATGAGCGGATTCACCGGATTGTTCGGCGTGCACTTGTTCATGATCTTCGCGAGCAGAAGCCCGCCGAAAGTCGAAAATCCGAACGCGACAACGCCCATGGCGATAATCAGCAGGGTCTTCGGCTGGAGGAAAATGTCGGCGGACATGGTGAGTCCGACGGATGTTCCGAGGAAGATCGTGACGATGTTCATCAGCTCGTTCTGCGAAGTCTTGACGAGGCGATCGACTACGCCGGCTTCCTTGAAGATGTTGCCGAGCATGAGCATGATGATCAGCGCGGAAGCGTCGGGAACGACCAGTACGCAGACGATCATCACCATCACGGCAAACGCGATACGCTCCAGCTTGCCCACCTTGCGAAGGCTCTTCATCCGAATGACGCGCTCCTTGGGAGTGGTCATCCACCGCATGATGGGCGGCTGGATAAGGGGAACGAGCGCCATGTAGGTGTAGGCGGCGACGGCGATAGGTCCTATCAGGTGCGGTGCGAGCTTGTTCGCCGTAAAGATGGACGTGGGACCGTCTGCTCCGCCGATGATGCCGATCGAAGCGGCTTCGCCGAGCGTGAATCCGCCGAATGCGACAGCGCAGAACATCGTGACGAAAACGCCGAACTGGGCGCCGCCGCCGAGAAGCAGCGTACGCGGATTCGCGATGAGCGGACCGAAGTCCGTCATGGCTCCGACGCCGAGGAAGATGATGGGCGGGAAGAGTTCCAGATGGATGCCCTGGCTGATGTAGTAATACAGCCCGGCTGTCGGCGTGAACATTCCCTCGATGCTCCAGCCGCCTTCATAAAATCCGCGAGACGGAATGTTTACGGCAAGCGCGCCGAGCGCAATCGGAAGGAGGAGCAGAGGCTCGTATTTCTTGACGATGGCGAGGTACATCAGCACGAAGCTGACTAGCCACATGATGATCATCGAACCGGAAATGGCCGAAAAGCCGGTTCCCGAAACGAACATTTCCGTGACGGAATTGAGGATACCGTTCATAGGGAATTTCCTTTAGGCGATAGTCATCAGAATCTGCCCTTCCGAGACGGATTCCTGTTCCTTGACCGCGATGGACGCAACGGTTCCGTCGCAGGGGCAA
Source organism: Senegalimassilia sp. (assembly GCA_963652365.1). Lineage (GTDB taxonomy): Bacteria > Fibrobacterota > Fibrobacteria > Fibrobacterales > Fibrobacteraceae > Hallerella. Next base: position 102,625 of record CAVJTH010000002.1, read on the forward strand.
ACGATCGAGTTTTCCATTTTCATCGCTTCGAGAACGGCGACTTCCTGGTTCATCTTCACGGCGTCGCCGACCTTGACCTTGAGCTTGAACACGATGCCCATCATGGGGCTTGGGACCGGGGTGCCGCCGGCCGGAGCCGCTGCTGGAGCCGCGACCGGTGCGGGGGCTGCCGCGACCGGAGCGGCGACAGGCGCCGGAGCTACCGAGACGGGAGCCGCAACCTTTGTTGCCTGGTTGTTATCGAGAACTTCGACTTCGACGTCGTAGCTCTTGCCTTCGAAACTGATGCGGATGGTCTTTTTCATTGTAGTAGTCCTGCTTTGGCTTAAAGCCCGTTGGAGTTTAATTCTGCGCGTCCCTGGGTGGTCCATGCCCACTCGGACGCATTTTGAGGTTTGAACTTGACGACGCGGCACGGTCCGCCGAGCACTTCTGCCGCTGCGACGGCGAAGATGACGGCGAGCTGTTCGTTCGAAAGGCCCGGATGGACATCGAGCGCGGAAACCGCCGCGATACCGAGAAACGCCTGGAGTTGCCGATTGGTAAAACCGGGGTGGACGCTTGGCGCGTTCGGATCGAGAGTGCATTTCGCGGGGGATGGCGCTGGCGGCTGGATTACGGGTTCATCCGGCTGCGCCTTCGGCTTTGAAAAGCGCGGAAGGATGACCTTGTTGACGAGAAAGTTCATCGCATAGGAAAGGATGCAAAGCCCGATGATGACTATCATCACGATGATGAGACCCGTCGCCTGGAATTCGACCAGCTTTCCGATGGTGAACTTTTCCGTCGTGCCCTGCTCGGTCACGTATTCCGAACCGAGCTTTGCCTTCGCGATAGGAATCTTCTGGCTCCCGGCGATGTTCGCGAGGCTGTCTTGCCGGGCGTTCGCTTCGCGGGACTGCGCGTTCGTCTTGTAGAGAACGGTCACCTTGTGCCCGGATTCGTCGATTTTCAGCACGGTTGAATCGGGCATCAGCTGAAGCTGCTTCGCGATTGGCGCGCCGATCGAATCGGGAAGGTTTGCCAGCTGTTCTGCGAAACGGGCAGGAACGGGATACGGACCTGCGGAAAGCGGCTGTGCGCTGTCGAGTTGTTCTGTTGTTGTCATAGCGGGCTTAATCCATGTTTTTTGTTAGGACGTTTTACACGCTTCGAGAGGAGGGTTCTCAAGGCGAGCGAAATCTTGGAACGGGTTTCGGCGGGGTTGATGACATCGGTGATGATGCCGGATTCCGCGGCCTGGTAAGGCTTGGAGAACTTTTCGCGGTAGTCGGCGACGAGCTTCCTGTAAAGAGCGTCCTTGTCTTCCGCCGCAGCGAGTTCCTTCTTGTAGATGATCTTGGCGGCGCCTTCGGCGCCCATGACGGCGATTTCCGCAGTGGGCCATGCATAGACGATGTCTCCGCCCAAATCCTTCGAAGCCATGGCGATATAGGCTCCGCCGTAAGCCTTGCGCATGATGACCGTGACGAGCGGGACCGTGCAGCTTGCGTAGGCGTAGAGCATTTTCGCTCCGTGACGGATGATTCCTCCGCGTTCCTGGGCGAGACCCGGCATAAATCCCGGGACGTCGGTAAGCGTTACGATGGGAATGTTGAACGCATCGCAGAACATGACGAATTCCGCGCCCTTGTCCGAAGAATCGATATCGAGGCATCCGGCCTTGAACTTGGGCTGGTTCGCGACGATGCCGACGACCATGCCGTTGATTCGGGCAAAGCCCACGACGAGGTTTTTCGCAAAGTCCCGCTTGACTTCGAGCCATTCTCCCGGATCGACGAGACGTTCGATGACCTGGTACACGTCGAGCGGATGGTTTCCGTCTTCGGGAATGATTTCGTTCATGCCAAAATCGTCTTCGAGGGAAATGTCCGTTAGTTTGTGCGGAGGCGGCTCCATGTTGTTCGACGGAAGGAAGCTCAGGAGCTTCTTGATGATCTGCGCGGCATGCCTGTCGTCGTTCGCGACAAAGTGGATGTTGCCGGAGACCGTCGCATGGGCGTTTGCCGTGGCGAACTTGTCGAGAGGGGCTTCTTCGCCGGTCGAAGCCTTGATCACCTGCGGACCGCAGATGAACATGTTCGAGTTGTCCTTGAGCTGGATACAGAAGTCCATGAGCGCCGGGCTGTAGGAGGCTCCCCCTGCGCAGGGACCCGCGATGACCGCTATCTGGGGAACGACTCCCGATGCGAGAACGTTCGCCCGGAACACCTTGCCGTAACCGGCGAGACTCTTTACGCCTTCCTGGATGCGCGCTCCGCCGGAATCGTTTACGCTGACAATCGGCGTGCCGAGTTCGATGGCGCGCTGCATCGCTTCGGACATCTTCTGGGCATGGCGACTGCCGAGCGAGCCTCCGCTCACCATGAAGTCCTGGGAAATGACGGTCACCGGACGTCCTTCGACGTTTCCGATGCCCGTGATGACGCCGTCACCGGCGAGACGTTTCGTTTCGAAACCGAAACCGCGGACATCGTGATCGACGTGCATGCCCGCTTCCTGGAACGATCCCGCATCGACAATCTCGTCGATGCGTTCGCGGGCGGAGAGGAGCCCTTTCGCGTGGCGGGCTTCGAGCTTGTCCGGACCGGAGCCGGAGGAAAGGGCGAACTTGCGACGTTCTTCTAGCTGATCGAGTAATTCTTGTCTAATAGCCATTTCGAGATTCCTTTGGAAAACTAGGTTGCACATTGCAAAATAGCATTCCAAAGACCTTCGTTAATCCTTCATGGTTCCTGTCGAAAGAAATTTCAGATGCATATTGAACGCCCGGTCAAGAGCGATCGGAATATGTCTTCCTTTCGCGGTTCCTATGCCATAATCTATATAATCGTTCAACAAAAGGCGATAGTCCGGGTGGGCACATTTCTTGATTATTTCGCGTGCGCGGGTCACCGGATCGAGCCCGCGGAGGTCGGCGAGCCCCTGTTCCGTGACAAAAATGTTCGTTTCGTGGTCCGTGTGGTCGATATGTGTCACATAGGGGACGATTGCGCTGATCTTGCCGTCTTTTGCCGTCGAAGGGGTCATGAAAAATCCGAGGAGGCAGTTCCTGGAAAAGTCGGCGGACCCTCCGATGCCGTTCATGATGGAAGAACCGCATACGTGCGAAGAGTTCACGTTGCCGAAAATGTCGCATTCGAGAGCCGTGTTCATGGAGATGACCCCTAGGCGGCGGATGACTTCGGGATGATTGGAAACATCCTGGGCGCGGAGAACGAACTTGCGCTTGATGTCGGGATTTTCTCGGAAAAACTTCCAGGCGCCTTCGGAACACGTGAGAGCCGTGCCGCTCGCCCCGATGAGCTTGTCCGTTCGCACGAGTTCAAAGACCGCTTCCTGGATCACTTCGGTGAAGAGGCTTACCGGTTCCTGCCTGGAATCTCGCGCCATTGCCGCGAGAACGGCGTTCGCGATGTTTCCGACGCCGCTCTGGTAGGGGAGACCTTTGGGCAGGCGTCCCTTTCTTCGCTCGTGGTCTAGAAATTCGAGAATGTGCCCGGCGATGATGGTGGATGTTTCGTCCGGTTCCGTAAACGGACGGATGGTGTCGTGCCGGTTCGTGCGGACGATCGCGGCTATCTTTTGCGGGGAAACCTGTACATAGTCCTTTCCGGCGCGGTCGAGAATCCGCGTGACGGGAATCGGGCTGCCGCGAGGGGGGAGCTCGGACAGGTAGCAGTCGTGCATTCCGAAAAGGGAATCTCCGTAGGCGGAGTTCCATTCGACGATGATTCGGTCCGCGGCCTGGAGAAACTCGACGGAATTTCCGCAAGACGAGGACAGCCGAATCTTGCCATCGCTCGAAACGTCTGTCGCTTCGACAATCGCTGTCGTCGGTTTCGGCAAGAATCCGCTTCGAACGAGCCTTCCCATCGCGCCGAGATGCGCGTCGGTGTAGAAAACGTCTCCGCGGTTGATGGCGTTCCGCAAGTCCCTGTTCGACTGGTATGGCGCTCTCCAGCGGATCGCGCTTGCCCGGGCGAGTTCCCCGTCGCATTCGTCGCCTGTCGAGGCTCCCGAAAAGAGCGTAATCTGAAAGGGGTTTCCCGAATCGTGGATTCTTTTCGCGCGCTTTGCGAGAGCGGTCGGAACCTCTTTCGGGTAGCCGGCGAGCGTGAATCCGGAAACGCCGAGGATTTCCCCGTCCTGGATGAGATCCGCGGCTTCCTCGGCGGACATTTCCTTGGATGCAATGTCAGAAGTCATGCGATAAAGCTAGGATTTTATGTCCCAGGCTGGTGACGATTTTCTGGGAAATCCTTTCCCTGGGAATCCACTCGCCGTCGATTTCGCAATGCTCCTTGACTTCGGCGCAAAGGACTCGGCATGCGATTCTGTATCGCGTGATGGAATGGCTGACCGTTCCCATGAAGCGGAATCGCTTGACGTTTTCGAAGGGGACGATTCTTTCGGCGATGCCGGGAAAGACCTCGCGTCCGTTGTCCGCGTATTCGAACAGGGGGAACATCGGCTGTTTCTTGAGAAAGGGTGATTCGGACGAAACTTGCAGGAGGATGTTTCCGCAGGAGTCGAACAGGACAAGGGCGAAACCGGTCCAGGATTCATGGCGGATTTTTTTTCTTGGGGGAAATTCCCCTTGGCGTTTTTCCAGAAATGCCTTGCAGACGGCTTGAAACGGACATTTCTTGCAGTCCGGATTCGCCTTCTTGCAGACAACCCGTCCGAGCTCCATCAGGGCTTCGTTGGTGAGAAACGCATCCCTGGCCTTTGCCCAGAACTTCGCTTTTTCCCAGTAGATTTTCTTTTCGGACGCCCCGTCGGTCGGCAAGAAGTTCCAACCGTAAAGACGCGAGAAAATGCGGATGAGGTTTCCGTCGAGAATCGCTTCCGGTCTGTGAAAGGCGAGGCTGAGAATCGCCCCGGCCGTGTAGGCGCCAATTCCCGGGAGGGCTTCCAAGGCGTGTCGGGAATCGGGAAAGTGGCCCCGGTAGATTCCCATGATGATTCGCGCCGTTCGGAGAATGTTGGCCGCTCGGCTGTAGTAGCCGAGTCCCTTCCAATGTTCGAAAACGGATTCTTCGCTTGCGCAGGCGAGAGACTTGACCGTCGGAAAGTCGCGCATCCATTGCCGGAACGCTTTCTGGATGGCGGAAACCTGCGTCTGTTGCAGCATCGTTTCGCTTATCCAGACGAGATAGGGATCGCGCTGCGCGTACAGATCCTTGGGCCGCCAGGGAAAATTCGCATGGTTTTCGACGAACCATTCGCAGAGAGCCTTATTGATTGCGATAGGAATAGCGATAGACCTTTCTGTAGAAATCCCACTGCGCCTTGACCGCCTGTTCGAGCGTATAGTCCTTGCTCCGGGCATAGGCGTTTTCCCGGAGCTTTCGGTAGGCGTCTTCGTCGCGTTTCAGTTCGACGCATTGTTCGAGTTGTCGCATCCAGGCTTCGGGACTGTCGCTTGGGAGAACATAGCCGCAGTTCTTCTCGAAGACGATATCCTGCGGCCCGCCCTTGTCGCTGACGATTGCCGGGGTGCCCGAGGCGAGCGCTTCGACGACGACGTTCCCGAACGTGTCCGTGGTGCTGGGGAACAGGAGAAAGTCCGCGTCCGCGTAGAGACCTGCCAGTGTCTTTCCGCCCTGGACTCCCGCAAAGTGGACTTCCGGAGAGTTCCTGAATTCCTCTTTCAGCTCGTCGAGATACCAGCCGTCGCCGACGAACATCAGTTCCGCGTCCGTGTGCGTCTTTCGAAATTCCATCCACAGCGTCCTTAAAAGCGGCAGATTCTTTTCCTTGGAAATTCGTCCGACATAGATGAAGCGAACCATGCCCTTTTGATCGGAAAACTTTTCCCAGGTGCCTTGCCCGCGAAACTCCGGGCTGAAGTTTTCGAGCGGGATTCCGCGGCGGAGAATTTCGACGTCCTTGGCGGGAACCTGGATGTCGCGAACGAGAATTTCCCGGAAATCCTTGCAGGGGCAGATGACCGGTCGGGTGAAGTGATAGAAAATCCGCATGAGCCCGAGCACGTAGCGGTGCATCCACTTGGCCTTTACGAGGATCTTCGTGTAAGTGGGAACGTCTGTCCGGTAATGGCTCAGAACCTTGATGCCCGCGATCTTTGCGCAGATGGCGACCGCCCACGCTCCGGGACTGGGCGTTTCGAGCTCGATCAGATCGACCGGGTAGCGCTTGAGGAGACGGAGGGCCGGTGCGATGTGCGGAATGGCGAGTTCGCTGTTCGCGTAGCCGAGCTGTTCCATGCTGAAAATGCGCGGCAGAAGGATTACGTAGCCGTTTTCGACGACGCCGCACGGTCGCGTGTTGAATGCGCTTCCGGCGAGGGCCGCCTTGTAGCCGTTCTTTCGCATGAAAGAGATGACGTGGCGAAGGTTGTTCGCGATGCCGTTCACCTCGTCGAGATTGTCCGAATAGAAAGCGACCCGGATATCGTCATCGGAATGTTCCCTGCGCTTTTTTTTCAAGAAGAAACGCAAGCGGATGAGCGGGACCAGGTTGCGGAGAACCTCCCAGAAGACGACAGGTGGAATCATGCAGGTGCGCAGGTTTCCGGGCGGCTGGTGCCCAAACGAAAAATACTTTGGAAAAACGCTGGTAACGACTCGTCCAAAAATCGCCGGGCGAGAATCGTACTGGGTGAAATCTTTGTTTGCCATTTGTGGAATAATATAATTTTTATGGCGCGACTTCTCGTCGTCAAGCAAATTCAATCTTGGCTGAAAAGCGAAAAAATCCTGGGGCGTGAAAGCGGCTTATGCGTTTGCGGGAATGGCGTCTTCGGCTTCTTCCGAGTCCTCGTTGCGAGACAGCAAGTCGTCGCGCCAGTTCCCGAAATGCCTGTTTACGAATCCCAGGACGATTCCGACGAGGAATGCCGCGATAACGGTTCCGATGCCGACGCTTCCGAATGAATGCAGGAACAGGGCGCATACGCCCAGCGAAATCAGGACCATGGAAATGTCGAATCCGATTTTCACCTTGTGAAACTTGATGCCGGATATTCTGGAGACCGCCACCATGGCGCCTTCTCCGGCAAGCGGCATCATGTTTGCCAGCATGTAGAAGAATATCCCGACCGCGATCAGGACGACGCTGGCAAGGGCGAAGACGATTCGAATTCCGAAGCTCTCGGGTGTGGGAAGAAGGCTCGCGCCCCAGTTGCAAAGCGTGGTAAAATAGCCAAAAATCACGCCGACGACGATTTGCAATAGACTGATCGCCTTGAAGTCCTTTCGCAAGAGAAGGATTTGCAGCAAGACGAGACCGACGTGAAAAAGAATCGTCGCTTTCCCCATTTCGATTCCCCAGACACATGTCAGCGTGTAGGGAATGCTGCTGACGGGAGAAACTCCCAAGTCGGATTTTACCGAAAACGCGATTCCTGCAGTCATGATGAAGAGTCCGGCGAAATACATGATCAGTCGGACCCGCAAATGGGAATGATTCAAGTTGAGCCTCGATTTTTACGGGCGCAAATGTAAAAAACGGCTAGCGGCTTGGCAATCGTTTGCTTTCCGTGTACTTTCTCCAGTCTCCAAGTTCCGAAATGTCTTTGGTGGCAAGCCTCGTCGAATCTTCGAGAATGGACGTGTCTCCGATAAATCCGGAAATCAGCCTGCCGTCGGATATCTTGATTTTTCCGATGCCGAGCGGCGCAGGAATCTGTGCGACAAACTTTCCGAAATCCGCTGCGTTCATCGCATAAAGCTCTACGTAGAAACTGCCGTTCCCTCCAGCGACGAGCGCCGGCTTTTGAATGTTTCCGTCGGTGAAGGCGAACATTCGGTATTCCGGTGCGGTTCGTGCGCTTTCCAGAAATTCGGCATGGGAAAGTTCCCCGTGAAGCGCTTCGCCTTTCAGGTGGGCTCCGCATACGGCAAACCGGATTTTCGGTTCGAGAAGCGGAGCGACTTTTTCGGCGACGTCGAGAAGCTTGAAGTCTTCGAATGCTCTGCCGACAAGGGTGACGCCGAACGGGAACCTTTCGACGTTCGGGTCGGAACTTTCGGCAAAGCCCGCGGGAATCGCCAGGGCGGAATAGTCGAGAAGGTTCATGTAGTTCGTGTAATAGCCCAGGTTGGAATTGAGCTGTATCGGATTCCTTTCGACGTCTTCTGTCCTGTAAATCGTTCCGGCTGTCGGCGTGAGAAGGATATCGATCCTGGAAAGTTCCCTGTCCGCGATTTTCTTCTTTCCTTGCAGCAGGTGGAAACCGGTGAAGACTTCGGCCGGGTGCGGAACTTTTTTAGGCGCGATAATGGACTTTGTTACCGGATGAATGGAATTCGGATGTTCTTCGATGAATTTCCCGACCGCTTCGTAGCGTTCAAAGACCCAGGGACCTTCGTAGAGCAGACGTGCCGCTTCCAGAAACGGGGCAAACGAGACGGTGACCTTTTTGCCTCCGGCTTTTTCAAGGATCGAGACGGCCTTGTCGAACGCCTTTCGAAAATCTTCGTTCCCGAAAAATTCCAGTTCGGAATCCCCTGGAACGCCGAAAGTCCAATGTTCCGGGAGTCTTTCCGCCTTTCCGTTTCCGTTCCACGGCGCGATTCGGGAATAGTCGTCTTCCAAGTCTTCGGCGGAGGCAAGGTTCAGGAGGTATCGGGCGTCGGAATTGTCCAGGGCGAAAATCGAAACGCAGTCCAGGCTCTTGCAGGCGGGAACGACTCCATTTGCGCTCAGCAGTCCGCGTGTCGGCTTGACGCCAACCAGATTGTTGAATGCGGCAGGGACTCGTCCGGAACCCGCCGTATCCGTTCCGAGAGAGAATGAACACAGTCCGTAGGCGAGAGCGGACGCGGAGCCGGAGCTTGAACCGCCGGAAATATATTCGGGAGCGAACTTGTTTGGAATGGAACCGTATGGCGAGCGAACTCCGACAAGGCCCGTTGCGAACTGGTCCATGTTCGTCTTTCCCAGCGGAATCGCGCCGAGGCGAACCAGGCGTTCGACGACAAAGGCGGATCTTTCTGGCGTGTAGGCAAAGTCGGGGCACGCGGCTGTCGTTGGCAAGCCTTGCAAGTCGATGTTGTCCTTGACGGCAAACGGGATCCCGTATAGGGGAAGATCCGCGGGAGAATGTCCTTCGAGATTTTTCAGGTAGGCGTCGAGCTGCTCGGGCGGCGTTCGGGAGATCCAGATGGAACTCGGTGCGCTTTCGATTCGGCGGGATGCTTCGGCGATGACATCGCGAGGCGAAAGCGTCTGGTTGCGGTAGGCGTCGAGAAGGGACGAAATCTTGAAATCCATGAAAACCTCTACTTTGTAAAATCATTTTATAAAGTAGCATTAATTTTCAGAAAGAGCGAGAAAAAGATTCTTCCAAAAAATACACGGTTCAAGCGGTCGGCAAGATACGCACAACTATGTCACGGTAAACAAATCTTAATGACAAAAATGTCGTCGATGGGCGGAACGCTTCGACGGGTCATTCGATGCGGTCGATGAAAATCTCCTTTGCCATCTTGTACAGTCCGTTGAAGTATTCTTCCTGCAGGTTCGTTCGGAACGCCAATCGTGGAAGCTGTGGACGGTGGAGGGTCCTTCGCAGTTTTTCGTCGAGATTTTGCGTGGAAAGCTCGTCGGCAAATCCTCCCGTAAAGACGACGATCGCCGGATCCAGAAAGACGATTGTCGCGAGAAGGACCTGGAAAACATGGGGAAATGCGGTGCCGAGGTCCTTGAACATTTTCGGCATTTCCTGCTTCTTGAACGAGAAGGGAAAGCGGGAAAGTTCCCCGGCGAGATTCGCGCTTCCGCGCAGGATCTTTCCATCGACCAGAAATCCGCCGGCGGGAGGGTTCCCTTTGGGCGCAAAGAGAATGGCGACATTCTTTTCGTCGCTGTTCCTTTGGGAATATCCCATTGCGATCGCGTTCATGTCGTTTTCGATGTGAACGGGAATTCGGAAAATGTCGAACAGTTCCTTGGCGAGATGGACTCCGTCAAGCGCGGGAAAGTCGCAAAACTCGACGGTCCCATGGCTGATTCCGCCCTGGATTCCGATTGCGACGATGCAGATTCGGGGATGCGCTTTCACGTTTCGCCGAATGACTCGGCACAGGGATTTCTGGTCGATGACTTTTTCCCGGGTTTCGCCTTTTGCGAGGATGTTCCCCAGCGCGTCGAAGATGCGGAATCGAATCGTCTGGATGCCGTTTTCGGAAAGAGCATACAGGCATAGGAACTGATGCTTCGCGGCGTTGTAACGGTAGGATCTTGCGGGACGCCCGCCGTTTGACGTCCGGAATTTTTCCTCGACGATTTCGCCTTTTTCGAAAAGGTCGTTGAGAATGTAGCCGCATGTCGCCGAAGTGAGCCCTGTCGCCTTGGAAAGCTCGGGCTTGGTGATGGATTCGCCTTGCAGCAGAATGCGCTTGATTTTTTCGGTAGAATTGCTTGCCATGTTTCGATACCGGGAAAAGCGAGATACAATTTTGTTCCGACTTTATAAAATAATTTTAGAAAGTTGTCAATGCATTTTTTGAAAAAAGAATGAAACGGTCAAAAAACTGGGGAAATTCGAAAGAAAACGCCGAAATGCCAAAAGTTGGTATCGTTTTTGCTTTGTTTTATGGCGAACATCCCTTCAAGCGAGGTCTTTATGAAAATGTTCAAGTTGATGACTATCGGTGCCTTGGCTGTCGCCGCTTCCCTCTATGCGGAAAAGCCGGTTCTGAAAATTGCCTATAGCGATTGGCCCGGTTGGACTGCCTGGGAAATCGCGGACAAAAAGGGCTTTTTTAAAAAGCACGACGTGAATGTCAAGCTGGAATGGTTTGACTATGGTCCATCGATGGATGCGTTTGCCGCCAAGAAGGTCGATGCGGTCGGCGTCGCGAACGGAGACGCAATGGTTCTCAATGCGACCGGCGCGAAAAACGTGACAATCCTTATCAACGATTACAGCAACGGAAACGACAAGATCGTGGGCGCTCCGGGAATTTCCGGCATCAAGGATCTAAAGGGGAAAAAGGTCGGCGTGGAAATCGGCTGCCTTTCCCATGCGCTCCTGATCAATGCGCTTCTGAAAAACGGGCTGAAGGAATCCGACGTGACGCTGGTGAACATGCCGACGCATCAAGCGGTGCAAACCTTGGAAAGCGGGGAAGTTTCCGCGGTTGTCGCCTGGGTTCCCCATTCCGTGAACGCCTTGGAAAAAGTGACAGGCTCCAAGGAACTGTATAGCAGCGCGAACGAACCGGGAATTATCTACGACGTTCTCGCCGTTTCGCAAGAATCCCTGATGAAGAACAAGGAGGAATGGATGAAAGTCGTCGCCGCATGGGACGATGTCGTGGCCTACATCAACGATCCGAAGAACAAGGCGGAAATGGTCAAGATCCTGGCGGCGCGCGTGGGCGTTCCCGAATCCCAATATGCGAAATTTATCGGGGGCACGCATTTCTTGCGGCTGAGCGAATCGGCAAAATACTTCAAGAAAGATGACGGAAGCTACGGGTCGATTTACGGTTCCAGCAAGCGGGTCGATGACTTTTTCGTGAGAAACAAGGTCTATGACAGGCATGTCGATGTGAACCGCTACATCAACGCGACGTTTACGGAAAGCTTCTTGAACGCGAAATAGTCGATACGGAAAATACGGATAAAGTTGTTCAACCCGGAATCAAGACATGAAATCTCCCATAGGAATTCGAAAGGAAATAGGAAAGAAAGGAACGATGATCCTTGCCGTTCTTTCCTTTTTGCTGCCACTTGCGGTTTGGTGTACAGTGAGCTATGTCCCGTTTGTTTACCATCCGCTGGTGCATATCACGGATGCGGGAGGAAGCATGTTCTGCGAACCGGGCGATGAAATCGAGCGGGAAAACTTTGCCGAGGAAAACGAAAACCTTCGTTCTGCCGGAGAAAGGGAAATGAAAGGGTTCCGGGTGAATCCCGCCTATCTTCCCGCTCCGCATCAGGTGGCGAAGGCTCTGGTGACGGCGTTCCGGACACCTCCCAAGCGTGACGGGGACGTCTGGTTCTACGAGAGCATCCTGCATTCGGTGCGCATCGTGTTCCTTGCGTTTTTCCTGTCGAGCCTGGTGGGGCTGCCGCTTGGAATCTTGAGCGGGTCGATCCCCTTTGTCGAAAAGCTGACCGCTCCGTTCGTGGAATTCTTTCGCTATTTCCCGGCGCCTGTCTTCGGGGCTCTTGCCGTTGCGGTGCTGGGAATTAACGACGCTCCGAAAATCGCAATCATCATCATCGGGACTTTCTTCCAGCAGGTTCCCATGATCGGGGCGACGACTCGGCGTGCGGATCCCGCCCTGACGGAAGCGGCACGGACGCTCGGAGCTTCTCCGATGCGGGTGCTCTTGAAAGTCATCATTCCGGAAATCGCTCCAAAGCTTTACAAGGACATGCGGATTCTTTTAGGCTGGGCGTGGACCTACCTGATCGTTGCGGAAGTCGTGGGAACCAGTTCCGGAATCACGTGGTTTATCAACCAGCAGGCGAAGTATCGGAACTTTGACAATGTCTATGCCGCCATCATGATTCTAGGAATCATCGGTCTTGGCTGTGACATGATTCTTGCGAGGATCGGGAAGGACCTGTTCGCCTGGGAAGATGGTCGCGTCGCGCTTCTTGGACGCGTTCGCCGGGAACTGATGGGCCCGAAAAACTACGTATTCGCGTTTCGTCTGACCGCAGAAGAAAAAGCCTTGAAGGAAAAGAACAATGGAAAGCTCTGAAATGATTCTTGAAGCGAAGGATATCGTCAAGGAATTTCGCGAAAGCGACGGCAGCGTTCGCCGTGTCCTGGACGGGATTTCCTTTGGCGTGAGACGGCGCGAGTTCCTTTCGATCATCGGGCCTTCGGGGTGTGGAAAATCGACATTGATCCGCATCGCCGCAGGGCTTGAAAATGCGACCTCCGGAGAGTTCTTTCTCGATGGGAAAAAGGTCATCGGAACCAGCGCGGAGCGCGGAATGGTGTTTCAGAAGTACACGTTGTTCCCATGGCTCTCGGTAAGGCAAAATGTCCGGTTTGGACTGGAAGCTTCCGGCTATGGAAACGACGAGGCGGATGCCACCGCTTTGCAATGGTTGCAGATTGTGGGGCTTGAAAAATACGCGAACTACTATCCCAGGCAGCTTTCCGGCGGGATGCAGCAGCGCGTGGCGATTGCGCGTGCGCTCGCTCCCCAGCCGCGCGTTCTCCTGATGGATGAACCGTTTGGCGCGCTCGATGCGCAGACCCGTTCCCAGATGCAAAGGTATCTGCTGGAAGTCTGGAAAAACATCGACATCACGATTCTCTTCGTGACGCACGACTTGGATGAAGCCGTGTTCCTTTCGGACAGAATCTTGACGCTCCAGGCGAATCCGGGAAAGGTCCGGGAACTCGTAACGGTCGATGTTCCGCGGCCTCGGACAGAAGAGAGCCTGTTCCTTCCGGAATTCATCTCCTTGCGAAAGCATGTCGAGGCGATGATTCATCCGGCTTCGGAAGGCAAGGCGCCGATCGAAACTTTCAACATCGTAAATATGGTCGGCAAGAAATCGCCGACCGAAAACAGACAGAGGTAAATCCTATGGAAAATGAAAATGTGCTGAGCTCCAAAGTCATCGCGGGTGGCTGGAATTATTCGCGTATCGTAAAGAGAGGCCAGAAAATTCGCCTGACGGATTTGGAAGGCGGCGCGAACGCTTCGCTTCTGTGCTACAACGCGAAGAACTTTACGGAACGCTTTAACCTGGGCGATACGCTCAAGATCCAGCATATATGCCGGATTGCGGAAAACTGCTGTCTTTATGGCGATATGGGACGGATTCTCCTGAGCGTCGTGAAGGATACGGTCGGATGGCACGATCCGCTCTGCGGCTGCACGCATGCGAATCTCGTCAAGGAACGCTTTGGCGCTCACGATTACCAGCATTTCCGCAATGACTTTTACCGCAACGGGTACGATTCCCTCCTGGTGGAAATCGGGAAGTATGGCATGACAAAGCGCGATTTCACGGAACTCGTCAACTTTTTCTCGAAGGTCGTTGTCACGTCGGATGGCAAGATGACCTTTGTGGAAAACAATTCGAAGGCGGGTGACTTCGTGGAACTCCGCGCCGAAATGGATACGCTTGTCGTCATCGATACGGGAATGCATCCGCTGAATCCTTCGAAGGAATACCTGAGAAAACCGGTGAAAGTGGAACTGCTTCCGTGCGCAATTTCGACAGCGGACGATCCATGCTTTACGTGGTGCCCGGAAAATGCCCGCGGATTTGCCAACACGCTTGACTACAATCTTTAATCGGAGGCTCGCTATGTACACAAGGTATCTGGAAAGTTCGCTAAAGGAAGAAGACGCGGTCTATGCGGAAGATATCCCTGCCGGAGAAGGCTGGCTGCATCTGATTAAAAAGGGTCAGACGTTCCGAATCCTGGATTTGGAAGGAAACCAGGCCGTCGATACGCTGTTTATCGGCGCGAAGGATCCTTCGGAGCGCTATAGCGTCCAGCAGACCGTGCAACGCCAGGGAAACTGTCTTGTCGGTGTCGGGACAAGGCTCTATTCGAACGATGACAATCCGATGCTCACCGTTGTCGCGGATACGTGCGGCGATCACGACACGCTCGGAAGCGCCTGTTCCTGCGAGAGCAACACGTGCCGCTATTCGCTCGACAAGCGCTATATGCACGCCTGCCGGGAATCGTTCCTGAAGGTGTTGCTTGCCATGCCGAACCTGGACAAGCGCGACCAGGTGAACAACTTGAACTTTTTCATGTATGTCCCGTTTGACGAAAAGGGAAACCTGAATTTCGCCGATGGCATTTCAAGTCCGGGAAAGTATGTGGAAATGAAGGCGGAAATGGACGTATATGCGGTCGTGAGCAATTGCCCGCAGCTGAACAATCCGTGCAATGCCTACAATCCCACGCCGGTTCGGATGCTTGTCTGGGATTAAAGCGAGGGAACGATGAATACGAAACTGCTGGAAAGTTCCAGGAACCCGAAAGACGCCGTTCTTGACGTAACCGTTTATGCGGGCGAAGGAAAGATGCTTCCCTTGAAGAAAGGGCAGGTGCTGCGCCTCGTCGATGTCGAAGGGAACCAGTCCGGAGACGTGCAGATATACAATGCGAACGATACTGCGGAACGTTACAGTGCGCAGAATACGATTACGGCCCAGGCGAATACGATGATCGAGCTTGGAACGGTCATTCTGTCGAACGACGGCAATCCGATGCTCACCGTTGTCGCGGATACGTGCGGAGAACACGATACGCTCGGAAGCGGCTGCTCGGCGGAAGGAAACGTCGTTCGCTACACGGACAGGACGCGCTACATGCACAGCTGCCGGGATACGTTCGTGCGGACGCTCCAGGATTTCGACATGGGAAAGCACGACCAGGTCTGCAACCTGAATTTTTTCACCAAGGTGATTCTCGACGACAAGGGTCGCCTGGAATTTGCGGATGGAATTTCCGGTCCGGGAAAGTATATCGAGCTGCGTGCCGAAATGGACGTGCTGTTCTTGCTTTCGGACTGTGCGCAGCTGAACAACCCGTGCAACGACTATAATCCCACTCCGATTCGAATGGTCGTTTTCGATGATTGATTCTATCTACAGATGCTACACGCGAAAGGCTCTGGATGCCGCTTACGACAATACGCATGCGGTAAGGAACAGCGCGGAAATCCTCGAAGGCTTTGAAGTTCGCAGTCACAAGATGGCGCGCGAGTTTTCGAAGACGATGGACATTCCCTATGGAGTAAGAGCGCGCGAAAAGTTCGATTACTTTCCGGGAAATCCGGGCGAGGGAATATTCGTGTTCATTCATGGCGGCTATTGGCAGATGCGTCACAAGAATACGTTTCGCTTTTTGGCCAGAGGCCCGCTTTCCCTGGGCTTTCACGTCGCGTCTGTAGGCTATACGCTCGCTCCCGAAGCGAGCCTCTATGAAATCGTGGAAGAGATTCGGATGGCTTTAAGGAGCATCTGTGCCTATTCCGAAAAGTTTCAGGCGGATTCGCGCAAGGTGGTTGTTTCCGGATGGTCTGCCGGAGGACATCTGTGCGCGATGGCGCTTGCGGAACCCTGTGTCGTGGGAGCTCTCGCGATTAGCGGAATCTACGATCTGGAACCGATTTCCAGGTGCTTTCTGAATCAGGCGCTGATGCTTTCCGAAGAAGATGTCTTGCGCCTGAGTCCGCTGCGGATTCCGTGCGTTCGAAAACCGATGGCAATCGTGTGCGGCGAAGAGGAACTTCCCGAACTTCAGCGTCAAAGTCTTTCGTTTGCCATGCTTCGCGCCGAGGAAAAGATTCCAGGTTCTTTCGGTCTTCTCGAAAGCAGGAATCACTTTACGATTCTTCACGAACTCGAAAACGAAAATGGAACCTTAACACATATTCTTGAAAACTGGAGAAAGTAATATGTTTCAAAAAGTACTGGTCGCCAATCGCGGAGAAATCGCTTGTCGAATCATTCGTTCGCTCAGGGAAATGGGCGTCAAGTCGGTTGCCGTCTATTCGGATCCGGATGAAAGCGCAGCACATGTCCTGATGGCTGACGAAGCGGTTCGGATTGGTCCTGCCGCCGCGAAGGAAAGCTATCTCGACGTGAATGCGATCTTGGCCGCCATCAAGAAAACCGGTGCGGAAGCGGTTCACCCGGGATATGGCTTTTTGAGCGAAAACGCGGAGTTCGCGAAAGTCCTGGAGCAGAACGGAATCGCCTTTATCGGTCCAACGCCTAGCCAGCTGACGGAATTCGGATTGAAGCATCGAAGCAAGGAACTTGCCCGGGAATTTGGCGTCCCGCTTGTTCCGGGAACGGGCCTCTTGCAGAATATCGAGGATGCGGTAACGGCTGCGGAAAAAATCGGCTATCCGATTATGCTGAAGAGCACGGCGGGCGGTGGCGGAATCGGCATGACAGTCTGTCGCTCCGAAAGGGAGCTTCGCGAAAGCTACGATCGGATCAAGCGGCTCAGCGAGAACAACTTCAAGAATGCGGGACTCTTTGTCGAAAAGTATGTGGAACGCGGTCGCCATGTCGAAGTGCAAGTATTTGGCGATGGCGAAGGGAATGCGGTCGTACTCGGAGAACGCGACTGTTCGGTGCAACGTCGCAACCAGAAGGTCGTCGAGGAGACGCCCGCTCCGAAGCTCCCCGAAAGAACGCGTCGGGATCTGCATGAAGCGGCTTTGCGCCTTGTGCAGGGCGTCAAGTATCGCTCGGCGGGAACGGTGGAATTCATCTATGATGCCAAGGAAGACAGGTTTTACTTTCTGGAAGTGAATACGCGCCTGCAAGTGGAACACGGCGTGACGGAAACCGTCTTTGGCGTGGATCTTGTCCGCTGGATGGTTGAGCTTGCCGCGGGAATTCGCCCGTTTAAAATCGGCGCGGAGTTTTCGCCCAGTGGCCATGCGATCGAGTTTCGCGTCTATGCGGAAGATCCGGGAAAGAACTATCGCCCGTCGAGCGGGCTTTTGACGGAAGTCGAGTTTCCGAAGGATGTTCGGGTCGATACCTGGATTTCGCGCGGAACGGAAGTCAGCGCCTTTTACGATCCGCTCCTTGCGAAAGTCATTGTCGCGGGAAAGGATCGGGAAGAAACGATCGAAAAGGCGAAAGTCGCCCTGTCGAAAGTTCGAATCTGCGGATTCGAAACGAACATCAAGCTCTTGCAGGATGTTCTCGAAATGGACGCCTTCGTATCGGGGAACGTTTCGACCTGGATCTTGAACGATTACCGTTACGAAAACCGGACATTCGAAATTCTCGCTCCCGGCTTGCAGACGACAGTCCAGGACTATCCGGGTCGCTTGAATCTCTGGGATGTCGGCATTCCGCCTTCCGGCCCGATGGATAATTACAGCTTCCGCCTGGCGAACAAGATTGTCGGGAATGCGGACGATGCGGCGGGTATCGAGATGACGCTTTCCGGCTGTTCGCTCTGCTTTCATGCGGATGCCGTTATCGCGTGGACAGGCGGGGATTTTCCGGCAAAGCTGAACGGGGAACCTTGTCCGAAGAACGCTCCGGTTTCCGTCAAGGACGGCGATGTTCTCAAGTTCGGACTTACGAAGCTCGGACAGCGCGCCTATCTTGCCGTTCGCGGTGGAATCGACGTCCCGGATTATCTGGGGAGCAAATCGACTTTTACGCTTGGCGGCTTTGGCGGCCACGGCGGGCGCGCGCTTTCGGCGGGCGACATTCTGCATATCGGAAACGACGTTTCTTTCGAACCGATTGTTCCGTCCGCAAAGGCTCTCCCGCGGATTTCTTCCGAGTGGAAGATCGGGGTGATGTACGGGCCGCATGGCGCACCGGATTACCTGACAGAAAATGACATCAAAGAATTCTTTGCGGCGACCTGGGAAGTCCACTACAATTCTTCGCGGACGGGAATCCGCCTGATTGGACCTCAGCCGAAGTGGGCGCGTCCCGATGGCGGCGAAGCGGGACTGCATCCTTCGAATCTTCACGATAACGCTTATGCGGTCGGAACAATCGACTTTACGGGTGACATGCCGATTATCTTGGGAGTCGATGGTCCGAGCCTTGGCGGTTTTGCCTGCCCGGTGACAATCGTTTCCGCGGAGCTGTGGAAAATGGGCGAACTTCGCAGCGGCGACAAGGTCCAGTTCGTTCCGATTTCTGCGCAAAGGGCGGAAGAAATTCGCCTGGCGCGCGAAGCGAACCTGCAAGATCCGGTCGGGGCTTCCGCTGAAATTCCGGAACTTGAAGCTTCTCCCGTGACGACACCTATTGTCGCGGAGTTCCATGCGGAAAGCGAAATGGAGCATATCGTAGTCCGCGCAGACGGCGATGACTACGTGCTTCTGGAATTCGGCCCGAACCGAATCGATTTGCGGCTCCGCTTTACGGCGCACGCCTGGATGCTCGCGGTGAAGGAACGGCTGAAAGAATTTGTCATCGACGTGACGCCCGGCATCCGTTCCATACAGATTCACTACGATATCCGAAAAATTCGGCAATGGGAAATGTTGCCAAGGCTTGCCGAACTTTCGGAACATCTGAAGAAGAACAAGATGACGAAGGTCGCCACCCGGACGGTCTATCTGCCGCTTTCGTGGGACGATCCGCAGACGCGCATCGCGATCCAGAAGTACGTGACGACGGTTCGACCCGGCGCTCCGTGGTGCACGCCGAACAATATCGAATTCATCCGCCGCGTAAACGGCTTGGATTCCGTGGAAGATGTCAAGAGGATTGTCTTTGACGCGGACTATCTCGTGATGGGACTGGGCGACGTCTATCTGGGCGCTCCCGTGGCGACGCCTCTTGACCCCAGGCATCGCCTGGTGACGACAAAGTACAACCCGGCGAGAACGTGGACTCCCGAAAATGCGGTGGGGATCGGCGGAGCCTATATGTGCGTCTATGGCATGGAAGGTCCTGGCGGCTACCAGTTCGTGGGAAGGACCGTGCAGATGTGGAACCGTTTCAAGCGGACAAGCGACTTCACGCTCCCGTATCTGCTGCGATTCTTCGATCGTGTCCGCTTCTACGAAGTGGGCGCCGACGAACTGCTGCAGATGCGCAAGGACTTTATCGCCGGAAAGTTCCACGTAAAGATCGAGGAAAGTTCGTTCGATATCCTGGAATACGAAAAGTTCCTCGCGAAAAGCGCGGAATCCATCGAAGCCTTTGAAACCAAGCGCAAGAAGGCGTTCGAAGAGGAAAAGGAACGCTGGATCGCGACCGGGCAGTTTACGTTCGAAAGTCACAGCGCCGAGGCCGCTCCCGTTCTCGAAGCGACCCTTGCCGAGGGCGAGGAAGGCGTTTACTCTCCGGTTTCGGGAAGCCTCTGGAAGCTGGTTGTCGATAAGGTCGGAGCCAGCGTGAAAGCGGGCGATACGCTGGCGATTCTCGAAAGCATGAAAACGGAGATTCCCGTTGTCGCCGACGAAGATTGCGTGGTGACGCAGGTCCTTGCGAAACCCGCGACAGAAGTCCGCTCCGGACAGTGCCTGTTCGCGGTCAAGAGCGCTTGAAGAATCTCCAGTCTTCAGGAAGGCGGTTCGTCGGCTCTTGTCGGCGGACCGTTCTTTTTTGTTGAAGGGGGGGCTAGACTGAAAATGACTTTTTGAGGAAAATCACAAAAACTATTGACAACGTTTTTTTTTCTTATATTAAAACGGAAAATATTCAATAACGGAGTTTGTATGAAATACTTGGAATGGATTTGTGAAAATATGGATAAGAGTTTCGCTGTCTTGCCCGTTGATCGCAAGAGATTCGGGCAGGATTCCTTTAAGCTCGGCGATTGGGAGGATTGCTTTACTAGTGCATGGCTTGCCAAGGCGGATTCAAGGCTTGTCTTGATTGTTCCCGTGCAAGGTAAAGGCGATGTCCCGAAATGGTTTTCGGTAGAAAAGATTCTGGATGGTGTCATTAGCGGAAAGTATGTCAATCAAGGTTTTTTTGACGTGGATGAATTGTTCTGCAAAAGTTTGAAGCGTGTTTGGAATGCCCTGCCTTATGGAGATAATATTTGTTCTTGCGAAGAAAAATTTTTGCGGTTTGCCGAATATGCGCTGACAAAAGGCGATTCTCAGTATTTGACTTCTACCGCATTAAAGCAAATCGCCCTGTGGTGTTGCATATAGGTAACGATGAAGACATTGAATTTTTCTCGGGTTCGGTCAGCTATGGACAGATAAGGCGCTGGTGTTCGGAAAATGGATTTACATGTGGGAAACGGGTCGTGACAAGAACACGTTCTCTGTAAATCTAGAAGTAAAAAAGCGACGCAAGGCGTCGCTTTTGAATTTTAAAATCCACTTTTAAAATTGGCTCAGGAATCGCTGGTCGTTGGACGTCAGCAGCCCGATTTCCGGAATCTCGTGGCGGAGCATCGCGATGCGGTCAAGCCCGAAGCCGAAGGCGAAGCCCGTGTACTTTTCGGGGTCGATGCCGCAGTTCCTGAAAACGTTCGGATCGACGGATCCGCAACCGCCGATTTCCATCCAGCCTGTTCCCTTGCAACGCTTGCAGCCCTTGCCGCCGCAGAAGACGCAGCTCACGTCCATTTCCGCGGAAGGTTCCGTGAACGGGAAGAAGCTCGGGCGGAAGCGCGTTTTCACGCCTTCGCCGAAAAGCTTGTTCATGAAAATCTGGAGAACGCCCTTGAGCTGCGCAAAGGTAATCGTTTCATCGACGACCAGGCCTTCGCATTGCTGGAACATCGGAGCGTGCGTCGCATCGTTATCGACGCGGAAGACGTGCCCCGGCGCAATCATCCGGAATGGAGGCTTGTGCGTTTCCATGTAGTGGACTTGCGTGTCGGACGTTTGCGTGCGAAGCATGACCTTGTCGCCCAGATAGAACGTATCCTGCATGTCGCGGCTCGGATGGTCAGGCGGCGTGTTGAGCGCTTCGAAGTTATACCAGTCCGTTTCGACATCCTTTCCCGAATCGACGGCGAATCCCATTTGCGAAAAGAAGTCGATAATCTCTTCGCGGACGTCATAGACCGGGTGCGTGGAACCGGCGGGAATGCCGTTTCCCGGAAGGCTGATGTCCGTCCAGCCTTTTTCGAGTTCCGCTTCGAGCGCCTGCTTCTTCGCTTCTTCGAGCGCCTGGTCGATTTTTTCGGAAACGCTCTGCTTCAGTTCGTTGACGAGCTTTCCAAAGGACGGGCGTTCTTCGGCGGAAAGGTTCGCCATCTGCTTCATGAGGCCGGTGATCTGGCCTTTTTTTCCGAGCCACTTGACGCGGAGCGCATCGACGGCTTCCTTGACATTGAGCCTTGTTTCGGCGAGTTCCGCTTCAAAGGCCTCGCGCATTTGGGAAAGTTTTTCGTTCATAGCAAACCAAAAATAGAAAATTTACGGTGAAAGTCCCCGGAAAAACGAATTCATCCTTCCAGTTTGTTGGCGAGATAATGCGGCGCGGTCTTTTTGACAAAGAAGATTGCGGAAACGAGCAGAAGCGCTGCGCAGCAGAAGAACATCGTCGCATACGAGAACGTTTCGGCGAGCGGTCCTCCGACGAGAATTCCGAGTCCGATTCCCAGATCCCAGCCGGTGAGGTAGGTGCTGGTCGCGGTGCCGCGCTGGTCGTGTCTAGCGAGGTTGACGCACATGGTCTGGTATCCCGGAAAGACAAGTCCAAGGCCCGCTCCGATAAGGAATGCGGACAGGAGGAATAGCGTCTGGTCGGGAACGAGGGAGAAAAGGAAATAGGCTGCGGTGACGAGCGCAAGTCCGATGGAGACGAGGCGCGTCAAGTATCCTCGATCGATGAGCTTTCCCGTGAGAAGCCGTGACGCGATCAGCCCGACAGCGATGAGCGCGTAGAAGTACCCGGAACCGGAAAGATTGTTCTGGCGCGCGTACAGGGCGACGTAGTTGGTGAGGGGGCCATAGGCGCAACCGATAAAGAGCATGTTCAGAAACTGCGGAATCGCCTTGGTGAGAAAGAACCGGTCGAGGGAAAGCGGCGCGGCGTCTTTCTTGATGGGCTTGCTCTTTGTCTTGATCGGAAGAATCAGCGCAAGTCCAATCACGCACAGGATAAGCGAAAGCGCGATGACCGGATTCGCTCCGCGAGATTCGTAGAGAAACATTCCCGTCATCGGACCCACTGCAAAGGCGAGGTTTGTCGTGACTCCGAAGTAGCCGATGCCCTCGCCGCGTCTGCTCGAAGGAAGAACGTCGATCGCGATGGTGCTCCCCGCCGTGCTGGCAATGCCAAAGCTTATCCCATGCAAGAGCCGGACGACGCCTAGTACAAAGAGCGCACCGGCTGCGGCGTATCCGATGAACATCGCCGAAAAGAGAAAGAACGTGATGAAGTAGAGAGGCTTGCGCGAAAAGCTATCGACCAGGAATCCCGCGAACGGTCGGCAAAACAGCGCTCCGATGGTGTAGAGCGAAATGATGATGCCGGAAACGGTCGCTCCCGCATGGAATTTTTCGAGGATGTATAGCGGAAGGATCGGCAGAAGTTCGTAGAATGCGAAAAACAAGAGAAAGTTTGTAATGCCGACGAGAACGAAGGCTTTGGACCAAAGTTTTTCCATGTCCGTGAAAATAGAATTTTTCTACATTTGCGACAGATCTATTTTACATGAGGATTCCAATATGGCAATTTCCGCCGTTCTGATTTTTGGCGCCCCGGGTTCCGGCAAGGGAACTGTCGGAGCAAAGCTCGCTTCGACGACCGCACTCAAGCATCTTTCGACCGGTGATATCTTCCGCGGTATCGCGCCGTCGAGCGAATCGGGCAAGCTGCTCGCTTCCTATTCGAGCAAGGGCCTTCTCGTCCCGGACGAGGCGACCGTCAAGATTTTTGCGCGTTACGTGGAAGGCCTGGTGAACACGAACCGCCTGAATCCGGAAAAGGACACGCTCCTTCTCGACGGAATTCCCCGTACGGAATCCCAGGTGGATCTGATCCGTCCGATTGTCGATGTCAAGCACATTTTCGTGTTGGACATCAAGGACGAAGCGACCATCGTCGCCCGTCTCCTGAACCGCGCCAAGATCGAAGGACGCAAGGACGACGCCGATGAAAATGTCATCAAGAACCGCTTGAAAGTCTATCGCGAATCGACGGCGAAGGTTCTCGAAAAGTACGATTCGAAGATCATCAGCCACATCACGGGCGACAATACGCCGGACGAAGTTTTCCTGGACGTGCTCAAGGCTTACGTGGATTTCACCAAGTCCGCCAGATAGCCTTCCCTGCAGAGAATCGAAAAAGGAAACCGGTTGCTTCGGTTTCCTTTTTCTTTTCGAAACTGCGTCTTGCGAATTTATCCCTGGCTCCGCTTTTGCCGCTCTTCCCGCAGCCGCTTGCGTGCGCGGCTTCCGAGGCGTTTTCCGGAATTCGTTCGCGGCAACGGTGTCCCGGCATCTTGCGCGGAACTTGCCGGACGATTTTCTTCCCGGGGCTTTTTGTCCGACTTGCCGTGGTCTCTGTGGCGAGGACCTCGAAACCGGGAATTTCGGGCTTCGCTTTCGGGCGTTTCCTGTTGCGGGGGCGGGAGCTTTTCGAAAATGCCCGGATCGCCCTCGGGAATCCGGATGCGTGTCAGCTTTTCGATTGCCCGCAGATCGCTTTCCTCGTCGGGCGCGCAGAACGAAATCGCGACGCCGTCCTTGCCTGCGCGGGCCGTCCGTCCGATGCGATGTACGAACGTTTCGGGAACATCGGGCAGGTCGTAGTTGAAGACGTGAGAAACGCTATCGACGTCGATTCCGCGTGCGGCGATGTCGGTCGCGACCAGGACCCGGATCTGTTCCGTCTTGAAGTTTCCGAGAGCTTCCTGGCGGCGGTTCTGGCTCTTGTTCCCGTGGATTGCCGCGCAGGTGATTTTCGCCTTTTCGAGGACCCGGACGATCTTGTCCGCACCGTGCTTTGTCCGCGTAAAGACCAGGACCTTTTTCATCTCGGGATGTTCGGCGAGCATTTCCCGGAGAAGCGCGCCCTTGCGCCTCTTGTCGATGCGGTAAAGTTCCTGGCGAATGCGTTCGATGGGAGTGCTCTGCGGCGCGACTTCGATGCGAACGGGATTCGTGCGGAGAATCGATGCGGCGAGCTTCGTGATTTCGGGAGGCATTGTCGCGCTGAAGAAGAGGTTTTGCCGATTCTGGGGAAGCTGCGCGACGACTTTTCGAATGTCGTGGATGAATCCCATGTCGAGCATCCGGTCCGCTTCGTCGAGAACGAAGTACTGCAATTTCTTGAGGCTTATCACGCGCTGCTGGATCAGATCGAGCAGACGACCCGGAGTCGCGATCAGAATATCGACGCCTTGGGAAAGAGCCCTTTTCTGGGGAAGATCGCTCACGCCGCCGAAAATGCATGCGCTCGTAATCGGCGTGAACTTCTTGTACATTTCAAAGCAGTCGGCAACCTGGATCGCAAGTTCCCGTGTCGGGAGCAGGACCAGGACGCGGATTGGCTTCTGTCCTTTCCAGACGCCATCCTGGAGAATGTTCTGCAAGATGGGAAGCGCGAACGCGGCCGTCTTGCCGGTTCCTGTCTGGGCGATGCCCATCAGGTCCTTGCGTTCGAGAACGGGCGGAATCGCTTTTTCCTGGATTGGCGTGGGATTTGTGTAGCCGGCGTCGGAGATCGCTCGCTTGAGGCATTCGTCCAAGGGAAGTTCTGAAAATTTCATATTGCGCGCAAAGTTAGAAAATTTTGCTATATACGTTTCGATGCAAGGCTCTTTTACATTTCAGGCGATTGCGCATGTCCAGTCGGATTTTCCCGAAAAGTTCGGCATTCCGCGGCAAAGCGGCATCTTGAAAAGCTTGACTTCGACAATCGTTTTCGAAGAAAGGTTCCGAAACGCGGATGCGCTGCGCGGCCTCGAGGACTTTTCGCACCTGTGGCTTCTCTGGGTCTTTTCGGAAAACATCCGGGACGGATTTTCTCCGACGGTTCGCCCTCCGCGCCTTGGCGGAAACCGCAGAATGGGCGTCTTTGCCACGCGTTCATCCTTTCGTCCGAATCCAGTCGCCCTTTCCGTCGTGAAAATCGAAAGGATCGAGACCGTTTCTCCGAGCGGTCCGAAAATCGTCGTTTCGGGCGCAGACCTGATGGACGGCACTCCGATTATCGACATCAAGCCGTATCTGCCCGATGCGGATGCCATTTCCGGTGCGCGGGGAGGCTTTGCGGAGAAAGTCGTTCGCTCGCCGCTCGAAGTTCGCTTCCCGGATGCGCTCCTCGAAAAGATTCCGATGGAAAAGCGCGAAGCGCTGCGGCTTGCGCTGTCGGAAGATCCGCGCCCGGCATACCAGAGAGACGCGACGCGCCTCTACGGGTTTCGCTTCGCGAAGTGGAACGTCCGGTTTTCCGTATCGGGCGACGTTCTCGATGTGACGGAAGTCGAAGGCCCGGTGTGACGAATTTCGCATGGAACGGAATTTGTCATTTTTGACAGAAAAACGAAACTAGATTTGGGGTATGAGTGGTTTTCGCATTTTACATACTTCGGACTGGCACCTTGGAAACTCCCTGCACGAGCGTTCGCGCATCGATGAATACGGAAAGTTTCTCGCCTGGTTGAAGCAGACGATCGTTTCGAACGAAATCGACGCGCTGCTCGTTTCCGGGGACATCTTTGACACGGGTTCTCCGAGCAACGCCGCGGAAGAACTTTACTATAGATTCTTGACCAGTCTCAATGGAACCTGCTGCCGGAACGTGATCGTCACGGCGGGAAATCACGATTCGCCCGCGACGCTCAGAGCGACACAGTCCATTCTCGAACTCTTGAACGTGCATGTCGTCTCGACTCCCGATGCGGAAAGCGGATTTGCCAATGAAGTCATCCCGCTGCCATCCCGGGAAAATCCGCAATTGATCGTCTGCGCGGCGCCATTTTTGCGCGACCCCGCCTTGCAGGCGAGCCTTGGGGACGAAAGATGCAAGACGGACGAGGAACTCGTTCGGAAGGGAACCGCGGCGCATTTTGAAAAGCTGAAGAACTTGGCAATCGAAATGCGCGAAAAGGCGAACGGGAAAATCCCCATCGTCGCCATGGCGCATCTTTTTGCCGCCGGCGCTTCGCCGTCGGAAAACGCCGAGTCGGAATACGGCATCGTCGGAAACCTGGAAAACGTCGGTTCGAGTGTCTTTCCGCCTGTCTTCGACTATGTCGCGCTGGGGCATATCCATCGGCCGCAAAGGATCGGTGGCGAAGATCGCATCCGCTATTCCGGTTCGCCGCTTCCGATGGGCTTTGACGAGGCGAATCGGGAAAGTGTCGTGTTGCGGGTGGATTTCGAAGACGGCAAGGAGCCCAAGGTCGTTCCGATTGGCGTTCCGGTGTTTCAAAGGTTCCTGACGATTCTCGGGGATTCCCTGGACGATATTCGCGAAAAGATTTCCCGTGCGAATCGGGAGCATCCGGGCGCCTGGGTGCGCGTTGTCTATACGGGAATCGGTTCCGTCGGAAACCTGCGACAGAATCTGGCGAGCGATTTCGAAAACTCGTCGCTCGACCTTCTCTATGCGGAGTACAAGGGGCGTTCTTGCGGCGCTCGGACGATTGACGAAGACGAAAGGGAGCTTTCGGATTTCAATCCGGAGATGATTTTTAGACGTCGCCTGGACGAAAGCGAACTGGCAAACGCGTCCGAGGAAGAAAAGACCAGGCTTGAAATGGCATTTCGGGAAATCTTGAAAGAAGTTCAGGAAAAGGGTATCGAAGAATGAAAATCATCGCGCTGCATTTCGAAAACATCAACTCCCTGGCGGGCAAGTGGAGCGTCCGCTTTGACGACCCCGCATTTTCCCGGAACCACCTCTTTGCCATTTCGGGACCGACGGGCGCCGGGAAGACCACGGTCCTCGATGCGATTTCCCTGGCTCTTTACGGGAAAACCCCCAGACAGGAAAGCATTGCGGACAAGAAGGAAAAGGCGGAAGGCTCGGGCGATGAACTGGTGATGACGCTCGGAAAGGGAAACGCCTTTTCGGAAGTGGAGTTCGAATCGAGTGGCGCTCGCTACAAGGCCGTCTGGGAAGTTCACCGGGCGAACAATCGACCCGACGGAAAGTTGCAAGGCGCCAAGCGAAAGCTTCTGTTCGAAGAAAACGGAAGCTTCGTCGCCCGCGAGGAATATTCCAGGACCAAGGAAGTCAATGACAAGATCGCCGAGATTGTCGGGCTCGATTTCTTGCAGTTTACGCGGGCCGTGATGATTCCGCAGGGCGGATTTGACCGGTTCCTCAAGTGCAAGCGGGAAGACAAGGCCGCCATCCTCGAAAAGCTTTCCGGGCAGGAAATCTACCGCAAGCTGTCGAAAGCGGCTTTTGAACGGAACAAGAAGGCTCAGACCGAGCTGGAAGAAATCCAGCGAAAGCTCGAAGGCATCCAGTTGCTGTCTTCGACAGAGGAAAAGGATCTGCTCGCGTGGATCGGGCATGCTGAAGAATCCAAAAGGACAAAGACCGGCGAACAAAAAAAGTACGAAGATATCGAGCGTACCTTGAAGATGCTGGTCGATGCGGAAAGGGAATGCCAGGCTTTGCGAACGGAAGTCAAAAAGCTGGAAAAGGAAAACTGCGACCTGGACGCTTCCCGCAAGCGGCTTTCTCGCGCCGAGGATGCCCAAAAGCTCGTCGGGCCACTGGACGCCTTGAATGAAACGCGCAAGCGCTATCAGGGAAAAAAGACGCGGAAGGAAGATCTGCTCAAGAAGATTCCCGAATCAAAAAGGATCTTCGACAGCTTCGATTCCGATTTGGCAAAAAGGATTGAAGACGAGAAAAAACTTCGCGACGAGGATCAAAAGCGAAACGAGCTGCGCGAAACGGTGAACGGACTGGACGCTCAAAAGGAGCTGTCCCTGCAACGCGGGCAGGAGAAAAAAGGGAATGTCGAAAAATCCAGGGAAGAACTGGAAAAATGCCTGGCAGATCTTCGAAAATTGCAAGCGGATCGCGAAGATGTCAAGAAAAGACAGGCCGAAGACGAAACCTATCTCAACGCGAATCCGACGCATAGGATGCTCGAAAGCCAGTGCGCGGCCATCTCGGATCGCCTGGAGCTGTTGAAAAAGGCGAAGAACAGCCTGGAACGTTCCCAAAATGCCCTGGCGACGGCCAAGAATGTATGCCTGTCGGCGGAAAGGGAAATGCGTGCGAAGAAAACGGAGCTGGATGCGGCGGAAAAGGATCGGGAACGCGTTCTTTCCGACGATATCGACAAGATTACCGTGTTCTTGCAAACGACGATTCGCGACGGGGAACGCTGTCCGGTTTGCGGAAGCACATTCCATTCGGTTCATCCCGAGCGGAACATTTCCGCGGGAGAAGTTTCGGCGACGGCGAATCGATTGCAGAATTTGCAGGCGCGCTACGAAGCGGCCCGAAAGGCGTCCGGCGAGGCGGATTACGGTTTTCGCACCGCCAAGGACACTGTCCAGAGATGCGAAAACGACGTGTCCGACAAGAACTCCTTGGTTTCGGATGGAATCCAGAGCGCCCTCGAAATGCTGGGATCGTATGGCTTTTCGAAAGCGGACCTCGACAATCCGGCGAATGTCCGCTCCATGGTTCAATCCTGGGCAAGCAAGTGGAAGCGTCACAAGGAGAGCCTTGACAGCTGCCAGCGGGAGCAATCCGTCCTGAATGCGAACGAAAAGAATCTGAACGAATCCGAGAAAAAGGTTCGGGATGAATTGCGAAATCGCGAAAAAGACCTGGAAGACGAAAAGGTCAGGTACAAGGACATCGACAATCGGCGAAAGCGGATTTTCGGCACGGTATCTGTTGCGGAAGACAGAAATTCCTGGCAGCGGAAAATCGCGGTCGCCACGCAACTCAGGTCCGATTGCGAAAACAACCGTCGGAAAGCGGAAAACGCGTTGACCGAGCAAACGAGCCAGCTGAACGCGGTTTCCGAAGATCTTGTCGGCTGCGAGCGCGAAAAGGAGCGTGCGGAAGTCAATTTCCAGACGATGCTTCGCGAAAATCGCTTTTCTTCGGAAGATGAATTGCTGCGCGCAGTCATTTCGGATTCGGATCGAGACGCCATCAGGGAAAAAATCGAGCAGGTCGAGTCGGATCTCAAGACTCGACGCGGTCGTCTGGATCAGGCCGAAAAGAACGTGGCCCAGCTGCGGCTTCGCGAAATAGGCCGGGAAACCCTCGAAACGGTCCGTTCCAAAATCGAAACGCTCGGCAGGGAAATTTCGGAATACGATGTACGACTCGTCGAAAAGAAAGAAAAGCTTGCCGTAAACGACGATCGGAAAAAGACCGTGGCGGAGGCTCGGATCCAGCAGGCGGAGCAGGAAAAAGTCGTCAAGATCTGGAAAACGCTGAACGACCTGATCGGAGATTCCCAGGGAAAGAAGTTCGTCGAATACGTGCAAGGCTTGACGCTTAAAAAGCTGATTCGTGCTGCGAACAGTCATCTATCCTGTCTGGATTCCCGATACAAGATCGAATCGGACAGCGGGAGCTTCGACATTCGGCTCTATGATGCGCAGTGTGGCGCTTCGCGGCTTGCTGCGGGTCTTTCCGGCGGCGAAACATTTTTGGTGAGCCTCTCTCTTGCCCTGGGGCTTTCGTCTCTCGCCAGCCAGCGAGTCCGCATCGATACGCTTTTCCTCGACGAGGGATTCGGGTCGCTAGACGAAGGCAAGCTGCAAAAGGCCGTGGAACTTTTGCGCAGGCTGGGTGAAAGCGGCGACAAGCTGGTGGGCGTGATTTCGCACGTGAATCGCCTGAAAGAAGAAATCGCCAATCACATCGAAGTGATTCCTTCGGGAAGCGGGCACAGCAAGCTGTCGGGACCGGGCGTTCGCGCCGAACGGTGATTGTCAGGATTTGTCGTGCAAAGAATGATTAATCGATGAAATTTCCCTTGTAAAGGCGATCGCTCCCTTGACGGGGGCGATTCTTTCTTTTATCTTGGTGTTCCGCATTTGCCCGGACGCGGCAATTTCTTCAAGGATTGCGTCCTTTCGTAGATTTCTCGAAACAGTCGATTCACCATATTCAGGAGAAAATCTATGGAGCTTTTCAGAAAAGCCTTGCCTTTTGTCGTATTATCCTCAACATGCGTTTTCGCAGCGAAAATCACATACAGCGATTCCCAAATGGGAAAGTCGATTACCTATCCGGGAACGCCTGTTCCGATGGAAAGGATTCAGAATCCCAGCTCGCCTTATTCGTTCAACACCTATTGTACGGATATCGGAAAGGATGGCTCGTTCAAGACTGGCGCCTTTCAGGTGACGAAGATCCGTCGCCATGCGGATAGAAAGACCTCGATTCTCAGGATTGCCCAGAACACCACGACTCAGGTTCATTACATCACGTGCGAAAACGAAGTGGAATATCGCGTTACGTGCGGTAACGGTCTTGCCTATTCGGGAAAGCTGAAATGGACCGCGGAGACGGAACGCTGCAAGAAGAACTGCAAGGTCGACAAGGGATGGAAAACGGTCTCGCTCGGCGACTACGACGCTTCGACGGGAAAGTTCTACCAGCAGGGATTCTGCAAGGATAAAAACCGGGTTCCCAAGGAGGAAATCTTTGAACAGTGGAATGTCCGCAAGGTGGCCCTCCCCGCGCTTCCGGCGAGTTCCAAAAAGCTCGGACGGCCAGTCGTTTTTGTCCCGGGACACAATTCCTCGTTCATTTCCTTTGGCGCAAGGCCTCTTGGCAAGGCAGAACCGACCAATTCGAATTTCCTGAACGGGAAGGTTTCCGGATACGAGCAGGGTTCCTTGCCGGACGTCATCGCGAGAGACCAGAAACTGAACGTCTCGAAACAGGGAATCAATTCCAACGGCCTGTATTTCTTCACGGCGCCATACAGAAAGTCGGGAAATTCCTATGTCCAGGTATTGCCTCACTGGAAAGACGACAACGCCAAGCAGTCGATTTCCTTTGCGCTTTACAGGTATCTCGAAAAGGTTCTTGGCGCGCACTATGGAAACTCCTGGAAAACGGATCCGTCCAAGCAGATAGACCTGGTCGCGCACAGCCAGGGTGGGCTTGTCATTCGGGAAATGCTTCGAGGGTTGAGGGCAAACGCCAGGCATTATCCTTCAGGAAAGGCGAATCCGGCGAACCATATCCGCCGCGTCATTACGGTGAACACGCCGCATTTCGGGTCGGAACTTGCCGACGACTATGCGAACATCAAGAAGTCGAAGCCCGCTGTCGCTGCGTTCATCAAGGAAATCCAGGACCAGAAAAATCGCGAAAGGAAGGGCGAACGCTATGCGGACAGAACCTTGCTTTCGGCAGACGTCAAGAAGGATCTTGTGGAATTTTTCAAGAAAGGCGCGGGAAAGGATATTTCGGCATCGATCCTGAAAGAAGTCGGAATGGGAAAGACGGCGAGCAAGGTCGTCGCCAATCTCTTTATCCCTTCGGACCGGATTCTTTCCGGATTGCTGGGAACATCGACCGATGTCAGCGTCAAGCTCCAGGGCGGCTATGTCGGCGACTTCAAGCTGAAAACAACCTATAACTATCTCTTCGGCCTTCGGAAAAAGACGACGACGAAAAAAATCGACTTCCTGAAACCGCTGCGCGATTCTCTCTGGGCTTGGCATGTCGATGGTGCGCATCTCGCAACGCATTCCTCGTTCATCTCGAAGCTTTCGAAGGAAGGCTATCCGAAACGTCCGGACGGTACGAACGTGCAGATGCGACCGATGTATTCCTCGGATATGCGCGGGCTTCGCAACTACTTCATGAACCAGCTGTCGGAAGGAAGCTCCAAGTTCTGCAAGAGTTCCAACGACGTCGAAAAAAACGCCTGCCTGTCGGTGACGAACTTTGTCAACGCTCTCCTGTATAAGTCCCAGGGGGTCAAATTGAAGAACATCCAGGGAATCGAAAGCTGGCTGAATTTCTACAACAATCTCATGGAAGAATGGCTCGGCGCAAGCGACCTGCTCGTGACGGCATATAGCCAGCAGTTCGTGGACAAGAAACAGAAATTCGGTCCAAAATACCAAAAGGAATTCCTGTCGCCGAAGACATACGATATCTACCTTTCGCAGGTTCCTGGCAAGTATCCGTACAATGTCGTTCCCCATGGAGACGTTCTGACCTATGGACGAATCGACAACGCCGACTACAATATCCACTTGCAGAGCATCGAGCTGGAAGGCGCACCGCGAAAAGGTTCGGATCTCTACTGCGCATTGGACGAATCCAAATGTTCCGCCGGTCTGAAAAAGGCGCGGCACAAGGATGTTCTTCCTGCAAGGTCTCTCGGAGGATTGGTCATGATGGACGCAAAAGCCTTTGCGGGTGGTGCCTGATGAAACGCGGATTAGGATTCTTGTTCCTGGGGATTCTTGTCGCCTGTTCCTCGAACGGGGAACTTTCGCAAAAACGCGATTCTTCGACATGGAATTCGGCGGGACTTTCCGTCGATTACGCCGACGCCGAAAATATCGGAACGGGCATTGAAACGGTGACTAGCGTAGGCGACTATCTTTTTGCGCGCAACGATCGACGGATCGAAGGAAAGCGCCGTTACCAGCTTTTCCAGGGAAAGGTTGGCAGCCTTCTGTGGCAAGAGCTGGAGCTCCCCGACGGTGACGTGCCCAATGTCCTCTTCGCCGATTCGGGACGCCTTTACGTGGGGACGTTCTTCAGCGCTGGCGGGGCAAGGCTCTGGATTTTTGACCCGGAACGGGCAATCTGGACGAATCGCGAAATTCCGGTGGTCGATGAGCGATTTCCCGTTTCGGATTCCGCCTACGGAATCGACGGTATCGCCAAGTTTCGAGGTCGTCTCGTGCTTTCGTTTTCGCACGGGATGTCCGGAGAAAGGAATCCCCTCTATTTCGAATCGGATGACGGAAGCTGGAACAACTGGAATCGGGGCTTTCCGGCAGGGGAATCCTTTCTGCGCGCCGAGGAATGGAACGGTTCCCTGTTCGCCATGACCTATGGAAACGGGATCTATCGCTTTGACCTTTCGGATACGGCATGGCATCCGGTTTCCGCTCCGACGGTTTCTTGCGAAAATGGAGCCTGGAACGATTCCTCGATGCTTGCGCGGGACGCGGCAATCGTGGAAGATGGCCTGCTTGTCGGCTATGCGAACCTGGAAGGCGTCTTTTCGCTTTCTTCGCAGGGAACGTGGCGCCAGAAGATGGACTGTATCCTGCTCGATACGGAAAGCGATGTCTCGCTGCTTTCCAGAACGCCTGCGTCCGTTTACCGGTTTGTCCCGTTTCGGGATCGCTATATCGCCTTGGGCGAAGGTTCCGCGATTTATGCTCCCGGGGAAAATCGCTGGAACGAACTGCCCCCGATTTCCGGGGTGACAGAAATTCTAGACGGGACGATTGCGAAGGATACGCTTTACGTCGCCGCATTCCAGAAGGGCGTCATGAAGCTTTCGACGGCTTTTCTGGATTCGATCATTCACTCGAACACAGTCCTTTCGGAGGTGACAAAATGAAAAAGTTATGTTCTTTGGGAGTCCTTGCCGCTTTTCACGTGGCTTTGGCTAGCGAAACGTTTGGCGGCCTGGGGCTCGCCATCTATCCGTCGGAACAGGGAGCCGAGGTGGCTCATGTCGTGCAGGGCGCTTCGGCGCATTTGGCGGGCATCGAAGTCGGTGACTTTCTCGTAGCGGCAAACGATGTCTCGCTGGCGGGAAAGTCCCTGGACTTTGACATGGAAACCTTGCGTGGCAACCCGGGCGAGCTTGTGGAATTGACCGTCTTGCGAAATTCGGATACGCTGCGCATTTCGGTTCTCCGCGAAACGCTCGTGTCCAAGAGCCCGGTGGAAGATGCCCGTTCCGGGGTGGCGTTCAAGTCGGCGACAGAAGAATCCCTGCGGTTCCTGGATGCCGTCGAGCTTCCCGATCTGAATGCGAACGTCTATGCGAAGGCTTCCGAAAGTCCAATTCCGAATCCGGATTTCCGCAGTGGTTCGGGACGACTGGCGCTTTCGGCTTTCGATCGCCGCTCCATTCTGTTCGAACTGGAACGTTCCGGCCCGGTAACGCTTGAAATCTTTTCGGCGCACGGGGAAAAGGTGGAATCCATCCGAACGGACGGTCTTGCCGGAACGAACCTGCTTGACTGGAACGGAACCGGCCTCTCGTCGGGAAGCTATCTTGTCCAGGTTTCCCAAGGAAGGAAATCGCTTTCTTGCACGGGCGTGCTTCGCTAAGAGGAAAATTTCCCTGCCGAAAAGGGAGTCGCGCAAGCGGCTCTCTTTTCGCTATTTCTTTCGGGCGCCTTCGGCCTTGTATCTTGCGATAATGGTTTCGTAGAAGTTGAACGTCTGCTTGGCGATGCTTTTCCAGCTGAAGACGTCGATTGCCCGCTTGCGGCTCGCTTCGCCGAATTTTCTGGACATTTCCGGATTGTCGATTAGCCGGTTCAGATTGTCGGCGAGAGCCTGCTGGAACGCTTCCGGGTCTTTCGGTTCGAAATCCGAAGCCGATTTGGGTTCTAGCGGAACAAGAAAGCCCGTTTCGCCCTGGACGATGATTTCCGGGATTCCGCCGACGGCGCTCCCGACGACAGGTGTCCCGCAGCTCATCGCTTCGAGGTTGATGATTCCAAACGGTTCGTAGAGAGACGGCGTGACAAAGGCGGTCGCGTAGGTGTAGAGAACGCGGAGCTCCTTGTGCGGCATCATTTCCTGTATCCAGAAGATTCCGTCGCGGCTTCCTTGCAGGCTCTGGATCCTGGCTTCGCATTCCGCGGCGAGTTCCGGGGTGTCCGGTGCGCCGGCGCACAGAACGATCTGGACGTCTTTCCGGATGTGCGGAATCGCTCCGATGAGCTGGGAAATTCCCTTTTGCCGGGTGATGCGTCCGACAAAGAGGACGAATGGCTTTTCGCGGTCGATTCCCAGCCTGTCTAGGACTTCCGGTTCAAAGGTCGGCTTGTAGAAATCGGGGTCGATGCCGTTGTAAATGACCTGGACGCGGTCCGCGGGAACATTGTAGAGGTTCATCACGTCGCGCTTCATTTCGTTGGAAACGGCAATGACGCCATCGGCGGCTTCGTAAGCGGTCCGCTCGATCCAGGAACTCATCCGGTATCCGCCATTTCCCAGCTGTTCCGCTTTCCATGGACGGTGCGGTTCGAGGGAATGCGTCGTGAGGACCAGCGGACACTCGAAAAGGCGACTGGCCAATACGCCTCCAAAATGGCTATACCAGGTGTGGCAATGGACGATGTCGATGTTTTCGAGGCTGCTTGCCCATTGCAGGTTGATATCAAGCGGATTGAGAATCTTGGACATTCGCGCGCTGGAAGGAACGCATCCGAGCCTTGGCGAAAAGCCCAGGGCGTGGAGGTTCCTTTCGGAATCGTTCTGGTGTCCAAAGGCGCGCGCTTCGATTTCGCAATGCGCCTTGAGTTCGCGCGAGAGAAACTGGACATGGATTCCGGCACCGCCATAGATGTCGGGAGGAAATTCATTGGTGAGAAGGGCGACTTTCATGGTGTAAATCTATCTTAATTCTCTCCAAAACGGAGCGCTTTGCCGAAATTGGAGGAAAATGACCGACTCCTCGGCGCTTATTCCGTCTGGCCGCTCTTGAAAAGTGCCTGGGCGATCGACTCCCGGGTCAGGATTTCGGGAAGGACTTCCCAACGGGCGCTTTCCGGGTGATAGACCGCGTAGGCGGGGACCCCGCTTTTCCCGAGCGTTCGGAGAAGCCGGGTGACTTCCGGGCTTTCGAGCGTATAGTCCGCCTTGACGAGAATGGCCTGTGCGCGGGACAGGAGTTCCTTGACATCTTCCGTCGAAAGGACGACCGCTTCGTTGGTCTTGCAGGTGAGGCACCAGTCTGCGGTCACATCGACAAGGATCGGACGATTTTCCATCGAAAGAGTCCGAAAGGTCTTTTCCGAATATAGATACCAGCCGTTTTCGTCGAGAGTCTTTTCGGCTGCCAGGCGGGCCTTCCTTTCCAGAACGGAATGAATCGCGGGCTTTCCGACCAGGAACCATGCGGCAAGGAAGACGACCGCGATGAGCAGGAGCGAGACGGGTTCCCGGACAAAAGGCTTGTCGGGCCGGGCAAATTTCCCGAAGACAATCGCGAAAAAAATCGCGAGCAGTCCAAATCCGCAGACGACGAGAGCTCCCCAGGAACCCGCCATGCGGAAGGAAATCCAGACGAGCCAGGCGGCGGTCCCGAGCAAAAAGAGCCCCAGAATCTTTTGAACCTTGACCATCCAGGCTCCCGGCTTCGGGAAGATCTTCCGTACAGACGGAAAAATCGCCACGAGAATGTAGGGAAACGCAAGTCCCAGGGCGGCAAGCGTAAAGAAAAGGAAGAGAATCGCGGGCGGCTGGGTAAAGGCGAATCCCATCGCGGTCCCGAGAAACGGCGCGGAACACGGCGTGCTCAGCAGGACCATTAGAACTCCGCTCGCAAAGGCCCCGCCGAATCCTTCCCTGCGCGTCGCCACGTCCATCTTGGTGAGCGTGGAACCCGGCAAGAAGAGTTCGAACGCGCCGAACAGATTCATGGCGAAAGCCGAAAGCAGAATGACCATGAAGACGATGAATCCCGGGTTCTGGAACTGGAAACCCCAACCGGAAAGTCCGTTCCCCGCCTGAATCAGGACGACAACCGTGGCGAGAACCCAGAAGGAAACCAGGATTCCGAAGACGAGCGTCCCGGTCAGCTTCCACAGCCGCAGACGGGTCTCTCTGGCATTCCGCGCCAGATTGAATAGTTTCAGGAAGAGCACCGGCAAGACGCAGGGCATCAGGTTGAGAACGAGCCCTCCCAGAAAGGCGAATCCGAGAAGCAGGATCAGCGGTTCACCGGAGTTTTTTTTTAAAGGCTCCTCCTCGGGAAGCGTTTCCATCTTGCTCTGTCCGAGCGACTTGATCTGCATGGAAGCGTGGACGGTCTGCGGAGCGAGACAGATCTGGCTGCATGCCTGGTAGGAAAAATCGACGTTTGTCGTGCTGGTGTCGTAATCGGCGGCGAGGCTTTTCACCGGAACAAGAATCTGGAACGTTCCCTTGAAAACCAGGTTTTCGAGATCCAGCGCTTCGCTGTATTCCTTGATTGGTTCGGGCCATATCGGTTCGTCGAATTCGATCCCGCGGGCTTCGATGTCGAGCGTCGAAGGCTTCAGGAACTTGTCGGCGGCGACATTCGCGTTGACGTGCCAGCCTTCGGGAATGGAAACCTGGACGCTGACAAGCGTCCCTTGGGCGGTCCTAGCGTCCGGATAGAAAATTTCTATCCGCGGAGGCTTCATATTGTCGAGCGACACGAATCCGAAGTCTTCCGCACAGGCGAGGCCGCAAAAAAGCAAAAGAAAAAAAACGAATCGATTTTGCAACCGAACGGTTGCCAAATTTGGCGCGGGGCGATTTTTCAAACCGGGACTCCTTTTTGATTCCTATTTTTACGGGTGTCGCTTTTTGCCTGCTCCCGAATTTGGTCAGGAGCTATATGGCCTCTATCCAAGGGCCTGTTCGCAATCAAGATATATTGAGCTTTTGGAATCGGCATCGGTTTCAAATTTACAAATTGTGCCTGCATAAAATGCACGGAGCCTGTTCGATTCAGGATTTGATGCAGAATGTTTACATTCGGCTGCATACGCATTTCGAGGAAGTCCGAACCCTGGAAAATCCGTCCGGCTGGCTGCTTCGGGTCGCGGAAAACGTCTGCCATGACGAGTTTCGGCGGCTGATCCGGACGCAAAAGGTCTGCGCAAGATTTTCCCGCTACGACGTCCATCGCGACGAGCGCAATCGGAAAGAGGTGGAGAACGAGCAAGAGGTGAATTCCTGTCTGGACTTTCTGTCTCCGAACCAGGGAACGCTCGTGGAGCTGCATTACCTGAAAGGTTTTTCCATCGACGAACTTTCCGAGATCTTTGGCATTCGCCGTTCGACCGTCGCCAAGAAACTGGTTCTCTCCATGGGAAAAATGCGAAAAAAGGTTCTGGAACAGGTGAAGGTTTCCTGAATTTTGGTAATATTGAAGAGTGAAGTTGTGGCTCCGCTCTCTCTTGTTCCTGTGCGTGTCGTGCGCTTTTGCCGTGGATACGTGGAAAAACTTTGCCCGGTCCGATTCCTTTTACGTGTCGGTGCTGGTGGACAGAACGCTCGTGCTCGGGACGGATGGCGGAGTCCGCCTTGTCTCGCAAGATGGAACGACCGATGTTCTCGCGTCGGCAAACGGTCTGGAGGCTTCGGATATCCAGGGCCTTGTGCAGACCGCTTCCGGGGAACTTTTCGCCATTTCTTCCCAGGGAATCGTGGCGCGGTATCTTGGCGACAGGCGCTTTTCCGTCTTGAACCGTTCCTTTTCCTCGACATCTTCGGAACTGCAGTCCGGCCTTGCGGAAGTCGCGGATTCCATCATCGTCCTGGGATTTCGCGACAAGCTCGCCTTCTTTGACATTTCGCGCGGAAAGTCGCTTTTGAGTCTTTCGCGGATAGGAAACGTTTCCCTTAAATCGACGTCCCCTTCGGCGATGCTCGTTTGCGGCGACTCGCTCCTTGTCGCTCTCGGAACGGACGTCTATCTGCGCCGAATGCCGTGGAAAACGCTCTCCGAGGATGTCCTCCTCGCGGACCCCGCTTCGTGGACCCTCGCGGAAAGCTTTCACGGCAAGGATTCTTCCGGGACGGTGATCACCCGGCTATCGATTTCGGACGGATCGCTGCATGCGGACTTCGACGAGACGCTTTCCGTACTCGTCGCGAACGGAGACACGCTTTCCAGGAAGAAGTTCCCCGACCTGTGGAAGGGCGATAGTTCGCTTGTTCGGAAGATCCTTCCCGGCGACGGATTCTCCTACCTGGTCGGGAAAAGTTCCGCATGGTATTACGACGGAGAACTGAAGGACGTTTCGACATGGAGCGGATTTTCGCTGAAGAACCCCTATACGGTCGCGCCCTTTGTGGGCGGCGATGGTGGCGTGACGGTCTATTCGGCAGATGGAGACTTTAGCTGGAGCGACGGCGAAGGCTTTGCCTATGGACCTTCGCAGGGCGATCTTCCCTACTATGGCGGCGTGGAACCCTATACGCGCCTGCTGAAAAACCTGGGAACTCTTTCGGATGGCGTGACGCTTGTGAGCATCTGGGGATTTGGCTGGCGAATCTATTCGGGAAACGGCGGAGAATTCCTGCAGAGCGTCGGATTGGACAATTCCAACTGCGCGGAGCGCTATCTTTCGAACTACATCGTGCCGACAGGCGTTGCCGTCTCCCCGGACAGTCTCGGCTGGCTGGTGAGCTTCTGGGGAAATTCGGGCTATGGAATCGCCTACATCGACGAATCGGGAGAGATCAGCTGCGCAAACCACGTCGGAAGCGGAAAGTTCTCCGGACCGCTCAAGGCCGTCTGGTCGGACGACAGTTCGGAATGGGTGCTCTATTCCGGCGCGGGAGCGACCGAGGGAACGGACGGCGTCGGAGCCCTGGACATTTTTCGTCTCCGGCCAATTGCCGAAACGGGTGGGGAACTTGTGATCCAGGACCAGGAAACCGTTCCCACGCCGGACAACTACGTCGTTCTGGATATGGACCTCGACAAGTCCGGTCGTCTCTGGATTGTCACCAATTCCACGTTCGCCTATTTCGAAAGCGGCATGGATTCCGTCCAGGCTCCGCATAAGACCTCTTCGTATGAACAGGCGAATCTTTCGTCGCTTTCGATCGACCCGAACGACAGGCTGTGGATAGGAACGATCGGCAGCGGCGCCTACATGGTGAAAAAAACGGGCAATTCTCCCGATACGATGTCTGCGACACGGTTTGTCAGCCGAAACGGCCTGCTGGACGATGTCGTCTATGACGTTCTTGTCGATGGAAAAAAGGGACATGCCTGGTTTGTGCACAAGAATGGCGTGACGCGTTACGCGCGGACCGACTTGCGGGAAACTTCTTCGTTCATGACCTCGGACGGTCCCGGGATCAAGGTCTATCCGAATCCGGTGCGCTTTGACCTGGGACAGGTCTTGACGTTTGAAAACGTTTCGGAATCGGCGACCGTTTCCGTTTACAATTCCGGCGCGCATCTCGTCCGGGCATTTCGGGGCGACGAACTCGATGGCGGCCGTGTTGTCTGGGATGGCCGAGACCGTCGCGGAGTCCTGATCGCTCCGGGCGTCTATCACTACATCATCCAGAAGGGTTCCCGAAAAAAGCGCGGAAAGCTCCTGGTCATCCATTGAAAGCGAAACCTTATGCCTTTGTCGAAAAAGCGTCTTCGAAACCTGATCCGTCCGATGGAATTTTTCGGAATCACCCTGTGCGCGGTGGCCTTGCCTTTCGGATGCGCTTCGCAGCGACAGAAGCCCGTCTGCGCCGAAATCGAATACCGCCTGAACCATACGGCGATGTCTCCCGATCAGCGGGAATGGACCGCGCGGGAGCTTTCGGAGTGTCGCGCAGAACAGGCGGAATACGAAAAGTCGGACACCTTGACGAACCGGATAAGGAAAGGCATTTACGAAATGTACGAGGAATCCCAAAGGGATTCTTCCCGGGCGGACTCCCTGCAGGTCTCTCCATGAACCTGGAAAAAGTTCGAAGCGAAATTCCGAATCGCCTGATGCGAATCGCGGAGCGTATCCGTGCCGCGGGCGGAAAATGCTACCTAGTCGGAGGCTTTGTCCGCGATGCGATGCTCGGAAAGGATTCCCGGGATTTCGACGTGGAGGTTTACGACATCGGGCAAGACGTTCTGCTCGGGATCCTTTCGGACTTTGGACGGCCGAATCTCGTCGGCAAGGCGTTCGGCGTCGTGCACTTGGCGTCGAAAGGTCTTGACCTGGACTTCTCCTTTCCGCGAACCGAGAACAAGGTCGGGGAAGGGCATCGTGGCTTTCTTGTCGAAACGCATCTGCACCTGAGCTTTGCCGAGGCGGCGCTTCGCCGCGACTTCACCGTGAACGCGATGGGCCTGTCGTTGCCGGAACTCGAGCTCTCGGACCCCTACGACGGCAAGGGCGACCTGGAACGGCACCTGCTTCGGCACGTGTCGTCCGCGTTTGCCGAGGATTCGCTCCGCGTCTTGCGCGGTGTCCAGTTCGCTTCTCGCTTTTCGCTTTCTCTCGCTCCGGAAACCGCCGCGCTTTGCCGTTCGCTTTCGCTTGCCGATCTTTCGTCGGAGCGGATTTTCGAGGAATTCCGGAAATGGCTCCTGAAGCCTGGATGTCCGAGCTTTGGCCTTCGCGCCTTTCTCGAAATGGACCTTGCCCGCTTCTTTCCGGAAATCCGCCCGCTGGACGGTTCGTTCGAAAACCTGGGAATCTTGCTCGACAACGTTTCGCGCAGGCTTTCCACTGTCGAAGATCCCGTTTCCAGGGAGGTCCTCGCCTTTGCCGCGCTTCTTGCCGGTGCGCCGGACGTTTCGAGCGTGAACGCCTTTCTTTCCCGGATAACGAACGAAGTGAAGCTTTTAAGGCGCATTCCCGAACTTTGCCGAATGGTTCCCCTGTTTGTCGAAAGGGCGAGATCGGGCTCGTTCGAACCGGAATTCCTGCGCCGCGCATCGGTCGCCCTCGACGGCCTCGAACTGGTTCGCGTCTATCTGGAATCGACCCCCGAGCTTGCGGAAAGTCTCCGCGTTTCGCGTGCGGAAGCTCTTGCGCGTTCCGCCCAGAGGCTAGGGGTTTTCGAATGTGCGCCCAGACCGTTTCTGAAGGGCGCGGACTTGCTCTTGCTGGGGCTTCAGCCCGGACGTCGCGTCGGAGAAATCATCCGGGAAGAATTCGAGCTCCAGCTGCAGGGAAAGCTCCTTTCCCGGGAAGATGCGCTGCTCTTTGCGCAAAAGGCTATTTCCAGCGAAACAGCCTAAAGATTCCGAGCGGAACCGCAATCGCGATGATCGGGACTTGCAGGATTTCCGTCATCGGAATCGCTTTCAGAAGTTCCGTTTCGCCTAGTCGGACCGCTCCGATCGACAGGAAGACCGTATCGACCAGAACCTTGGAAACAAAAGGAACGATAAACCATATCCACGGAAAACCGCAGAAAACGGCAAGCCATGGTGCAAGAAACAGCCAGACGTAGAACGTGTAGATAAGCGTCAGAAAAAGCGTGTAAAGGTGATTGGAGTAGTGAGTCCCGTTGCTCGCCCATCGCGCCCGCTGGTTCAAAAGGCCTTTCAGCGAATCCACCGGAGCGGTTTCGACAACGGCATCCTTGTCGAGGTTGTAGCAAAATTCGACATCCGGCTCCTGGATCATCTTGTGTACAAGCATGTCGTCGTCGCCGGAAGAAAGGTGCACCAGGTCGCCGAATCCTCCGACCCGAAAGAAGAGCTCCTTCCTGTAGGCGAGCGCCGCCGCGCTCGCGACCATGGGAACACCCATGCTGAACCCTGCCGCCTCGATCGACGTGTAGCCGAGGGTTTCGAGCTTCTGGTAGGCGTGAACGATTCCCGGCGAACCGGAGTTCTTCTTGGGACCTTGCACGATCGCGATGTTTCCCTGGAACCGGCTG
Organism: Senegalimassilia sp.; assembly: GCA_963652365.1. Lineage (GTDB taxonomy): Bacteria > Fibrobacterota > Fibrobacteria > Fibrobacterales > Fibrobacteraceae > Hallerella. The sequence goes on from CAVJTH010000002.1 coordinate 145,525, forward strand.
GCCATCGACCGGATCCATCCTTTCGGCGGAATGCAGTCGGCATCCATCGTCATGAGAATTTCGTGGCGGGCCTTGCGAAAGCCCGTTTCGAGCGCGCGCTTCTTGGGGCTTTCGATATAGGGCGCATCCATTGGAACGTTTACGACCGAAAATTTCGGGTGGGTCGCCGCAAAATCTTCGAGCAGATTCTGGGTATTGTCCGTGGAGCGGTCGTTGATGCAGATGACTTCCCATTCTCCGTCGTAGTCCTGGAGGGCGAGCGCTTCGAGGGTCCGCAAGGCGTGCTCCTCTTCGTTTCTGAGCGGCACGATGACGGAAACGCTCCACCGTTTTCCGGAATCCTCCGGACGTTTCTTCGCGCGTAAAAGCCCTATCGAAAAAAACAGGAACAGGGAAACGTATAGCGCTGTGAGGACTCCGAGAATGCAAATGCTCAGCATAACGGGTCAAATATATTTATTATTTCTCCCGTATGATTCATCCTTCAGCCTATGTGAGCCCCAAAGCGAAAATCGCGGACAGTGCCTGTATCGGCCCGTGGTGCCTGGTCGATGACTTTGCCGAAATCGGAGAGAACGTCGTCCTGGAATCGCGCGTACATGTCCTTTCGCGCGTGAGGATCGGCGAAGGAACCTTTGTCTTTGACGGGGCAAGCCTCGGAAACGCGCCGCAGGACTTGAAGTTCGACGGAGAAGAGACGACGCTTGAAATCGGCGCACATGTAAAAATCCGCGAATACGTGACGGTTCACCGCGGCACTTCCTCCTCGGGCAAGACCGTCATCGGCGACGGCGTGCTTCTCATGGCATACGTCCACGTCGCCCACGACTGCTTCATCGAAAACGGCGCGGTCGTTTCGAACGGGGTGCAGCTCGGCGGACACGTCCACGTCGGCGAGTTCGCGAACATCGGGGGAACTTCCGGCGTGGCGCAAAACTGCCGTATCGGCGCGTTCAGCTTTGTCGGCGCGTCCCTCAAGGTCGATAGGGATGTCCCGCCCTACGTCAAGGCGCTGGGGAATCCGCTCCGCTTTGCGGGGGTGAACCTCCATGCGCTTCGAAAGTTTCCGGAACGCTTCCCGGAAAGTCGCCTTGTCGAAATCGAAAGGCTCTATCGCGAATTTTACCATTCGGGAATCCCGTTAAGCGATAGCGCAAAAAAGATTGCGGCATCCGAAGATTCCGCCATCCGAAATTTCTTTTCGAAGGAAGCTCTTCGGATTGTCCGCTAGTTTTTGAGCCCCATGGCTTCGAGAATTCCCGGATACCAGGCGCTTTCGTTCCTGTCGTAGGCTTCGAATCCGCCGACATTCGTAAATCCCCAGTAGTGCCAGCTCATGCCGTATTTTTCGGCGGCGGCGATCGCTTTCTTGGTCCAGAGCGCGTAGTATTTGTCGCTCGGGCCTTCGCTTCCGCAATTGCTGCGTTCTCCTGCCGCGACGCCGAACTCTCCCATGTTCATCGGTACATGTCCGCCGTTGACATCCGGATACCGCGCCTGCACCATCGCCACGTACTTCGCCATGTCGGTCGAAGCCGTACTCGTATAGGATTCGTCGCCCTTGCAGGCGTAGCCGTGGCCTTCGTGCGTAAAGGTGTAGGGCTCGTAGTAATGTCCGGAATAGATGATGTTTCCGTCCTGGGGGAGCTTCAGGACGTCGATGTCCGCAAACTTGGACGCGTGGTAGGACTGGAACATGATAGTCTTGCCCGGTGCCGCCGCCCGGATCACGCTATGGGCGCCGAGCATGATGTCGTTCAGCATGTCCGCGCTCTGGACCGTCGGTTCGTTCAGAATATCGAACACGAGCATCGAGTCCGGGAAGGCGTCGAAAACGGTCGCGACCTGCTGCCAAATCGCCAGAAAGTGCAGCTTTTCCGCTTCGTAGGCGGCGAGGCTGTCGGCGTTAGTCGGGTTTCGGTAATAGGCGTTTCCGGCTTCCATGATTTCGTAGTCCCAGTGAAAATCGACGATGACGACAAGACCCGCGTTCACGGCGAGCGTCACGTCTTCCAGGACGCCGGCAAGGCGGTCGGGATTGATCTCGTGGGTCACCGGGTTGGAATTGTGCTGCCAGCGCACTGGCAGCCGGATGGAGTTGAACCCAGCGTCCTTGACAATCTGGAAGTCTCCGTCCAGGATCGGATTTCCCCAGCCCGCGTCCAGGTCGTCGTTGTAGCCGTAGTTGTAGGGCTCTTCGGGAATGTGGTAGATTCCCGGGTCCTTGTAGCCCGCATAGGAGTTCGATTCCCAGGAATTTCCCAGGTTGATGCCGCGCCCGAGCCGCGCGTTCATCGCGCGTCCTGCGGAATAGTCAACGGGAACGGGGACAAAGCTCTCGCCCGAGGAGCTGGACGTTTCCGCCGCGGCAAGCTTTCCCGAATCGTCCGAACAGGCGACGAGCAGTGCCGCCGCTAAAAGAAGAGGGCTGAAGGTTCTTTTCATGGATATCCTTTCGATGTGGCGATACGGTTCAAAACTAAATTATTGTTCAACGGATGATTTTTCCCGCTTTTCAAAAAGATGTTTACAGGGGAAACCGCCTAAATTCTTGATTTTTACAGATTTTTGCAAGAATCTTTTCCTTTGCAAGCGTTTTTTTTCAAAAAGCGAAATGGATAAACCTCAAAAACAAGTTATATTATGGCTCATCGGATTTTGGAGAACTTGAAAACCTATGAACGCCAAAATACAGAAAAACGTCTGGAAGTGCTTCTGCCTTTCGCTTCTTCTTGTGTCATTTTCCTTTGCAAGCGTCGGATTCGGCGACTATCGCGACCGCGACCAGTCTCGTTTCACGGTGCAGCCCGCAAAGCCGTTCCGCCCCGACAAGGACGTGGTGACGGTCATCATGCGCGAAGCGATTCCCCGCGGCGGTGGATACACCTATCAGTACCCGCGCGAAAACCCCGAACCGGTCATGACGGACAAGTATGCGAAGGAAGGCGCCCTTTCGATGGAAATCGAGCTGATCGCGAGCGACTATTCGGGCGTCGCGATATGCATCGCGGGTTCCGTCGATCTCACTCCCTACCTCGAAGAAGGCGTCCTCGAATTCTGGATCAAGGGTGAAAAGGGCGGCGAAAACGCTCTGTTCGTGCTAGTCGATGACGGCGTCAAGAGCGGTGGCGAATCGCTCCAGGTCAAGCTCCGCTCCAAGAGTCTCGGCGAAATCTCGACCGAGTGGACGCATTTCAGCATTCCGCTCAAGCTCTTCGGCATGACGGGCCTTTACTGGGATGCGAAGAATACCCGCGACGTGATGCTCCCCTTCGCCTGGGACAAGTTCAAGGGCTTCCGCCTCGAAGTCCGCAAGGATGAAAACGAATCCTTCAAGGTCTGGATCGACGACGTGGTCATCAAGAAACACGGCAAGCCTTACGAAGGTCCCGCCAACTATCCTTTCCGCAATGCGATTTAAGAGGGTCTTATGCGTAAACTGGTTTCTTCTTTTTTAATCGCTTCTTGCGCAACAGCCGTCTGGGCAACTCCCACCCAGATCAAGCTCGATTCGATTCATGCGTCGCTCGATACGCTCTCCGGCAACATGGAATCGACGCTGCTCGGCAAGGACGATCTGCCGGTGGCGGTCTCCGGCTTCATGGCTTTCCGCGTCAAGAACTTCCACTATTCGGAGTCTTCGCCCGCCTTTGCGAGCGACAAGGCCCGCACGGCCGTGGACGCAATCTTCAAGGCGAATATCGTCGCCATGCCGAATTCCTACATGACCCTGTGGACGAACTTCGCGTTTCCGTTCGACCTTTCCGGTACGTTCGGCAACAAGTACGCGACCCAGCCGACAGGCGTTCCGACCTACGACGAGCGCGTTCTCTACGATCATTCCACGGACTACTATTCTTCGACGATTGACGAAGAATTCAACGTGGGTGCGGATATCCGCGCAGGCGTCTTTGGCGCCTACATCACCGCGGGCGGCGTCATCTGGGCGAACGCGTCGCCTCTCACCATGTGGGAACGCGAAACGGCACCGCGCTTTGCATGGCAATACGAGCTTTTCGAGGACGAAAAGACGGTCAGCACCTATTACAAGGAAAAGTCCTTCAAGCCGGTGAAGGAAGGCGGTCGCGCTTTCTGGACAAACCGCTCGTTTGGCGGCGTCTTTGCGAACGTCTATCAGCTTCCGTATAACATGAAGGCGCAATTCATGGTTTCCCAGCCGATGGATATGGACCTCGGCACGCGCGACGGTCTCCGTCTCTATGCCGGTCAGCCGGGCGAACTCGAAACCTACGGTCTTCACGATTTTCGCGGTTCCGTCTATCATGGGCGCATCGCCAAGGAAAAGCTCCTTGAATCGATGACGCTCGGCGTGAACTACATGGGCGTGGTCTTTGACAAGGGAATCATCTACGAAGACGAATTCCGCATCTACCAGCTCTTGGCGGACATGACACCCTCCCTGCAGAACACGCATGTCGCTTCCGTCGATATCAAGGGCAACATCACCCCGAAACTCTACTTGATGGCCGATGTCGCGTTGAGCATCACCGATTCCGTCAATTTCTACCAGTCGGACGATGCCGCCCAGCCTCACGGCTATTCCAAGGATGCCTACAAGACCGGAGTCGCCACTCCGCAGGTCGGTTTCTATGTCAAGGCGCAGAGCAAGCATATCGAGGGGTGGCCCATCACCGTCGAAGGCATCTACCTGCCGAAGGACTTCTACTCGCCGTATTCCCTGAGCAACCCTTCGCGCTTCACCAGCTGGCGCAAGGATGAAATGTACCTGAACGGCGGTTCCCTCCGCTACACGCCGAACATGATGGGATTGAACATCAAGGTGGAACCGACTTTCAACCGTGGCTATCTCGACTTCCAGTATGGCCAGCATCGCCAGGTCGAAGAAGGAACGGACGTCTTGGTCTTCAACTACCGTCTGAACGGTCGCAACATGTGGGAAAGCACTAATTCCTGGACCAAGCACAAGCCGATTTTCTGGGCGGATTCGGGCAATGCCAAGCCGCGTGCCAGTGGCTACGTCGAGCGTACAGGAGTCCTTGAACCGGGCGTCGGAGTCAAGCTTCGCCGTCAAAAGGGCGGACTTTACGGCGGAACCTGGGAAATGTGGGAATCCTTCGTCGCCTACCAGAACGTGGAACAGATCCAGAAACAGGAAATTCCCAGCCACGCCAAGTGGTCTTCCTACCTCTCCGCGATGGGCGGTTACGATATCGGACACTGGTTCGGCACCGACCGCAACATCATGATGACAGGCTATGCGGCTCTTTCCGGCATTTCGACGACAATCGCTCCGATTGCCTATAGCGAAGACCAGAAGGACATGCTTCTCTGGAGCTTCTACGGGCAGTTCGAACCGGCTGTCGCCGTGACGCCGAAGTTCCACATGGTCGGCATTCTTGGGCTGGAAACCTTCCGTTCCAAGTACGCCTATACAGGCTACTCGCTCAGCAGCGCCATGTCGAAACAATCCACTCTCTACAATGAAGTAGGTTCTTCCTACTATGCCTATGCGCCGATCAACTACCTGGAAACGGCGATTGGCCTGGGCTTTGACTGGGACTTCGCGGATCGCGCGGGTCTGCACGTTCGCTACAAATGGATGACGCATTCCGACGAGAACCTTCCTGTAAACGATTGGCATTCCCACTACATCGCGGCAGAGACCAAGGTCTGGTTCTAAGGAGGGCGTAAACGATGACTATGAATATGAAAAAAATTGTGACTGCCCTTTTTGCCGCTTCCGTTGCCGCTTCCGCCGCGACGGAATGGCAGACCCAGGAACTCCTGGATGCGAAGGTGGATTCCATCAACGCGAAGCGAGGCGTTCAAATCGGTGGAAAGATTCGCGCCGTGGCGCAAGCGTCGTATTTCGATACGGACAACGATCCGACCGGAATCAACAACATGCCCGAGACGGAGCGCAACGAATTTGCCGCGGCTGACCTGGATTTCCATTTCCGGCCCTACGAATTTGTCCGTGCCAACGTGATGCTGCGGATGGAAGCGGGAATGCAGGAATACTTCTCTTCTGCGTCCAAGATGCTCTCCGTCGGCTGGCTGAACGTCGAAGGCAACATCGGAAATTCGTTCTACTGGGTCGTCGGTGACTTCCGGCAGCAATACACTCCGCTCACCCTGTTCTCGCCGGATGTCGATATTCTCTATGAACCGACCGTCTTTGCGAGAAAGCGTCACATGGCGGAGTCGCAGGAACTTCTGGAAGGCAACCAGCGCAACTTGCAGGGCGCAAACGTCCAGTTCCGCCACTACTTCAACAATACGGTGGGCGAGTTCCGCGCCGAAGGGCTTGTCGCCCGCCTGAACCGGACATCGGTCCTGGATCTTTCGGGTGCCGAAGGCAACATTCTCCCGAACGACACGGTCGCCGGAGCCTCTCTCGCTTCGAATACCGACAAGTGGGCGATTGCCGCGAACCTGGAACTGCTCCCGCTGAACAGGAACCTCTACGTCGGCGTTACTCCGATGTATATCTTCGACAATGTGGATTCCTACACCTATACGTATCGTCATCCCGAAAACAACATCAATGAACCGTATGAACTGGTGGACATCAATCCTTACGACACCGATCCGCAAAAGACGATGATCGTGAGCGGTCGCGTGGGCGGCGACATCGCCGGGCTCCTCGGCAACAGGAATCTGACTCTCGATCTCGTCGCGGAATATGCCTATTCGTCTGACGAAATCCACAAGCACGCCTTGACGCCGACGGTCGATCCGGCGACGGGAGCCTACGTGGTCGATGAAAACGGCGGGCTGGTCTATTCCGATGTTTCGACCAAGGAAAACCTGAACGGTTCCGCCCTTCTCGTTACGTTGAACGCCGGCTACAAGTTCTCGGAAGACCTGGGACTTTCCCTGGGGCTGAACTTTGTGCGGAACGACAGCAACTGGTTCAACAACTTGGCGCAGTCCCCGAAATTCTTTGCCCGTCGGATTCTGAATACGGACAAGGACGGCGACGCCATCAAGTATGGCGTAAACGCTCCGCTGTATTCCACGTTTGACGCTCTCTACAACTTCTCGCCCAAGTATTCCCCGGCGTCCAAGACCTTGATGACAGACGACGACGGCATTGCGGACGGCCAGACAAAGAGCTACAACATCGCTCCGTTCAACAAGAGCTCCTGGAAGGGTAATGTCTATTCCCGTTCCCAGCTCGCCCTGATCGAAACGTTGAGCGACCCGGCGCTGCAGCTCGCGCTTCCGAACGGCCTCGCCACTTCGAACCGCCAGGGCGCACAGGGCAACGTCACGTTCAACTGGAAAAACCTTGCCGAAGCGCAGGGGCTCTTCAGCTATTTCAACCAGGTCGCCCCGATCGCTCTCTACAAGGAAGCGACCTATCTGGAATTCGGCGGCGGAGCCAAGGTGGATATCTTCAAGATGCTCGGGTTCCAGAAACCGCTCGAAATTTCCGGCTCCTACAAGCATTCCGAACGCAGCATCGACACGGATAACTGGGTGTCTTTGGGCGGTGTCGATGGAACAGCGGAGCTCAAGAGCGACTTTGTCAATGCCGGTCTCTATGTCCAGTATCTGCCTCGCCTCGGGTTTACCGCCGGTCTGCAGTATATCAACACGGAATACAACGACTACGAAGGCGAGCTTCGCGGTCTTTCCGCCCCGATGCGGAACAGCAAGCAGATGCAATGGATGGTCGGGCTGGACTATTCCTTGGCGGAAACAGCCTGGCTCTCGTTCAACTTCGGGATGATTTCGGTCAAGAACGAATACGATACGGCGGCCCTGCTCAATGAGGACGGCACCGCTTCTTCCGAAAAGCTTGAAGCCGCTTACAATCTTCCTTCTTACGCCACTCTCGACGCTTCGGGAAAATACACGCATGAATTTTCCCAGATGGTCATCGAAGCTTCCATCAACGTGGAATTTTAAGGGGAGAAACTAAGGTATGAAATCGAATATGAAAATGCATTTGTTCGGATTCTCTTCGATGCTCCTCCTTTCTGCCGCGACGGCTTTTGCCGCTCCGGAGCAGGATACGGTCGCCGTTCAGCAGAAATCGCTGCTCGAAAAGCTGGATTCCCTGAACGATGCGGTCCTGGGCTTGCGGGTAAACGGTTCCGCCAAGGCGGGCTTCCTGACCTCCATGGCCAAGTCGGACCAGTTCGCGGACAATTCGCCCACGCAAGAGAGCCAGGCCTATACGACCGTCAATCTGGTGTTTACGGCTCGTCCGAGTTCCGAGACGGAAGTCCGGGTGGAAGCTCGCTTGCACAAGGACTGGCAAAGCGGCTACGAAGAAAACAACAACCCGATTATCGGTCACTGGTTCTCCTATGACGGCTTGATCTTGAACAGGCACCTGGCGTTCAACCTCGGTTACATGCGCGTCGGCTATACTCCCTACACGCTCTATACGCCGCAGCCGAACCTTTTGCAGGAGCCGGAAGTCTTTGCAAGCGCGCGTTCCGACGCCATGGCGCTTCGCAACATGGATACGACATCCCGTCGCCTGCTCCAGGGTATCAATGTGGATTATCACAGCGGTGAAGTCGGTTTCCTGGATGATATCCACGCGCAGGCTACCGGAGCGCGCCTTCGGAACATCGCCAAGAAGAATGACGAATCGTTCTTCGACTTTGACTGGGCCGACAGATACCTCTTTGGCGGTCGCCTGGGAGTGGAAGCCTATGGCGCGCGTCTTGGCGTGAACTATGTCGAAGTGTTCGATCGCAAGAAGAGCTTCTCGTCGCACGACTTGGACACAAAGGATACGGTCTCCCTGGATGACAACAAGGTGTTCTCCGGTGAAATCGGATTCGATTCCAGGAAGCTGCTTCCCGATCTGCCGGTGTCCTTTGGATTAAACGGCGAACTCGCCATGTCCTGGTGGAATGCGGACGCCTATTACCAGGTATCGAAGACGAAGTCCAGCTACCTGATCCAGAATGGCGTGATTCCCAATGCGGACGGCGGATTGGATTCCATCGCCTACGTCGGCGTTTCCACTTCTTCCGAAACCTTGGTGGAATCTCGGGAAATCGGCGACGACAACGGCATGAGCTTCTATGTGGAGCCCTATGTTCGCGGCGAGTTCGGCGATTTCCACTTCGATCTTTCGGGACGTTACCTGCAGAACGACAAGAAGTTCTGGTCCGAAATGGCTTCCGCGCCAGCCTATCGCGGTGGAAACGTCATCTTGAACGCGAACGGCCTCTATGCCGATTCCACGTACCTCGGCCTTGTCTCCGCGTTTGGCATGTCGAGCCTCGAAAACCTCTATTTCCAGGTTTACAACTCGAATCCCTACAACGCGACGAACATCCAGTCGGCAGACCTTCAAAACGTGCTGTCGTCCGGAACGACCGAATCCCGCTACCTCTATGCCCGTCTGTATAACAACTACAAGGATGTCCATGTCTATCGCAACGGCTACAATGCGAACACTGTCAAAAGGCTCGAATTCGCCGAAGCGATGTTCCTGATGGATGGCTCGATCGACATGGCGCTCCCGATGGGAATCGCCACGCCGGATCGCAAGGGCTTCTCGGTCGCGTTTGACGGCGACTGGAATTCGGCCATCAACCTGAATGTCCGCTTTGCCCAATACAACCAGGACATGATTGACAACAAGTACACGCAATATGGCGCGGGACTTGGTGTTCGGGTCGATCAGGTTCTCGGAGCGTTCGGCATCGAAGACATCTTTGGTAACGAAGACAAGGCGTTGCTCCAGGCATCCTACATGCATTCCGAAGAAGACGCATACTTCAAGCGCAAGTCCGACCGCATCATGGCGGGCGTATCGGCTGGCGTCTGGGGCCCGATCGGCATCCTGGCGGGCTTCGAAAAGCTCACGCTGGAATACGGCGTTCCCCTGATGGTCAACACGACGGCAAGCGTCACCAAGGTCGAGGAAATGCTTCTTCGCGTCGGTCCTCGCATCAAGATCGCCCCGGCTTCCTATCTTTCGGTGCAATACGGCTTGCTGACCGACAAGGTCTCGTTCTCCCGTTCCGCTACCGATGAACTTGGGAACGCTACTTCTGCAGCCGATGAATTCTCTATCGATAAAAACGTGATCATGGCCGATGTCACGGTGACATTCTAAGAGGTTAGACGTATGAAAAAATCTTCACTCTTTTTGTTCGCTCTTGGAACGGTCGCTTTGACGGCCTGCTCTTCGCTGGACGTGAATTCGGCGGATTCCCTGAAGGACAACTATCCGAAGGATTTTGTCGATGCGGAATACATGGCCCTTCATCCCGGGCTTCGCAGCTTGCAGATTCAGGATTACGTTTCGCAGTACAACAAGGGACTGGATCTCGAAAAGGACTCGATTGCCGCTGACACGGCCGCCTTCTTCTCGGATACTTCCTTTTTGCACAAGCTCTATGTCAATCCGATTTATGCAGGTTATACCGAAGAGCTTTGGGCCGAAGACTGGGAACCCGTGACCATGACAAAGGACTCGTGCCATGATGTCCGTATCGATACGCTCGGCGTTCGCGTCGAAGTGACCGAAAACGATTCGACCCGCGTCGATCGTGTCATTCTGGGTGCAAAGGATTCGGCGGGGACTGTCACCTCCTGGGGAAAAATTTCCTATGGCGCGGATGGAAGCGTTGTCGGAGTCTTGGGTCACTTGGATTCCGCTGCGGGTCCCGAAGTCTCCTATACGATTGACGGCGAAGCCTACAAGTTCGTGACGAAGAGAGGCAGCGTGGAAATCGACACGACAAGGAGCTGCGTCGAAATTTCGGTTTCGAGCGACGGAGGCATTCCGAGCGACAAGCGAAAGCTACTGTTGAAGTTCAATTTCAACGACACGCGGGACGACTTGGCCGCGCTTGCGGAAGTTCCAGTCGATACATTTGCCATCAGCAGCCAGTATCTGATGTTCGGCAAGTCTCACGGCTGGGCCTATCGCGCCTGCACGGATGCGGAAAGGAACAATCCGCTCCAGTCCGAAAGTTACCCGATGACAAAACTATACTGTGCGGACGGCGACCTGGTTCGCGAAATTGCGGAGTGAGGACTTTATGAAACTCGAATTGCTTGCATTTTCTGTTATTTTCGGTCTGGCTTCCGTGGCGGGGGCCGCAGCCGACAAGGTTGTCGGTTACTTCCCCTATTGGAGCCAGTATTCCCAGTTCGCGCCGAAGGACATCCGCTACAACATGGTGACGCACATTCACTATGTGTCGCTTTCCCCCTCTTCGGACGGTTCCGTGGCGTTTGCCGACGAAAATGATGTCGAGAACTTCAAGGAACTTTCGAAGCTTTCCGCCGAGAACAACGTGAAGCTGATCGTGACGGTCGGCGGCATGGAACAGGAAGGAACGCTAGCCGAAATCGCCGCTTCGGAAGAAGCGCGAAGCGCTTTTGCCGGGAATCTGGCCGCTTGGCTAGAAGAGAACGGAGCTTCCGGCGTGGAGCTTGACTGGCAGAACCTTTCCTCCGAAAACACGGAAGCTTTCGGTGCGCTTGTCAACGCCATCAAGGAATCCTTTGCCGGAAAGTACGAACTTTCTGTCGCCACGTATCCGCTTTCTTTGGCAGATGCCTACGAGGCTACCGCTCTGAACGCCGCAGACTACGTGACCGTCTTTGTGCCGGACCAGATGACGGAAGAGGTTTCCGAACTCAAGCCGAACCAGAGCGTTTCCGTTTTCGAAGAGGCGATGAACGCGCTGGTTTCCAAGGGTGTCGAAAAGGACAAGCTCGTACCGGTCGTCTTCCTTTACGGCAAGAGCTTTACCGGAGCCAAGGGACTTGGCGAAGCGCAAACGGGCGTCGGCAGCGGAAACGAAGGCCTTCTCACGTATAAGGAGCTGATGAAAAAGTTCGAAACGCCGGATTACAAGGTTTCCCTTGACGAAGCGTCCAAGTCCGAGATCGCCGTGAGCGACATGGAATCGATCGTCTTTATGGGGATTCCCTCTGTCAAGGCGCTGTCCGAACTGGTCAAGTCCGAAGGCTTTGGCGGCGTTGCCGCCTATGACCTGTCGGAAGACCACACGGAACCGATTGTTTCCCTGATGGTCACGATTGGACTGGAACTCCGCCCGGATATCGATTACAAGGCGAAGAAAAAGTAATGGGTAGCGAACGCCCACACGTCATTATTCATTTGAGCGACAGGACGCAATCCGATTGGGTGCGTCTTGTTTTGCCTTTTATGCAGATGATGGGACCGAACGAATACGGAATCGCTCCGTCGTTCACGCAGATGCCCTGTGCCAATTCGAACAACCTGAAGAAAACCTGCGCGGTCATCTTGCAAAAGCCGACGATGCCCGGTCACGCGCAAGTCGCCCTGATGTATTCCAAGATGAAACGGGATTGCGGATTCAAGCTGGTGACCGACATGGACGACCTGATGTGGGATCTTTCGCCCGTCATTCGCTCCTATGGGCCTCAAATCGACAATCTCGAAGAACATACCCGGCAAACGCTTCGCCAGGTTCTTTCCGTATTCGACTTGGTCACTTGTTCGACGCGCTATCTCGCGACGAGGATCAAGCAGGATCTGGGCGTGAAAAATGTCGTGGTGGTTCCGAACGGTGTCTCCACGTCGCTTTTTGGCAAGCAGCGGAGAACGGTTCCGTTCCAGGGAAAACCGCGGGTGATGTATGCCGGGAATCTAGGACATTCGACGGAGCGGATCCTCGGGGATTTCGAAGGTCCGTGGGTGCCGTGGCTTCGCAAGCGGATAGAAGACGACAGCATCGACTTCTACGTGTTTGGAGAACCGCACTTCTTGAAGGGACTCGAAGGAAAATACACCAGCATCTCTTATACGGACATGATGCAGTTTCCTGCAGTCGCTGCGAGTTTCCGTCCGGATTTCTATTTGGCGCCGCTGGCAAACAATCCCTTTAACCAGGCCAAAAGCGATTTGAAGCTGAAGGAAGCGGCGGCTCTGGGAGCCGTGTTTATCGGAAGCGGCTTTGCCGCCGGACCGTATTTCTATGCGCCCGTGGAACAGCGAGTCGGTCCTGCCGCGACCGAGGCGGATCTGGATGCCCTGTTCGACAATCTGTGCGTTCCCGAAAACTACATGAAGGCGGTTCGCTGGCAATACCAGATGCTGGAAGAAAAGCACTGGGCCTACGAAGACCCGGAATTCCAGAAGAAGCTTGTCGCGACCTATTGCCGTTAGGCCATTGAAAAATCCCGAAAGCGAAGCTTTCGGGATTTGCGTTTCCGCCTTTGGGGCGGATTTTTCTTTGTGCTTACATCTTGTTCCAGCGCAAGGACGCCTGGTGAACGCCTTGACGAACCTTTAGGAAGTAAAGCCCCGCGGGGAGATTGCCGAACGTCTTGAAGTAGGTTCCTGCCGAGAGGTTCTGCCTTTCGGAAAATACGGACTTGCCGCTTGCCGTGTAGAGGTTCCATTCGACAAGTCCGCCCTGCTTCACGTGCAGAAGAACGCCGTTCCCCTGCATTCTGGCGAGGAAGGGAGATTTCAATACAATCGGCAAGGATTCGAGATCATCCTTGTTGACGGCCGAGGAGGTGTCTCCAATGGCAAATGTCGCCGTGACGGTTAGCGGAGCTGCGCAAGAGTCCGATTCCAGGGCGCTTGCCGTGGCAATCACGATGGCGTTTTCCGATCCGGCGACCGCAGCGACTCCGCTTTTGGAAAGATAGGGAGAGGTCGCTTCGCCATTGAACGTATAGGTAATCGGGACATTGCAATAGACGGTCGTTTCCAGGAATACGCTGTCTTGCACGCCGTTTAGCGGAATGGTCATGGACTGGAACTTGGAAGGAATCTTGTTCGCCTTTTTCCCGAAAGTCACTTCGATGGTGTCATCCATGGCCTGATACCCTTCGACTGCGGGAGCTGTCGCGCGGATTCTCGCCGTTCCGAAGTTCTTGAAGTCGTACATATACACAAAGTCCGCGGCTTTCTGGTTCGTGGAGCAGTGGTTGTTGCACTTTGCCTTCTTGACATCGACGATGTTCGGATCGAGAGATGTAATCGTGAACGTGGCGCCCTGATCCGTTGTGGTGTTGAATCCGATGACCCATTCGAAATGCTCTGCGGAACCGGTATAGTTCTGTCCCTGGTTCTTGGAGCAGGTTCCCGTCGAGTCGTTCTTGTAGCGGCATGTCAGGTCGTAGAAGTTGGTCAGGGTCTGTTCCGGGACATCTTCGACGGTAATGATGGACTGTGTCCCGTCGTTTCCCGTCAAGATTGCATAGCCTATTCCGGTGATGGTCGCTGAGCTTCCGGAAACGCTGATAACGCTTTCGTCGCTCGATGTGTAGGTGCATCCGCTTTTCAGCAGTCCGGAAAGCTTGGACGTTTCGAGAACGGTAACGCTCTGGTGGGCAATGGCGCAGGAGCCGCTACGGTATCCCTTGGTGAGAGAGTCCGCCCACGAGCTTGCATAGGTTGTCAGGTAGTTCTTCACGATCGTTCCCGAAGAGGAATATGTTGCGCTCGAAAGCGCGGCCTTGGTCGTGAGGTTGGAACTGCCGCTGAAAAGAGAGGAAAGTTCTGTCTTGTCCGGGTTCAGGGAATTTACCGTCTGCCGAACGCTCCAGTTGCAGTTGCTGACCCTGTTCTGTTCCATGAAGGTAATCCATTCCTGGCTTGCCGCAGCGTCAACGCTGCCCGAACCGCTTGCTTCCGTGGTTCCCCATTCCGAAATGAACACCGCATAGCCGCTGTTCATGGCGCTTTGCAGGCGTGTCCCGTAGGCGCTTACCTTGTGTGTTCCGGCGTAAAAGTGAAGAACGTAGGCGACGTTGTCCGCGTTCACTCCGCCATAGCTGGAGCTTGGCATTTGCGACCAGTTCGGCGTTCCCACCAGAATCAGGTTCTGGGAATACTGGCGAATGGCCGGGGAAACGGTGTTGGCGTAGCTCTTGATCGTGGACCAGTCTGTATAGACCGGTTCGTTGTAGATTTCGAAGATGATGTTGGGAATCGAAGCGTATTTTTGCGCAATGGTAGTGAAAAACGCTGTCGCCGCGCTCTGTTCGTGTTCCGCACGATGGCTGTGCCAGTCCACGATAATGTAGATATCGTTCTTGATGGCGGTTTCGACCATCTTGTCGAGGAGCGCAAGGTTTCCTTCCGGCGAACCGAGATAGGAATACGTCTCGTCGATAGGCTCTGTCGCGGATCCCTTGCTGTTGTAGTATTGGATGCCCATTGCGAACCGGATGACATCGATTTGCAGATTGTCCTTGAGCCAGGAAATCACGTCGTCGTCGTAGTAGGGCATTCCGGTGGCGTCCGACCAGAAGAGGCTCAGGCCGCGGAGCATCGCCTGCTGGCCGTTCTTTGCCCCGACGATCTTGTTTCCGCTTGTGTGAAGGGCTCCGTAGTAGCTGACCGGGCCGACTTTTTGAGCCTTTGCGGAAAGCGCATCCGCAAAGCAGCACGGCACAATCGCAAACGCGAGAAAGAAGGGTATCATTTTTTTCAGTTTCATGGCGTTCCTTTGTGTTTGCGATTCGCCTTAGCGAACGATCCGCAAGTTCCTTGTAAAGCTCCTGTCCGAAATCCGAACGAGATAGACTCCCTTGGACATTCCGAAAGACGAAAGGTCCACGCTTCCCGAGCCCGAAACGGCGAGACGCTCGAGCAGGTTGCCGTTCAGGTCAAACAGCTGGATGGACGCGCTGGAAGAAAGTTTCGCATAGGAGAGAATGTTGCCGTCGAGCGAAACGCGCCCGGCGAGGACTGCGGAACTTGAAATCTTGTCGGAAGCGTTCGGGTCGATAACGCTCGTTATCTGGTTGCCTGACGCATCGAGAAATTCCAGGGATTTCAGCACGAGAGACCCGTAACCGCCCTTGCTCATCTTGCCTTCGAACTTGATTCCGCGAATGGCCTTCAAGGCATCTTCGCGAGAGCTTCCGGAGGCCCAGGAGGGCACCGTGAAGTTTGTACCGTAATCCGCCGAAGAAAGGCTGATTACGATTGTCGTGTCGGAATCCGTCGGATGGAGCATGTGACCGGGTTCGCCGCCTTCTTCGTCGTTGTCGAGCGTCGCCTTGTCGAGCAGCGCCATGCGGATCGCTCCGTCGCTCTTGTAGGTGAGGCGGATCTTGTCGAGCGCCGAAAGATCGAGATAGCTTTCGTCCTCTTTAAAGGAAAGCGCGACGCCCGCATACGGATACTGCTGTTCCACGTTCGCTTCGTAAGTCGGTTCGGAGACGATGCGGAAGTTCATCTGGACGGCATAGGTGCCGTCTTCCAAGAGATAGACGCCCGAGTTTTCCGCAGCCGGGAACATCTTTGACCCGATTGCGTCGCAATAGATTCCCCAGTTCGTCAGCCCGGATATTCCGTGTCCCGAGCCCTTGGGCTGAAGTTCTCCCGCGGGTTCCGACGGCATTCTCTCCTGCGTCGGCGTAAACGGTTCGAATCCTGTCAAGTCGTAAAGGTTGGGCATGTTGCCGCTGAGCAGGAGCATATACAGGATATTGAGAGTCGCCGCGTAGTATTTTTCGCCCTTCGAGTCTGTCGGGGTCGTCTTTCCCACGACGTTGCTCAAGACATCGTAAACGGTTTCCAGGTAGTTCTTCGGGTTCTCCGCCGACCCGAAGGCGAGTCCGAGCCCGCCTGCATAGGTGGAAGAGACGAAGAAGCTGTAAGGCGAATCGCTTCCGTCCATGTAATAGCCCGGAAGGATGAGTCCCGCATAGCCGTATGTGCTGTAATACAGCCAGTCGATCATCGCGTCGTTGACTTCCTTTGCTCCCTGGATTCCATACCAGTTGTAGCCCCATGTCATTCTCCACGGCGTTCGGGCGGCGTCATCGTAAAATCCGGCACTGCCGCCGCTCACCGCGGCTCCGGTGTTGGAGGCCACCTCGTGCGTGTCCCAGGTGCACCAGTCGGGCATCAGTCCGGACGTCGAATTCTGGCAGGCCTTGATGTGGGCGATGTTCGTCGTGACGGCCGTTGACCAGAAGCTTTCTCCCGTCACCTTTTCAAAGAGCTTGAATGCCGCCAGGTGAACGTAGCTCGCGTTGAGCGCCGGGTTCCAGTTGCTGCCCGCGCGGACCCTGCCGTCGCTTTCCATGTCGTTGGCCCTGATCCAGGAAATGAGCGTTTTCGCTTCTGTCAGGTAGGTGGAATTGTTCCACTGCTTGCTCGCCATGATCAGCGCGAGAGCCGCGTCGAGTTCCGCGTCGGAGGCGGAGCCCGTTCCGTCCGCGTAGCTCTGCTTGTTGTTGATGTGCCAGTTCATTCCGGACGGGGTGCCGGCGGAGATGGCGTATTTTTTCCAGTAGGCCCAGAGCTTGTCGAATTCCGACTGGTAGTCGCTTGCGTTCGACGACATATAGACCATGAGCAGCATGCCGTAGGCGATACCTTCCGATACCGAAATCTCGGTGCTGTCGTTGGGGCTGATGACGCGCGCCGTGCCGTCGTTCATATCGACATACCAGGCGCTTTTCCAGTCGTCGAAATGGCGCTTGATGGAGTCCGTTACCGCATAGGTAATCGTGTTGCCGTAAGGCGACAGGCGGTTTTGGGGAAACGGATATTGCGGAGCGGCAAGAGCGCCGGAAACGCCGAACAGGAGACAGAAAGAAAGAAGGAGGGATGAGCGTTTTGTTTTCATGGTGTTTAACCTAATCAAAAAAAGGAAGTTGCGAATTGTTTTCTTTTGTAAAGAAAGTTTTGATTCCGGGAACGTTCGGGGAACACTCTTTTTTGCAGGGAAATGTCAAGAAATTGCCCGTTTCTTGCGAAAAATGCGAAATTTCGAGGAAAAAGGCTCCATGTTAAGGCTTATCACATTTTTTACAAAAAAAAAGTCCCGTTTTCAAGGAAAAATTTTATATTAGAATCCAAACCGCCCCAACGGGCAAAAAACAATTAACAAGAGAGAGAAATATGAACAAGAAAATGATCGCGCTTTCTGCCATCGCAGTGCTCGCTAGCGCTTCTTTCGGTATCGAAACCTGGTACGGCGATGCCGGCGAATACAAGGTGACCACCGGTTTTGGCGATGGTTCCGAGTCCGACGAATCCGGCTATTGGTATAACTATGCGGACGATGCCGATGGCGGTGCGTCCAAGGTGACTTGGCCGGTAGGAATCGGAAACGAGTACAGCGACGATGCGCTGGATCCGGTCATCGACTATTGCAAGGGCGTTTGCGGAACATTTACTCTTTCGAAGGGTACCTTGACCTACAAGCCGTTTGTCGGCATTGGCTTCAACCTGGTCGATGGCACGCAGACGCAGGCTGACGCTTCCGCTTGGGGTGGCATCTGCATCACCTATACGGTCGATGCCCAGGCGACTCTCGAAATGGGTCTCGGCGACGCTGGCGACCAGGCTCTTGGATACGACAACCCGTTCGTCACTCTGCCGAAGGCCTCTACGGCTTCTACACTGAACAAGGCTTGGAGCGACTTCAAGCAGGCTGGCTGGGGAACTGGAAAGACCACCGGTGCTGCTGCCGCTGCGACTCTCGCCGCCATCAAGTTCAAGATCCAGGCTGCCGACGGAACGACCGGTGGCTTCAACATCATGAGCGTTGGCGCCTACAATGGCGGTTGCAAGGCTTCCGACGGAGCCGCGATTTCCAAGGGCGCTGCCATTTCTTCCGCAAAGGCTACGCTTTCCGGTCGCACGCTCGCCCTTTCCGGCATCAAGAGCGCCGCTTCCGTCGAAGTGATGAACCTCCAGGGTCAGATCGTGAAGAAGGCTGTCATCAACGGAGCCGCTTCCTTGGATCTCTCCAAGCTCAACAACGGTGTCTATATGGTTCGCATTGCCGGCAAGACCGTCAACATGAACCAGAAGATCATCCTCAAGTAACTTGAGAAAATCCTTGAAAAGCCTCGCCCGGCACGGGCGAGGCTTTTCTTTTGTGACAAGGAACAATCCCTCTTGGAACGCTTCTTTTTTTTTGATTACCGGCGATAAATATGAATGCGCGATGATATATATTCAACCATATCCCTTTTACAAGAGAACTCTTTATGGAACATAGACTTTTTTTGATTGCCGCTTTCGGTGCCGCCTTTGCGCTTTGCGCATGTTCGACGGATTCCTCTGCCGGTCCGAGCGTCGATTCCTCTTCATCGACTGGAAACATCCAGCCGGCGATCTCTTCTTCGACCGGAGCTTCACTGGTTCCTCTGGCTTCGACGGCCAATGCCCTGTATCCGCAAAATCTGTACACATCGTGGAAATCCTTTCATTACGTGGATGAAGAAACGGAAATGACGTATTATCCGAGCATCGCTTCGGAATTCTCCTATGTGTTCCCGGCTGGCGGCGCCGGGCGCATCAAGTGGTCCGTCCAATCGGGAACCTACAAGAACCAGTGCACGGTAGAGGATGGGACCGAGATCTCGCTCAAGAAAAGAGCCTGCACGGTTTCGGAAGGCATTGGCTACGGAATGCTGATCGCCGCATTCCAGAAGGATTACGAAACGTTCAACCGCCTGTGGATTTACAACAGGGGATTCCGCTCCTATTCGGGCTCCCAGCTGATGCCGTGGATCAATTATTCTTTCCATTACAACGTCATAGACAATTCCAGCGCGACCGATGCCGATCTCGACATTGCCACGGCGCTGATTCTTGTTTACTACCAAACGGGCGTGGTGGATTACCTGAACGACGCCTTGCTAATCGCTTCCGCTATCTGGAACGAAGAAGTCAATCCGTCTTCGCTCTTGCTCTATTCCGGAAATACGAGCATGTGGACGATTAATCCGGTGTATAACCTGAGCTACTTCTCGCCTGTCGCCTTGCGCTTGTTCGCGATGGTGGATCCGAACCATGACTGGACAGGAGTCCTGAATGCGCAATACGCCTACATGCAGCAGGTGCAGGCCGCGGGGACGGGAGTGTTCCCGGACTGGAGCGACGCTTCGGGAAATGCGGCTGAGCCCTCCAACAATTCGAGCCAGGTCTGGTGGACGTTCGACAAGGAATCGGTCCGCATTCCGTGGCGCATCGCCTGGGACTACTACTGGTTCCAGGACGCTCGCGCGGTCTCCGTGCTGAACACGCTGAACAACTTTATCGTGACCCGGTCGAATGGCGATCCGTCGCAAATCCCGGGAACATCCTTCTCGTGGAACTTGAACGTTGGGGCAGACAAGGAGGGAAGCACGCTTTCCTCGATGTGGCTGGGCGCCTGGTGCGCAACCGGAATCGCCGGAAATTCCGCATGGCTTGAATCTTGCACCCAGTATCTGAATGCCAAGGAAATGACAAACAGCAATTCGAGCTATTACACCGACATTCTCCTTTTGATGTATAGCCAGCTCCTGAACGGAATGTACACGAAGCCGTTCTGAGGGTAACGCCCGATTCTTGGAGGTCCCCGTTCGCGATGGCGGATGGGGATTCTTGCTTGATGGGAAAATTTTATATCGAGTGGATTAAAGTCTTGAACAAGGATTCCGCCCAAAAATTAGGATTGCTTTCGAATGGGCCGGAATAGGGATGCTTTGCCCATCTCTTGATTTGCAAACGTTTGCGTAAGGAAAACGCGTGACGAACATCACGTTCCGTCTAACAAGATGTTAATTTTCGGATTTTTAAAAAAGGGGCGAAATTTGGCGAAATTCGGCAATTACCGGCGAAATTTGAAGGATTTTGCGGGGTGAGCGGAAAAACGAAATGAACCGGCTCCCGAGGTCGAGGGGTGGCGCGCGATTTTGATAAATTGGTATATCGATGGATTTAAACCCGAGGTGTTGATATATGACAATTTATGACGAATCTTTAGACGGCAACATGGATGAAGCTCCCCAGATCTACATTATGAAGCGTTCTGGGGAACGCGTGGCTTTTGACGGCGAGAAAATCGCGAACGCGATTCGGAAGGCGAATGCGGAAGAGGGAATCCTTTCGGAGCGGCTCTCCGAGGAACAGATCGCGGGTGTCGTCGCGGGTATCGAGAAGGACGCGCGAAACGCGAGCCGCGACCTTTCGGTGGAAGAAATCCAGGACAAGGTCGAGAATTCCCTGATGGCGACGGGAAAGTTCAACGTGGCGCGCCTCTACATCACGTATCGCTACAAGCACAACGAACTTCGCAAGATGAGCAACATCGACCAGAAGATTTCGGGCATCGTGGAGCGCGACAACGAAGAGGTCAAGCAGGAAAACTCGAACAAGAATCCGACCGTGCTGTCTGTGCAGCGCGACTATATGGCGGGGGAATGGAGCCGCTACTACACGGGACGCTACCTGCTCCCGGAAGACGTGGTCGCCGCCCACCGCAACGGGATCATCCATTTTCACGATGCGGACTACTTTGCGCAGCACATGCACAACTGCTGCCTCGTGAATCTCGGCGACATGCTCGACAACGGGACGTGCATCAGCGGAACCCACATCGATTCGCCGAAGAGCTTCAATACGGCGTGCACGGTCGCTTCGCAGATCGTGGCGCAGGTCGCTTCGAGCCAGTATGGTGGGCAGACGATTACGATGTCCCACCTGGCGAGGTATGTCGATGTCAGCCGGCAGAAGATAGCGAAGCGCCTCCGGGCGGAATTTACGGTTGCTGGGGTCGATGTCGAAGAGGACAAGCTGAAGATAATCGTCGAGGACGAGGTTCGCCGCGAAGTGGAATCCGGCTGCCAGACAATCCAGTATCAGCTGATTACGCTCCAATCAACGAACGGCCAGGCGCCTTTCGTGACCGTGTTCCTGTATCTGCACGAGGTTCCCGAGGGACAGATTCGGGACGATCTCGCCCTGATTATCGAGGTGATGCTCCGCCAGAGAATCCTCGGCGTCAAGGACAATCGCGGGTACTATATCACGCCGGCGTTCCCGAAGCTCATCTACGTGCTGCAGGAAGACAACCTGGAAGAGGGTTCCAAGTATTTTTACCTGACGAAGCTCGCCGCGGAATGCACGGCAAAGCGGATGGTGCCCGACTACATTTCGGAGAAGATGGCGCTTTCGCTCAAGGGCGACTGCTATCCGTGCATGGGGTGCCGCTCGTTCCTGACGCCGGACCGCTTTACCGATGCGGGCAAGGGAAACCTGGGAAACGCGAAGAACTACAGGGAAGGCGTGCACAAGTACTACGGGCGCTTCAACCAGGGCGTCGTGACCATCAACCTGGTCGATGCGGCTTGCTCTTCGGGCGGAGACGAACAGAAGTTCTGGAATATCATGGATGAACGCCTGGACCTGTGCCACAGAGCCTTGCGCCTGCGCCACGAACGCTTGCTCGGGACGCCATCGGATGTCGCGCCGATTCTCTGGCAGGACGGTGCGCTGGCTCGCCTCAAGCCGGGCGAAGTGATCGACAGGCTGCTCTATGACGGCTACTCGACGCTTTCTCTCGGGTATGCGGGCCTTGCGGAGTGCGTCTATTACATGAAGGGCGTTTCGCATACGAGCGCGGTCGGGGAAACCTTTGGGCTCAAGGTGATGCAACTCTTGAACGATTCCTGCTCGGCGTGGAAAAAGGCGGAGAATATCGACTATTCCGTCTATGGGACGCCGCTCGAAAGTACGACATACAAGTTCGCGAAGACGCTCCAGAAGCGTTTCGGGAAGATCCCGCATGTCACCGACAAGAACTACATCACGAACAGCTACCACATTCACGTGACGGAAGAAATCGACGCGTTTGACAAGCTTTCGAAGGAAGCGGAATTCCAGAGGCTTTCTCCGGGCGGGGCGATCAGCTATGTGGAAGTTCCGAACATGCAGGACAACCTGCCGGCGGTGCTTTCGATTATCCGGCACATCTACAACACGATTCTCTACGCGGAACTGAACACGAAGTCCGACCTTTGCGATCTTTGCGGCTATACGGGCGAGATCCGCGTGGTGAAGGATTCGACGGGAAAGCTCGTGTGGGAATGTCCGAAATGCGGAAACCGGGAACAGGCGAAGATGCACGTGGCGCGCAGAACGTGCGGCTATATCGGGACGCAATACTGGAACCAGGGACGTACCGCCGAAATCGCCGACCGGGTCTTGCACATCGGAGTCGGGGAAATTCGAAATGCCGGTTCGGAAAACCTGAATTCCAACGCGGCGAACCATTAACCCATTAATCGTTGGACGCAGGATGAACATTGGCCAGATTTACAAGGCGGATTGCGCGAACGGAACGGGAATCCGGGTTTCGCTCTTCGTTTCCGGTTGTACGATTCACTGCAGCGGCTGCTTTAACGCGCAGACGTGGGACTTTGATTTTGGGGTTCCCTACGACCGGGAAATGGAAAACAGGATCCTTGCGGAGCTCGCCAAGGATTTTTACGAGGGGATCACCATCCTTGGTGGCGAGCCTTTCGAAACATCCAACCAGCGGGAACTGGTGAAGCTTGTGCGGAGGATTCGTTCGGAACTTCCGACGCGAAATATCTGGATGTATTCGGGATATGTCTATGACCGGGACTTGGTTCCTGGCGGGAAAAAATATATCGAAGTGACGGACGAGATTCTGGATTTGATCGATGTGCTGGTCGATGGGCCGTTTGTCATCGGGCAGAAAAATCTGATGCTCAGGTTCCGCGGATCCGAAAACCAGCGGATTATCGATATGAAGATGACGCGCAAAGAGGGGCGGGTCGTGCTAAAGGAACTGAAAGCTTAGTGGATAGTGAAGAGGAATCAGTTGAGAGTTGAGTGTGAAGAGTGGAGTGTGGAGTTCTGCGAACGTCTAGGCTTTAACGCAGAGCTTGGAACTGAGAACTTAGAGCTGATATTTGCGAACGTCTAGGTTCTAACACAAGCGGACCGCTTTGCGTTCTTAAACTCTAATCTCTGAAAAAAGCGTGGCCGTGGGGGTGGATGCAAGGAAGGGGGAGTCAGAACTTAGAGCTGAG
>CAVJTH010000003.1:0-161828 GCA_963652365.1 Senegalimassilia sp.
GAATAATGGGGCATTTATGGACCTCCTTTGTGTCCAACTTTTTGTCCGCATGCCCCATCCAAACTTTTTCGCCGACCTCTATGGTTTTATAGACCATACCGTTTCGCACATCTACAAATACACCAAAGGTTTGGCTACTAGAACTCACGTTTCCAACATTCCCATTTACTACGCTACTAGAACTTTTCCCCGAAATATTTTTACCCTCGGAATCCCAGTCAACATCTCCATAACGATTATCAATTTGCGATGCATAATCCGTGCAAGAAACCAACGCAACTCCAAACAAAGCGAAAACAATCAAAAGCCGTTTTGGCAAATTCATACAACATCCTCTAAAAGAAAAAAGAAATCGAAAGGCTTGCCGCACCAACTCCGGCTGCAACAAAGCCTAAAAGCCTCGCCAACTGAAAACTTTCAGCGACTTCCTTTCGATTTTTAAAATCGTAATTAGAAGTCGGCAAGCCTCTATCCCGTTCCTTTTTCGCTTCATAATCCCCATAGTAGGCCAAGGCTCCACCGCCAAGTATAGCGGCCACCGAAATTAGGCGCCATGTATAAATTTGTGATTTCGTTAAAGGATGATGTTCTATATCGGCATCAATCAAAGAGCCTTCGATTTTTGAGTCAAGATTTTCGTTCAATGTTAAATCGACATCCTTATTCTCTTCTGGCATTTCAAATCGGGAAGAAATTTCTTGTTGAAAACCAGATGCAATTTTTCGCAAAGCAGGAAGCACCGAATCTACGGCTATCACCGCACTCTGTCGAGAGCAGTTTTCAAAACGCACCAAGTCATCAATCAACTTGGCACTATCCAACGTTCTCAAGTATGTCTCGCCATAGCACCTTGGCGGCACCTGGCAGGTATCGAAATCAACAAGGGAAAATTCCTTTTCAAAACCCGGAATAAATTCCGGCAAATTAGTACGGGCATCTTCAAAAGGAACCAGTTCCCAATAAGCCTCCGCAGTACACATCGGAAGTGGGGCTGTTGTTCGAATACGAAAAGTCAAATCGGCTCCTACTTCAAAATCATACGAACCAAAAGTCCATTTTATAAACCTCAATTTCCTTCCAAAAAATTCCTGGCTAAAGCCATTATCCCAATCAAGCGAATCGTTTTTTAACGCTTCTTTTATCTCGTTAGGATTATCCTCGATAAAAGCAAAAATCTCATTATGACGATAAATCTTATACCGGTTTCTGAAATCATTCAAAAAACGATTCCATTTTTCCTTAAAATTTTTGGCAAGCCATAAAACATCGGATCGTACAGAGTTGACGATAACGGAATCTGAAATACATACCCCGTCAAACGAATTTCCGTAGCGGAAAAAAGTTTCTCCAGAAGAACATTTTTTGGAACAGCCAAAAACAATGTCATCCAAACTTTTCGAATTTTCTCGACGCAAAAGACTCGACCAGTAGCCTTCATTGCACACAAACGAAAAATTTTTTCTATCTTCCGAAGAATTTTCCGGCAATTTCATACAGGCAAGGCCGAGCAGTTTTCCTTTACCATCCTGCAGTTTTTTTAGAAAATAACCATCATGGCATTTTACATTTTTCCGAGCAACGCATAACGACGACATGGCATCTATCCGCTCAAAAACATCTTCATAGTATCCCAAGAACGGCAAGTCATCCTTTTTACAGATTTTCCCGGAGTTCGAAGATTCATATTTTAACCCAGAGCAATCATAGCCCTTTATCGATACCGATTCAAAATCTTCGATTGTATAATTCGCAACCGTATCGGCGCAAACAGGTTTCCATGTTTTTGAGTTTAATTTGTATGCCGTTTCTTCCGGTTCCGAATTGGTGCCGTTTAAAAAGCGAAAGTCCCGACAGTTCAACAGTTTTGAATGGGATTTTTTATCCGGTATGCATCCCCTAACGAGACGCCTTCCTTCCTTAACTTCTACGTTCTTAAGCTTCCCAAGAGCAACTTCTATTTTATAAGAAATGGGTTCACGCATCATTGTCGCCCAAATTCCGCTAAATTTTTCCAGAAATGTTGCCGTATAAGAATCCAAGGAGATATTCCTCCCTTCAACCGGATAGACGATTAAAAATTCATTTCCTATTTCCAAATCCCAAATTCGAGCTCCCTCATTCATCACCGTTCCTTCAAAATATCCCCACACATATAGCTTTGGACTTGAATTTCGATATTTCTTTATCGCAAGATTATATCGAATTTCAAGATAGGATAGAGAATCCGGCATATCGGTGGCAAAAGAATTTGGCAAAGTAAATCTCCCTATACTATCTCTCGTCGGATAGGGCGGCAGATTACTCGGCACCAATTTTTTGAAAATACCCATCAGCGGATCGTCACGTAGCGGATTGCTTTTTGAGTTTCGCAACATGGACGGTTTAAATTTCATTTTCGCAGAAACAGTATCTCGCAGCTTATCGACATCTATCGTCAATTTTTTTTCATCCCAGACAATCCCCCTCTTTTTAAGGATGCGTTCCATCGGCTTTTCTCCAATTTCCAACCAATCGACAGAGGTCCAAAGCTTTGTCCAGACATCCTCATCGTATTCATAGACAATAGGATCCCCACGTAACTCATCCGCATAAAGAGAAAGCATCGCATCCCAAGAGAGTGCCAAGGCCATTCCATTTAAAAAGGCAATCGCCAACAGAACCTTAAGCATTTTTTTTTAACATCTGGAGACAACGATTTTTTGTTTCTAGATCGCAACACCATACTTGTTATCACCGACACTCCCCTTCTGGGCACACCAAGCAAGGCAAATCAAATTTACGAGGGGAATTAGCATCAAAAGAGCGAACCATCCCGAACGATTTGTATCATGTAAACGCCGGACAAGCACCGCGACGAAAGGAACAATAAATATAAGCTGGGCCAAAGTTATTAAGACAGCAACTTGGTAAATAGGAACAAAAAGAGCCCATATCTCGAATGAAATTTCTTCCATTGCATCTATTTGTTGCCCCCATTCCGAAATATCAGCCCAAAAATCCAATCCTTTCGAGACGATGTTGATCAAAAAGACCAATCCAAAAAAATTCCAGAATTCTTTGCGGCTAGAACGCCCCCGAAACGTAGCGAACTTTCGAAGGCAATTTGCAATATAAGACATAGGAACTCCTTTTTTACTTGCTTTAAATAAAGTAAGAAAAAAAAAAGCTTGTCAAGGGTTTTCTCCGATTTTCCCATTTTTTTTACAAATCCGCCACCTTCCGCTTTCACAATTTTGTTTTTCCTCCCTAGAAATTATACTTTCCAAAAAAGGATCAAATATCATAGTCCGCACAAAGCCATCGCCCGGTCTCGCACGGAAGCCTTGTATTTTTCTTTGCTAGAATCACTTAAAAAAGAATTGTCCAGCATTTCCTCCATGAGCGGCACGGAATCGACAGCTTGCTTGATAAAACGTTCCGAACGCTTTTCGACAACGCCGATTCTCTTGGCAAATTCCATGAAATCAGGAACCCCGTAAAAACCGTTCATTTCGTAAAACGGCGTGCTAAAATCGTCTTCGTCCTTGAACAGGTCAAGAGCCATGCGGGACATTTCGTTGGGTATGTGAAGCGAAGTGTTCAATAAGTCGTAGGCCGGCGTCAATTCGTAAACTCCAGGGGCTTCGGGCGTACTGCGCAGTGAAAAATTCTTCGCATGGGCATCGCCATTGCATACAAGGTAATTGAATAAAACCGTTCTAAAAAACACCTCTACCGCAACATCCGCCGCACTCACGTATTTTTTTATCAGATTGGCTATTTCTTCGTACGAAATTCCTTCGTATTTATAGTTGCTTCCGTTTTTCTCGGGGACTAGCCCTGCGATTTGTGCGAAGTCGCTCTGGTTGATTCTTTCTCCATTTTCCAGGACATCAAAACGTTTGGTAATATAGACCGGATCTCCATTTTCCAGGAAGAGCAAGGCCGACAAGGCGGTCGGAATCTTGAAAACGCTTTTTGCCATTCGCATGGTCACATGTTCATTCGCCGGGGAATCCTGAAAATTGTCGTAGCGGTTTTGCAATGACGGTTTGAGAATATAGGTTCCGCCCCGGTCCGTATTCACAAGCCTTTTGCCTTCCATTCTGGCGGAAAACTTAGCCTGCGCTCCGGAAAGGGAAATCCTTTTTATCGCTCCGCCTTCGGAAAAGGATAGCCGAGAAATGTCGTAATCCAAGGTTGCGCAAAAATCGGAAATTCCAAACAATTCCCTGGAACACTTGGGGCAGAAATCGCGGCGGGTCTCTTTTAAGCAGCAGTGGCATTTTCCCATTGTTTTACCCAGGGCGAACGGTGACAGCTCCGATGGTTTCGTAGTTCGCGAGTTTCAGGAGCATCGTGAATTTGTCCGAAGGCGATATGCCGAGACGCTCGCAAAAAAAGTCCCGGTTTAATCCTTCCGGAAGCAGCCCCTGGAAATAGGGAAATAGATAGGGTGAACGGAAAATGCGCCTTTTCTTTGGCATATCGAGGGCGATAGACGGATTGCTCGACGTGGCGTATCTCGAATCGTAGAGGAATGTATAGCGCCGTTTGTTTTTTAGCAAATAGCCGGCAAGAGTGTCGTTGTGATACACACGGGCAAGTTGAATTTTAGAAAATCCATCAATCATTTTTTACCCTCTCGCACAACGCAACGACAAGACCTAGAGGCTTTATCATTTTACCCAAGACGTTTACGGACGGGTTGGAATTTCCCGATTCGACAGAGATGATTGTCCTTACGGAGACACCTGAGATTTCGGAAAGGTCCTGTTGGGAAAGGCCCAGTCTTTTTCTTCGTTCCAAAATTTGCCTTGCAATGTCTTTCATGGTAAACTGCAATATGTTGCTTATCTTGTGTATAATATACTAGAAAACGAGCAAATCGTCAATCAAATCTGCAAGATATTGCCGATAAAGTCAAGTTTATTTTGCAAGGGCAGCTTGTTTCAGATCGGATTCTAAGCCGTTCGCATGCGCCGACATTCAAAAAACTTTGTAAGCTTCCCCATAATTAGGACTGTTCATAACTAGGGTTTAGACATTAATTCTGGGAGAAGTGAATCTCGTAATTTGACGAGTTGTTGATTTTCAATTCTATGAGAGATTATTGCGTCAATGATTGGCTCTAATGTTGCACCGATTTTCTTGTAATCCACTTCAGATGGAATACAAACTTCGGCTTTGCCGAGTTCTTCGCGTTTGATGTGTCCCATTGTGGTGGCTTTATCCGCAGCGAGAGCGATAAAATGGTCAAGATGATGCTTGGTCCAGAGATAATAGAACCATTTGTTATGCTTTTGTGAAGTGACCTTGAAAAGATGCTGGTTGAGGCCACATTTTCCTCCGCACCAAATATCGACTAGCAGACTGCCTGACCATGAAAAAATCACATCGCCGTCATTTACGATATATTCAGGTTTAATATCTGGCGAACATCGTTCTGCATCGTCCCCGGGAAAGCCTTGGCGGAGTTCCTTGATTTTTAAAACGGGCAACCCGATTTCATTGTCCTTTGGACGGAACTTCTGCATAGCGAGACCGTTAAGATAGTCCGCAATATCAGCCAGAGTTCCTTTATGCCACCCTTCCGGCATCTTTCCGCCGAAGGGCGCGAAGTCGACGAACCAGTTCTTGAAGATTGCCTGCGCCTGTTCCTCCAGGTTCTTGCTGATGGCGTTGTTGAGCTCTATCTTGTCGTCGAGGCTACCGAGGATTTCCGCGATGCGACGCTGCTCTGCGAGAGGGGGGACTTTCACCATCAGATTCTCTACAACATCTGTTTGAACTCGTTGACGACCAGAAGATCCAACCATTGATTTTATAGCTGGTCCACGAACTGCTTCACTTTTAATTAAATAGTAAAGAAAATCTGGATCAGATATTTCTTTTTTTGCACGGAATACAATGTATTCTGTAGATCCAAATCCTATTTCATTGTCGTCTAGAAGCCTAACTTGAGAAGTTTTCCCGTTTTCAAGGCATGGAGTAATTCTTGCCATGATTGTATCGCCGTTGCGGAACTTGGTTCCTCCGGAATAAGCTTCTAGTTCATAGCTTGGAATGTCTCTGCAATAAGGAACTAGCTTGTCCATTGCAATTTTTTTTGCGACGGTTCCTTTAGGAAGTGATTCTGTTGGATTAAATTCTGCAAAATCACCAAGTCTTACTTCTTTCCATTCGCCCATAGCGATTCCAAAAATACCATTTTCATGCCGCCTATCCGGAATTTCCGTTTCTTCCCCCGCCGTTATCCGGCTTGTCGTTGCCGAACCTAGCCCCGACAATCCAGATTCCCCGGTCAAGCCGGGGAATGACATTGTAGCGAATCGAAGCCTATTGACAAATTCTTTGCAGAGTTTGCCCCCCCCTACTTCACCACGATTTCCGGCGAAGTCGACTCCAGAAGGTAGTTCCATTCCTCGCGAATCCGCTCGTATTCCGAAGGGTCCGCGTAAATGGCGAAGGTCATCCACTTGTAGCCGTGGGCGGTCCTTTCGAAATTCACGTATTCCGTTTCGCGGGAAAACTTCGGCGATTCCTGCACATGCAAGTCGCCATCCGCGGTCACTTCCAGCTCGCTTTCGAATTCCGTCTCGTGCGGCATCCGAATCGGCAGGTAGCGCGTGCGAACCTTCGGCAGGTGCATGATCGAGCGTTCCCAGATGTTCGGGTAGCGGCCCTTGAATCCGTCCGAGCTTTTTCCGAAGTAGTTCTTCGACGAGAAGGTGATCACCAGCTTCAACGGCTTGTCAAAATCTGTCACGTTCTCGGTGCGGACCCTCGAAATGGAAACGTCGGGGACTCCCTGCGCGATCAGTTCCTGCAAGAGCGTTTCCGTCTCCTTCGCGTCGCGTCCGTAGAGCCGGTTGCGCAGGACGCTCGCGAACTTGCCCGTCATGCAGAGCGAATCGCGGAATTCCGCCGAGCCGTCCTTGCCGATGTGCAAGCGGTGGTAGAGGAACACCTGGTGCTCCTTTTCGTTTTCGAGAATCGGCGTTACCGCGACGTGGCTCGAATCGCCATCGATGACAAGCGCGACCTTTCCTTCCATGTCGAGCGGCACGGGGCGCTCGTTTCCGCCCTTGTCCGAGGGATCGACCCACATTTCCGGATAGTCCGCACCCTTCGGGATGTAGAGCATCATGTGGTTGAACTGCTGGATCGAGGGCAGGTTTTCGAAGCCGGCCTCGTTCAGATGAATCGCGACAAGCTTGCTCCTTACGCCAATCGCGTCGAGCATTTCC
Organism: Senegalimassilia sp.; assembly: GCA_963652365.1. GTDB lineage: Bacteria > Fibrobacterota > Fibrobacteria > Fibrobacterales > Fibrobacteraceae > Hallerella. The sequence goes on from CAVJTH010000003.1 coordinate 7,230, forward strand.
TTGAGCAGCAGGCTCTGGTCCTTGCAGTCGCCGCGGCGTTCCCGAAGCGTCGTCTCCGCGAGCTGCGGAATCAGGCTGTGCCCGCCAAAGCGAACGTCCCGGTAGCGGATGTTTTCCCGCACAAAGCGCACTTCCGCAAGGATCGCCTCCTTGCCTAGCCTGCTACCTTTTACTTCAAAAGCCTTTTCGCGAACGGGAATCGCACTTTTGAACTGGTGACGGATCAGGTTCTCGTATTCGCGCCCGACATCCGCCCAGGTGCGCTTTCCCGTGAGCAGGAATCCGGCGCCGTAATCCCGGTAGTTCGGCATGTAGGGTTCACGGCGGATCACGATCGGATCGTCTATCGACCATTCTTCGCCGTCCGCCTCGTAATGGCTCGACAGCGGGCCGTATTCCTCGGTCACGAACCGCGACGTATCCGCGTAAATCTTGAACGATGTCGTGCGCACGGGAACTTCTTCGCTCGCCTCGAAACTAACGAAGGGAATCACGCCGTAGTTCGCGATGCTCGTCCGGGAAATCTGCATATAGACAAAATCGCCCGGAGAAAGCTTTTCGAGCGGAAAGTGCGCCGTCTGCATTTCGTTGTCGAGCCCGAGTTCCGTCGCGTAGGTGATGTAGGCGCCAGAGAGCGAGACCTTCGCCTTGAGCGTCATCGTCGAATCGTAGATTTCCAGGGCGTTCAAAAAGATCCGGTCGAATCCCGGGAGAAAGTCGAACGAAAGTTCCGAATAGAGTCCCACGCCGCGCGTATCGAGAATCTCGATCAGCTTCTGGGTCGTCCGCACCCAGGCCTTGTCCTTGTCCGCGCGGAGAGCTTCGCGCGCATAGTGCACCACCGCCGGAAAAGCCTCGTCCTTCGCCTTCTTCGCATACTCCCGGTTCACGAGCGAAGCGAGCGCCACGGGCCGCATTTCCACCGGGTCGATCTTTTTCTGGAGCGCCCGGTTGTCCGCCTTGCCGAGAAAAGCCTTCGACGCCGAAAGGAAGCTCTTGATGTCCTCGTCGTCCGGGTGCATCAGGAGCGCATGGGACAGGGACTTTTCCGCCTGCACGAAGTTCTTCGAATAGAACTGCGCCTTGCCGCGACTTGTCCACACGCGATAGTCCGAAGCTCCGACGGGGAGCGTCTCCTCGCTCACGGCAAGCGCTTCGGGATAGCGTCCCATAAAGATCAGCGCGTCCATCAGGGTCAGTCCCAGATCGACGTTCACGCCAAAGCGCCTTTTCGTCGCGTAGAGAATATCGACCGCTTCCGCATAGCGGTCCATTCCCATGTAGGTCTTCGCGAGATAGACGCCGAGCCGCGCCGACGGCTGCTTGTCGTAGAGGTTCTGCACCACGGCAAGCGACTGGTTCCTCTGCCCAAGACCCCACAGCGCATCCGAAAGGTTGATGACGTATTCCGGATTGTTCGGCGTGTAGCGAAGCGCCATTTCCGCATACTTCCGAGCCTCGCCGTAGTCCATCATCGCCTCGTACATTTCGCCGAGGATGGAGAGCAGGCGACCGTTTTTCCGCACGAGGTCCAGCTCGCTCAGAAAGTGGTTCACGCCCGGGCCGTAAAGTTCCTTCATCTGGTACACGAATCCGCAGTTGATGAGATAGAGAGGATCGGTCGGGTCCATCCGGTTTGCCTTTTCGAAGTAGGAAAGCGCGACAAGGGGCTGGCCGTCCGCGAGGCGCAAGAGACCGACCTGGTTCACCACCGCGGCCTGGAACTTCAGGGACTTTTCGTCGGACAGCTTTTCCGGCCTTTCGAGAAGCGACACGCCGTCGATCGCGCGGTCGAGAATCTTCGCGTATTTTTTGTAGAGGATTCCCTGTGCCCATCCGGCGACGAGGATTCCCCGCCCGCCGTCCCAGAAATAGCGCCCGACATATTTAAAGTCGTAGCCGTCGATGACGCGGTCGCAGGTGAAGTTCTGCACGAATTTTTCGGCGTTGCCTCCGCGGACACGGACCGTTTCGAGAGAAGGCTCGTCCGGATTCACCCCCAGACGGATGAGAAGCACCTTGAACAGGTCCTGCGCGCTCACCTCGTCCGGGTTCACTATCGTCCCATAGACGAAGAACGCCGTCTCTTCCGACATGTTCGCCAGCACCAGGTCGGGGTCGCCGTTCTGCGCCGCGACACTTTCCCAGTTGTGCCAGAGGGAATCCTTCGATTCGAACGCATAGCCGAGAGACTTCGATTCGTAGCGCGTCACCGTCTCTTTCGAGAATTCCTTTTCGCGAGCGGAACTTTTCAGGGCTTCCGAGAGGGAGAACCCGGCAAAGAAGTCTCTCCATTCCCTGGCGAAGACTGCGCGATCCGTCGAATCCTGCGTGGAGAGGGTCAAGAAGAACACGCGACCGCCCGCCGATGCGACAAATCCGTCCGAAGCAAGCGGAGAATCCGACCCGCGGCCGGCCGTTTCGAAAAAGGCGCCGGTCATTCCCAGTTCTTCGCGCGGCGAAACGTCCGCGAGGGAGACGTTCCGAAGGGAAATTCCGCGCCCCTGCATCTCGGCGCGCGCACGGTCCATCACGTCGGGAGATTCCCCCGTCGAAAGGACAACCGTCTGGATCTCTGCGCGACGCCCCGTCTTCGCGTTAAAGAATTCGAGCGGAGCGGTCAGGTTCGACGGGTCGCTCACCACGTCCCAGTCCTCTCCGGGGAGCCTAAAGGTAAAGTCTTCCCGATCGAAATCCAGGATTCGGGCAGCGGTCTTCTCCTCGAACGAGACGCCTTCCCGCGACGCCTTCGCTTGCGGAGGAGCGTCCTGGCCGCGACGCGTGGAAGCGGGCGCGTTGCCGTCCGCGCCAGAGGCCGAAACCTCGACAGGAATTTCGGGATGTTCCGCACAGCCGAAAAGAATCGCCGAAAAAACGACAAAAAAAGCGAGAATCGATTTCATCTTGATCACCATTTTCCCTGTAAGGTATAAAAAAGCGAGCTTTTGACCTCGCCACGCAAGCGAATTTTAGTAAATTTCAGCCAGCTAAAGTCTCCCGCGTGCGGGAGATGGCAGATCACAATCAAACAAAGGATCCTAAAATGGCTCTTAAACTCGGTATCAATGGTTTCGGTCGTATCGGCCGCATGGTCTTCCGCGCTGCAGTGGAAAACTTCTCCAAGGACATCACCGTTGTCGGTATCAACGACCTTCTCGACGTTGACTACCTCGCCTACATGCTGAAGTACGATTCCGTGCACGGCAAGTTCAACCACGACATCCAGGTGGAAGGCAACTTCCTCGTCGTCGATGGCAACAAGATTCAGGTGTTCGCGGAAAAGGACCCGACCAACATTACTTGGGGAGCCCTCAATGTGGATGTCGTCGTTGAATCTACCGGTTTCTTCCTCACCGACGAACTCGCCCGCGCTCACATCAAGGCCGGTGCGAAGAAGGTCATCATGTCCGCTCCGTCGAAGGACGCGACCCCGATGTTCGTCTATGGCGTGAACGACAAGACCTATGCCGGCCAGGACATCATCTCCAACGCTTCCTGCACCACGAACTGCCTCGCTCCGATCTCCAAGGTCCTGAACGACAAGTTCGGCATCAAGCGCGGTCTCATGACCACCGTCCACGCTGCAACCGCTACCCAGAAGACCGTTGACGGCCCGTCCAAGAAGGACTGGCGCGGTGGCCGCGGCATCCTCGAAAACATCATCCCGTCCTCCACGGGTGCCGCCAAGGCTGTGGGCAAGGTTCTCCCGATGCTCAACGGCAAGCTCACCGGCATGTCGCTCCGCGTTCCGACTTCCGACGTTTCCTTCGTTGACCTGACCGCCGAACTCGAAAAGCCGGCGACCTACGAAGCGATCTGCGCCGCGATGAAGGAAGCTTCCGAAGGCGAACTCAAGGGCATTCTCGGCTACACCGACGAAGCCGTCGTCTCCACCGACTTCCGCAACGACGCTCACACTTCCATCTTCGACGTCAAGGCTGGCATCCAGCTCGACCCGACCTTCGTGAAGGTTTGCGCCTGGTACGATAACGAATGGGGCTACAGCAACAAGGTTTGCGAAATGGCCCGCGTCATCACCAAGTAATTTCCAGGCTTCTTTTCGAAGCTTAAAAATTCAGAAAGGCTCCGCGAATGCGGAGCCTTTCCTTATGCCTGTTCTTTTTTGAGCGGGCTAGTTCACCGAACCGGAAAGTTTCCGAGCGATCCTTTCCATGCGATTCCAGTTCGCTTCGCGAATCGAAGCCTGGTCTTGCTTTTTATAGAGGCTTATGCCGCCATCGACGGTTTCTCCGGTAAAGCCGAACGCGGCATTCAGGCATTCAAAAAATTCATCCGTATTATCTCTATGATAACGATACGCATAGGTAAACGAAAGATCCGAAGATTCGTATTCTTCCAAATCAAAGTAGTCGGCATTTTCCGTCGAGCAAAGATTTTCGGAAACATCGGTTCTCGCAAACAAGAGCGAACAAGTCTTGTCATCTACCTGGACATTCGCCGTATAGGAAAGATCGTCATAATCGTTGTCCGTCACATCGACAAATTCGACAGAAACGTTCCTGTTCTCAAAGACGAACGAAATCTTGGAGTTGCTTTGGGACTTCACTTCAACTCCTAGAGCTTGAAGCGTTTCAGCCGAAAGCGTATCCAATTTAATATAAACGTAGCGCGGATCAAACGAAATGCCTTTCTCGTTCAATCCATAATAAAAACCGCTCATCCAAGTAGAATTCGTATAGTCTCCAGGCAGAGAAGAATACACGATTTCAGTCTCCACAAAATCCTTGTGAATCGTAATCTGCCGATAGGAGGAATACAAGCGGTCTCCCGAATCGTAGCATGTGATTTCATCGTCAGCGGAACTATACACACAAGATTCCTGGACTTTCCATGTTCCGTAGAGCGAATTCGCCTTGCCGCCGACAAGGACTACCCCATCCTCTTCATCAAAAAGCACTAGCGTATCGCCCTTGAAAAGATAAGGAATCTCGGAAGTATCAAGTTCCGTGACAACGTTTTTTTTCCAGTCGAAACGATTCCCGACGGAATCATGGACGCAAAAATCGTACGAATAGTTCGCATACGAAGTAATCGTCTGGTTCGTCTCGTCGATGGAAATTTTCGTTTTCCAGACACTTCCGCCAGGACCGCTCGAAGAATCGCTCCCGCAAGAGGAAAGGACGAGCGCACAGGCGAAGCCAGCCACGCAACCGAAAGATTTTACCATAATAAGTTCTCCTTAAAAGAAATCTCTTCAAAAGATAACATTCATGCCTGCAAACAGCTTTCTATATTTGGCTCCATGCAGTCTCAACATCGCGGTTTTCTGTATGGCGCGCTTGCCGCCATCTGCTACGGGACAAATCCGCTCGGCGCTCTCTACCTTTACAAGGCGGGATTCACCCCCGGTTCCGTTCTCTTTTACCGGTTCGCCGGCGCGTCGATTCTGAGCGCGCTGTTCGTTCTGTTTCTCCGCAAGGACTTTCGCCTTCCGAGGGAAAACATTCCCTACATCGGCTTTCTGGGATTTCTCTTTGCCGCGTCCGCGCTTTGTCTCTACCTGAGCTTTCTCTTTATGGATGCGGGCGTCGCCTCGACGATCCTCTTTTCGTATCCCATCATGGTCGCGGTCTTCATGGTGCTTTTCTTCAAGGAAAAGCTGAAGCGAAAAACGATCGTTTCGATTTGCCTCGCGATTTCGGGGGTCGTTCTTCTGATGCGCACAAGCAACGGTTCCGTGCTCAGCCCGGCGGGAATCACGCTCGTGCTCTGTTCTTCCCTCACCTACGCGATTTACATCGTCACCGCCGCCCGAATGCCGAAGCCTGTCGGCGCCCTGAAAATGAACATGTACATTTTTGCCGTCTGCGCTGTCTGCCTTTTTCTCTATTCGCTCTGCGCGCCGGGGCATTCCATCCATCCCGTCAGGAGCCTGCCCGAGCTTGCCTGGCTCATCCAGCTTGCGTTCATGCCTTCGCTGCTCTCGCTCATCTTTATGCAAAAGGCGCTCCGCACGATAGGATCCACGCCGACAGCCATTCTGGGAGCGCTCGAACCGCTGACCGCCGTCTGCATCGGAGTGGGAGTTTTCCACGAAGCGCTTTCCGCGCGCCTAGTCGTCGGGATAATCCTCATCCTTTGCAGCGTCACCCTGCTGGCCTTGCGGAAAGACCGCCGCTAGTCGGGAAATTTCTATTTTCGCCCTATGAGCTGGGAATGTCGATTCTTGTCGGAAACCTTTTGCCAGAGACGCAACCGGCAATGCGATCCGGGATCCGCTGGCTGCATTCTCGAAGGCCGCTTCCATTTTCCCTTCGATCCGTCAAAAAACGCGCCTCGGCAGAAAATTTGCGCAAGACAGTCCCGACGCCCTGAACGGGACGCCAAATAGAAGCTATCTTTGAAACAGTTTTAAAACAGGAGAATTTCCATGTTCAAGAAAATCGTTCTAGCGGCCTTGCTCGTCGCCTCTTCCAGTTTCGCCACGTGGGACTATTACCAGCTTCCCGAAGCCGGCAAGGGAACCGTCAAGGGTCAGTTCTTTTACGATTCCGACGATCCCTGGTCGCAGTGGGGGCTGAACGTCAGCGCTCGCTACATCCTAGTCCCGAACCTGGAACTTTCCCTCCAGTCCTTTGGCTACCGTTCCTGGGAAACCGACGGTTCGGACGGCGCGGGATTCACCGACCTGACGCTCGGCGCGCGCTATGCCGTGATGCCCATCGTCAACATCTTTCTCGACCTGAACCTCCCCATCGGAAGCAACGACGTGAGCGATCGCCTGAGCTTTACACTTGGCGGCCAGTTTTCGCAGGAACTCGTCCCGAACCTTGTCCTCGGCACCGAAGCGGGCATTTTCTGGGGTTTCAAGCGCCACGACTTTGAACCGGGCCTTGTCATGAATCTCGCCGCCGAACTCGGCTACACGATTCCCGAATACGGTCTCACCCCATTCGTCGGGCTGGAACTCAAGTACAAGCTTACCGATGACGAAGAAGGCGACAATTGGGAAGACAATGCCGGCGACAACAGCATCTGTCTCTGGCTCGGAGCCGCCTACGCCATCAACGCCGAAATGGCCGTCGATGGAAAGCTCAAGGTCCGCTCCGGCGATTCCAGCGACCATCTTGACGGTGACGCGGTGGGCATCGAAGTCAACTTCTACTACAATTTCTAGCGGTCGCCCTAGAACTTAGTGGAGAGTTGAGCGTGAAGAGTGGAGAGTGGAGTTCTGCGAACATCTAGGTTCTAGCGTGAAAAGTTCGCTGGGATTTCTAAATTCTAAGCACTCTCTACTAAGCTCTGAACAAGCCCCTCGCCGGGAAGGCGACACCCTCCGCCGACAGGCGGAAAAAAGTTCGCTTCGCGACAAAACTCTGCCAAGACTCGAATCCAATTACTATATTTGGCGCACTCATTCGGGGTGCTACCGCACACGGTGTGCGGATGCTGAGAACAAACCCGAAGACCTGATCAGGGTAATTCCTGCGGAGGCATAATGAATCGTCAAGGCACTGGCATTTTTGCCAATGGTATCATCTGGTTTGGCGCGGCGGTTTCTGTCGCGGAAATCGAAGCGGGCATCCAGTCCGGAAACAACTGGGCGGCCCTAATTCTCGGACATCTTCTAGGCGGAGCGCTTCTCTTTGCCGTTGGGCTTATCGGCGCGAGGGCGCGGCTCAACGCCATGGACACGACCGCATCCGCGTTTGGAAAGAACGGGGCCAAGTTCTTTGCCCTGCTGAACCTCTTGCAGCTTGTCGGATGGACTTCCGTCATGATCGCGCAGGGAGCTTCCGCGCTCGGAGGCCTCGAACTTCCGCTCGGCTCGACCATTCTCTCGATTGGGCTCGCGATCCTCGTCGCGGCCTGGATCTTTATCGGGCTCAAGGATTCCGCGCACATCGCGACAGTCGCCATGGCGCTTCTCGCCGTCCTCGTCGCCATTCTCACCTTCAAGCTCTTTGGTTCCGCAAGCGCCGCTTCGAACGCCTCGACAGAGACGCTTTCCTTCTGGGCGGCGTTCGAGCTTTCCGTCGCGATGCCGCTCTCCTGGCTTCCGCTCGTTTCGGACTACACGAAAAACGCCAAGCGTCCCTTTGCCGCGACCGCGACTTCGGCAATCGTCTATACGATCGTCAGCATCTGGATGTACGCCATCGGAATCCTCATCGCTTCTTCCGGCGCGGAAAACCTTTCCAAGGCGATTCTCTCCGTCGGCCTGGGGATTCCCGGCATTCTCATCGTCGTCTTTTCGACCGTCACCACGACATTTCTCGACGCCTATTCCGCCGGGGAATCCGCCAAGACGATCTGCGGCCGGCTGAACCCTAAAATCGTGGGCGTCATCGTCTGCGCAGTCGGAGTGGTCCTCTCCGCTTCGGGCATCATCGACCGCTACACGAGCTTTCTCTACCTCATCGCGTCCGTTTTCGCGCCGATGGCGGCCGTCTTCGCCGTTTCCCATTACATCGTAAAGCGCGCGCTTCCCGTGTGGAACCTTGTCGCCTGGGCCGTTGGTTTCGGCGTTTACCAGTTCGCGGGCGAGTCCCCGATCGGACCGACAATGACCGCCATGGCGATTTCCGCCGTTCTCGCGCTCGCCGGAAAGTTCGCCAAAAGACAATCGTTCCCAAAACAATCCTTGTAAAAGCATCCACCGAGGAAGCGGCAACGCTTCCTTTTCCGTTCATTTCAATCGAAAACCTGTCGGCTTGAAAAACGGCAGCGTGCCGAAAACGCCCGTCCGATTGCCAATTTGACAAAAAGCCGGAGAATTCTTCCGCCCGTTGCTTAAGGGGAGAATTTTTATTATCTTAGCAAAAAACAGAAAAGAGGAAACCGGATGGGACAGAAACTCAAGGAACTACGCGATACGATCCTTGCCGACATCACAAAGGACTACCTGAATACGGCAAGCGACGAATTCTTATCCGAAACCGAACTCGCGGGACTCGAACGGGACGCTGACGATTTATTCGCCGAGGCTTTTCGACAAAGGGACTTCAGGACGACCGAAGTCATGCAGGACCTGCAAGAGCAGATAAAGCGGGCAAGACAAGGCGTTCTTCCCGACTCCAAGGAAAAACTCCAGCAGCTGTCGAAAGGCCTCCAAGCCCTTTCCCGGCACAGTGCAGAAGGCTCTACCCGATTTTCCTGGTATAGAAACTTAGACGCCAGATTGTCCCGCTACGGGAAGAGATTCCAGCCCGAACCACTGTCCGACAACCTCGATAAAGGCTCGAGCGAAGCCATCAAAGACTATACCTCGTTTTTCGACAACATCGAGAACCCCGCCGACACCCAATACGACGATGTTTTCCCGGGAGAGATTTCCCCGCAAGCGCTGAAAGTTTATAAAGAAAGAGCGCTATACGCCTTGAAAAAGGGACGGGCGCTCCTCAACAACAAGGCGCTGCTTCGCCGGCTAGACTCCCTGCGGATGCAGACGCAAAGCGATACGGATAATTTGGAATACTGCAGCGTGGGAAAAGTCGATGCCGACTTCCCCTGGGCGGAAAAAGGCAAAGAAGGGAAAAAGCGGGAAAACAACATCCGAACATGCAAACCCAAATACCCGATGGGCTACTCCGTCTTTCTGCATTCCCACCCAAACAATCTGCCGCTTTCCCTGAACGAGTACGACACCGCAGGCGACATCAAGCATTCCCAAGTCGGCAACAAAAACGTCTTTGTCATCACAAGAGACGGTGACATCTATTTCACGGAACCGGGACTAGCGTCCTTTGACTATTCCCCGAACGTTCTTCCCTATTCCGGCTACAGACAGGTCTATCTTGGCAACATCAAGGATCTTCTCCCATGAAACATATTCTCTCCCTACTGCTTGTCCTCTTCCTTATCGCCTGCCAAAAGGAGGAACCGGTCGAAACCGCCGAAGTCCCGGCTGAAAGAGCGAAGACGCTGTGCGAAAAATACGTGGCGCATATCCGAAGTCCGTTCGTCAAAACTTTCCAAACCAAGGAAATCTGCATGGATTCGGTCCACCTGGTTCTTTTCCGGGATCCTAAACCGGCACCGTATCAGCTGTATCTACAGGATCTGTTTTCCGACATCCAATCCTACTCCTATGCATTCCGCCATAACCTTATCGAATTTGCGACGGTGACCTCCCCGAAGACCCGCAAGACGGACAGCCTTTTTTCCTTCAACATTGAAATGACTCGGTTTGATTTTTCAAGCCTCTCCATGCCTAGGTTCGGGAAGGAAACAGACAACATCGACATTCCTTACGATAGCATTCCCCCTTTCTATAACAGCTATGAAGACACAAAGGTCGATATTTTCAAGAAAAGCGCGACAGAACTCTACATCCAGTACGGATTCAATCTAGACATCTACTCCACCGAAACGGGAAAGCTTCGCCCCAAAATCAACGAATTCAAGAGAGAAACAATCTATCGTTTCAGATGTCACAATCCGACACCGTCATTCGGTCGCCATGTATTCTACACGGATTCAAGCATCCTGATCAAGGCAAGTCCCAAGATGCATTCCAACTACCTGGAATACTTTTTCGAAGGGGATTCGCTCCACATGGCGTTACAGCCCGACTACTGCCTGGTGATGGCCTTTTACAGGGAAAACGGCGAAAAACAGGTTTACTCGAACAAGAACTGTACGCCGGAAATGCTCGAAGATCCGCGCAGCTTGTTTTGGGATAACAAGCGAGGAAACTGTTCGACGCTACCTTTCTATCTTTACAGCCTCTAGGGTTCCATAACGCTGACCGCACCCGTTTCCCGTTCAAAAAGCGGCTCCGGTAAAATGCACAAATAAGCACTACGCAGGTAAAAAGTTTTACTATCTTTTCCGAAAAATTGGACCGGGACGCCGGGTCAAGGCGAAAGCGGTTTCAAATTTTATTCATATTTGGCACGATTTTAACGAAAACGGTCTTTAGGTCAATTCTATGGCAGTCAAATACACGGAAGACAACATCAAGTCGCTCGAATGGCACGAGCATATCCGGATGCGCCCGGGCATGTATATCGGAAAGCTCGGCAACGGGCAAAGCCCGGACGACGGCATCTACGTTTTAGCCAAGGAAATCATCGACAACTCGATCGACGAATTTGTCATGGGCGCGGGCAAGCGGATAGAAATCGAAATCCAGGACCGGGAAGTCCACGTGCGAGACTACGGGCGCGGCATTCCGCTCGGAAAGGTCATCGACTGCGTTTCCAAGATGAACACGGGCGGAAAATACGATTCCGAGGCGTTCCAGAAGTCAGTCGGCCTGAACGGTGTCGGAACGAAGGCGGTGAACGCGCTCTCCGAAAGGTTTACCGTGCAGAGCTTCCGCGACGGCAAGTGCAAGAAGGCGGAATTCAGCCGGGGCGTGCTCGTCAAGGAATACGGCGAATGCAAGACCGACGAAAAGACGGGAACGGAAATCGTCTTCTCGCCGGACCCGACGATCTTCGACAAGAACTACCGCTTCCTACCCGCCTACATGGAAGAGAAGATCTGGAACTACGCCTACCTGAACACCGGGCTTTCGCTCGCGATGAACGGGAAGGAATACGCGAGCAAGAACGGTCTCCTGGACCTGCTCTCCGGGCGCGTTGACGATACGCTCCGCTACCCGATCGCCCACATGAAGTCGAAGGATGTCGAAATCGCCTTCACCCACGGAAACCAGTACGGCGAACATTACTTCAGCTTCGTGAACGGCCAGCACACGACGCAGGGAGGGACGCACCAGCAGGCTTTCCGCGAAGGATTCGTCAAGGGCGTCCGCGACCACTACAAAAAGGATCTGGACCCGTCGGACATCCGGAACTGCATCATCGCGGCCATTTCCATCCGCATCCAGGAACCCGTTTTCGAATCCCAGACGAAGACGAAGCTCGGCAGCACGACAACAGCACCGGGAGGGCCTTCGCTCCGCACATGGATTGTCGATTACGTCGCGACCGAAGTCGATAACTACCTGCACAAGAACCCCGAAGCGGAAAAGGCCTTGCAAGACCGCATCCTGCAGAGCGAACGCGAACGGAAGGACATCGCCGGCATCCGGAAGCTCGCCAACGAACGCGCGAGAAAGGCGAACCTGAACAACAAGAAGCTCCGGGATTGCAAGGTACATCTGACGGACGCCAAGAATCCCGTCCACAAGGAGACGATGATCTTCCTGACCGAGGGCGACTCCGCGTCGGGAACGCTGACCAAGGCGAGAAACGTGCAGAACCAGGCGGTTTTCAGTCTCCGCGGCAAGCCGCTCAACTGCTTTGGACTGACCAAGAAGGTCGTCTATGAAAACGAGGAATTCAACCTGCTCCAGCATGCGCTCGATATCGAAAACGGTCTCGATTCGCTGCGCTACGACAAGGTAATCATCGCGACCGATGCCGATGTCGATGGGATGCACATCCGGCTTCTCCTGATGACGTTCTTCCTCCAGTTTTTCCCGGAACTCGTCGAGCAGCGGCATCTCTACATTTTGCAGACGCCCCTCTTCCGGGTCCGAAATTCCAAGCAGAAAAAAGTGCTCTACTGCTATGACGAGACGGAACGCGACGAAGCGGCGAAAACACTTGCCGGCAAGGATTTGGAAATCAGCCGATTCAAAGGCCTTGGCGAAATCAACCCGGGAGAATTTCGACAGTTTATCGGCGAGACGATGCGGCTCGAAAGCGTGGTTTCCCCGCCGGACGCGTCTCTCGGCAAGATGCTCGGCTACTACATGGGAAAGAACACGCCCGAACGCCAGAACCGGATTGTGCAGAACTTGCGAACCGAAGCGGTAGAGGAACTTTAAATGAGCGACGAAATCAAGAAAGACGGACAGGACAAATTCGCAAACGCGCCCGAACCCGAAGTCAAGAGCGATACGGCGATTCTCGGGCTTTCCAATGCGAACCATCTCGAAAAACTTTACGACGGCTGGTTCCTCGACTATGCGAGCTATGTAATCCTTGACCGTGCGGTTCCCTACTTCGAAGACGGCCTGAAGCCCGTGCAGCGGCGCATCCTGCATACGCTTTCCGAAATGAACAACGGGCATCTGATCAAGATCGCAACCGTCGTCGGCGCGACGATGAAATACCATCCGCACGGCGACTCCTCTATCTATACGGCGCTAGTCGGCCTCGGACAAAAGGACCTGCTGATCGAGACCCAGGGAAACTGGGGAAACCCGCTCACCGGAGACGACGCAGCAGCCGGACGTTACATCGAAGGCAGACTCTCCCAGTTCGCCCAGGAAATTCTCTTCAACGAAGAGACGACCGAATGGATTCCGAACTACGACGGAACGCGCAAGGAACCGGTCACGCTTCCCGCCAAGTTTCCGCTGCTTCTCGCCCAAGGGGTCGACGGTATCGCCGTCGGGCTTTCGACATACATTCTTCCGCACAACTTCAACGAGCTCTGCGAAGCGAGCATCGCCTATCTCAAGGGAAAGAAGTTCACGCTCTACCCGGACTTTTTCACCGGCGGAACCATCGACGTTTCCCACTATGACGACGGGGCGCGCGGCGGGCGCGTCAAGATCCGGGCGAAGATCGAAGTCCAGGATTCCAAAACGCTTGTCATCCGCGAAATTCCCTACGGCACGACGACAGGCTCCCTCATCGAATCAATCGTCGCCGCAAACGACAAGGGAAAAATCAAGGTCAAGCGCATCGATGACGACACGGCGCAAAACGTCGAAATCGTCATCCACCTTCTGCCCGGTTCCGACCCGCAAAAGATGATCGAAGCGCTCTACGCGTTTACGGACTGCGAAAAGTCGCTTTCTCCGTGCACATGCGTCATCATCGACAAGAAGCCCTGCTTCACGACCACGACGGAACTCTTAAAGCTCAGCACGGACCATACGAAGCGCCTGCTCAAGTGGGAACTCGAAAACGAACTTCGGCACACGCAGGACAAGTGGCATGCGACGAGCCTCGAAAAGATTTTCATCGAAAAGGAAATCTACGAGACCATCAAGAAGGCGAAAGACCGCGACGACATGATAAAGCTCATCGATGAAGGGCTCAAGCCTTTTGTCGGAGAACTCCGAAAGGAAGTTTCGACCGAAGATATCGAAAAGCTCGCTGCGCTCCCCATGTCAAAAATCGCACGCTTCAACCGCAAGAAGGCGGACGAGCTCCTCGAAGAGCTCGACAGGCACATCGAAGAAGAGACCGAAAACCTGAACCACCTGACCGAATACACCATCAACCATTTCAAGAATATCGAGAAGAAATACGGACATGGCCGAGAACGCAAGACGCAAATCGCGGAATTCGGCAAGGTCGATGCGGTGCACGTCGCCATGGCGAACCAGAAGTTCTACGTCAACCGATCGGAGGGTTTTGTCGGGACAAGCCTGAAAAAAGAGGAATATCTCTTCGACGTCTCGGAATACGACGACATCATCGTCTTCAAGGCGGACGGCACCTACAAGATTGTCAAGGTTTCCGACAAGGACTTCGTGGGCAAGGATATCATCCTCGTCGAAAAGTTCAACAAGGACGACGAACGGCGAATTTACAACGTCATCTACCAGGACGGCAAGGACGGCGCAGCTCTCATCAAGCGGTTCAACGTCGGCGGCGTCACCCGCAACAAGGACTACCCGATGGGCAAGGGAAAGCCCGGGACGAAGATTCTCTACATTTCCTCGAACCCGAACGGCGAAGCGGAAACGGTCAAGGTCATCCTCAAGCCGCGCCCGCGGATCAAGCTCAACTTCGAAGTCGATTTCTCGAATACCGAAGTCAAGGGCCGAAACACCATCGGGAACGTCGTCACGAAATACGCGGTCAAGGCGATCAAGAAGGTGAGCGCGGGAGTCAGCACGCTCGGAGCGAAAGTCTTCTACTTCGACGCCATTTCCGGAGTTGTCGGCACGCAGCGCAAGGGAGACGAGCTCGGCGAATTCGGGGAAAACGAAAAGCTGCTCACCGTCCGCAAGAACGGCATGGCCCGCCTGCACGAAATGAAGGACCCGGTACTCGTCGGGACGGACATTCTCTACATCGGCAAGTACGATCCGGAGCAGGTCTTCACCGTCCTCTACTTCGAAGGCGAAAACTACACCTACATGGTCAAGCGGTTCACTCTCGAAAACTGCCCGACGACGACCGAGTTCAACATCCTCTCGGACAGTCCGGAAACCCGGATGGTCGAATTTTTCGCCAGCGAAGACGCCCGCGTCTCCATGGAATACCAGTCCGGGCACAAGGTCGAAAAGGAAGAACTCGACCTTGCGGAGCTTGCGGACATCAAGACTTACAAGGCTCTCGGCAGCAAGTTCACCGCGAAGAAGGTCAAGCGCTTTACGCGGATAGAGACCGAAGAAAACGGCGGCGAACTTCCCGAAGACGCCAAAGACCCGAATTCCCCGGACCTGTTCGGCTAGAGGTACACGATGACGATTGACGAAATGCTCGGGCAAGCGAAAACCGTCGCGATATTTGCCCATGTCCACCCCGATGGAGACGCCATCGGTTCGAGCCTCGGACTGTATCGCTACGTCCGGGACAACTACCCGGAAGCGTCCGTCAGGGTCTTTCTCGAAGCGTTCCCCGCAAAGTTTCGACTTCTGCGCGACGCGGAAAACGTCGAAGCCGAATACCGCGGAGAGAACTTCGATCTCGTCTTTCTGCTCGACACGCCTTCCTTCGACCGCATCGGGGCGAAAGGCGCAGACTGCCTCGCACGCGCCAAGCGGACATGCAACATCGACCACCATGTCAGCAATCCGCGGAACCTGTGCGACACAAGCATCGTCGAACCCGATTCGAGTTCGGCAAGCGAAACGCTCTATGCGCAGCTTTCCCCGGAAAAGGTTTCGAAGGATGCCGCTGACGCGATCTACCTCGGAATCATCCACGATACGGGCGTATTCAAGTTCAGCAATACGGGAAAGCGGACGATGGACATTGTCGGGAGCCTCATCGCCAAAGGCTGCGACTTTTCGAAAATCATCAACGAGACATTCTACACGCGCTCCCTCGCGGAGACACGCATAGCGGGATTCGCCATGGAACGCTGCCAGACGGCTCTCGGCGGAAAAGCGGTCTATACGTTCCTCGCCCCGGAAGATCTCGAACGGTTCGGCGCGACACCGCTCGACCTCGGATCGGTCATCGATTCGATTCGCGAAGTTTCCGGAACCGAGGCGGCGATATTTATCTACCCCACCGGCGACGATTACAAGATGAGCCTGCGTTCGAACTATATCGTCGATGTCAACCGAATCGCGAAAGCCTTCGGCGGAGGCGGCCATGTCCGGGCGGCGGGCGCCACCATCCACGAAAAGCCCGAAACGGTCATCCCGAAGATTCTCGAAATGATCCAGGCGGAACTCGACTAGGGAGGCAAACGATGGCAAAGGTCCGAAAATTTCCCGACACGACTGTCAATTCACGCTCCGAAAAGCGCTTTTTCGAACTGGCGAGCCAGCTGTCGGACGATTGGTATCTCTGGATGAACGCCCAGCTCTGCTTCCAGATAGACAGTCTCCGGGGAGAGTTCAACCGCGAAATCGACGGGGTTCTCTACAACCCGACCTGCGGAATGCTGCTTGTCGAATGCAAGGACGGAAAGATCACCGCGGAAAGAAGCAACGCGAACACCGACGAGCTCGTCTGGAAACAGTCCGGGAGGATCCTTTCCCGCTCGCCCGTGGATCAGGTCAAGACGGTCATCCATACGCTGCACGACCATTTTGGCAAGATGTTTCCCAAGGAAGATCACGGTTCCTACCGAATCTGCGTCCAATGGGCGACCTTTTTCCCGGAGACGGAAGTCGCGGGAAGCATCATCAGGCAGATTCCCCAGTCGCACCTTTTTCTCAAGGGCGACGCCACATCCCCCAGGACGTTCGAAAAGAAAGTCCGCAAGGCACTCGCGACAAGGGAGAGTTCCTTCGGCGGCAAGCCCTATCCCAACGAAATCCTCGACGGGGAAAACCTGCAGAGGCTGATCGACTTCTTCGCCTCGTACGGAGAGCCGTCCTGGCCGGAACTCTGGGCGATGAACGAATCGATGCGCGTCCAGCCGACCGACCTGCAAAGGATGCTGATGAAGACGATTACGCGAAACAGGCAGATGCGAATCGAAGGCGTCGCCGGCTCCGGAAAGTCGATGCTCGTCAAGTGGGAAGCGGACCGGCTCGAAAAAGAAGGAAAACGCGTCGCGGTCCTCTGCTACAACGACCTGCTCGCCGAACAGCTCGAACAAAGCCTCAACCCGGAGAATCGACGCGACTCCTCGATCGAGGTCCATTCCTTTCACCGCTTTGCCCAAAAATACGTGCGGCTCGCGAAGGTTCCCGACGCACCGCGCAAAGAGCCCCGCGACCCCGACGCAAGGAGCGAATACTTCGAAAGGCTCCCCGCCTATTTCGACCGGGCGCTCGACATTCTCCGAAACGAATCCTCCAGGAGTCGCCCATCGAACCGTTTCTTTGACGCGCTTCTCATCGACGAAGGCCAGGATTTCGAAAACGGATGGCTCGACACGGCTCTCAAGCTTCTAAGGGACAGGGAACACGGCACGGTGCGGTTCTTCTACGATCCGGCACAGACGCTCTATGCGCGAAACGTTCTCGGCAACGCGGCCATCAACGCCATGCCCGTCATGGTGCTCCCCTGCGGCTACCGTTCGACTCGAAAGATTCTCGACTGGATCTGCGCCGAGACGGACATCCGGATTCCCTGCTACGACAACACGCCGCTCGGCAAGGACGTCGATGTGCGCTTTTACACGGATCCTCGAACGCAAGAGGAAATGCTCGCGAAGGAAGTGGAAAGGCTCCGAAAGAAGAAGGTCGATCCGAAGGACATCCTGGTGGTTTCCCTGCACAGCCGCAGCCATTCCGGCCTAAAGGCGCTCGAAAACGAAACATTCAAGTGGAGCGACGTGAACGAATCCCTCGACAGCCAGCGGATAAACATCGTTTCCGCGCGACGCTACAAGGGTCTCGACAGCCGAGTCGTCATTCTTTGCGACATGACGGTTTCCCAAGACGACCCGGGATTTCCCTACAGCGACGCCCATCTTCTGCTCGTCGCCGCGACACGCGCCCGGGAGCACCTCGTCGTTTTCAAGGAACAGCGAAAGATTTAGAGGATTTCAACCCAACCGAAGGACATACCGTGGCCAACAGGAAAATTCTTCTCGTCAACTGGCGCGACATCAGGAATCCCGAAGCGGGCGGCGCCGAACTTTACTTTCACGAAATCTTCAGGCGATTGAACGGAAACGGATTCGACGTCACCGTTCTCGCCCACCGGGTCAAGGGACTGCCCGACGAAGAGACTATCGACGGAATGCGTACGGTCCGCATCGGGAACAAGTTTCTCTTCAACTACTCCGCATTTTTCTACGCAAGGAAGCACGGGAAGGAATACGACCTGGTCATCGAAGACCTGAACAAGATTCCCTTCTTTACGCCGCTCTGCACAAAGACGAAACGCCTCCACATGGTGATGCACTTTTTCCGAAAGTCCATCTTCCGCGAAACGGTGTTTCCGATCGCGCTCTACGTCTATCTGATGGAACGCGCGGTCGCGCTCTTTTACCGCGGCGAGAACTTTCTCGCGATCTCCGAAAGTACCCGGGACGAAATCATCGACATGGGAATCCGCGCAAGGAAGATTTCCATCGTGGAACCGGGCATCGACACGGAATTTTTCCATCCGACTCAGCCCAAGTCGAATCCTCCCGTCATCGCGTTCATCGGGCGCCTGATGAAATACAAGAACGCCCAGTTCGCCATCCACGCGATGCCGCGCCTAAGGGAGCTTGTCCCGGGAATCATCCTTGAAATCGCGGGCAGCGGAGACTACCGCGCGGAACTCGAAAGACTCGCCCGCGAAAAGGGCGTCGCCGATTCCGTCAAGTTCCTCGGGCGAATCACCGAAGAGGAAAAGCGCGATCTTCTCAGCCGCGCGTCTCTCTTCGTCAATCCGTCATTCAAGGAAGGCTGGGGCATCAACAACATCGAAGCGAACCTCTGCGGCACCGTTTCCATTTCGAACAACGTCGCGGGATTGAAAGATTCCGTCATCGACGGCGAAACGGGAATTCTCTACGAAGATTCCGACCCGGAAGGCTTCTGTCAAAAGGTGGCGAGCGTCCTGCACGACCCGGAACGCCTGCAAAGGCTCGGTGAAAACGCGAAGCGGCGCGCGCTCGGCATGAGCTGGGACGCGATGGAGGAAAGGATGCGACACGTCATCGACGAGATTCTAGCGTAAGCTCGGGCTTTTCCGATAAGAGTCGAACATTCTTTGCACGGTGTTCCGAATGTCCGTTCCGCGCCAGAACTTTCGAATGCGCGAATTGTCCGCACACAGATAGGGGATATCGACAGGGCGCATCTTCGCGGGATCCTGGACAATCTCGATAGGCACCTTCGAAAACCCGACGATCAGCCGCAACAGTTCGGACATGGAACGGGCAATGCCCGATCCTACGTTGTACACCGAAAACTCGTTTTCGGATTCCAGCAGCATCCGATAGACATGGACAACGTCTTCCACATCCGAAAAATCGCGAACCGCTTCCAGGTTGCCCACAAAGATCTTTCCGGGGATTCCACGCGCATCGATTTCCGCGACCTGTCTTGCAAAGCTCGGCAAGGCGAACCGGGGAGACTGTCCGACGCCCGTATGGTTGAAGGAACGCGTGCAAACGATTTTCAGTCCATGCTTCTTGCGGTAAAGCGTGGCAAAGTTTTCCTGCGCGATTTTCGTAATGCCGTAGGGATTGCTCGCTTCGAGCGGATCCGTTTCCAGCAGGGGCGAACTCTTGGGAGCGTACTCCTCGGCGCTGCCGATGAGGAGCGTTTTCGCGTTTGGCGAAAACTTCTGGATGGCGTCGAGCAGATGCAGCACGCCTTTCACGTTCACCTCGACCGTCATCACCGGATCGTTCCAGCTTTCGCCGACCGAACTTACCGCCGCGAGATTGACCACGAAATCGGGAGCGGTTCTTCGCAAGACGGATTCCACGGCCACAGAGTCCAGCAGGTCGAATTCGGGAAAGTTCGCCTGAAAGACTTCATGGCCCGCCGATTCCAGTTCGCGGACGAGATAGCCTCCGACAAAGCCCGACGCCCCGATGACGAGAGTCTTCGGCATCAGAGTTTCCCTTCTTCGAGAAGCTTCAGGTCGCTTTCGACCATGCGGCGCACCAGTTCCTCGTAGGACACCTGCGGCTCCCAGCCGAGGACGCGCTTCGCCTTCGACGCGTCGCCTATCAGGAGATCCACCTCCGCCGGGCGGAAGAACCGCGGGTTCACCTTCACGAGGACTCGATCCGTCCCGGCGAGAACGGCGTACTCCCCGACGCCGCTTCCGCGGAATTCGAGCTCCATCCCCGCCGCGCGGAACGCGAGCGTGACAAAGTCGCGCACCGTGTGCGTCCGGCCAGTCGCCACCACGTAATCGTCCGCTTCCGGCCTTGAAAGCATCAGCCACATCGCGCGAACGTAGTCCTCCGAATGCCCCCAGTCGCGGCTCGCATCCAGGTTGCCGAGCTCCACGAGCTCCTGGAGGCCCGCGCGGATGCGCGCCACCGAAATCGTTATCTTCCGCGTCACGAACTCCGCACCGCGACGCTCCGACTCGTGATTGAAGAGGATTCCCGAGCATGCGAACATCCCGTAGCTCTCGCGGTAGTTCTTCACGATCCAGTGCCCGTAGAGCTTCGACACCCCGTAGGGGCTGCGCGGGTAGAAAGGCGTCTCCTCGTTCTGCGGAACGGCCTGCACCCGGCCGAACATCTCGCTCGTGCTCGCCTGGTAAACGCGCGTGTCGGGCTTCGCGAGCCGCACGGCTTCCAGCAGCTTCGTCACCCCGATGGCGTTGATGTCCGCCGTCGAGAGGGGCGTCTCCCACGACGTCGTGACGAACGACTGCGCCGCGAGATTGTAGATCTCGTCCGGCTTCGCGATTTCCATCGCGCGGAGGAGGGACGCCATGTCCGTCATGTCGCCGAAGAGGAACGTCACGCGGTCCTTCAGGTGTTCCGCGTTGTTGAAGTCGAGACGGCTCTTGCGGCGAACAAGCCCATACACCGCGTAGCCCTTCGAAAGGAGAAGCTCCGCGAGATACGAGCCGTCCTGGCCCGTGATGCCGGTTATCAGTGCAGTTTTCATCGTTATCGGCCTCCCAAAAAGTCTAGAATTTAATCGGATAGAGCAAAAAGAACTTTACGTCGGGATAGATCTGGAGCGTCGGAGCGGGCAGCTTGAAACCATTCGCGAACCGGACCAGATTGCGCGCCCAGCGGCTGTGCGGCTTGAAAATCGCCTCCATGTCATAGTCGAGCGCAATGTAGAACTCGTGCCGTCCCTTCTTCCCTTCGAAAACGCCTTCGTCAATGCTCCAACCCGCGGCAATCGCAAGCCAGGAAGGATAGAACTTCCGCGCGGAAGCCGGCAGCAGACGATAGACTTTTAGCGACAGCCAGAACGTCTCGTTGCAGTAGTCGTCGGTAAAGACGCCCGTATCGCTCTGCCGGTAATACGCCCGGCTGTTAATCCAGTAGCTCCACTTGATGTCGAAATAGTTGAACGCGGGAATGTAGCGCCGCGCCATCGGGTAGAATCCGCCGAGAGTTCCCGAAAGCACGTCAAAGATGCTGAATCCCCATTCCGGCGAATACCCGTCCTTGACGTCTATCGCCACATGCGTCGCCATGGTCGAAAGCCCCGCGGCGAGATAGGAGCCGAACTCCGAAAGCCCCGACCAGTAGTAGCCCAGATAGAAGCCTTCGCCGAGCAGATAGCCCGCCATGAAATGCCCCGCCTTGTCGAGGTTCTTCGCGTATTCAAAATCGTTTTCGAAATGGAAATGCGAATGCTCGTCGTCCCACCAGCCCTTCGCGAAGACAAGCCCATAGGCCGCCCCGTAGGCGCTCGCCGTCAACGCGACCATTCCTCCGAACCGGAGCGGCGAAAAGCGTTGCAGCGAATCCGCGCCGGGATCTTCCGAGCGGTAGTCGAAGTTCGCATCGCGAAAATGCACGGAAGGCGTTTTCGATGAATCCAGGGACGGAAGCGGCGAACCGCCTTCGGCAAACGCAAGCCCGACGGCCAGTGCGAGAAAGACTTTCAAGAACCGAGACACGCGCTAACGATAGAAATTTTGACAGGCGTCCGTTCAGCGAAATCCAGCGATTCAAAATGCAGGTTCGCCATTTGAATCAAAACGACCAGAGAAGCGTCGCGCCGGGACCTTCCGGCCTAAAATCCGGGAACACGTGCAAGCGGCGGCTTTCCGTCGAAGCGAGGTCGCTCGACGTCGAACGGTAGATGCGCATCACGTCCAAAACGGAAATCACGCGGTTCAGAATCAGCGCCCCGATCGAAACCTGGAAAACGATTCGCGAAATGCGGTAATTCTTCAAGATGTCCCGGTAATGCGACATCCGGCGGGTCGTTTCGGGATTGTCGCTCGACCCCCAGTCCCACGAATGCGCCTCGTCAAAAGGATAGTCCGCATCGATCGTCTTGCCGCTCCGGAGCATCGCCTGGTTATAGTCCTCGTCGGAATCCGGGTTCGCGTTTTCGCCCGCGACTCCGCCGCGGCTGCGGTAGTCCGCCATCAGGTTCAAAAAGGATTCGCTAGACGGCGGGTTCGAAATTCCCGCATACCGAACCGCATACGACCGCGCGTTCGCAATCTGCCGTTCGCCAAGGAAGTAGCTGCCGAAAGTCGCCATCCAAAGCGCGACATCCGTCCAGATGTAGGCCTTCACCAGCGAATTTTCGCCCAGATAATGCTGCCCCATCCCGGGAAGGAGAAGCGAGGCGCCGATCGCGAGCGGAAGGCTCTTCCTCGAATTCTTGCTCACCGATTCATCGACAGAAATCACGACCTGCGAAAAGCCTCCCGAAACAAGAAGCATCACCGTCAAGAGGACCAGGGCAAACTTTTTCATGGCGCTAGAAATTGAAATAGACGTTCAGAACGGACTGCGAATTCATCGGCACGAAGCCGCCTTCGAAATGCAGACGGTCAATCCACGAAAGTTCCTCTTCGTAAAGGACCTTGTTGTGCGCATGGGCAGCCCACGCCGCATCGATCGCCGACACCAGATGGTTGAGGATGAGCCCGCCAAAGAACCACGCCTGCATGTCGGCGTAATCGTTCGCCCTGTTCCGCATCCCGCGATAGAGCTTCAGGTTTGCCGAAGTCCCGAGCGCCACCGTTTCCGAATTCCCGGAAAGGTTCAGCGCCGAGACCGGGGTTTCGTCCGCGACGTCGTCCCAGCCTAGAACGTAGGCGGAAGACGCGATGTTCGAATAATACGATCCGGAATTGTAGAGCGAAAAGTTTCCGTTTACATGGTTTACGTGGTTGAGATCGTTCGTCATCTCCTCGCCTTCGATGTAGCAGCGGTTCGTCGAAGCCTCCCCGTAGATGGACTTGCAGTAGGATTCCCGGCTTGCGAGGTAGCGTTCGACAAACTTCGCCTCTTCGTCCGAATCGTCTAGCGAATTGCGCAGGTCGTGCATCTTTTCTTCGTATTGGGACGCCTTGAAGTGATTCTTCGCAAATTTCCTGTAGCGACTCACCTGGCGGTCGTATTTATAGACGGAATAATAATACCAGCTGCCCCAGAGACCCGCTTCCAGGGCGAGATAGGCCGCGCCGCGAACATAGTTGAACGTCGAGCTGCCGACATAGAGCTGCCCCGAACCCGGAACGACCAGCGAGAAGAACAGCGCCTTGCGCGGGCTCTTGTAGCGGCCCTTCATCTCGTCGATGCCATAGACCTTCGAAACCTTGACCGGCCCGAGAATGTCCCGACGGGAAATCGAGGACGACGAAGCGAGAACCGTGGAAACCGACGAAGAGGAAACTGCCGAGCTGGAGGATTCCGCGGAACTCGAAGAACTGGAGAGAGCCTCGGCGGACGAACTCGACAAGGCAAGGCTGTCCGAGGCGCCCTGCAAAGAATCCGCAACCGTCGAATCCCTTTTCAGGGAGTCGGAGACGCGAACCGAATCGGCTGGAAGTTTCGCCGTTTCCGAAGAATCCGCCGGAGGTATTTCCGATGAACTCGAAAGCGCCTGTCCCGGCAAGCTCGAAGAGCTGGAGAATACCGATGACGAACTCGAAACGTTCGAGGAACTGCTCGCCAAGACGCTCGAACTCGACGCAAGCGAGCCGCTGGAAACCGACGACGAAGAGACAGCCTCTTCCGCATGCGACGAAGACGAAACGACCGCCAAGGAATCCGCCGCCTTCGTCTCTTCGTCAAATTCGGCAAACAGGTCGCGCACCTGCGCAAACGCAGCCGCCGACATCAAGAAAAAGCACAGACAGAAAACACGAAACCGCATGGGCAAAATTTACAAAATTCGAAAGGACAAAAGGCGCGAGCCTCCCTATTTCGCTTTCGATATGCTTTGCAGCCGAATGCCGCCCATCAAAGACCTCCTTGTCTAGCATCTGAACAATCCTGGACGCAACGGATCCGGTATTTATCGGTTCCTGGCATGCTCTCCGGCCAAACATAGTTAGGCGTAAAGCTAGCTACAAGTGAATCCAACGAATCCTTTTCAGGCGCAGCCCAGAAATGCAATGAATAGGAAACACCATATGAATTCGGAATTCCAAAGAGTAAATCGGCATACTCGAAAGCAGGGATTTCGTCTTCCGTCCTCGATAAGTAACAATAATCATCGACATTGGGAGAACTTTCTACCGATGACCCTTCTGTGGCATAACTTAAAGCAACTTTCAATCTTTCAAGCATTTAAAACAGCACAAGCCGCCCTTCGGGCGGCTTGCTTTTCAAAATCTCGGAATCGAACTAGTCGGCCTTGACGACCCAGACCTTCACTTCCGCGGAAACGTCACCGAAGACCTTCACGGAAACCGGATAGACGCCGAGCTGCTTGATGGGCTCCGCGAGCGCGATCTGCGCACGGGTAACCTTCACGCCCTGCTTCGTGATTTCATCCGCGATGTCCGCAGCGGAGACGGAACCGTAAAGACGTTCGCCTTCGACGACGCGACGGGAGAGATTCACGGTCACTTCGGCGAGCTTCGCCGCGACTTCGCGAGCCTTGCCCAGTTCCTTGTTGAAGAGAGCTTCCATCGCTTCGCGGTTTTCGGCGATTTTCTTCTTCGCTTCCTCCGTCGCGCGGATGGCGAGCTTTTTCGGGAAAAGGTAGTTGAGCGCGTAACCGTTCTTGACCTTGACCACGTCCATCATGTTGCCCAGATTCGGCACATTGGCTTTGAGAATAACTTCCATTTTTACTCCTTAGCGCAACGTATCTGCGACGAACGGCAAGATAGCCATGTGACGGGCACGCTTGATCGCTTCGACCAGCATACGCTGGTACTTGGCGCTCGTACCGGAAATGCGGCGCGGAATGATCTTGCCACGTTCGGAAATGAAGCGGCGGAGGACCTTTTCGTCCTTGTAATCGATAAATTCGACCTTGTTCTCGGTGAACCAGCAGGTCTTCTTGCGGCGAACGCGAGAATTGTTCTTCTTGTCTTCGAAAGCCATTATTCTGCATCTCCTTCTTCAGCGTCGATCGGAGTCACGTCTTCGGTCTGGCTCAGGTTCTTGTCGTAGATGACTTCCGTCATCGGATAGTCCGCGAGGGTCATCCAGCGGAGAACGTTTTCGTCGAGCTTGAAGATGTGCTCCAGCTCGGCGACCACGGAGGATTCCGCCTTGTAGTAGAAAATCACGTAGTAGCCGTGGCTCTTGTGGTTGATTTCGTAAGCGAGCTTGCGCTTGCCCCAGTCGTCGCGGCGCACGATTTCGCCGGCAGCGGTAATCTTGTCGGCAAAGCTCTGCACTTCGGACGCGATCACGTCGTCGGAGAGCATGGCATCGAGGACCACCATCGTCTCGTATTGTCTCATAATATCCCTTTGGACTTCAGCCCGTGCCCACCATGGACACAGGAGGGCCCCACTTTCATGGGGAACCCAAATCTAGAAAAAAAAGCGGAATCCGTCAAATGTTCAGGACAAGGGCGAGCAGCAGAGCCTCGCCCCAGGAGTTCGAGCTTTCCGAAAAGTAGCTGTGGGCAAGGAATTCGAGCACGATCCAGGTGCCGAGGAAATGGTTCTTCAGGTAGTCCCAGTGATTCCGCAGATTGAACCCCAGCCCGAGCGAGAAGGAGAACTGGCCGACATTCGCCAGGTTGTATTCCAGCCCGAGAGCGCCGGAAAGCGCCCAGTCCCTGGCGAATCGGTAACCCGTCCCGAACTCCATTCCGCCCGAAAATCCGTCGAGACCATATTCGTTGTCGCAGCCGACCGCCTCCTTCCTCTTCTCGTCGGTCACGCCGAAACGGTTCGACGAAGCGCCGCTCGTCTCGCGAATTTCCGAAAGGCTCGTCGTTTCGAACCCGAAGGTCGGCGACGCGTAGAAGGACAGGTTCGAATCCGCCACGAAATGCAACCGCAAATGCGTATGGTATCTCTGGTAGATCATCGAATAGCGATCGTCGATGTCTCCGCCATGCATTCGAACGGAAAATCCCGCGCTCAGGAACTTCGCGTAGTAATATTCCATGGTTCCCTGCCACTGGACAAGCGTATTGCAGTGCTTGCCGCTGGGAAAGAGAGGCCCGATTCCAAGCCCCGCGCCAATCCCCTTCTGCTGGAAGCTCGTCTCGCGAGGAAGCGGAAACCCGCCATCGGCCACCTTCTGCGGATGAAAGAACGAGCGTTCCCCGTCGCCGGCAAACGCAAGCGGGAAGAAAAGAAGGGCGAACGCGATGCTTCGAAAAGGAAAACGCACGCTGGAAATTTAGGAAATCCGAAAAAAGGCGCCTTGCGAAAGACGCCTCGCCGGGAGAATTTTCGACGGTTTACTTTTCGCGTCCGAAAATGACCACGCTGTTGTGCCCGCCAAAGCCGAAGCTGTTCGACATCGCGTAGTCGAACCTGTGCTCCACGGCTCCGTCCTTGCACACGTCGAGCGTAATCGCGGGATCCTGGTTTTCGACGTTCAGCGTTCCGTGCACCTTCTGGTCGATGAGGGACTTGATCGTGATGATGCCCTCGATCGCGGACGCTGCGCCGAGCATGTGCCCGATCATCGACTTCGACGAATTGATCTTCAGGTTTTGGGTGTTTCCCTTGTAGATTTCGCAGATGGCCTTGCATTCGGCGACGTCTCCGAGAGGCGTCGAGGTGCCATGCGTGTTGATGTAGCCGACCTGCTCCGGTTCGAGTTTCGCGTCGCGGAGAGCGTTCGCGATGGCAAGCTTCACCCCGGCGCCGTCTTCGCGCGGAGCGGTAATGTGATGCGCATCCGCGGAAAGCCCGACACCCGCAATGGTCGCGTAGATTTTCGCCCCGCGCGCTTCCGCGTGCTTCCGGCTTTCGAGCACCATCACCGCGGAACCTTCCCCGATGACGAATCCGTCGCGGTCCCTGTCAAACGGACGGGAAGCGCGAGCCGGGTCGTCGTTACGGCGGGAAAGGGCATGCATGTTCGCAAAGCCCGAAAGCGAAACCGGGGTCACCGCTTCTTCCGTTCCACCGGCGATCATCACGTCGGCACGTCCCAGGCGGATCTGGTCCGCGGCGGCGATGAGCGCATGGTTCGACGACGCGCAGGCGGAAGTCGTCACGAAGTTCGGCCCCATGAATCCCAGGCGAATCGAAATCTCTCCCGTCGCCATGTTCGTGATGGACATCGGAATGAAGAACGGGGAGACGCGACGCGGTCCCTTGGTTGCGAGCACCGCCGAACCGTCATAGTAGATATCCATGCCGCCCATGCCCGAAGCGACAATCACGCCGGCGCGGGACTTATCGACCTTTTCGAGATCGAGACCCGAATTATCGACCGCGTGGAGAGCCGCATAGACCGCATAGCGGATGTTCCGGGAATAGCGCTTCTGGTCGCGAGCGTTGAAGTAGGCGGAATCGTCGAACTCCTTGACTTCCGACGCGAAATGTACTTCGTAGGCGGAAGTGTCCATCTTTTCGATGTTCGACACGCCGGACTTTCCGGCGAGAATATTCGCCCACAGCGCATCCGGAGAATTTCCGAGGGACGAGACGCAACCCATGCCCGTAATCACAACTTCTTCCATTTTCGTTCCTTTTGTTTTGGGTGACGGACCGTCCCGAAAGACGACCGGATTTTCAAGACAACGCGTTAAATTTATAAATTTGGAATTAAATGAGTATTCAAAACAGAACCGCTCCCAATCTAGTCTGGATGGATCTGGAAATGTCCGGTCTCGACCCGGAACGCGACGTCATCCTGGAGATTGCGACGATCGTCACGGACCCGAACCTGAAAATCCTCGGCGAAGGTCCGGTCATCGCCATCCGCCAGCCGGAAAACATCCTGAACGGCATGGACGAATGGAACACGAGGCACCATACGCAGAGCGGCCTGATTTCAAGGGTCAGGCACTCCCCCTACAGCCTCGCCGACGCCGAAGAGGTCACCCTGAAATTCATCCGGCAGTTCACCGTGAAGCACGACCGTGAACACAGCGGAAACCTCCTCTGCGGGAACTCCATCACGCAGGACAGGCGCTTTCTGTATAAATACATGCCGAAGATTTCGAGCTGGCTCAACTACCGGAACATCGACGTCTCGTCCATCAAGGAACTCGCGTTCCGCTGGTTTCCGAATCTTTCCGAATTCAAGAAGGAAGAGCGTCACCAGGCGCTAGACGACATCCGGGAAAGCATCGCGGAACTCGAATACTACCGAAAGACCATCTTCCATCTCGCGCCGAAAGGATGACTTTTCCGAGACCCCTGCCGCGCAGATGGCGCCTTTTCAACCGGGCAGTGCTCCTGGTTCTTGCGCTAGCGGCTCTCCTCCATTGCGGACGCTGCGCCTTTCGGGATTCCGACGTGGAAGGCTCCACGGAGAACCTCGCCACGGATCGAAGCGAACTTCTGCCCGAGCGCGAACTTTCCGATTCCGCGCGGGCGCCCTTTCTCGGGAACGCCGTCCGGGAAATCAACCTCGAACACGTCCATGCCCAGCGGGACACGGGACTTGCGCACCTGATGGACACGTTCCTCCGGCGCTACCGCCCGCAAGACGCTCTCTACCTCGCCGTCGATCCGAAGACAAACGAAATCGTCGCCTGGGGCGAACGCAAGGAAAACGCCATCCAGACAGAACCGGACTACCTCTCCCGCGCGACTTTCCCCGCGGCGAGCCTTGCCAAGACGGTCACCATCGCGGCGGCGTTCGATTCGAAGCGATACGCGACAAGTTCCGAAATCCCGATGATCGGGCGCGCGCACACGCTCTACCGGCAACAGCTCAGGGTTCCCGAAAACTACCGCGGACCGGTCGTGCCGGTTCACGAAGCGTACGCCAAGTCCTACAACCCGCCGATAGCGCTCATCGGCATGAACGTCGGCGCGAAAAGGCTCAAGGCCGCGGCGGAGAAGCTCGGGTTCAACCGGAACTTTCCCGGAAGCGTCCCGGAAGCGAGCCGCTACAATCCGCCCGATTCCGGTTACGCGCTCGCGGAAGTCGCTAGCGGATTCACCCAGGACGTGACGCTTTCCCCGCTCCAGGCAGCGGCAATCGTCCGGGCCATCCTGCAAGGCAAGCCTCTCGAAATTCCGTGGGAGCGAAACGGCGCCGCGGGACACGCACCCAAGATTCCCGTGAAGCTCGACCTCGAAGGTCTTTCGGAAAACGCCTACCGGGGACTGCGGCTTTCGATGATTTCGACGGCGACCGTCGGAACCGCAAAAAAGCAGATGAGCACGCGGAACATTTCGCGAAGGTTCTTTTCGGACCTTGACATCGGCGGAAAGACCGGATCGCTCGACGGCGAAGATCCGAAAGGCCGCTACGACTGGTTCATGGGTTTCGCGCAAAGCAAGACGAACCCCGACAAGGCGATAGTCCTGGTCGTGATGCAAGTCCACGGGCAAATGCGCACGCAGACATCGACCCAGATCGCCGCGCTTCTCGTCAACTACTGGGCAAAGGAGAAATAATGCCGAACTACAGCTGGTGGAATCTCGTCCCGACACATTTCGACGGCATCGCCATTCACCTGGGAAGCTTTCCCGTGCACTGGTACGGCCTCATGTACCTGTTTGCGTTCGTCACCTGCTACGCGGTCATCTGGAAGATGAACGTCAAGCGGGGAATAGGCATCGCGAAACCCCAGATGGACAGCTTCGTCACCTGGGTCATCGCGGGCATCCTCGTCGGCGCGAGACTCGGCTACGTTCTCTTCTACAATCCGTCGCACTATCTTTCGAACCCGCTCGAAATCGTCGCGCCTTTCCGCTACAGCGCCGAGCAGGGGCTTTACTTTGTCGGGATTTCCGGCATGTCGTATCACGGAGGACTCATCGGGGCGATTCTCTTTGGAATCATCGGGATGAAGCGGAACAGGCTCCCGGTCTGGGAAACGCTCAATCTCGGATTTCTCGCGGTGCCGCTCGGCTACAGCTGGGGACGCTGGGGAAACTTCGTGAAC
Organism: Senegalimassilia sp.; assembly: GCA_963652365.1. GTDB lineage: Bacteria > Fibrobacterota > Fibrobacteria > Fibrobacterales > Fibrobacteraceae > Hallerella. Next base: position 37,636 of record CAVJTH010000003.1, read on the forward strand.
GGGGAACTCTACGGCGAAGTGACCACGAGCCCCATCGGAATGCTCTTTCCGCTTGCGCACGACCTGCAGCTCCGCCATCCGTCGCAGCTCTACGAAATGGTCTTCGAAGGCATCGTCCTCTTCGCGGTCCTCTTCGTCCTCGGCCATTACAGGCCTTTCAAGAAGCAGATGCTCCCGCTCTACCTCATGGGCTACGGCACGTTCCGCTTCTTCATCGAGTTCTTCCGCCACCCGGACAGCTTTCTCGGACGCAACGACCTTTTCGGCATGAGCCGCGGACAGTCGCTCTGCATCCTCATGATCCTTCTCGGAATCGCCCTCTTCGTCTGGGAACGCCGTCGGGAAATCCGAATGGAAAAGGAAGAAAGTTCTAGATTTGGCACGCCCAATCCTTAAACGCTAACAGGTAACGCCGTGGAAACCATCAACCAGCTGCTCGATTCCGCAGACAGTCTCGTCTGGGGCATTCCGCTCATCGTCTTCATTCTTCTCGTCGGGTTCGTGCTGACGATTCGCCTCGGATGCCTCCAGGTGATGAACCTGCACAACGCGCTCCGCTACGTCATCCACAACGAAAAGGACGGCGAAGGCGAAGTTTCAAGCTTCGGCGCACTCTGCACGGCGCTCGCCGCGACCATCGGAACAGGCAACATCGTGGGCGTCGCGACGGCCATCGGAACCGGTGGACCGGGCGCTCTCTTCTGGATGGAAGTCGCCGCGTTCCTCGGCATGGCGACAAAATACGCGGAAGGCGTTCTCGCGGTCAAGTACAGGACGGTAAGCCCGGAAGGAAAGATCCTCGGCGGACCGTTCTACTACATCGAGCACGGCATCAAGGAGCGTTTTGGCCTGAACTTCAAGTGGCTTGCTGTCCTCTTCGCCGTTTTCGGTACGCTCGCCGGGCTTCTCGGCATCGGAACGATTACGCAGGTAAACGGCATCACGTCCGCGGTGAACACGGTCGTTCCGTCCGCGGAACTTTTCCGTTTCGGGGATTCCTCCATCTCGTATGCGACGGCGATTACCGGGCTCTGCGTCACGCTGTGCGTCGCCTTCGTCATCATCGGCGGTCTCAAGCGGATCGCGAAAGTCGCCACGATCGTCGTTCCGTTCATGGCGATCTTCTATGTCCTCGTCTGCGGATTCTTCCTGCTCCTCAACTTCTCGCACATTTCCGAAGCCATCGAAACGATTGTCCGCGCGGCGTTCAATCCGTCCGCGGTAACCGGCGGCGCCGTGGGCTCCGTCTTCATCGCGATGCAAAAGGGTATCGCCCGCGGCATCTTCTCGAACGAAGCGGGTCTCGGTTCCGCCCCGATCGCCGCAGCCGCCGCAAAGACCAAGGAACCGGTCCGCCAGGGACTTGTCTGCATGACGGGAACCTTCTTCGACACGATCATCATCTGCACGATGACCGGACTTTCGATCGTCATCACCGGAGCGTGGGACCCGAAGCTCGGCCTCGAAGGCGTCAACATCACGATGGAAGCGTTCCAGCGCGGCTTCGCGTTCCTCCCCTTCGGAAGCACGCTCGCCCCCTACATCCTGACGATTTCCCTCGTCTTCTTCGCGTTCACGACGATTCTCGGCTGGGCCTACTATTCCGAAAAGTGCCTGCAATATCTCGTGGGCAGGGGACGCACGCCGAAGCTCGTCTTTCGCTGGCTCTACGTGCTCGCCGTCTTCGTTGGACCGTATCTCACCGTGAGCGCGGTCTGGACATGCGCGGACATCTTCAACGGCCTCATGGCCTTCCCGAACCTGGTCGCCCTGATTCTTCTGAGCGGCATCGTGATGCGCGAAACGAAGCGCTTCTTCGCCAAGTTCCGGTAACTTTTCCCCGGCATTTTCCTCGCCTGTCGTTCCCCGGCTCGACCGGGGAATTTTTTTGGAATTATCGCCCCACCCCAAGAAAGCAGGAGCTTTCCTGCCCCAGCGAACGTTCGAACTTTTCGAGAAGCGCCCGGCCGGCGGGCCATTCGCCGAGGTCCGTCTGCGCGTTGATGTGCCCGAGAGCGCCGACATTTTCAAGGCTCGCTCCCCAAGATTCGGCAAAGCGGCAGGCGCGTTCCATCGAAACATACGGATCGTTTTCGCTCGCGACGACCATCGACGGGACGGGAAGGCGTTGCAGCGGAACCGGGGCGAAGTCGCGGATGATTTCCACCGAATCCGCATCCGCAGGAGCGACCAGGAACGCGCCGCGGACAAAGGGACATTTTCCCTGCAGGAGCCATTCGACGGCGGTCACCGAACCCAGGCTGTGCGCAACGAGTACCGTGTCCGAGCGGAGGCCTTCGACATAGCGGGAAAGCCTTTCCACCCAGTCCCTCCTTTCCGGATGTTCCCAGTTTTCCTGGACGACACGCTCCGAGTCCGGGAGGCTTCTTTCCCAAAAGCTCTGCCAATGTTTCGGGCCCGAATTGTTGAGCCCCGGGATAATCAAGTGGTGCATAATCCAAATATAGCAGGCCACCGCCTCGAAAATGTGCGTTTTTTCTAAATTTGCGACACTATGAGCATTCATAACAATGACCTGTGGATTGGTGTCGATGTCGGTTCGACTACCGTGAAAATCGCCGTCGTCGATCCGGCAACCGAAAAGCTCCTTCATTTTACCTACGAGCGTCACAACGCGATGCAGGCGAAGAAAGTCTATGAAGTCCTTTCGACCGCCCACGGGATGTTCCCCGACAAGAATTTCCGGGTGGCTTTCTGCGGATCCGGCGCGCAGCCCTTCGCCGACGCGACACATGCGTTCTTTGTCCAGGAAGTCGTCGCGAACGCTCTCGCCGTGAGAGCGACACACCCCGAAGCCCGGGTCGCCATCGAACTGGGCGGGCAGGACGCGAAAGTCGTCTTCTTCGAAAAGGACAAGGGCACGGGAAAGCTCATCGCGAGCGACATGCGCATGAACGGCGTCTGCGCTGGCGGAACCGGAGCGTTTATCGACCAGGTGGCGGGACTTCTCCGCATCAAGACGGAACAGTTCGAATCGTTCGCGGCACGCGGCACGAAGGTTTACGAAATTTCGGGGCGATGCGGCGTCTTCGCGAAAACGGACATCCAGCCGATGCTGAACAGCGGCATCGCCAAGGAAGACATCGCCCTTTCGAGCTTCCACGCCATCGCGAAGCAGACGATCGGCGGTCTCGCGCAGGGCATGGAAATCAAGCCTCCCGTCATCTTCGAAGGCGGACCGCTCACGTTCAACGCGACCCTCGTCCGCGCCTTCAAGGAACGCCTCGGCATCTCCGACGAGCAGGCCATCCGACCGGAACATTCCGAAGTCCTCGTCGCCTACGGGGCGGCGCTTTCCGTCGGCAGCATGTTCGCGGACAAGGATTGCGGCTACAGGCGGGAAGGCTCGCTCGAAACGCTCAAGCACTTCAACGAGATCCGTCTTTCCGAACGCAAGGACCACTCCGAACCGTTCTTCAAGAGCGAAGCGGAACATGAACTTTTCAAGCAGGCGCATCCGCTCGCAAGCCCGAACTACCCGCAGCCGCCCTCCGGCTCCACCATCAACGCATACCTCGGCATCGACGCGGGTTCGACGACGACCAAGTTCGTCCTGCTCGACGAAAACGAGAAAGTCATCGACGGCTTCTATTCCGGAAACGAAGGCGAACCGCTCGCAGTCCTGAAGAAGGCGCTCAACGACCTGGCGGACCGCTACGAGGAATACGGCTGCAAGCTCAACATCCTAGGCGTCGGAACGACCGGCTACGGCGAACAGCTCTTCGCGCGCGCCGTCCACGCCGACTACCACACGGTCGAAACGGTCGCCCACGCGAACGCGGCGCAAAAGCTCCGCCCCGACGTATCCTTCATCCTCGACATCGGCGGACAGGACATGAAGGCCATCTCCGTCCACGACGGCGTCGTCACGGGCATCATCCTCAACGAGGCCTGCTCCTCGGGTTGCGGATCGTTCATCGAGACGTATGCGAAGTCGCTCGGCGTCCCCATGGAAAAGATCGCGGAACTCGCCTTCAACGCGAAGAATCCCTCCGAACTCGGAAGCCGCTGCACGGTCTTCATGAACAGCTCGATCATCACCGAGCAGCGCGACGGCAAGCAGCCCGAAGACATCATCGCGGGCATCTGCCGTTCCATCATCCTGAACGTGTTCACGAAAGTCATCCGCATCCGCAACCTCGAAACGCTCGGAAAGGTCGTCGTGGTCCAGGGCGGAACGTTCAAGAACGACGCGGTCCTCCGCGCCTTCGAGCAGCTCACGGGAATCGTCCCCATCCGACCGGAACGCCCGGGCGAAATGGGAGCGATCGGCGTCGCCCTTCTCACGAAGAAGTTCATGGAGAACAAGAAGAAGGAAGACCCGAACTACCAATCGACATTCATCGGTCTCGACGCGGCCCGCAACCTGAGCTGGGACAACAAGCCCGGCATGATCTGCGGCTACTGCACAAACCACTGTTCCCGCACGATCGTCACGTTCAGCGACGGTTCGAGCTACGTCACCGGAAACCGCTGCGAACGCGGCGAAGTCACCGCCGACCCGAACGACCCGAAGACAAAGGCGCTCATCGCGGAAATCAACAGGAAGATGCTCGCCGTGCCCGACATGGTCAAGCGCACGAACCAGCTGCTCGTCAAGGATTACGCCCCGAAGCAGATCCTCCCGCAGACGGGAAAGACCATCGGCATTCCGCGCGCGCTCGAATTCTGGTCGAGCCTTCCCTACTGGAAAGCGTTCTTCACCTCGCTCGGCTACACGGTCGTCATCAGCCGCCAGAGCGACTACAAGCTCTTTGAACGCGGGCTCCAGAGCGTCGCGAGCGACACTATTTGCTTCCCGGCAAAGCTCGTCCACGGACACGTCCTCGATCTCATCGACAAGAAGGTCGACAGCATCTTCTTCCCGGTGATGGTCGCCCTGCCGAGCGATCACTCGAAGTTCAAGGCGACCGCCGTGTGCCCCGTCGTGCAAGGCTACCCGAACGTCTGCCGCAACACGGACGACCCCGAAACCCGCTACGGCATTCCCATGATCCAGCCCACGTTCCACTGGACGGACGAGGAACTGCGCCGCAAGCAGACGATTCACTATTTCCACGATCTCTGGGGAATTTCCAAAAAAATTCTCGACAAGGCGGTGACCGAGGGCGAAAAGGCGCTTTCGACATTCCGCGCGACACTCGCCGAAGAGGGTGGAAAGATTCTCGACGACGTCCGGAAAAAGGGCGACTTCGCCATCTGCCTCGCCGGACGCCCCTACCATGCGGACGTGCTCATCAACCACAACATCGCGCAGCATTTCACGCGGATGGGAATCCCCGTCCTCACCACGGAATCGCTCCCCGGAGTATTCGACCAGGACGTCGATAGACACACCCGGATGGAAGTCAAGAACACGTTCCACATGCGGATGCTCGGCGCGACGATGCTCGCAGCGAAGGACCCGGCGCTCGAACTCGTGCAAATCGTGAGCTTCGGCTGCGGACACGATTCGGTTCTCACCGACGAAATGAACCGGATGCTGCACGAAGTTTCCATGAAGGAGCTCCTGATGCTGAAGCTCGACGAAGGCGACGCCCGCGGACCGGTCGGCATCCGCGTCAAGAGCTTTATCGAAACAGTCCGCGCACGGAGAAAGATCGAGTTCCCGCCCAAGACGGAAGGCCCGCTCTTCCCCGTCAAGTTCGAGGCGAAGGACAAGGAGACCCGGACGATTCTCGTACCGAACCTCTCCCGCGGATTCAGCGTCCTCGCCACGGCCTATTTCAAGCATCTCGGCTACAAGGTCGAACTGCTCCCGATGGGAGGCCCGGAAGCGTTCGCTCTCGGCAAGAAGTATGTCCACAACGACATCTGCTTCCCTGCCCAGGTGAACATCGGCGAAAACCTCCTCTGGCTCAAGAACCACCCCGAATGCCCGCACGACAAGGTCGCCGTCACGCTCTCGAAGAACTGCGAAAACTGCCGCGCGGTGCAGTATGCAGTCCTCGCGCGAAAGGCTCTCGACGAAGCGGGATTCGCCGACATTCCCATCATCACGACCGGCACCGACACGAAGAACATGCACCCGGGATTCAAGCTCACGATGGACTTCCGCCTGCACATGCTCTGGGGCCTCACCATGATGGACGCGATCGAGACCATTTACCGCAGGAGCCGCCCCTACGAGCGTCACGCGGGCGACACGCAGAAAGTCTATGACGAATGGCTCCCCCGCGTCATGGAAGAAGTCGCAGTCATCTCGCAAAAGAGCCTCGCCTACCCGAAAAAGGCGCTCAAGACCCTTGACCGCGCCATCGACGCGTTCAACCGGATAGACGTCGATTCGACCTACCGCAAGCCGCGCGTCGCGCTTCTCGGCGAAATCCTGATGAACTACCACCCGGGCGCAAACGGCCACATCGAAGACTACCTGATGGACAACGGCATGGAGGTTTACCTGCCGGGCATGACGGACTTCTTCCGCGTCGATGAAGTCGTCCGCCGCGAAAAGATCAAGCGCGGACTCATCGAGAAGCCCATCGAGAACTTCCTCGTCGGCGGCGTGACCGCAAAGATCTACACCCACGCGGTCAAGATAGTCCAGAAGCACGCGAAGCGCTACAAGCTCTACGAGCACCACGCGGACTGCTACGAACTGGTCAAGCTCGTGGGAGACATCATCGACCCGACATACAACACGGGCGAAGGCTGGCTTATCCCGGGCGAAATCCTCTACAACGCGCCCCACGGCATCAACAGCTTCATCATCGTGCAGCCGTTCGCATGCCTCGCGAACCACATTTCGGGCCGCGGCCTCACCAAGGCGGTCAAGGCGAGATACCCGCACATCCAGGTTCTCTCGCTCGACTACGACCCGGATACGAGCTTCGCGAACATCGAAAACCGTCTGCAGATGCTGATCATCAACGCCCGCGACCTCGAAAAGTCGCACCACGCGGAAGGCTAGCGCGGGTCTTCGCCCATCACGCAGAACCCGGCAAAAAGGGCGTAATGCCAAAGATTCTCGACAAGATCCTTGGTATAGCCCTTAAACTGGGCGTTGATAAATTCATTCGAATGTGCTAGAATCGCCCTGTTTCGGGAATTGATTTTTCCAATCAGCCGCTTTTCGGGCAGAATATTGCTTTTTTTGAGATTGCACTTCGGGCATGATAGTACAAAGTTCCAGAGCTTGTCCTCCTTGACAAAGCTCCACGGAATAAAGTGGTCCACATGCACAAGGCCCGAAAGCCTGCATCCGCAATAGAAGCAGTTGTTTTCCTCGAATTCGACGGATAGAATCTTCCGATACACGGAAAGCGGTTCGCGCTGCGGAAGCGAAACTTCCAGCTTTCCGAGAATGCCCAGAAGAACGGATTCGTCGTTAATGTGTTCGAGGTACTGCGCCCAGTAGTAGTAGTTGAGCTTTTCCACCTCGACCTTGTACTTGAGCAAAAATTCATAGGCGCCGGGAGCGAGAACCAGCGAATCGCCCGAAAGATCGAACGCATACAGATTTCCCGAAAAGTCTCCATACAGCGCACCGAGTACATAACGGCAGCATTCCTGCCGCACCTTACCTATCAGCGCTTTCCGTGTACGCTCTTCGAACATCGCGAACTCGATGTTTCCAAGAACAGGTTCCTTGCGAACGGATTCGTGAAAAATCTGCTCGATCTTTGTCGTCTTGCCGTCGGAGCTCACCGCTTTCTGCCGAAGGCCATACTTGATGACCAGATTCCAGAAGCTTTCCGCGAACTTGGCGAAAATATCCGAATAGAAAATCCGCTCGCCGTCCTTTACCTTTTCGTTATTGAAAAGGTTGTCGAGTATCGCCTTCAGAAGCGCGAACTTGTAGGTCGTCGTCTTGCTCGCGCTCGAAAAAAAACGATTGAACAGCCTCCAGTATTCGGCATCCGATAGCCAAAGCGCGTTCAGTGCGCCATTTTTTGTCGTCCACGCCATGTTTCAAAAAAACGACCGTTTAAGCTATCCACGGTCATTTGCTTTTCCTGATGGTAATCTTGCGTTTTTATGGGCATTTTCAAGTATTGTTTTTGCAAATATACATAAAAAGCGTTCCGATTAAACGGTCCTTTTCTCGGAACAATTCTCTGGTGCGATCACTGCGCAATCCCCGTCATCTCGATCCAGGACCACGAAAAGTGTCCAACTTGCAGGCATTCGCTGCGCAGCCTATCGACAGACTTGCGTCCGGTCTTCCCGGAAGAGCGTCTTCTGCTGGAACTCTTGCTCGACAAAGAGCCGTTCAGCCTGGCCAGAGCCTCGGTATGGAACGCGGCAAACCGCTACTACATCGACGGAAAGTCGGTTTCCATTTCATCGGCCGTCTTTAGAAACGCCGACTGCGAAAAATTGAGAACCAAGCTGTCGCGGCTTCAAGCAGAAAATCTCGCGCGTTCGGAAGAACATTTTGAACAGACCATTCGGCGATTCGTCTTGGCAAACAGGCGACGGCTGGAATTCATCAAGGACGAAGCGTTTCGATTCGTAAGCAAGACGGCAAGCGAATTCATCCAGCGGAACGGAAGCGACGCGGAAAACCGGATTATCGTTTCGTTTAGCGGCGGCAAGGATTCCACGGCGACAGCGGACATTGTCACCAAGGCGCTGGGAAATCCATACGTCACGCACATCTTTGGCAACACGACCCTTGAATTTCCCACAACGTTTGAATACGCGGAACGCTATAGGCAAGCCCATCCGCTCACGGAATTCCGCACCGCCCAGAACACCGACCAGGATTTTTACGAAGTGTGCAGGCAGATAGGACCGCCCGCCCGGATGATGCGCTGGTGCTGCTCCATGTTCAAGACAGGCCCCATCACGCGAATATTGAACCGCAAGTTCGGCAATAGACAGATTCTCACGTTTTACGGCATTCGCAAGAACGAATCCGTCAGCCGTTCCAAATACAGCCGCATCACCGAAAACACCGAATCCGTAAAGATCCAGAAGCAGACCGTCGCGAGTCCCGTCTTTTACTGGAAGGACATCGACATCTGGCTCTACCTTCTGGCGGAGAAAGTCGATTTCAACGAAGCCTATCGTCTTGGCTACGACCGCGTAGGCTGCTGGTGCTGCCCGAACAACAACCTTCGGGCGCAGTTTCTTTCCCGAATCTACATGAAAGAACGCTCCGACAAATGGCGCAATTTTCTCATCGACTTCGCAAGGCAAATCGGAAAGCCCGACGCCGAAGAATACGTCGATTCCGGAAAATGGAAAGCGCGACAGGGAGGAAACGGCATCGCGGCGGCAGAAGACGTCAAGCTGAAATTCACGAACTGTACAAGCGAAGAACACTCGAAGATCTACCAGCTTACGCGTGCCTTTGACGACAGCTTTCTGAACATGCTCGTCCCGTTCGGCATCATCGCCAAGGATCTCGGTCGAAAGCTTATCCACGAAACTCTGGTCCTAGACACAAGGACAAAGGTCCCGATCATTTCGGTCCAGCCGTTTAACCAGAACGGATTCGAGCACGCCGTAAAGATCCGAACGATGAACATCGAAAGGCACGATGACATGCAGCGGATGATTGGCTACCAGGTTCGGAAATTCAACGCCTGCCGAAAATGCCTAAAATGCGAATCCGTCTGCCGCTTCGGCGCCATCAGCCTCGCCGGAAACGAATACCGTATCGATCCCGACAAGTGCGCGCATTGCAAAAAGTGCGTCACGGAAAAGTATCTCGCCGGCGGCTGCATGATGGACAAATACCTAAGGACAAGCGAACCATGAGCGAATTCAAGACAAGATATCGCGGACATGAAACTTTTTCGATCCGCAAGAACTGGCTAGCCAAAGGCATCCAGGCAATCGACAAGAATCCGCAGATTTTCACGGACAAGTCTCTGTCCCCAATGGATGAACTCGGCATTGGGCGCAACATGGTGACATCGCTCCGCTACTGGCTGAAAGTTCTGGGAATCGCCGAGGAGACGCGAGACCCGAAGACAAAAAAGACGCAAACGGTTCTCACGGACTTTGGGGCTCTCATTGCCCAAAACGACCCCTGCGTCGAAGAATCCGGAACGCTCTGGGCGCTCCAATACAGGCTTGCCTCGAACCGCGAATCCGCAACTTCCTGGTACTTTTTCTTCAACGAGTTTCTGCAAGTCGAGTTCTCGAGAGACGATTTTGTCGGCGCCTTGCAAAACTTTGACCGGATGAATGGAGGATCTACGGCTCTGAGTTCTTTCGAAAGCGACTTTGAATGCCTCGTCAATACATACGTGTCGCGTTTCAAGAACGGGAAGGAAATCGATCCGGAAGACAACCTGGAATCGCCGTTTGCCGAACTTGGACTTATCGACTACGCGAACCTTTCCAAAAGACTTTACAGGAAAACAAGTCCAAGCGCACAAAACATCCCCGCGCTCGTCTTTCTCTCCGCCCTGTGCTCGAACGCGAGCGAACACCCCAACCAGGAAATTCCCCTTTCCGACATCCAGAACAAGCCATTTGGCGCCGGGAAAGCCTTCAACCTGGATTCCGTCGCCCTGATGGACATTCTTGGCGAACTGGAAAATCAAAACGCCCTCCGCGTGATTCGAACGGCAGGCCTAGACGTCGTGAAGCTGGAAAAAGGCAAGAGCGCAATCGACTGTCTCGAAGAATACTACGCGACGCTAAAACAATGAACCCGGCGACATCTCCCATGATCAAGGCATCGGCATCTTTCCATTCATCGGTCAACATCGCATACGATTTTGACAATGTCAAGAAGATTCAAGATTTCATCCCGACAAGCGAAGGAATCCGGTTTATCGACGAAAGCATCCAAAGCGCACAGCTTTCAAGCAATCCACACCGTTCGAGAATTCTTATCGGAGCCTACGGAAAGGGAAAATCCAGCATCGTTCTCGAAGCCATTTCCTTTCTTCACAACAACCCGCAAAACCGAAAAGCGCTCGACGCGGCAATCGAGAGAATCCAGAAAAAAGACCCACAAGCTGCCGAAAGCATCCGCCAGTACGTCAAAAGCGGAAAAAGGCTTTTGCCCGTCATCATCAACGGAAACAGTTCGAGCCTTTCGCAGTCCTTCCTATACGCCTTGCATTCGACACTCAAGAAAAATGAATTCAGGAACCTGATGCCGGAAACGCACTTCGAAGCGGCGGCAAGGACAATCGAAAAATGGGAACGGGAATTTCCCGATACGTTCAAAAGATTCAACGCGACAGCCTCCTGCAAGTCGAACGCATTCAAGAACGCCTTGCGAAATTTTTCCCCGAAACATCTACAGGAATTCGAGGAACTGTACCCGCAACTTACTGCAGGAAGCAGCTTCAACCCGTTCGAAGGATTCGACATTGTCGATATCTACGAAAATGTCGCCCGAAAGCTCGCCGAATCCAAACGATACAGCGGAATCTACATCGTCTATGACGAATTCGGAAAATACCTGGAATCCAGCATTACCCATGCGAGCATCAAGGACATCAAGCTGTTGCAGGACTTTGCCGAACGAGCCGACCGCAGCGGAAAGAACCAGCTGCATCTTGTCCTGATTTGCCACAAGGAAATCGAGAACTACATCGACATTCTTCCCAAGCAAAAAGTCGATGGATGGAAAGGCGTCTCGGAACGTTTTCGGCACATCCGCCTTTACAACAATTACAGCGAAATCTATGGTCTTGTCGAAGCGGCGATTTCCAAGGACAAGGAAAAGTGGAAGTCTTTCCGCAAAAGGCACGAAACGGCATTCAAGGCCGTTGGCGCGAAATGGTTCGGCAAGCAATCGCTCCTGTTTGCCAACGACCCGGCGAGCGCGCAGCAGGCGATTCTCTACGGTTCCTATCCGCTTCATCCCGTCACGACATACATTCTTCCCAGGCTATCCGAAAAAATAGCGCAGAACGAGCGCACGCTCTTTACGTTTCTTTGCGGAAACGAAAGAAACTGTCTTGCCTCCCTCGCCAAGAAGACTGACTTCGAAACGGAATCCAAAGACAAAAAGTTCCCGATATTCGCGCCGGACATCCTGTTCGATTACTTCGAAAGCCAGTTGCAAAACGAACCGTATGCGAGCGAGATCAAGAAACATTACATCAAGGCATCCGCCATCCTGCGCGAACTCGAGCATGGCTCCCTCGAAGCGAAACTCGTAAAGACCATCACGCTCATCGATACGGTCAATCAGTTCGAACGTCTAAGACCCGACACCGACACACTTTTCGCCATTTACCGAGACGCCGGATACGATCAAGGCGCCATCAGACAGGCCGTTCAGAATCTAGCGAAAGCAGGCGCCATCTACCAGAACGCGCACAACGGTCAAATCCAGCTCAAGGCAAGTTCCGGGATCCATGTCGAACAGCTCGTCCGCGACACCGTGGAAAAGCGACGAAGAGATGTCACTCCGGTCCAGGTTCTAAACGAATTCAATCCATACCGATACGTCTATCCCACGCTCTACAACGTCGAAAACCGCATCACGCGATATTTCCAGTTTGTCTTTGCCTCCCCAAAAGACTTTTCTTCTCAGAACGCCTGCAAAAATGTTCGGCAGAAAGCCAGAGAAAACCCTTACCGGGCAGATGGATTCGTCTTCGCCATTTTCGAAGAGGAAGGACGCGCGCCACGCCAAAAATTCCGAAAGGAATTTCTAGAGATTTCCAGGGAATTTCCGGACAGCGTCTTTATCCTTTCGACCTCCGACGGCCAGTTTTCGGAAAGCCTTCGAAAACTTGACGCAATCGCGACACTGCAGAAAAATCTGCAGGCGACGGGAGACGCAAGCTCTCCGCTTGCCGAAGAATGCGAAATGCACTATCGGGATCTCTACGAAGTTACTCGGCAAGTTGCCTGTTCCTACCTGTGCCCCGAAATCAACCAGGCGATTTACGTCAACAATGGCGAAGAGAAAAGGCTTTACCGAAAATCCGATTTCACCAAGCTGCTTTCCGATATCTGCAAAAGCGTTTTCAAGAACTCGCCTATCATAAACAACGAGATGCTCAACAAGAACGCGCTGACAGGCGTCGCGGCCAAGAGCCGCATAAAGCTAGTCAACGCCATCTTGGCTTCCGCATCGGGAAAGCTGGAACTCGAAGGTACGGGCCAGGAAATTTCATTTATGCGCAGCGCTCTGGTCGTTCCCGGAATTCTTGACAAGCGCAGCGGACAGAAACTCTTCTGCCTTGCCCCCAAGACAGACAACGGACAAAACGACGAGAAATTCAAGAATCTCTTTTCCACGATTCAGAATTTCTATGCGAAGGCCAAAAAGGAGACATCCTTTTCCGAGCTAATCGATCTTCTTGTCGATCCAACGAATCACATCGGGCTTCGTCGAGGCGTCATTCCCGTCTATCTTGCCGTGGCTCTTGCCGAAATTTCGAAGAACGCTGTCATCAAGAAGAAAGACATCGAAGTTCCGACCAGCGCGGAAACGCTTTGCGCCATTCCCGAATCGCCAGAACAGTTTACCGTCAAGATCGAAAAATGGAACGAAGAACGCGCCGAATACGTTCTCTCCCTGGAAGCTCTTTTTGCGGACTTTATCCAGGAAGACGAAAAGCGGGAAAACGGCTACGCCTACCTGGCAAACGCCATCTTGCGCTGGTATCGTTCGCTTCCCAAATACGCCAAGCAAACCCGAAAGGCGTTTTTTTCAAAGAATGGAAACAGGAGCTTCCTGCCCTATGCACTGAAGTTTTCATCCCTGCTGCAACAAGGAGGATTTGGCGCCCAGGAAGCGCTTTTCGAAAAGATTCCCCAGGCCTTGGGCGAACACGACTGCAATTCGAACTCTTTCGACAAGCTGCATCAGGCAAGGCAATTCTTCGATTCATGCAAAGAGAACCTTGTGGCCTATCTCGTCCACGAAACCGCGCAAGCCTTTTCTTCGCAGCCTTCCACCCAGAAATCGTTAAAAAGCCTCATCGGTGAATTCTGCAAGAAACTCGATCGCGCAACCGCGGACTACGTTTTTGAAAATGGCGCACACAAGCTGTTGCAACTCTATCGTTCCGCATCGAATGACGAAATCGCGACCATCCAAGACATGGCCGTGCTGCTTACCGGGCTCGACATCGACGACTGGAGCGACGAAACAACCTCCATCTACTTCTCGCGATTGCAGGAACTCAACGCAACCCTTCTTGCATACAAGGACGCAAGTAAGAACAAAAGCGCGAATTCCAGGATTTCGCCCTCGGGCTACACCCTCCAGTTCTTGCACAAGGGCGAAGCGCATTCCAAATCCTTCCAGAAAGTGGAATGTTCCGTCCGGGCAAAGTCCCTGGAAGAAGAAATCTGGCGGACATTTGAAGAAATGGGGCAGTCTGTAACCGAAGCGGAAAAAAGGCAGGTTCTGGTAAGCCTGCTAGAAAAGATGTGCTAGGCCGGAGAACAAAAATGAGCTTTTACCTTGACAATGCGGCGACAACTTTTCCAAAGCCTGGATGTGTCTATCGGTTTATGGACAGTTTTTACCGGGAACATGGCGGAAACGCTGGGCGCGGACAGTACAAGTTGGCGGCCCAAGCGTCAAGAATGATTTTTGAAACGCGTTGTTTTATTCAGAAGATTTTGCAATGCCCGAACAAGGACGTGATTTTTGCTCCGAGCGCGACGATTGCCTTGAACATGGTGATTCAGGGCGTGATTGCTGGATTTTCTGTAAAAGGTCATTTCGACAGGCTCAATGACCGCAATGTTCCGACCGTTTACATTTCGCCTTTTGAACACAATTCGGTAACGCGCGTTCTGCACCATTTTGAAAAGGCCGGGAAAATTCAGGTCAAAGAACTTTTTGTTTCTTCTGGTTTTGAATACGACATCGAAAAGATAAACGCCCAGTTTGTTCAAACGCCTCCAGACCTTGTGATTGTAAGCCACGCAAGCAACGTGATTGGGCTTGTCGCTCCGGTTTTAGAGCTTTTTAAGGCGGCGAAAAACTTTGGTGCACTTACCGTGACCGACATGGCGCAGACAGCCGGACTCGTTCCCTTGAACGTGGCGAGCGAACTACTTGACTTTGCGGTTTTTGCCGGGCACAAGACGCTGTACGGTCCGTTCGGAATCGCAGGATTTGTGAAAAGCAAAAATGTCGCGCTGGAGCCGGTTTTGTTTGGCGGAACAGGCGTTGAATCGGCAAATCAGGAAATGCCCGAAAGCATTCCGAGCCGCTACGAGATGGGAAGCCAGAACATCTGCGCCGTTGCAGGACTTCATGCGGCAGCAGAATGGTTCCTGAAAAATCAGGACGAAATCCGCGCCACCGAAGAAAAAAATCATCGCCGTCTTTTGGAAATTCTGCATCGTTACGAGTTTGTAAAGATTCTAGGCCCAGCGGACAGATTTTCAGAAAAGACAAAATGCATCGGCGTAGTTTCAACGCTTTTTGACGGCTATGCGGCGGAAGACATCGGAAACGTCTTTGACGAGTCGGAAATCGCCGTGCGTACAGGACTTGAATGCTCGCCGCTTGCCCACAAATTTTTGGGAACATTCCCGGCAGGCACAGTGCGCTTCAGCGTGGGCTATTTTACAAACGACGAGGACTTTTTCGCGCTGGAAAAGGCGATGGGGTATATCGAGGGGAATAGGTGAGGGCCGATAAAATGAACTTTGAAAAAGTTGGCATCAAACCGGAATACCGTTCTCCTCAAGATAACGTCGTCCAGGATTTTTACATTCCTGTTCTTGAAAATGCCGTTTCGTACAAGCGTTCTGTCGGATTTTTTTCTTCATCGGCATTGGTTGAAATTTCAAAGGGAATCTGCTCCCTGGCCAAAAATGGCGGAAAAATCGAACTGGTGGCATCTCCTTATCTTTCCAGGGAAGACGAAGAGGCGATTCGAAAAGGCTACGAGAACCGCGCAAAAATTATAGAAAACGCGCTCCTTCGTGGATTGAGTGTTGTGTCAGAAAACTATTTCGAAAAAGAACGGCTGAATCTTCTTGCGAACCTGATTGAATCTGGCGTTCTGAACATAAAAATCGCCTTTACCGAAAATGGTACTTCTGTCGGAATGTATCATGAAAAGCTCGGTCTTGTCGAAGATGCGGACGGAAACAAAGTCGCTTTTTCGGGCTCGATGAACGAATCAGAAAATGCGTTCACAAAAAATTACGAGACCGTCGATGTTTTCTGTTCATGGAAAAGCGAGGACGAAAAATCCCGTGTTATTCAGAAAGAAAAGGCGTTTGCCGCAATCTGGGGAAACTTTGACGAAAAGCTGAAAGTCCTGCACTTCCCAACAATCGACAAGGCGATTCTAGAAAAATACAAACGAGGCAAGGCGGATTTTGAACTGGACAAGAAGGAATTTTCAAAAAACAAAACGATCGAGTACAAAACAAGAGACGAAGAAAAACCGCAAGGAGCGGACGGGATTTTGGTTAAGGATAGCGCAGAATACAATATTCAAAAAGAAAAAGTACTTCATTTTCCTGACTGGTTAAACCTGCATCCATATCAGCAAGAAGCCATTGATAACTGGGTAAAACAGAATTATATCGGCATTTTTGATATGGCGACAGGAACTGGAAAGACCTTGACGGCGATTTCCGCTTTTTACAAACTGTATGAAGACAAGAATGGAGATTTTTGTGCAATTATTTTGTGTCCGTACATTCACCTTGTGACCCAATGGTGCGAAGATTTAAAAGCGTTTGGAATCAATCCAATAATCGCTTTCGGTTCTTCTCCGCAAAAAGACTGGAAAAACAAACTAGAGACATCAATCCGAAAGCGGAATCATCATTCGGGAAAGAAAGATTTCTTTTGTCTAATCGCCTCCATAGCAACTTTTAAACGAGCAACTATCCAGAATTGCTTAAAAAGACTAAGAAAAGACATTCTGTTGATTGCAGACGAAGCTCATTACTTAGGCGCTTTCGGCTTTACAAAATTTCTTATTCCCCAGCAATACAAATATCGTTTAGCTCTTTCCGCAACATTAGAGCGCCATTTTGACCTGAAAGAAACACAGAACCTCTATACTTTCTTTGGCAAAAAATGTATTGAATATGGATTGTCTCGAGCAATTGACGATGGATATTTAACACCTTACAGATATTATCCCATAATAACCACCTTAAGTTTCGACGAAAAAGAAAAATATCTTGAATTATCCGAATCAATCAGCCGAGAGATTAGAATAGATAAAGAAGGAACAAGAACTCTTTCCGAAAAAGGCAAGTTACTTTGTATTTTGCGTTCTCGCATAATTGCCGGTTCAAAATCAAAATTAACGGCACTTATCGAAAACATTGAACCTTATAAAGATCAATCCAATATCCTTATCTATTGCGGAGCAACTAAGTACAACGCCGATGAATACGAACAGGAAGACAACGAAGCAATTCGGCAAATAGATGAAATCGTACTCCAACTTCATAGAAAATACAAAATGAAAATTTCCAAATTCATCGCCGAGAAATCATCAGAAGAAAGAGAATCTATCATCGACAGTTTTAAAAAAGAACAAATACAGGCTATCGCCGCAATCAAATGTCTAGACGAAGGCGTTAACATTCCTTCCATAAAAACAGCTTTCATCTTGGCGAGCTCAACCAATCCAAAAGAATACATACAAAGAAGAGGGCGTGTTTTACGGCGAAGCAAAGGGAAAGCTTTTGCTGAAATTTATGATTTCATCTGCCTGCCAGATGACTTTGATACTCTCAAAAGTAAAGATTCTTTTGAACTCGAAAAGTTCAATACCTTGGTTTCAAACGAAGTCTTGCGAATCATCGAATTTGCAACACTGTCAACAAATCCTGAACTCGGTGAAAACTTGGCGTTTGAATTGAAACAAATCTTTAATCTTAACCTAAATCACCAGGAGCGTGAATATGATAGATGATACAATTCTTTCCCCCGAACAATATCAAAATCTATTTAATCAAATAGAACGGGAAGAACGCAAGAATTTTAAAGAAAAAAGGAAATCAAGCGATCAGATGCAACAATCCATTCAATCGCTCATTGAAAATTTTTTGAAATAGGATAGGAGAAGTTTTATGCAGATCGAAAGAATTGCCATTGAAAATTTCCGTCAATTTGTCGGCAAACAAGAAATTCTCTTTCCCAAGGAGGATGCCAATCGTAATGTAACCCTAGTCATAGGAGAAAACGGCAGCGGAAAAACAACTCTTTGCCAAGCATTTCTTTGGTGCCTTTACGGGGAAATTCCAGGATTTAAAAAGAAAGAAGACTTGCTTTCCGAAACACGGCAAAATGAACCTTATTCGAAAATGGAAATTTCCATTGAAATAATTCATGACAACGAGTCTTTTACAATGACTCGAACCCATGCATACCAGTATAAGCGTCAGGTCACATCGCGAGCAACTCTAAATTTTACAGAAAACGGAGAGACCAAAACTGAAGCAAACGACAAAGCAACAGAACATATAAAACGAATCTTACCACAAGAACTGTCTAGCTATTTTTTCTTGAGCGGAGAAAAAATAGACTCCATGTCCGATGAAATTAAAGCAGGAAAAACCAAAAGTTTTTCTGCAGCCGTAAACGACTTACTAGGTCTAGAATACTATAAAAAAGCGAAAGCTCATTTAAAATCCATCATAAAAGACTACGAAAGCAAAGATATTCCTAATGATAGCATGGTAACTTCCATTCAAGAAAAGCTTCATACTGTCCGTGAAAAGCTAAAGGAGATAAATTCGGAGATTGAACAAAAAAAACGCAGCAGGGACGACGTCTCTGAAAAAATCATCAACTTAAAAGCCCAACTGAAAGGGATCTCTTCATCTAAGAAAATCCAGGAAAAAATCGAGAAATTGGATAAGGAACTAAAAGAAAACAAGGAAAAGCAAAATCGAAAAGCAACTCTTGCGATTGAAAACTTTTCCGGTTCAAATAATTCAATGGGAAAAGCTCCTTATTATTTTGCCCAAAGCATATTTGAGCACATAAAGAAAACTTTGGATGAAATCCTCGATATTCCACAACAAGATGTACCAGAAAAATTACATGCCGATCTAATTGACTGGATTGAAAATCATCATCGATGCATTTGCGGAGAGGAAATTTACGAAGGAAACACCAAATACGAAAATCTTGAACGTTACCGAAAAATTGTACCTCCAGAATCCATTAGTACGTTAGTGAAGCAAGAAGGACAAAGAATCCTAGAATGTTTTCGTTTCGGAAAAGAGCTATCCAAAACTTTTGAATATACATATACCGATTTAATCGATTTAGAAAATAATTTCGATGAACAAAGAGAAGAAATCGATCAACTTAAAGAAGAATTGCGAAATTTGACCGACACTTCCAAAATCCAGGAAGAACTTGACTATTACCAAAGCCAAGATACTACAATTCAAGATAAAATAGATGGATTGATAGAAAATAAGATCAAGCAGGAAACAACAGAAAAAAAATACCAAGAGGAACATGATTCAGCCTTGCAAAAAAGCAAAGAAGGTTTATTCATCAAAAAATGCAAAGACGTCACCCAAGCACTACTTAGAGATTTCGAACAAAAACTTCAAGAATCAGAGGACAAAAAAAGGGAGCAGTTAACGGATGCGACAAAAAAAGCTTTCCAGGAAATTTACGGGAATGCATTTTCCATTGAAATTGATAAAAAATATGGAATTGCAACAAGCAACGACTTAGAGAAATCTACCGGACAGGGTATGTGTGTCATATTCGCCTTTCTAGCAGGACTTCTTGACGTTATTAAAAGCAGCAGGAATAGCGAAGCTACGGATAAAAATTCCCAGCTAGAGTCTTATCCTCTCATTTTTGACGCCCCATTCTCTGCTCTCGATGAAGCAAGAATTTCTTCCGTTTGTTCCGTATTGCCTAAAGTCTCTTCCCAAATAATCATATTCATCAAGGATACAGATGGAAATATCGCAAAAAAGGAACTTCAAGATAGAATTGGAAAAAGCTA
This sequence comes from Senegalimassilia sp., assembly GCA_963652365.1. Lineage (GTDB taxonomy): Bacteria > Fibrobacterota > Fibrobacteria > Fibrobacterales > Fibrobacteraceae > Hallerella. The sequence goes on from CAVJTH010000003.1 coordinate 57,510, forward strand.
CATCTTGAAAAAGAAAAATGGACAAGACAACTATACGGAGATTAAACCAGAATAATCCAAGGAGTATTCTATGAAAAGAAAAAAGAATTCAAGCATTTTTATGCAGCTATTCCAAATAAAAGGCAGACACGCCGAAATGATTCGGAATTTAGCAAACGTTTTATCTTGTAGAAATCTAGACATTTTTTATCTAGCGATAGTCCTAGGAATTGAATACAAGCGCAGCGCAGACATAGATTTGAATACTGAAAAAGTTCAACCAGCAAAAATCGATTCCGAACAAATGATTAGCCATAATGACGACATTCAGTTTTTTTACAGAATGGTGATGCTGGCCGATAAAGATTATTGCCCTTCTGCACAAGCAAGGATGGACAAAGCTTTTCGGGACGACATACAAACAAAAGACGATGACGAGAAGCACTTCATAAAAGTCATGCTCGGTGGATTGGAGTTTTTAAACGAAAAAATAAAACTTACCACAACCCCGGATAAAAAAGGGCTTTTCTATTATCTATACGATATGATAGAAGAATTCAAAAACAAACATCCAAACATAACCGAGGATTCCTTTATTTCTAAACAAGAAATTTAAATCCACGCCACACAAGCACTTTAGGCCAAAAATCTAAAGTGCCTATTCTTCATTTTCACCCCTGCCCCATCAAATCTTCAAGCCTGGTCCCGTCATATTCAAAGTATTGAGAACCGCGGTACGCTTCCGACGGAGTCGCCTTGCCAAGGCGTCGTTTCAATTCCGCGGTCAATGCCGAAAGCCTCCAGATTCTGTCTTCGAATTCCACTTCGTTGTCAGAAACGACTCTTGCCACATAGGACGGATTTTCCACAAAGCGAATTTCTTCCCCGACAAGCCCCAAGAATTCAAAGGAAAGCCCCCGCGGCTTTCGGGAAAAATCGGTAGCTTTACACGGAAGGCACAGGCAGCACTTCGTTTACGAGATAGCCGACAATCCGAACGGTGCGCTTCTTGATGGTCTCCGCATTCCACCTGTCGCAATTCGTGATATCCGTCTTCGCAATCTGAAGCCCGGCGCGATTTTCATAGATTTCCTTCTTCTCCCGAAAGGACTTGTTTCCCAGGAATTGGTTGTGGCGGATAAGCGTCAGGTTTCCTATCGTGTTGCAAAGTTCCTCGTGAATTTTTTCCGCGTCTTCTCCCAGTTCCGCTTTCCATGCGCCGTTAAGGGTCTGCGGCATAATGTGCTCCACTTGCAAGTTGGGATCGCGTAAATCGGGGCGGCTTTTCGTCAAGCGTTCTTCGACAAGCGCCAAGATGAACTTTTTGTAGGCAAAGTTATAGAAGTTGGCAGTCATTAAATGAGCCGCGACTTCGGCATTGGAGGGAACACGCAAATTATACTGTTGCTTGATTAAAATTTCGAACATTTTCTGCCGCTTGTCCGAACTGATTTTCAGACTGTCAAAATGCCTGACAAGTTCCGGGAACGCCTTGTTCGCCGCAGCCGAAAGTCCCAAAATCCGTAGCCGAACGATGTAAATGCGAAACGCCTCCAGGATTTCGGACAGTTCAAGATCGGTAAAGCATCCCTTGTCGCGCTGTTCCAGAAGTCCGAGCAGAAACGAGTTGGCGACAGAAGCCTGCATATGGCGAAGATCGCCCAGCTTCGCCCCAACATCCTTGTGGGCGGACTTCGTTTCGGAAACAACCTCCGCATACAGCGGCGCCAAGCGCGAAAAGTCCGCCAGAATATCCTCCGCCTTGATGCCATTGCCTTTCACGTAATCCTTGAACACCCGATACAAATCCTTGGCGTTATTCTGAGTCGCCTTTTTCTGCGCACGGCCAGTCCGCAACTGGATAAAGTCGCGAATGAAATTGTCAATGTTTCCGGGAATCGCCATTTCAATTTCCAGCCAGAAGCTCCTATACAGCCGATCCTGTTCGCTCGGGTTCTTCCCCATCAGGAGGTAATTCCGCACCAAGTCCGAAAGCGAAAGCGGTTTTCCGAGCGAGTTCATCGATTCAAAGATTTCCTGCGGATTTTCCCATGGGTTCTTGGTTTCAAGCTCCACGGCAACCACGCTGAACTGGGCAATACCCCAGTCGATGAGCTTTGTCAAGTCGGTGTCCGCCATCTTGTGGGCGTTCAGCTTTCTCTTGAAGAAGCTGTAATTCCGATAGACCGCAGTATTCCCGTCCCTGCTTTCCAGCTTCTGCCCGAGCACAAGCCTTTTATAGGCGGGCCAGTCCGACTCGACCTGTTTCAGCTTGATCTTGTATTCTTCGTTTTCGCCCGAGACCTTGTCGTTTTTCAAGTAGGAGCCGTCTATCGAGTCTTTCGCACGGGAATCGTTCAACAAATCGCGCATCGCTATCAAAAAGAGCATCGTCGTCGTTACGCGCTGCTGCCCATCAATCAGCACCAGCTGCGTCGGCTGTCCAAAAACCGGTTCCGACTGAAAATAGGTCAGAGTTCCAAAGAAATGTTCCGTCTTGATTCCTTCCCTGTTCTTCTTGTAAGTGGAAAGGACATCGTCCCAAAACGCGGAGCACTGGGACTCGTCCCATTCGTAATTTCTCTGGTAAGGCGGGATAAAGAAGGTGACGCTGTAATTGGACAAAAGTGAGAGTAGTTTCTGTTCCTGCGAACGCATAAGATTCCTCGATGGGCGACAGGCTCGATAGCCTTGGTTTGCCATTTCGGAGACAATATAAAAATACGAAAAAAAAAACAAGAGTAAAATCTAGAATTTCCTTGGATTCCTCTCCGAATCGCTCCCAGGTACTCGCACAGGAAATGTCGCCATTGCGTTAGGCGAAGTATTTTTCCAGTCACATCAATAAAGCAAGACGCCGCCCATGCGGAACTTCCACCAGCCGTCATTTTCCAGCAGTTTTCCCGGGCTGTATTCCGCATAAAATCCCAGGGGATTCTTCATCTTCACAAAGGCGTTCACGCCAAGCGTCATCACGTTGGCGCGTTTCGCGTAGGCCGGCAAGTTTTCCTTGCCATGGTCTTCACCCATTATGTCAATGTTTGGAAAATCATAATTTCCGACAGTTGAACCCGCACTGTTCAGGGCAATCCGTTCGTAATTCGCGTAGGCGCCAACCGCCAGATTTTTTCCGACATCGAGCATGGCGCCGCCACCAAGGTTGTAGAGAATGAACCCGTCGAAGCGCCCAAAGGAATCGTCGGAGTTTGGTTCGGAATCATCCTGTAAGTTTGGGTAGAATCCGCCGACAAGGGAAACGCCGGTCCCGAAATAGAAAGCCCCAATCCACTGGACCATGCTCGGGCGAATGCCGATGTCTAGCGGGATGGTGAGCGGAACGGAAAGGAACATACCGCCATTTTGACCGAACAAGGAATAGTTGAAAGACAGCAGACTTGCTCTTAAACTCAGAGCGCCGCCGGAAATTTCAGTGTCACAATGTGAAGACGAAATAAATCTGTCCTCGCCTGCGGCAACAAGGGTCTGCCCAGCTTCGACAAACCGGAATTTCCTTTCCTCTGTCGAATACCTTGTCGCGGCTGCCTCGCCGAGCAGATTCCCCGAAGTGGAAACGGCGCAGCCGGAAAAAACGCTGGCAACGATACACCAAAAGAGCAATCGAAATCTAGTCCCGCACGTTTGCATATTCCACCTTCGCCGAAATTCCGGTTCCATTCCAGGGAGTTCCCCATAAGATTTCCTTGTTTTCATCGACAACGACCAAGCCAAGGAATTGCTTGTCAAACTCTTCCCAGTTCGTCAGGCGAATTCCGATATTTCCAGAAAAAACCTCCTGTCCCGGATAAAGGATGTGCTCGTCAAAAGCGATTTCAAACATCCAGACATTATCCGCGATTCTTGTCAAGGAAGGCGTGGATTCCGGCGTGTACCAATCTTCGACTTGGTCAAAAGCGCATCCGAAAGGAGCAGAAACGTAGCCACGGATTCCATAGTTCTTCAACGCGACGGAGCCCGTGTTGGTTATTCTAAACTCCGGCTTCAGCATGTTTCTTTCGTGAATTGCCGCATCGCTAAATTTCAATTCGACAGATTTTTTCGCGATGGTTGCAGCCTCTCTAGGAAGCGAAGGAGGTATTCCCCACAATATATTGCCGTCCAGATCATAAACGACGATCTTATCGTTGATGCGCGGATAGCCGAGACTGTAATTCGCAGAATAATCCTGACGATGATTCCAATCTTCATCATATCGGTAATAGTGAAGTCGTATCTGATACCCGTCTTTGCCGGGATGGGCTGTCTGCGGTAACAAGACCGCGCCAGAAAGATCTATTACAAACCGCCAGTTGTCATCGCCAAGGTGCTCCATGCTGACGGGATAGTTCGGGTAATCCAGATCGACAACGGGAACTCTTGCCGGATCTGCCGTAAAGTAATAGGCAACCTTAAAACCGTTTATCGGCTTGTCACCAACATTGGCAACGATTATCTTCGGTCGAGAGGTGTTCTTTTCCGACAATCCGGCTTCGTAATGAACAACCGCCACATTTCCAGGATTGCCTACCCGTTTTGTAGCCACTTCGGGCCTTGCCTGCGTTTTGGGATCCGTGGCAGTTCCAGAACCAGCAAGCAACGAAGCCACCGTGGAAGAGGATTCGTCTCCATAAATTTGAACTACCGCATTGTTCCGCGTCTTGAGAGGAACCGCCAATGTCTTCATGCGTCCATCGTATGTATTGGCAAAGACTTCGACAGTTTCCCCCGTTCTTTTTAGCCCGACTTGCCAGCGAGCCCTGTTGTTTGACAACGTTGCAAGATGTTCCCGTCCGTTTTCGTCTTTATGCCACACGTACGTTCCATATTCAGGAGCGAAAGCTGCGACAAGAACTGGGACACCTTCATGGGAAATGCCGATTCCCTGAAAGCCAGGCGACAAATACAAGGGCTTGAGATTAAAATCGCCGGAGACGCCAAGTTCCTGAACGGAAACAGCCTTGCCCGTTCCGTTCGGCCCGACAACAGTCCCGAGACTCGCCCGCTCGGGAACTTTCAAAAAGTCGCTACTGTCCATGTTGTCCGGGCATAGATAGGAGTCCAGTGCACACAAGAGATCCAGTCCCATCCTGGAAGCTCCCGGGACTCGCGCCGATTGAATCGACTTGTTTAAAAAATCAATCTTGCCGTAATTCCCTTGACCGATAAATTCCCCGTGCGCTACCATGTTTACCGGCAATACGTCCGGAGTCTGTGCTTTATAGATACTGTAAGTCCTCGGTCTGTGAAATTCAGGAATGTCATTCCACGAGCCAAAAGTCTGGCTTTCCACGGGAACGAGCAGGTCCGTTTTCGAAAGCCATTGGTTCATCAAGGAGTTTAGGAATCCGGACAGCTCGTTGATTCCCTCGACGCCCTTTAGAGCTACGTTCTCCGAACTTTTGACATATTCGCTCAATACTTGCAAGGCATCGACGCAAAAGTTTCTTGATTCTTCGTCTCCAGTACAGAATTCCGTCGCTTTCTCCTGGATCTGGCCTAGAAAATAGGGTTTCAATCCGCTCATGTCATACGAATACATGGGTTGCAAGACAAGTCTGTTTCCGTTGGGCAGCGTCGGATAGAAATTCAAATTCGCGATAAAGGATGAGCGCGAGCCAAGATGCTTTCCAGAAACGTGCATTTTCCAAGCCAGATCTCGAATATTTTTTAAATCGTCGATTTCAATAGTCTTATTGGCAGGTGTATCATCCATTAATGGGACATCTTTTAACGTTTCTATTTCATAATCGCCCAAATAGTTGCCATTAATTTTCATTGAAATATCTGTATTTAAGCCTAAAATTGATCCTACCGAAGTTAAATCGAAAGCGGTAGCCCACCCACCATAAACGACAGCAAGCGCATTTTTATACCATTCTCGTTTCCAAGCCGTCTTTGCCCCTTCGCTGGCCAAACGCCCCCAATCGACATCCACTCCCGCAGAAATCAAGGTCTTGTCGCGATTGACAACGGGTTTGTCGATTTCCTTTTCGGATTTTCCCTCGCTCCTGCGCGATTCATAGGCGATTTCTTCGAGACGATGCTGATTTTCCAAATCTTCAAGCAGTTCCAATACGGAAGAATATTCAGGCATCTCCCGCAATGCGCTTTTTGTATCGGCGATAGGCGTTCCTAGATGAGGTGTATTGACAGTAACCAGCTTGCGGATATGGTTCGCTGCATTCGCGGCACCGCTTGGACAGTTGGGACAGTCCGTCTGCAAACCCCTTAGCATTTCCCGAACAACCAAGCCTCCCTGGCTGTGTCCGACCACGTCCATTTTTAACGACTCGTCCGTTTGCCAAGCGCTTCCAAAGTGAAGCGTTAGCTTTTCTTGCAATTTCAAATAGAAATGATACGATATCGAATGTTGCGCATTCCCAAACTTCCATTCTGGCGAAGGCTGTTCGCCATTTTCGTTGACTGTCGCATTGAAAAAGTAGATTCCATTGGAATTGATGCCTTCTTCGGAAACATCAAGTCCCTGGTAGCGAGCCAGGATATCGGGAAGTCCACCATTCACATAGCTCCTAACAAGTCCATCTTGAAATTCTCCGCTACTTTTGTCCTTGTTCGGAATTTCGACACCCCATGTGTTCTTGTAATCCGCGTTAAAACCTGAAACCAGAATTACGGGAACCACCAGTTTGTTTGCGCCTCCTTCATATCTAGGATAGGCGACTTCGCGACCGTTCCACGCGGCAATTAGATTTCGAATGGGGACGATATTCTTGCCGTCGGCCTTGGCACGCTTTCGGTGAGGTTCGAAGGTGTTTGTAGAATAGTCATATTTGCTGACATCCAGCGAATAGGTCTTTGTATCGACATCTTCATCGCATCCGACCTTGCAAGACCACAGCTGCACTCTCCATTTGAAAATCCCCTTGTACGTAATCTTGTTTCCGCAAGTTACGGAATAGTCCATTTCGTAGAACAGCATCCAGTGCCATCGATCAATTCCATCGTAATCCGTAACTTTCCTTAGTTTTTCCGTCAAGGATTTTACGGTAAATGTACCGTTCTTGAAATTGTTTCCTGTCGCATCCGCGATATCGTTGCAATGCTCGTTTAGAAGGTATCCGTCGGGATCGTAATTCTCGATTAAATTCTCGGTAGCCTTTGGACCTGGAGCGCCAATGGAAGAAACGTATAGAGATTCCGGCTCGCCAGAAAAGCTCGGCAGAATTTCAGTTACAGCGGAATTCCAGCCTTTAAGCGCAAAGGCGTTTACCGCAAAGCATAGAAAGACGAGGATTGCCTTGTTGTACATAGTTCCATTCCCAAAAGTTTTAAAAAAATAAACTATAAAGCCCCATTTCGTTATTTTTTTCACGTAAAAAAGCTTTTGCAGAAAAAAAAAATCTGCGTCGCCATTGCGTTAGGCGAAGTATTTTTCCAGTCACATCAATAGAGCAAGACGCCGCCCATGCGGAACTTCCACCAGCCGTCATTCTCCAGCAGTTTTCCCGGGCTGTATTCCGCGTAAAATCCCAGGGGATTCTTCATCTTGACAAAGGCGTTCACGCCAAGCGTCATCACGTTGGCGCGTTTCGCGTAGGCCGGCAAGTTTTCCTTGCCATGGTCTTCACCCATTATGTCAATGTTTGGAAAATCATAATTTCCGACAGTTGAACCCGCACTGTTCAGGGCAATCCGTTCGTAATTCGCGTAGGCGCCAACCGCCAGATTTTTTCCGACATCGAGCATGGCGCCGCCACCAAGGTTGTAGAGAATGAACCCGTCGAAGCGCCCAAAGGAATCGTCGGAGTTTGGTTCGGAATCATCCTGTAAGTTTGGGTAGAATCCGCCGACAAGGGAAACGCCGGTCCCGAAATAGAAAGCCCCAATCCACTGGACCATGCTCGGGCGAATGCCGATGTCTAGCGGGATGGTGAGCGGAACGGAAAGGAACATACCGCCATTTTGACCGAACAAGGAATAGTTGAAAGACAGCAGACTTGCTCTTAAACTCAGAGCGCCGCCGGAAATTTCAGTGTCACAATGTGAAGACGAAATAAATCTGTCCTCGCCTGCGGCAACAAGGGTCTGCCCAGCTTCGACAAACCGGAATTTCCTTTCCTCTGTCGAATACCTTGTCGCGGCTGCCTCGCCGAGCAGATTCCCCGAAGTGGAAACGGCGCAGCCGGAAAAAACGCTGGCAACGATACACCAAAAGAGCAATCGAAATCTAGTCCCGCACGTTTGCATATTCCACCTTTCCCAAAAATTTTAAAAAAAATAAATCGCAAACTGTCATTTCGTTGTTTTTTATAAGTAAAAAAGTTTTTACCGGAAGTTCCTGACGTCACCCCGTTCCGCAAAAACCCACTGTCTTTTCACCGTTCGTCACAAGGAACATGCGAACCGCTACAACCCAAGAACCAATGAGGAATAACGAGGAGTTCAACGAATGAAAAGGATTCTTACCTTGCTATTCCTTTCGACAGGCGCTACCGCAAGCGATACGACGATGATGGGACCGGATGGTGATAGGCTGGATAAAAACCCCGACAGGATTATTTATTGACTATGAGATTATTATCCCACCACCTGTGACGAGGAGATATCCCGCCAGGACTTTCGTTCAAGGCGCAAGTCCGGGACTCCGTGCTGTATCTCGTGGAAGCAAGAATCTGTTTTGAAAAAGACGAGTCTCATAAACTCACGAAAAGGACGGAATCGGAAAAAATTCCCCTTCGCATCATCTTTCCCGAAGCGACGGCCGACACCATACAGGCAACTTTTATGAGCCTAGCTATTCTTTTGCTTCCGGACAGCACTCATCCCGAGGGAGCAATCCTTGTCAAAAAAGGGAAGATGATTCGGTCATGGCTTTGGGCGGATTCCGCATCTGCCGCACAAAATTTTGACGCTGAAGAGTTTTATCATTTTAATCGTTACGAAGCGGATTCTTTCGATTCAATCGAGACTGACTCTCGAAACCCGAAGTTCACCGAGCTGATGAACCGGCTGCGCCCCTATTACGGCGAAAAGCTCTGGGACATCGCGCAAGAAATGCTGGGCAACCGCTAGAACACACTTGCCTCGCTAAGACACAGGCGTTTTTCCCGGAAGTTTTTAATTATATTGCCAATATAAAAGGAGGAATTTATGCCGGAATATTGGGAGAAGCCGCTGTTCGACGAAACACGGGAAAGGATCGATTCGGGTTCCGCGGACTTTCTCACGGCAGACGAGCTGAGGTTCATCGGCAGGCGGTCCGACGAAATGTTCATCGACTTCACGAGGGGCGTCCCGGGGCTCGACATGGAAGCCGCGGGCACGCTTGCGGATTTCGCCAGGCGTTACGGAACGGGAGACGTCCCGAAGACGCGAGAGGATATCGAAGAATTCCGCGGTGCGCTGGACAGAATCGGCGGCTCCCCCGGGCTCTCGGGCGAATACCGGCAACATGTCCGGAACCTCTCGGAGCGCCTGCTGAATTACGCAAAGACTTTTGACGAAAGCCCATTCGACTTGCAGCCCAGTCGCCTGAACGCGCCGATTATCGACAGGTCCGGCGTCTTCGGGAAACGGGAACCCGACCCAATCGAAGAGAGCATCCGCAAGTCCGCCTTCGAGAACTTCACCCGCCCAGACATCGACAGTCTAATCGGAAACGTCCGGGAAGAGGCGAAGACACGGCCTTTTGCGGCAAACGCTCCCGAAGAAACGAAGCAGGCGATCCTCGACGACCTTATCGCGACTTTCGATGCAAGCGGACTGGACTCGTCCTGGCTGCGGGAACTCAAAGGTGCGAACTTCCTCGTCAATTTTCATTGCCTCAACGATGAAAAAAGCAACGTCGGCGGAAAAACATTCCAGCAAGACGGCGGTTTCGTCGTCTCGATGAACGCGGAAAAATATCCCGGCTACTCGGACGCAATGAAGGTCCGCCTGCTCCACGAGCTGCGGCACGTCTGGCAGCACCTGCAGGAAACGTGGAAGCCCAAGTTCGGGGACGGCGCAAGCACAAAGACCGACATGGACGTGGAAATCGACGCGCACGAAATGCAGTTCGCCCTCGAGCGCATTCTGGGGATGGAAGCGGGAGAAACGCGGAAAATTTTTGAAGCTTACAACCAACATTCAAGCGCCTCGTTAGCCCACAAGAATTATCGAAAAGGTTTTTTCCTATTTAAGAAAGGATATGAAGAAAAAGGAACTTTCAGACTAAAGACGGAAAAAGAATATGACGAGGAATATTTGGAATGAAAAAAAATCTTGCTTTGCTATTTTTGACAACAAGTATTGTCGCGATAGAATCTCCAAGCGACACCACCAGCGGAGCAGCTGTGGTAGATTGGATTAACTCTGCCGCATTGGTAGAACATGTCGAATTTCCCTATACCTGTAACGATGAAATCGAGATAGGCGGAATTCCATACATTACCGAATATGCAAATTACCTGTATCTACCCTATCTCACAAAGGAATTCGGGCATAACCCGCCCGGACTTTCGTTCAAGGCGCAAGTCCGGGACTCCGTGCTGTATCTCGTGGAAGCAAGAATCTGTTTTGAAAAAGACGAGTCTCATAAACTCACGAAAAGGACGGAATCGGAAAAAATTCCCCTTCGCATCATCTTTCCCGAAGCGACGGCCGACACCATACAGGCAACTTTTATGAGCCTAGCTATTCTTTTGCTTCCGGACAGCACTCATCCCGAGGGAGCAATCCTTGTCAAAAAAGGGAAGATGATTCGGTCATGGCTTTGGGCGGATTCCGCATCTGCCGCACAAAATTTTGACGCTGAAGAGTTTTATCATTTTAATCGTTACGAAGCGGATTCTTTCGATTCAATCGAGACTGACTCTCGAAACCCGAAGTTCACCGAGCTGATGAACCGGCTGCGCCCCTATTACGGCGAAAAGCTCTGGGACATCGCGCAAGAAATGCTGGGCAACCGCTAAAAATTCCCCCCTACAGCTCCATCTCCACCTGAAGGCTTTTCGGATGAAAACTCCTCCGATGTTCCGGCGTCATGCCGTGCAAGCGGATTCCGTCTAGATGCGCCTTCGTGCCGTAGCCCGCGTTCCTTTCGAATCCATAACCCGGATATCTTACGGCGAGACCATCCATGTAGCGGTCCCTGAAAACCTTCGCGAGAATCGACGCCGCGGAAACGCTAGCGACCCGCCCGTCGCCCTGGACGATCGCGATCTGGCACTCTTCCGGGACACCGCGGATTTTCAGGTTCCCATCGACAGCGAGCAGAAACTTCGCCCCCGCGGGAAACGCACCTTTTCGTTCAATCGGAATTTCCGGTTCGGAAACGGAAAGTCCGGGAAATCCCAAAGCCGAAAGCGCGCGCCGCATCGCGAGGAAGTCCGCATCGAGAATGTCCGCTTCATCGATTTCCCTTGCGCTCGCGCTCGCTATCGCATAGCAGAGACATTCGTCCTTGACCTTTTCGAACATCGCTTCGCGTTTTTTTCGGGAGAGCTTCTTGGAATCGTCTAGCGAAGAATCCGCCGCCGGATTTTTCAGAACAGCCGCACACGCGACAACGGGACCCGCGAGCGGTCCGCGCCCCACCTCGTCGATGCCGACAATGCAGCAACCGGGATAGTTTGTACGCAACGCGTTTTCCCCTTCCGCGGGAGTCTGCACATCTCGCAAGAATTCGGGCAGTTTCCATTTCATTTCCAGCGTCCTTTCCTATGATGTCCGGCATCCAGTTTCGGCATTTCCTTTCCGCAGGGAAACCCGGTTTTCCACAGCAAAAATAACTTTCTAGATTTGATGCGGAAAAATCTCAACCATAGGAATCCCTCATGACTTTTGACAAATACCTGGAATCCGCCAAGCAGCAAGGCTCGGTCAAGGATCTGATGACAAAGGGGCTCGCCGTCGAGTTTATCCAGCCCTGGTACACGCCGCTTTCCACGACGCCGGCGACGACGGGAATCGCTGTCGGCGGCATCGGAAGCACCTACACGGTCACTCCGGCAGGGACAACGCCCGTGACCAGCATGATTCCGGGCGTTCAGGTTCGCGCCACGAACCCGGACGACTTGCGCCTCCTGAACATGTTCTACCGCGAATCGGTCATCGGAAAGGACAGCCCGCTCGCAATCCGGAACTTTTTCGAATTTTCCCGCAAGAACCAGTTCTACACGCTGAAGGACGCGGATGGAAACGCGCTCTTTACGGAAACGAACGAGAAGGACGCGCTGAAAAAGATTGCCAAGGTTCTCGCCGACAAAAAGTTCTTCGAATCGAACCGGGACGCGCTTCTCCGCTGGCACACGGAATTCAGCCCGCGCACGCAACGAATGATCGACGCAGGCGAAACGACCTCTCCCGAATTCAACCGCAGCGTTCTCATCGACTTCTTCGACGGGGAACTCGGCGAAAAGGCGGAAAGCCACGGAGCCCTGACGGCCGCCTTCGGAGACGATGCCGTATTCCTGGGCGAGAACGGCTACGACGCGCAAAAGATGGAATATACGGCGGAATATCCGCTTTCCCGCACCCGGTTCAAGGGAACGAAAGGCGTCCAGATGACGCGCTACCAATACAGCTACGTGATGCCAAACAACGAGCGAATTTCGAGCCTTCCCGTGAGCGCGGTCCGCTACGAACTGGTGAACCCGACCAAGGACGTCCGCGAAGTGACGCTCGTGCAGATGCAGGAAAACTATTGCGGCTACCAGGTCGCGAAGGACCGCCAAGGCGTCCAGGATTCTTCCTTTGTGCTCGTTCCCGCGGCGCGGAATCCGAAGGGCGTCGAATTTGGCGCGACGCTCGCCGACGGCAGAATGGTCAAGGGCGTCGAATTCTACAACGAACATTCCCTTTCCGAAAGCGACTTCGACGGCTGCATGGGAATCAGCGCGACCTGGAACCCGAAGGACGACGTGAACGTTTCGACCAAGCCGCTCTTCTACCGCGACGACCAGAAGTCGGTCCTCGCCGGGGCCCTCCACAGCGGACGCGTTTCCGGAAACTTCGTGAAGAACGTCTATAGCGGGCGCGAAACCGTCGCCGGTGCGCTGGTCGTCACCGTCCGCCTGAAGCCTCGCGCCAAGGCAAGCGTCCTGTTCAACACGGTTCTCGACTTTCCGCATATCCGTCTGAACGGAATGGAATCGCTCAAGAAGTACACCGTCTTCTACCCGGAACCGTTTGGCCGTGTCCAGGCGATGCTCTCGGAAGCGCTCGGCTTCGACGGCGAATTCGAAAGGACGTTCGGCGAATCCTACCGCGCACTCGCCCCGGAAAAGAGCCTTGCGAAGCTCTTTCCCAAGGACAGGAAGAAGCAGGCGAACTTCCGCTCGCTCGCGCTCAACACGCTGAGCTTCATCCCCGAAGCGAGCGTCTGGGACAAGGACGACCGATTCCTTGTCCGCGAATGCGCCGACTATCCGTTCTTCAATTCGCTCGACGTCTATTTCTACGGCAGCTTTTCCCTGCTTGCGCTCCTTCCGAGACTCGACGGCGAAGTGATGAAGCGCTTTGCCGACGCGATCCTCGCCGACGACCCCAAGACGCGGCGTCACCACGAATACGTGAACCATCCCTTTGCGGATCTTCCCGAAGCGAAACTCGAAGGTCCGCGGGCCGTATGCGGAGCGGTCATCCACGACCTCGGAAGCCCCTTCGACGCAAAGCCCGACGCCTACGACTGGCACAACGTGAAGGAATGGAAGGATCTCGCGCCGAAATATGTCCTGATGGTGCTCCGCCATTACCAGTTCACCGGCGAAAAGAACATCGTCGAATACTGCAAGGACGCCGTCTATGCCTGCATGGAATACCTGGAAAAGATGGTCGGCGAAGGCGAGAACTTTCCGCTCACCCACGGAACGGACGACACGTTCGACAACCTTTCCTCCAACGGCATCTCGGTCTATTGCGGTTCCCTCTGGATTGCGGGACTCCGCGCCGCGGCAAGGATTGCGGAACTGGTCGGGGATTCCGCACGGGCGCTCGACTGGAACAAAAAGGCCTCCGAAGCGGAAAAGGAATTCCACGCGGCTCTCTGGGACGAAAACGAAGGATACTTCCACTTCTTCGCGACGCCCATCGAAGCCAAGGACGTGAACTTCGAACATTTCGACAAGGTGGTCGAAGCGCTCGCCGACGAGGTTCCCCTCTCCGGCACGGACACGCAAAAGCTCCGCGAACTGAACGACTGGCTCGACTACTCCGAAATTCCCGAAGACATCGAACTTTCGAAGCTCGAACTCCGCAAGTTCAAGAAGGAATGGCTCTACGGCTCGTGCCCCGAAGCGTTCCGCGACTCGTTCCAGGCGAAAATCGCCCTGGATTCCGACGACGTCTTTGCCGATTCCATGCTCGCGGACACCTATCTGCGGCTTCTCGAACTGGAACCGATTACCGACGACGCCAAGGGAAAGAGCACGCTCGACCGCATCTTCCGCACGAACTACAAGGCGAATTCTCCGCTTCTCGGCGCGGCAAACCTCGTCCACAAGGACGGTTCCCCGCTCGACGAGTTCAACTTCCAGGCTCACGACGTGTGGATAGGCATCCAATACAGCATCGCAAGCGGCATGATCCTCCACAAGTCGCTCGACGAAGCGCGCGATATCGTCGAAAGCATGATCCAGAACCTCTATGACGAAGCGAAGGTACCGTTCGCCGCGCCGGAAGGATTCAACGGATCCTGCAAGCTGCACGAAGACTCGCTCGTCAAGCTCGGCGTTTCGACCTCGGCGGCAAAGGCTCTCGTCGCGGAACTCGGAAAGAAAGGCGCTCTCCTCGCCGACGGACGGATATCCCCGAAGCTTTCGAAGAACCTCGCCACGTTCAAGAAGAGCTTTGGCCCGCTCGCAAAGAAGGCGAAAGTTTCCGAAGAGGCGCTCTTTACGCTTCTCCACAGCACCGCGCTCAAATACACGGCAGGAAAATACTTCCGCCCGGGCATGGTGTTCGCCCTCTTCCACGCGCTTTCCAAATAGCCAGTCCAAAAGCGAGAAGGCTTCCCGACGGGAAGCCTTCTCGCTTTTCTAGAACTTCATGACCAAGATCGTGACGTCGTCCGCCTGGGGCGCTCCGCGCGCAAAGTTCCGCAATTCGTCGAGAAGCGCAAGGCGTATCGCATCCGCGGACAGCGCTTCGTATTTTTCGACAAAGGCCTTGAGACGTTCCAGCCCGAACATCTCGCGCGATTCGTTCGCCGCTTCCGTCACGCCGTCCGTATAGAGCAGGACCGTGTCGCCGGGCTTTACGAGCAGGGACTTTTCCCGGATGATCTTGCTGTTGTCCACAACCATCCCGAGCGCGATGCCACCGCTGCGTATCGTCTCCAGGCGATTTTCCGACTTCTTGAAGTGCAGGATGTATTCGTGTCCGCAGCTCGTGTAGTGCAGAGCCTTCGACCGGGGATTCCATTCAAAGAAGAGCAGGGAGGCGAACATCGTTTCCGAAATGTGGCTCGCCAGATCCGCGTTCACGTGCACAAGCGTCCGGTAGGTGTTCGCGAAATAGCGGCACTCCGCGTGGAGAAACGCGTAAAGCGACGTCATGACCATCCCGGCCGGAACGCCCTTTCCCGAAACGTCGCCGATGACGATTCCCAGATTGCCGTTCGGAAGATTCAGAAAGTCGAAATAGTCGCCGCCGATTTCCTTTGCGGGCGTCATCGAACCCGCCAGGGATATTCCCGAAAACTCGGGGATCGAATGCGGCAAGAGCCCTGTCTGGATATGAAATCCCAGCTGCAATTCCGCCTGAGTCCGGGCGCGGTTCTGCCGTTCGAGCGCGGCATCGTGCGCCTTGAGAATCATCGTCGCGTAATGGGCGAAATTCTGTACAAGGTAATAGTCGATTTCCGTGAAGTAGCGTTCGTACTGCTTGTTTTCGACGACAAGGACTCCCAGAAGACGCTGTTCGAAGCAAAGCGGTTCGAGAATCAGGGAACGGATGTTCGCCGCGCGGCTTCCCAGGGAAAGGATGCGCTCGTCACGGCTCGCGAAGGGCATGAAGATACCCGTCCGCGTTTCCCCGCATTCCCACACGACATTCTTCTTGTCGGCGATCGTTTGCGAAAAGGCGATTTTTTTCAGGGTTTCCAGATGCGTAAAGCTCACTTCGTTCCCGGCGACAAGCGGAAAGAAGACGCCATGGAGATCCGAGCAGCGGAAAAGCTTCTCCTTTTCGTCCCAGATATAGACGGCGGCGGATTTCGCCTCGATGCCTTCCGAAAGGGTCGAAAGAAAATTCGACAGCGATTCGTGCAAGTCCGAAAAGTCATCGACCGTCTCTCCCATCTTCGCGACAATCCGGTGGTTGACCCGGCGTTCTTCCTCGTAGGATTCGGCAATCCTGTCCTTGCGCAAGATCCAGTTCTGCAACCGCCGAACGAAGACATAGGCGACCTGGAAAAGAAAAACCAGGCGAAAGACAGGAAGGACCAGACACAGCGACAGCGCATAGAAGCCATAGACCAGATGCACGCGTGGCTTCGGGTAGAACGATCGGGAGGAATAGAGCCTATCGCAAAGGAACGCGAACAGGACCGCGGCAAACAGGGGCAAGAGAAAGATGGCCGGTCGGACGATATACGTCGAAAAGACAAGAACCGCGGCAAACAGGACAAGACCGAGAATTCCGCGCAAGAGAAACGGCTTCTTCGGCTGTTCTTCGCCCTTGCGATTTTCTTCACGAATCCAGAGAACGGTAAAAAAGAAAAGCAGCGCGAGATCGCCCAGGGAAACCAGCGGACGGACAAGGTCCGACTCCATCATGAAGCGAACGGCGATTCCGTGCCACAGAAAAAAGACGCAGGAGAACACGAACCACGCCATCCGATGTCGCACGCACAACCTGTCGCGAAACTCGACGATCAGCGTAAAGAGCGGAAACGCGGCAAGCAGCGGAATAAAGGACTGTAAAATCAATCTCAGCACAGGGGAAAGATAACAAACGAACCTTTACGCGGAATGTCCGAAGTTCGTTTCCATAAAATTTTTAATCCACTTGCGATGCATTTCCGGCGGAACGTCCTGCAACCTTCTTGCGAGCCTCTTTCCAAAAGCGGTCGCCATTTTCCTCGGAGCGGGCACTATCCCGACGCGTCCCAGATCTAGCCTGTCCGCATCGTAGCACGTGTCGATCGTCGCGTCTCCGCTGGAATGTTCCGTCGTATGGTTTTCGCATGCGTGCAGCAACTTTTCAAGGCGCGCCTTGTCGAGCGCGAACCTTTTCCCGACAAGCTTCCGGGCGAAATCCGCCCCCAGCCTTCCATGCTCCTCGTCATAGCCGTCCGAAACGCGCCGCGAATCGTGAAAGAGCGCAAAGAGCCGAACGACGGTCCTGTCCGCAAGCGTCTCGCGCGAAAGCAGAAGTCCGTTGGCTTCCACCTGGTGCCAGTGCCGAAGACCGTGTACGGACCTGTCGTCTATCAGGCGGTTTTCGTAGATAAAGTCTTCGAGCGCGGAAAAGTCGATATCGTCCATGTCACTTTCCGTAATAGGCCTTGAGTTCCGAAAGTTTCGAAAGCGCTTCGAGCGGCGTCATCTCTTCCGGTTTCAAGCGGCGGATTTCTTCGAGCAAAAGCTGCGGATTCTCGTCCGGCGGCGCAAAGATGTCGGTCTGCGGCTTTTCCATCAGCTTCTGCCGGTGTCGCGAATCGCTCGGATCGACTTGCTGCTTTTCCAGGCGAAGGAGAATTTTTCGGGCCCGACGTACGACTTCCGTCGGAAGCCCCGCCATTTCCGCCACATGGATTCCATAGCTCGAATCGCAAGCCCCCGGCACGATCCTGTGCAAGAAGACAAGCTTTTCGCCATCCTCCTTCACCGCTATCTGGTAGTTTCCCGCATGGGCAAGCGAATCCGCAAGAGTCGTCATTTCGTGGTAGTGCGTCGCGAACAAGGTCATCGCGGCGCGTTTTGGATTGTCGTGCAGCGTCTCGAAAATGGCCCAGGCGATGGAAAGCCCGTCGAACGTGCTGGTTCCCCGCCCGATTTCGTCGAGCAGCACAAGGCTTCTCGCGGTCGCGTTCCGGAGGATGTTCGCCGTTTCGATCATTTCGACCATGAACGTGGAAAGCCCGCGCGAAAGGCGATCGCTCGCACCGACCCGCGTAAAGATCCGATCGACGATCCCGATCCGCGCAAATTCCGCAGGGACAAACGACCCGATTTGCGCCATCAGCACGATCAGTCCCGTCTGGCGGAGATAGGTCGATTTGCCCGCCATGTTCGGCCCCGTGATGAGCATCATGCGATCCGCTTCCGGCGAAAGCGAAACGTCGTTCGGCACAAAGGGAACGTCCGGATTCGCAGCGACAATGACCGGGTGGAATCCGCCGCGGATTTCGATCCCCGTTCCGTCAAAGACCTCGGCGCGCGAATAGCCGCGCCGTCGGGCAGCCATCGAAAGGCTGTAAAAGACGTCCGCTTCCGCAACGGCGGAAGCTATCTGCTGGAGTTCGTTCCGGGATGCGTTGACCGATTCGCGAAGCCGCGTAAAGAGGCGGTATTCGAAGTCGTGAATCCGGCTCTCCGCGCTGGAAATGATCGTTTCGCATTCCTTCATCTCGGGCGTGATGTAGCGCTCCGCGTTCACCGTCGTCTGCTTGCGGATATATTCCGGCGGAATCTTGTCCGAATGGACCTTGGAAACCTCGATGTAGTAGCCGAAGACGCGGTTGTAGCCGACTTTCAGGGAATTGACGCCCAGGCGTTCCCGTTCGCGGGTTTCCAGCGAAGCGATCCATTCCCGGCGATCCTTGATTTCCGCATTCATCCGGTCGAGTTCCGGATCCGCGCCTTCCCGGATCATGCCGCCCTCGCGGACAGTCAACGGAAGCTCGTCGTTCAGCATCCGGAGAATCTGTTCGCCCCTGCCTTCCGCCGAAAGCAGC
The DNA here is from genome assembly GCA_963652365.1 of Senegalimassilia sp. Lineage (GTDB taxonomy): Bacteria > Fibrobacterota > Fibrobacteria > Fibrobacterales > Fibrobacteraceae > Hallerella. Next base: position 76,327 of record CAVJTH010000003.1, read on the forward strand.
GTTTCCGCAAGCGACCGGAAAACGGGCGACTTGAGCGCGGCAAGCGCTTCCGCGACTTTCACCGCCTTCGAAAGGGAACGTCCCATGCCATACAGGTCGCGCGCGTTCGCCCGTCCGCTCCCCACGCGCCCCATCAGGCGTTCCATGTCGAGAATTTCGCGAAGGGCCGCTTTCAATTCGTCGAGAACGATCGGGCTTGCGACCAGTTCCGCGACCGCTTCCGAGCGTTCCGCGATCCGCCCGACAGAGACGAGCGGGTGCGATATCCACTCCCGAAGGCGCCGTCCGCCCATCGCCGTCACCGTGTAGTCCAGGACGGACACCAGCGTGCTCTGCACATCGTCCGCATTCAGCGGGCGCACAAGTTCGAGGTTTCGGAGCGTCGCCGGATCGAGCACCATGTAGTCGCCGGTATCCAGAAGTTCCAGGTGCGTGATATGCGAAAGCTCGGATTTCTTCTGATCGACGAGATACCAGAGTATCGCGCCAGCGACCCGGGTCTTTTCCGGCATTCCGTCCAGACCGAGCGATTCCAGGCTCGCCGCGTTAAAGTGCCCAAGAAGGATTTCCGAGGCGTTCTTCAGTTCGTAACGGGATTCATCGATGCGCGTCACGAGGACCGATTCCCCGCGCGCCAGGTCCGCAACGGATTTCGGGAGCTCCATTCCGGCGGGAAGAAGGACTTCCTTGGGCATCCGGCGGGCAAATTCGCTTTCGAAACTAGGCAAGGGCGCTTCCGAAACGGCGAAGTATCCGGTCGTCACGTCGGCAAAGGCAAACGCGACGGAACTTTTCCCGGGAAGGACCGCGCAGAGATAGTTCGCCACCTTCGCGTCGAGAATGCCCTCGTTCATCGAGGTTCCCGCGCTGATGATTTCGACGATCGCCCGCTTGACGATTCCCTTCGCGAGCTTCGGATCCTCGACCTGTTCGCAGACGGCGACCTTGTAGCCGGCAGCGACCATTTTCGGAAAGTAACGCTCGGAGGCATGGTGCGGAAATCCGCAGAGCGGCGTGTTTCCCGAAGCCCCGTTGTTCCGGCTGGTGAGCGTCAGCCCCAGGATCTTCGACGCGATTTCGGCGTCCTTTTCGAACAGTTCGAAAAAATCCCCCATCCGAAAGAACAGGATGCAATCGGGATTCTGCGCCTTGATTTCGTAGTACTGCTGCATCAAAGGGGTCGCGCTCATGGGGTCCCCATCGAAAGTTCAATCTGGGAAGGATCGGATTTGGGCGGATTCGCCGCGCCCGGCCTGTCGTTCTGCGCGTAATTCGGAACGATTTCGTTCGCGTTCAAAAGCTCCTGGAATTCGCGGAGACGCGGAAGGTCCTCGGGAATCCTGTTGATGCCGAAATACTTGAGAAAGTCGTCCGTCGTCACGTAGGTGTAGGGGTTTCCCACCGTTTCCGCCCGCGCACCGAGGGCTATCAGCTTTTTTTCGAGAAGGCTCTTCAGCGGACCGTCGCAAGAAACGCCGCGCACCTGCTCAAGGGCCGCGCGCGTAATCGGCTGCTGGTAAGCGACAATCGCAAGGGTTTCGAGAGCCGCCTGGGAAAGCCTCCGCGCGCTCGCGTCCGGAAAGAGCTTTCGCACCCACGGATAATACCGGGCTCGCGTCCGAAAGCGATAGCCTCCGGCCTGTTCCACGATTTCGAAGGGAGCGTCTATCTTGTTCAGGTTGTCGTTTGCAAGGCGCAGCGCCTCGGAAACGGTCTTCGCGTCCAGAAAGTCGCCGATGATTTCCTTCAGCTTTCGAAGCGTCACGACATCGGGCGACGCAAAGACAAGAGCCTGCACGATGCGCGCGAGATCCTCGTTCGATTCGACTTTCGGGAGTTCCGATTGTTCTTCTTCTGCCATGGCTGTCAATTTAAGAATTTTAGCGAAAACGATCAAAGCGTTCCATTTTCCATGTTCCGATTTTCTATTATTTCGACATATCATTGCGAGGTAAACTGATGAAAGATCTTCGTTCCAAAAAGACCATCGAAGGTCGCGAAATGGCAGGAGCGCGCGCTCTCTGGATCGCGACGGGCACAAGACCCGAAGACTTCGGAAAACCGGTCATCGCCATTGTAAACAGCTTCACGGAATTCGTCCCGGGACACGTCCACCTCCGCGAAGTCGGAAAAATCGTCGCCGAGGAAATCCGGAAAGCGGGCGGCATTCCCAAAGAGACGAACACGATTGCGGTCGATGACGGAATCGCCATGGGACACGACGGAATGCTCTACAGCCTCCCTTCCAGGGATCTCATCGCGGACAGCGTCGAATACATGGCGAACGCGCACCGGGCCGACGCGCTCGTCTGCATCAGCAACTGCGACAAGGTGACCCCGGGAATGCTCATGGCATCCATGCGGCTGAACATTCCGGCCATCTTCGTCTCCGGCGGACCGATGGAAGCGGGACACGTCACGCAAAAGGACGGCTCCGACCGTTCTCTCGACCTGATCGACGCGATGATCGATTCCGCGGACAACACGATTAGCGACCGGGAAGTCGCCGACATCGAAGCGAACGCCTGCCCCACCTGCGGAAGCTGTTCCGGCATGTTCACGGCGAACTCGATGAATTCCCTCACCGAAGCGATCGGGCTTTCGCTCCCCGGAAACGGCACGATCGTCGCCACGAACGCCGAACGGAAAAAACTCTTCGTCGAAGCGGGCCGCCGGATCGTCGAGCTCTGCCACCGCTACTACGACGAAGACGACGAAAGCGTCCTGCCGCGCTCCATCGCGACGAAGGAAGCCTTCGAAAACGCCATGCGTCTCGACATCGCCATGGGCGGAAGCTCGAACACGGTGCTTCACCTGCTCGCCGTCGCCCAGGAAGCAGGCGTCGATTTCACCATGAAGGACATCGACAGGCTCTCCCGCGACACGCCCTGCATCTGCAAGGTCGCTCCGACGGTCCACGACATCCACATCGAAGACGTGAATCGCGCGGGCGGCATCATCGGAATCCTTGCGGAACTCGACCGGATGGGACTCATCCACCGCAAGTGCCACACAGTCCACGCCCGGACAATCGGCGAAGCGATCGACGCGAACGACGTGACAAAAAGCCCGACCGCGGAAATCAGGAACCGCTACCTGGCGGGGCCGGGGCGCAAGTTCAGCATCGACGCGTTCTCCCAGGACTTCCACTACGATGCGCTCGACCTCGATCGCGCAAGCGGAACCATTCGCGACGCGGCCCATGCCTATTCCAGGGATGGCGGTCTCGCCGTTCTCTACGGAAACCTCGCGATAGACGGCTGCATCGTGAAGACCGCGGGTGTCGATGAATCCATTCTCAAGTTCACGGGTCCCGCCATCGTCTTCGAAAGCCAGGAAGAAGCGGTCGAAGGGATCCTCGGGAACAAGGTCAAGGCGGGCGACGTCGTCGTCATCCGCTACGAAGGCCCCAAGGGCGGTCCCGGAATGCAGGAAATGCTCTACCCGACGAGCTATCTCAAGAGCCGTCACCTAGGCAAGCTCTGCGCGCTGCTCACCGACGGGCGTTTCTCCGGCGGAACAAGCGGTCTCTCGATCGGCCACGCAAGTCCGGAAGCCGCGAACAAGGGAAACATCGGCCTTGTCCGCACAGGCGACATCATCGAGATAGACATCCCGAACCGCACCATCAACGTCGGACTCACCGACGCGGAACTCGACGAACGCCGCAAGGAAATGGAAGCGAAAGGCGACAAGGCGTGGAAGCCCGAACACAGGAACCGCGTCGTATCCAAGGCGCTCCAGGCTTACGCGGCTATGGCTTCGAGCGCGGACAAGGGCGCAGTCCGCGACCTCGACCTGATCCGCAAGTAAGCGAGTAATTTCGCGAAACGTTCCGGAAAGCCCGCGTTCCGCGGGCTTTTCTTGCATCGGCTCTTGACGGGGAATCCCGAAAAACTTATGATGGGGATACCCCTATCCGTATGGAGTCCTAAATGAAAAAATGCATGGATGCGGAAAATCTGCATCGTCGAATCAAGAAGATTCTAGGCCAGGTTCAGGCAATCGACCGGATGATCGACAAGGATGTTCCCTGCGAAGAAGTCCTGTCGCTCATCAACGCCGCCAAGTCCGCGCTTCACGGCTGCGGCAAGGTTGTTCTCGAAGGGCACATCCGGCATTGCGTCCGCGACGGCATCGAACACGGAGACGCCGACAGGACCATCCAGAACTTTACGAAAGCCGTCGAGCGTTTCGCCAACATGCGCTAGCCGTTTTTTTTCGGTTCTTGCCAAAAGTCCGGTCAAAAGCTATATATACCTATACCCATATAGGTATATACAAGGAGAATTATGAAGACGCTTTTGAAAAAAATCCGGACATTTCTGGATTCCCACGAATCCCAGATCGAAAAGCTCTCGCTCGTTCTTTCGGGTATCGCGCTCGTCGCGAGCTTCCTCGACTTTTCGGCGTTTTCCCTGGATCCCGCCTGGATTTCCATTGTCCTGTGCGGACTTCCCATCGTCAAGAACGCGACAGTCGCCCTGGTCACCCGATTTGACATCAAGGCCGACGTTCTCGTTTCCATCGCGCTCGTCGCATCGGTCGCCATCGGAGAGGACTTTGCCGCCGGAGAAGTCGCCTTCATCATGCAGCTCGGCGCGTTCCTCGAAGAAACCACGGTCAGAAAGGCGCGCGCCGGAATCGAAAAGCTCGTACGCCTCGCGCCCGAAACGGCCCGAATCATCGCGAACGGCAGGGAAAGGAATGTCCCTGCGAAAGAGGTCCGGATAGGCGACAGGATCCGGGTGCTTCCCGGCGAAACCGTTCCCGTTGACGGGAAGATTCTCGTCGGAGAGACATCCATCGAGCAGGCGGTTCTAACCGGAGAATCCCTGCCCGTTGACAAGGCTCCGGGAGACGACGTATTTTCCGGCACAATCAACCGGTTCGGAACGTTCGAGATGCAGGCGACAAAGGTTGGCGAGGACAGTTCCATCCAGCGGATGGTCAGGCTTGTACAGTCCGCCGATGCCGGCAAGGCAAGGATCGTCCACTTTGCGGATCGCGCAGCGACATGGATTGTCGTTGCGGCTCTTTCCGCTTCCCTTCTCGCCTGGATCTTTACCGGGGAAATCATCCGGGCCGTAACGGTTCTCGTCGTGTTCTGCCCGTGCGCCCTTGTGCTGGCGACCCCGACCGCGATCATGGCGGCAATCGGAAACGCCACGCGCCACGGTTTTCTCGTCCGAGTCGGCGATGCGCTGGAACGGCTTTCCGCGACAAGGCGAATCGCGTTCGACAAGACGGGAACGCTCACGGTCGGAAAGCCTTCCGTCGTCGAGGTCAGGAGTCTTGACGAAAATCTCGGAGAAGACCGCCTGTACGAAATCTGCGCCACTGCGGAAAACGGATCGGAACATCCGCTCGGAAAAGCCATTGTCCAATGTTACCGAGAAAAATTCGGCGACCCGAATCTTTCCGCGGAAAGCTTTCGGATCCTTCCGGGAAACGGCATCCAGGCGCGCGTCGAGGGCAAGGAGGTTCGCGCAGGAACCCCGGAATATCTGAAAAGGAACGGCATCGAAATTTCAGACACGGGAATGTCCCTTGCGGCCAGGCATCTTGCACGCGGAGCGACAGTCATCTACGTCGCGATTGGCGACCGACTTGCCGGATTCGTCGCCCTTGCGGACTCGCTCAGGGAAAACGCCCGACAAGCTATCGACACGCTCAAGTCCCAGGGAATTTGCACGACTCTTCTCACCGGGGATTCCAGGGAAGCCGCCGCGACGATCGCCCAGAAAGTCCACATTGACGAAATCCATGCGAAATTTCGCTCGGAAGACAAGCTCGAACAGATTGCCGCATACCAGAGGAACGGGGAGCGGGTCTGCATGATCGGCGACGGAATCAACGACGCGCCGGCACTCAAGCAAGCGAATGTCGGAATCGCCATGGGAGGCATCGGAAGCGACATCGCGATCGAGGCCGCGGACATCGTGCAGGAAAACGACGATATCGGCGAACTTCCCCATCTCATGGCGCTTTCCCGCCGCATGATGAAGACAATCCGGATTAACATCGCGTTTTCCATGGGGCTGAACTTCCTCGCGGTCGTTCTCGCCATCGAAGGAACGCTCGGACCTGTCGTCGGCGCGCTCGTCCACAACGGAGGATCCTTTCTTGTCATCGCGAATTCCGCACTCCTTCTCGCGTGGAAACATCGAAAAGGCAGACATTCGGCATAACGCATTTTTTCTATCTTGCGGACGTATGAACCAGAAAATTTACTATACCCTGACCGACGAGTCGCCGTTTCTCGCGACTCAATCCCTGTTACCGATCGTCCAGGCCTTTGCCAGGTCCGCAAGCCTCGATGTCGAGACAAGGAACATTTCGCTCGCGGCACGGATTCTCGCCGCATTCGCCGACAGGCTTCCCCAGGAAACCCGATTTTTTGGAAAGCCCGTCACGGACGATCTCGCCTTCCTAGGCGCGCTCACGCAAGATCCGACGGCAAACATCATCAAGCTGCCGAACATTTCCGCTTCCGTTCCGCAACTCAAGGCCGCGATTGCCGAACTCCAGAAAAACGGCTATGCCCTGCCCGACTACCCGGACGCTCCGACGACCGAAGAGGAGAAGGACATTCGCGCACGATACGACAAGGTCAAGGGCTCCGCGGTAAACCCGGTACTTCGCCAGGGAAATTCCGACAGGCGCGCCCCGAATGCGGTCAAGAACTACGCGCGAAAGCACCCCCATTCGAACGGGACATGGAACGCATCCGTCAAGACGCACGTTTCGAGCATGACCGAAGGCGACTTCTACGGCAACGAGAAATCCATCACGATGTCCAAGGATGACACGTTCCAGATCGAGTTCGTCTCGGAATCGGGACACGTTTCGCTTCTCCGCAAGGCGATGCCGCTTCTCGCCGGCGAAGTTCTCGACGCGACAGTCCTGCACATGAAGGATCTCGAAAGATTCATCGCGGAACAGATGGAAGACGCAAGGAAAAAGGGCGTGCTCTTTTCCGTGCATCTCAAGGCGACGATGATGAAGGTCTCGGACCCGGTGATGTTCGGCGCATTCGTCCGCGTGTTCCTGAAAGACGTCTTCGAAAAATACGCGGATGTTTTCCGCGAGCTCGGAATCGACGCGAACAACGGACTGGGCGATCTCTACAAGCGCATCGCCGGAAACCCGAAGGAAGCGGAAATTCGAAAGGCGATCGACTGTTGCCTGGAAAAGGGACCGGACCTTGCGATGGTCGATTCGACAAAGGGCATCACGAACCTCCATGTTCCAAGCGACGTCATCATCGACGCCTCCATGCCCGCCATGATCCGCAATTCGGGCTGCATGTGGAACAAGGACGGCAAGCTCGAAGAAGTCAAGGCGGTCATTCCCGACAGATGCTACGCGGGAATCTACCGAATGACCATCGAATTTCTCAAGCAGAACGGAGCGTTCGACCCCCGCACGATGGGAACCGTCCCGAACGTCGGTCTGATGGCGCAAGGCGCCGAAGAATACGGCAGCCACGACAAGACCTTTATCGCCGAGGGCAAGGGCGTTATCCGGGCGATCGATTCCCGCGGCAAGGTTCTCCTCTCCGAAGAAGTCGAAGCCGGAGACATCTACCGGATGTGCCAGGCGAAAGATGCCCCGATTCGCGACTGGGTAAAGCTCGCCGTGAACCGCGCAAGGCTTTCGGGAATGCCCGCCATCTTCTGGCTCGACCCGAACCGCGCTCACGACCGCGAAATCCAGAAAAAGGTTTCCGCCTACCTTTCGGAATACGACCTGACCGGTCTCGACATCCAGATAAAGTCCCCGACCGACGCCATCCTGGAAACCCTCGCGCGCGCCAAGAAGGGACTCGACACGATCGCGGTGACAGGAAACGTCATGCGCGACTATCTGACCGACCTGTTCCCGATTCTCGAAGTCGGAACCTCCGCGAAGATGCTCTCCATCGTGCCGCTCATGGCCGGAGGCGGACTCTTTGAAACGGGCGCCGGCGGAAGCGCTCCCAAGCAAGTCCAGCAGTTCCTTTCGGAAAACTACCTGCGCTGGGATTCCCTCGGCGAATACTTCGCCCTGGCCGCCTCGCTCGAACAGGCTGCCCTTCCGACAAGCGAAAATCCGGACGGAAACAAGAAGGCCAAGGTTCTCGCCGAAGCCCTCGACAAGGCGAACGAAAGGATTCTCGACAACAACCGCACGCCGGAACGAAAGCTCGGCGGACTCGACAACCGCGGTTCCCACTTCTACCTTGCGCTTTACTGGGCCGAAGAGCTCGCCGCGCAACAGGAAAATCCGGAAATCGCGGCGCGCTTCGCTCCCGTCGCCAAGGCTCTCGGAGAAGGCGAACAGGACATTGTACAGGCACTGGCCAAGGCCCAGGGTGTCCCGGTCGATGTCGGAGGCTACTACGCCATGCGTCCCGAACTTCTCGAAAAATGGATGCGGCCTGTCGAAAGATTCAACCGGATCATCGATAGCCTCTAGTCGGACTTTCGCGTTTTACGCAGAAAAGACGCCTGCCCTTTCGGCAGGCGTCTTTTTCGATGAATGCGAAATTTCGCTCGCAAAAAAAAAACTCCCGGAAGGTTCCGAGAGTTTCCTGAGTCCAAGGACTTCGACTACATGTCCTTGCCGTAAACCTTTTCGGCGTAGGAAACGGTCGCTCCGAGGTATTCGCGGTTCATCTTGGCGATGTAATCCACGGTGATTCCCTTCGGGCAGGCCGCCTGGCATTCGTAAAGGTTCGTGCAGTTGCCGAAACCTTCCTTGTCCATCTGGGCGACCATCGCGAGAACGCGCTTCTTCGCTTCGACCTTGCCTTGCGGCAAGTAAGAAAGGTGGCTGACCTTCGCCGAGACAAAGAGCATCGCGGAGGAGTTCTTACAAGCGGCGACGCAGGCTCCGCAACCGATGCAGGCGGCAGCGTCAAATGCCCTGTCCGCCTGATCCTTCGGAACGGGAATCGAAGCCGCTTCCGGAGCTGCGCCCGTGTTCACGCTCACGAATCCGCCCGCCTGGATGATGCGGTCGAACGCGCTGCGGTTCACGACGCAATCCTTGATGACCGGGAAAGCGGAAGCGCGCCACGGTTCGATGACGATCGTGTCGCCGTCCTTGAACTTGCGCATGTGAAGCTGGCAGGTGGTCACCGCGTGGTCAGGACCGTGCGGCATTCCGTTGATGACCAGGGAGCACATTCCGCAAATTCCTTCGCGGCAGTCGTGGTCGAAGGCAAAGCCTTCCTTTCCCTGCTTCATTTCGCGATCGTTCACGATGTCGAGCATTTCCAGGAAAGACATGTCCGGGGAAATGCCGTCAATCTGGATCGTTTCGAACTGGCCTTTGGTCTTGGCGTCCTTCTGACGCCAAATCTTGAGAGTCAAATGCATATTGTCGCTCATTATTTGTAGCTCCGCGTCACGAGGTGAACATTTTCAAATGTGAGAGGTTCCTTGGAAAGTTCCGGAACCTGGCCTTCGCCCTTGTATTCCCAGGCGCCGACATAGCAGAAGTTTTCGTCGTCGCGAAGCGCTTCGCCTTCGGCAGTCTGGTGTTCCTCGCGGAAGTGTCCACCGCAGGATTCCTCGCGATGCAAGGCGTCGCGGGCGAGAAGTTCCGCAAACTCCAGGAAGTCCGCGACATGGTTCGCGTTTTCCAGGTTCTGGTTGAAGTCGCCTTCCGCACCGAGAACGTTCGCGTTTTCCCAGAATTCCGCGCGGATTTCCGGGATGCGCTTGAGAGCGGTTTCGAGACCTTCCTTGTTGCGGCCCATGCCCACGTATTCCCACATCACATGGCCCAGTTCGCGATGGATTTCGGAAACGTTCTTCTTGCCGTGGATGTTCAGAATCCTGTTCAGGCGTTCCATGATCTGCGATTCCGCTTCCTTGAACGCCGGGTCGGACGCGCTGACCTTTTCGAGCTTCGTGCCAGCAAAGTATCCGCCGATGGTGTAGGGAATGACAAAGTAGCCGTCGGAAAGTCCCTGCATCAGGGCCGAAGCGCCGAGACGGTTTGCGCCGTGGTCGGAGAAGTTCGCCTCGCCGAGCACAAAGCAGCCCGGAATCGTACTCATCAGGTTGTAATCGACCCAGAGACCGCCCATCGTATAGTGAGACGCCGGGTAGATGCGCATCGGCACCTTGTACGGATCTTCGTCCGTAATCTTCTCGTACATCTGGAAGAGGTTGCCGTATTTGGCAGAGACGCCCGCGACACCCATCCGCTGGATGGCGTCGGCAAAGTCCAGATAGACGGCGCGCTTCGTCGAGCCGACACCCATTCCCTTGTCGCAGACCATCTTCGCGTTGCGACTCGCCACGTCACGCGGGACGAGGTTTCCGAACGACGGATAGCGTTCTTCCAGGTAGTAGTAGCGTTCGCTTTCCGGAATTTCGTTTGCCGGACGCGTATCGCCGATCTTTTTCGGCACCCAGATGCGTCCGTCATTGCGGAGCGATTCGCTCATGAGGGTGAGCTTCGACTGGTGATCGCCCGTGACCGGAATGCACGTCGGGTGAATCTGCGTATAGCAGGGGTTCGCAAAGAGCGCGCCCTTCTTGTAGGCTTGCCATGCCGGGCTGACGTTGCAGCCCTTCGCGTTCGTCGAAAGATAGAAGACGTTGCCATAGCCACCCGTCGCCAGGCAGACAGCGTCCGCTTCGTAGCTTTCGAGCGCACCGGTAATCAGGTTCCGGACAACGATGCCGCGCGCCTTGCCGTCGATCACGACCAGATCCTGCATGTCGCGCCGCGGGAAGAGCTTGACGGTTCCCTTCGCCACCTGGCGCATCAGGGCCTGGTAGGCGCCGAGCAAGAGCTGCTGACCGGTCTGTCCACGCGCGTAGAACGTACGCGAGACCTGCGTTCCGCCAAACGAACGGTTCGCGAGAAGTCCACCGTAGTCGCGTCCGAACGGAACGCCCTGCGCCACGCACTGGTCGATGATGCAGTTGGAGTTTTCGGCCAAACGGTGAACGTTCGCTTCGCGAGCGCGGAAGTCTCCGCCCTTGACCGTATCGTAGAAGAGACGGTAGATGGAGTCGCCGTCGTTCGTGTAGTTCTTGGCCGCGTTGATGCCGCCCTGGGCAGCGATCGAATGGGCGCGACGCGGAGAATCCTGGTAGCAGAAGGCCTGGACATTGTAGCCCAGTTCGCCGAGAGACGCCGCGGCGCTTGCGCCGGCAAGACCCGTTCCCACGACGATGACCTTGAACTTGCGCTTGTTCGTCGGGTTCACGAGCTTCAGTTCGAACTTGTGGCGCGTCCACTTTTCGGAGATGTTTCCACCGGGAATGTGTGCATCCAGTTGCATATTAGCGATCTCCTTCTACGATGTAGGAAACTTGAAATTCATCTGCGGAAACGGCAAAGGATATTTTCTTCTCCTTGGCGGCGTTTTCCTCGACCTGCTTCTTCTGTTCCAGAATCTGCTGCTTCTGGTGCGAAACGTTCCGAAGGGCTTCCGTTCCATCCTGGTGAGCGATGTAGCAGCTGAATCCCGCTTCGAAGGCAAAGCCCAGAGCGACGACAACGCTATAGACGACACCGACGAACTCGATAATCGGAGTCCACTTCTGGTGAGCGATTCCAAGCGTCTGGAAAGCGGACGCGATGGCGTGGAACAGGTGCATCCCGATGACGAACATGCTGACGAGATAGAAGACGGTCCAGAACGGATTGGCGAACATGTCGATCGTCGTGAGCCACATGTCGCGGATGATTTCGCCGGATTCGTTTTCGTAGAGGTAATGAACGCCGAACTTCAGGACCATCAGGTGCTGGATGACAAAGCCGAGCACGAAGATGCCGGACCAGATCATCGTGAAGCTCGCGAAGGTCTTCTTTCCCTTCCGGGCGTTCACTTCGTAGGATTCCGGACCGCGCGCCTTGCGGTTCTCGATCTTCAGCTTTGCGGCCAAGAACACGTGGATGAAGAAAAGGGCGACAAGGCCGATTTCCACGAAGTAGATGATGGGCTTCATTCCCGTGAGAAGCTGCGTGTAGGCGTTGTAGTGCGCCTGCGCGACGGACTGGTCCAGGTTGATCAGTTGCAGGTTTCCGACCATGTGCCCTAGGATGAAGAGCGCAAGGCAGGCACCCGTACAACCCATAATCTGCTTCTTGCCTATCGAGGAAGTCAGATATCTGATGATCCATTGCATGAGGTTTTTGTCTCCTTGATTGTGATTTGTAAAAGAACTTAGCCCAGGACCTTGCAGGCCTTCTGGGAAACGGCGTCATAGGCGTAAAGGTCTTCCTTTCCGAACCAGAAGGAGACCTCGCGTTCCGCGCTTGCGGGACTGTCGGAGCTGTGGACGACGTTTTCCGTCATCGACGGAGCGAAATCGTAGCGAAGCGTTCCCGGTTCCGCCTTTTCCGGATTGGTCGCCCCGTTGATGGCGCGGACCTTCGCGACAGCGTTTTCGCCGGCAAGGGCTATCATCACCGACGGGCCTTTCGTCATGTAGGCTTCGAGTTCCGGAAAGAACGCCTTGTTCACGTGCTCGGCATAAAAGCCTCGCGCCTCTTCCGAAGTCATCTGGTGCATCTTGAGTCCGACGACGGCAAGACGCGCGCTTACGTAACGGTCCAGGATGCGTCCGACAAGGCCGGATGCGACACCGTTGGGCTTGATCATGGCAAAAGTCATTTCCATATGGTTACCACCTTGAAAGTTGGACTTAATATAGTTAAATCGTCAATTCGCATTTTCTTCCTGCTTCGAAATTTTTTCGAGAAGCTCTTCGGCGAGCTTTCCGCCGCTTCGAATGTCCCGGATAAGCCAATCCACGGATTCGTGGAGATCGCTTTTCGGGAACTTTTCCTGGAATTCCTCGAAAAGGGAAAGCGCGAGAGTGTCCCGCTTCAAGTTCTCGTGCAGGATGAACGCCCGATTGAAGAGAGCCTTCTCCGCATCGGAAGAGGCGGGCCATATCGCGTAGTAGGCCGCGAACTCGCCGCTTGCCGCCTCGTATTTTTCCCGTTCGCCGTCGATCCGCGCAAGTTCATAGACCGCCCGTGCAAAAAGGGAATCGTTTTCGGCGGAAAGTGCGCGAATCCTGTTCCATGTCAAGTGCGCGCCGGCCAGTTCTCTCGCCGTGTAAAAGGAATCGGCACGCGCTTCGAGATCCTGGACGGAAAAGAGATCCTCCCGTGGCAGATAGGCGGAATCATATACGGTCACCGGGTATTTCCGGTAAAGCGTCTTGCGATAGCGTTCAAACCAATCGCTCGAAAATTCTCCCAGCGAGTTCCTGAACACAAGCACCTTGATGGAATCCAAGTCGGATGTCTTCGCGTAGCGTTCCTGGTTCCGGTAATACTCGAAAAGGAACTCCCGATCCGGTGTCAGGGCGAAAATTCCGAGCTCGCCACTGATCCTTTCGAACGGAACTTGCGGGAAAAGCCTTTCGCCAAGACGCGCAAAGAGGCTCCGGAGCGTATCTTTCGGCGCAAAGAAGCCGTTCTTCGAAAGCTCCCTGGCAAAGGCATCCCGGTAAAAGGACATTTCGGCGTCCTTGCGGACCTTTTCGAACAGGATGTCGCCTTCGAGGTTCGCCATAGCCTTCGCCCGGAGTTTCCACCCGGCAAGCATCAGCACGCGACGGGAGCGCGGATACCGCATCCGAATGTTCCGCGGCATTTCTTCGAGAAGCGCCTTCGCGTCGCTTTCCCGGATAAAAGGTTCCCCGCCAAGGGTCGCGAGGACCTGGTTCGAATCGAGCGGAAGATCGCCGCCGGACGAAAGCTTTCGTTCGATCTGTCCGGACACGCTGTCGAGCGGAGCTCCGTTAAACTCGTCCGCATGTTCCGCGTAATACTTCTGCACCTCGGGATAGACGGGGCGCTCCAGGCGGAAGCGATACCGTTCGCGCAAGAGGCTGTCCGTGCCGTTTGCCGCATGGTCCCGATATTCCGCGACGAAGCGGGCTTTCAGGATGGAATCGCGACCGGCCTCGGGAAACTTCTCCCCTTCGCGGCGAAGCAATAGCTTCCAGACGACGGTCTTCGAATCGACGGTCGCCGAATGGACGCTCCCGACAGGAACCGGGGACTTTCCGAACAGGGATTCCCGGATATCGGCATTCGCCCAGAGCCCGCTCGCGGATTTCGAATCGAACTGGACCTTCTTCGCTTTCGAAAGATCCGCGCCATTCGCAAGGGAGGACTTGATCCTGGATGCATCGAGAGAATCGGTCGCTTCCGCGTAGGCGATTTCTACGGAAACCTTCTGCATTTCCTCGACCTTTCGCGCGACGAATCGGGCGAGCGAGTCCGCGTTCTCTTCGAGATAGAGGCTCTCGGCGACAGACGCGCGGCACGCTTCGAAACGTTCGCAGGAATCCGCCGCAAAGCGTTCGCGGTTCCGGTCGAAATGCTTCCCGAGTTCCGCGTCCGTATGGCCCAGGTTGTCTCCCAGGTAGAAATTGTCGTAGATGCGCGCGAGAAAGCGTTCGCGCAAGGCGTCCAGACGCGCGCGAATTTTCGCGCTATCCCCGCTAGCGACCCGTTTCGCCTCCTGGAAGATCACGCGGGATTCGATGATGTTTTCGAGAGCGTCCCTTTCCTTTCCGGGCTTCGCGTAGGCGGAAGACGTCCTTTTCAGAAAGTCGATGTCGGAAGCGTAGATTTTTTCCTCTCCCACGGTCGCCACCAGGACGTCCGACGTCTTCCTCTCGGAAGAGCATCCGGCAAGCGCGAGGAGGGAAAGGGCGAGAGCGGTTGCGGCTTTTGCAGGTTTCATGCCAAGAATCTCCATTTCATTTGTCTAGCGGATGGATGCCAGCGCCTCGTCAAGCGTCCTGTGGATTTCGAGAAGCTGGTCGGCCCCGATGATTTCGATGATTTCGAGAACGTTTTCGTTCACGTTCGCCACCTTGAGAACTCCGCCCGTTTCCTTGAACTTCTTGTTCACGAAGAGCAGTGCGCCAAGTCCCGTGCTGTTGATGTAGCGCAAGCGGGAAAAGTCCGCGACAATCGTCGTCACGCCTTGTCCAAGAAGTTCGAGCATTCGACCGGAAGTCGCTTCCGCATTGGTCGAATCCAAGTCTCCCACAAAGCGCAAGAGCCTTGCCGCGGGATGGTTCTCGATATTTTCGATGGTCAGCAGTTCCTGATTTTCGTTCATGTTTCCTCTCGTAGTCTCGTCACCTCGACAAAGATCTCGCGCGGTTCGACGCGAAACGTCATTTGCGAAGATAGCCTTTTTACCAGCACGATCCCCCGGCCTCTCAGGGAACCCGGAGTCATCTTCGGATGGGCGTATTTTTCTTCGAGCGCCTTCCGCTCGTCTTCCGAAAGTTCCCGCAGGCTGTTCCGCACGGAAAGAACCGTTTTCGACTTGCTGAATTTCAGTTCCAGGCGAAAGACGTTGTCGGGGGGGCGCCCATGTTCGATCGCGTTGTTCGCCAGTTCATCGACAATGGATTCGAGGATAAAGGCTTCCCGCTCCGAAAATCCCTTGCTGCGGAGAATCCCGACGACAAGCCTTCGCGTCGGCGGAACGAAAGACGCGCTGGCCGGAAGCAGAAGGGAAAGATTCCGGAAGGCGCCCCGAAATTCCCAGTGAAAATAGTCCAGGAACGATTTTTCGTCCCGAAATACCGGAATCGCGAGATGGACTCCCATCAGGGAGAGCTTTTCGGAAAGCTCGGGACTTGCGGCAAAGAGGGAAACGCTGCCGGAACGTCCGACAACCCGCGAGCGCAGCCCCATCAGGGCCCCGACAGCCGGCGAACTCAAAAAATTGACCTCGGAAAGATCGACCGCAAAATGCAGGATGCCTTGCTTTTCGAACCATTCCGAAAGCGCGGAAATCTGCGGAATCATGTCGAGTCCGATATCCCCGCAAAGCCTGACCCTTGCGACACCGGGTTCTTCGGGATACGGATGAACGGAAACGTCATTCATGCGAAGGGAATGTTCCTCGTGAAAAGTCGTTTTTCCCTGGAATCGCAAGCGGAAAGGAACAGGCGACCGTCCGCCAGTCCCAGTTCCACGCGAAGTGTCGAATCGTCGAGAGCGTCCAGGCCATGCCCGAAGAGCGACTTCGCTTCCCGACCGAGGATCCGCACGGTCTCTTCGGACAGGGAAAGCGCGCGGCCAAAGTCGGAAACGGATTTTTCGAGAACGGGGAAAAAATCCGCATCGGAATAAAAGTCCAGGCGAATGGTTTGAATGCAGCACATACGCTTTCAATATATAAGTTTTCTAGCTATATTGCAACCTGTGAAACGGTTAAGGCCCGCTGTCGCCGGCGGCATTTTCGCCGCGTTCGTAGGCTGCCTCTTGGCTTGCGCCTGGTTTGCGAACCGTTTCCTGGACAACTACCTGAATTCTTCCCACGATTACGGGCCGGTGCGCGTCGCCTTTTACGGGCATTCAAGAAGCGGGCTGCTTTCCCGGAGCTGGGATTCCGTCGCCGTCCGGGGCTCGGGCTTTGACGTTTCGCTGAACGCCCCGAAAGTCAACGTCCATTTCCTGTTTTCTCCCGAAGAGGACTTTGTCCACATCGACATGGATTCCGCAGAGGCAAGGATCGATCCCGGCGCGTTTCCCAGGTCCGAAAAAGACACGTCCCCCGTCGCCATTCCGGATTTCCGGATTCCGCTCGATCTGCGGGTGAGGATGGCTCGGTTTCGAACGAGCGTCGCCGGCGTCGGCTCATGGTCCGCGGATTCCCTGCGGGTAAGCACCAAGGGAAACGAGGCCGCGGAACTGTTCATCGAAAACGCCCGGGGAGACTATCTCGCGCGGACGGTTTCGGCAAGGACGACAATCGCCTTCAAGGGAGAAGACATCCAGGCGAACGGAACGTTCCTGTCCGAAGACCGGGATAGCGCCGCCTTCCACATTTCCGCCTCGCGAAAAGATCTCGGGAACCTATCGGGCAACGTCAACGTCCTTGTCAGGAATCCCAGAAAATGGGACAGGGGAAAGATTCCAGACTCCGTCTCGCTCAAGAACGTTCGGGCAAGCGCCACCTTCGCAGTCGAAACGGGGCAAGGAAAGTTTTCGCACAGGACGAGGCTCCGGGCAGACATCGGCGCATTCTGGCCACTTCCCGCGCTCGCCGCGGACATTCGTCTCGAAAGCGACGAAAGAATGGTCTTTCGCCTTGACGGGAAGTTTTCCGGCAAGAAGCCCGGCGAGAGCATCACCCTCCGCGGACAGATAGACAGGAAACTCGACGGAAAAATCGACGCGACAGTCAAGAACATCGAAGCGCTGTTCGGTCCGGAAATGCAGCCGCTCGATCTGACCCTCCACGCCGAAAAGGATTCCCCGGGAAAGCTCCAGGCCGTAGCGACCACGAAAGCGGGCTCCGTCGTCCGCGCGAAGCTTTTCGGGCTTTCGGACTTAAGGAAGTTTCGGATAGACTTTACGGGGGATATCGCACGGGACGAGCCTTGGGCCGTTCGCTGGAGCGACGACTTTCTGCGCTTCAACACGCGGCCGCAGGTCAAGGGATCGTTTCACGACGGGAAAATGTTCGCCGACGTTTCCATTGCGCCGGTCGAATACGCGTATCTGATGACCGCGGACTCCCTCTTCACCTCGCTTGCGCTCGACCAGAACGGCATCGACTTCACGAACGGATTCATTCGGACGCCCAGGGAGAGCTTCACCTTTACGGGAGACGTCAAGTGGAACGATTCCATCCCGCACACCTCGTGGAAAGTCTTCCAGTCGGATCTCGGTTTCGCCGAAGCCTTCGTCACCTTCGATCCCGCCATATCGGGCAAGGCACACCGGGTGCGCCTTTCGCACATTCCATTCGCCGACACCACAATCTTGAAAGGCATCGACGGCATCGTGACCGGAACGATGACCCAGAACTTCGAAGAACATTTCGGAAACCTGGATGCGGAAATCACGACGGAAATCGCCCAGATTCCCTTGCACGGAAAATTTCGGGCGCACAACACGAAGGACAGCATTTCGCTCGACAGCGCAATCATCACCACGGGAACGAACGCGATCGAACTCGAAGGCACGGCGAACGTTCTCTACGATTCGAGCGGAACGCGCTACGCCTCCCTGCAGCTCGTCGATGCGTGGGCTTCCACGGACAGGTTCGACATTCCGCTTCTGCTTTCGCCCTACCAGAAATCTCCGCTGGCAAGCGGAATCTTCAGCGGCAATGTCACATACCGGAAAGGAATCGGGTTGCAGGGGTCGCTCCAGTTTTCGGATCTCTCGCTCAAGAACGTTTCGAAGGAAAGCCTTTCGATTCCCAAGCTGGACGTCTTTGCCGAAAAGGAAAGGATGCAGATTTCGGGAAACATCCACGCCGGCGAAAGAGCCTGGAACGGAGACCTGCAAATCGACGTCAACGGGCTTCTGGAACCCGAGCACCACATCTTTGCCTACTTTACCACACCGGTCGGCGGAACGGCATGGCTCGACGGCGATATCGATTCGACGATGAAATGGCGGGGAAAGGCGCAACTTTCCGGTTCGTGGCTTCTTCCTGGCGGACTCGGCGAAGTCATCTACACCGATTTCAAGGCCGATGCGAGCGGAGACCTCAAAAGCCCGCTAGACGGCCTGGAACTTTCGTTCCATTCCGATTCCACGGCGATCGACACCAAGCGCGGATTTCCCCTCTTGCCCGTTTCGTTCAACGGAACGTTTCGCGACGGACTTTTCGACATCTCTTCGGCAAGGCTTTCCAACAGCCTCGGGGAGCACATCGAGGGACGCGCAAGCTACAACCTGAAAGAAAAGAAGCTCGGCAAGGTTTCCATCGGGACGGAAAGATTCTCCCTGGCGTGGGACCAGATTCACCAAATCCAGATAGGCGACATGCGCGGAAGTCTCGACGATTCCGAAAAGGAATTCACCCTTTCCCTGGACATCGACAGGGTTTCGTACAGGCTCGACAAGCCGGAATGGGGAAACGCGGACGCTTCGGCGCGGGGAAAGGCCATCTTGCACCTGCCCCATGCGGAAAACGGCAATTTCCTGAATCCGACGCTCGAAGGGAACTTTTTCCTGGACCGCGCGCTCTACCGGAACGAGTTTTCGGTCGATATCGGCTTCGGAAGCCTAAGCAAGATCTCGGCGACGCTTTCCGGGTTCTTCACCAAGATTCGTCGCGCAAAGCCGGTCGTCAAGAAAACGGCGGCAAAGTCGAGACCGCTGAATCTCGCCGTTCACATCGGCGATTCGGGTCGCGACACGGTCGCCATCGAGACGAACCTCGCGAGCATTCCCCTGACGATTGACCTCTGGGTGCTCGGGACATCCGATCATCCGCTTCTCCGCGGAGACATCAACAATTCGGGAAACGGTTCCATCGGCCTCAAGGACATGTTCCAGTTCGACCTGGAATCGCTCGCCATTTCCTTCCAGGACGTTCCCTGGAACCGCGGAAGCATCAACATTTCGAGCGTACAGAACCTTCCCTACTGCAAGACAAGCAACCACCGCGACAACGACGAGACATGCCCGGTCCATCTCGACATTCTGGGTTCCGTCATCGCCCCGAAGCCGATGCCCAGCGCAAACTGCGGCGTTGACGATTCCCCGGCGTCCCTCTATTACAGCGTTCTCCTGGGATGCATCTCGGAAGAGGAAAGTTCCACGATCGACAGGAACAAGGTGGCGGGAAAGCTCATCGGAAGCGTTCTGACCAGCACGGCGAACCGTACGCTCGGCGGCGAATACGTCGGGGACATCGACATGAAGTTCAAGCTGTTCAACGAGGAATCCGTCGCCGAAAAGGATTCGAGCTACCTGCTGATTCCCATTTCCCTGGATCGCTGGGTGAAGGACCTGAGCCTTGTCTTCGGATACAAGCAGGACCAGAGCGAAACGCCGACTTACGACCATGCGATCGAAGCGGGCATTTCCTACGTCATCCCGGCATTTTCCGAAGAGGACAAGACGAAAAATCCGGAGCATTACAGTCCACAGCTCGACTTTGGCGCAAGCCTTGTCTCCAAGAACTACATCACCGCGACGGACGAAGACGAAAGCCGCCTCGAAAAGAACATCGGTTTCAATTACAGCTACAAGTTCTGGTCGCCGTGCCTGTTCGGAATCGGCAAGTGCAAGGCGCTCGCCCCCAGGGAAAAGGAGAAGAAATGATCTTTCGCCGGATTCTTTTCGCGATTCTTTTCTGCCTCGGATTTCTCCACGCCGCGGAAACCGCCGATTCGGTCGAAACGAAAAACCGCTGGAAGGTTTCGTTTATCGGGAACAGCCTCTATTCGGACGAGCAGCTCGCGCTGCAGCTCGACATTCCGGAAGAATTCGGAATCGTCGATACGACGCGGCAGGACTTTCTGATGCGAATCGCCAGGACAAACCTGGAACTTCTCTACTATTCCGACGGCTACTTCAGCTTCGCGTCGTCCATGGAAGTTCTGCGGAACCATACCGACCCATCGGATTCCCTTCCCTACACGCTCTACCGGTTTCGAATCGACGAAGGCGTTCCGTACAGGTTTAGCGAAATGAAAATCGATCGGGATACCGAAGCGGACAGCGTCACGCTGAAGGGCATTCGCTTTAAAAGCGGCGCGGCCTACGACCCGACAGTCGTCGCCGACGATGTCCAGCAGATTCAAATTCTCTACCGGGAATACGGCTACCTGCATGTGCGGGCGGACTACCTGGAATATCTCGACACGCTGAACCACCTGGTCAATGTGGAAATCTACGTCGAACCGGGAACGCGCGTTCGCATGGGAGACTTTTCGAGCGAGACGAAGAAGCCCGCGCAGATCGCGAAGCTCGATACGAACGACCAGGAAGGCCTTTCCGACACGGCATGGATCAATCGGCTGTGGAGAATTCCCAAGGGAGAAGTCATCAACGGAAAGACATACACGTCGTTTCGTTCGAAGCTTCTTTCCACGCAGATTTTCACGTCCGTCCACCTGGAAGACTTTCCCCGGGAAGACGGTCTTTCGGACGTGCGCTTTCACGCGGTCGAACGGATGCCCGGAGAGACCCGCTACTCCGTGTTCTTTGAAGAAGTCTATGGGTTCGGTGCCTCCGCGATGTTCAAGCACAAGAACTTCCTGGGGCACTTTCACGAGGGATCGGCGAGCATTCTCGTGGCGCAGAACAAGCAGGAACTCACGCTCGGCTACGCAAACCCGCTACTCTTCGGTACGCGCTTCAGCTTTATCCCCACGGCGATCCGTTTCGACGACCACATCAGCTTCAATCACGAAAAGACTTCCCCGCCCGCCTACCCGGACAGCCTCGAAGAACGGACGGAAGTCATCAATCGCGGAGATCTCACGTTCGGCATTTCGAGCAACATCCGCTTTCGAGCCTCCCTCGATACGCGATTCGTGCAGAAGAACGAATCCAAGCTGTTCAAGGTCAAGGGCGAAACGGCGCTGACGTTCGACTATTCCAACGACTACTTCAATCCGACCAAGGGGCTCCGCTTTGCGCCAAAAGTCGGCTGGGGAATGAACTTTACCGGAAGCATCCGGGATCCGGAAATGAGCGGCAATCCCTACACCTACGGCGAGCTTTCGAGCACCGGCTACCTGCCGCTCTTTGGACCGTTCCTCTCCGCCGCGAACATCAGCTTTGGCAAGTTCTTCAACCAGGCGATGGAAGACGACGCCCGGATCTTCTACCAGGGAGGCTCCAGAACGGTACGCGGCTACCACTTCCGGAGCATCTATCCTAGCTACACGAGCCTTGACGAAAGCGGAGAAGAAGTCATCAACACGGGCCTCACGCCGCAATATCTCCGCGTGAACGTGGAACTCCGCGTCAATTCCCCGTTCGAGGCGACAAAAAACTGGCAGCTAGTCGAATTCTACGACTGGACGCACGTTTCGGACAAGAACAGCCTTTACGCCGGAAACAGCAGCGCGGCGCTCGGAACGGGCATCCGCTACAAATGGCAGTTCCTGACCCTGCGCCTGGACTACACGTTCAAAAAGAAACTTCCGGGATTTTCCCCGGAAGCGTTTGCCTTCGAGCGGATCAACTTCGACCTGTCGCAGGCGTTCTAGCTATTCGCGCGTCAGCGTCTTGTACTTGAAGCGTTTCGGCGTGTCGGCGTCTTCGCCCATGCGGCGCCTGTAATCCGCTTCGTATTCGCTCCAGTTTCCTTCGAACCAGACGACTTTCGAATCGCCCTCGTAGGCGAGAATGTGCGTCGCGACGCGATCGAGGAACCAGCGGTCGTGCGAAATGATTACGGCGCACCCCGCAAAGCGGAGAATCGCCTGTTCCAGGGCCTGGAGCGTTTCGATGTCCAGGTCGTTGGTCGGTTCGTCGAGAAAGAGAAGATTTCCCGGATGCTGGAGGTTCTTCGCCATCAGCACGCGGTTGCGTTCGCCGCCAGAGAGAACGGAGAGCTTTTTCTGCTGGTCCGCGCCGGTAAAGTTGAAAAGTCCGCAATAGGCGCGCCCGTTCATCTTGCGTTCGCCGAGCGCGATTTCGTCCTTCCCGCCGGTAATCGCTTCGAAGACCGTCTTGGAATCGTCGAGGCTTTCGCGCCCCTGCTCCATCGTGATCATTTCGACCGTTTCGCCTATCTTGAGCGTTCCCGCATCCGGCATTTCCTTGCCCGTGATGATCTTGAAGAGGGTCGATTTGCCGGCGCCGTTCGGGCCGATGATGCCGACGATTCCCGACCGCGGAAGCGTAAACGACAGGTCGTCGAAAAGGAGCTTGTCGTTGTAGGCCTTGCGCAGATGCTCCGCCTGGATCACGACGTTTCCAAGCCGCTTGCCGTTCGGAATATAGATCTGCGCGACTTTCACCTGTTCGCGGCTGTCTTCGGCAAGCAGGTCCTCGTAAGCCTTCAAGCGAGCCTTGTTCTTCGCCTGGCGCGCCTTGGGACTCTGCTTGACCCATTCCTGTTCGCGCGCGAGACGCTTTTGCCGATCGGACTCGCCCTTTTCCTCGTTCTTCATGCGTTCGAGCTTCTGGTCGAGCCATTCGGCATAGTTTCCCTGCCAGGGGATGCCGCGTCCGCGATCGATTTCCAGGATCCAGCCGGTGACATTGTCGAGGAAGTAGCGATCGTGCGTCACCAGGATCACGGAGCCCTTGTATTCGCGGAGGTGACGTTCCAGCCAGGCGACCGATTCCGCATCCAGGTGGTTGGTCGGTTCGTCGAGCAAGAGCAGATCCGGCTCTTCGAGAAGCAGGCGGCAGAGGGCGACACGGCGCTTTTCCCCGCCCGAAAGATTGGTGACGGGCCAGTCTCCCGGAGGACAGTTCAGCGCATCCATCGCGATTTCGATCTTGCGGTCCAGGCTCCACAGGTCCTCGGCATCGATCTGGTCCTGCAAGCGTCCCTGCTCCTCCATGAGCTTCGTCATCGTGTCCTCGTCCATCGGCTCCGCGAACTTCATCGAGATTTCGTTGTAGCGGTCGAGAATCGCCTGCTTTTTCTGGACGGCCTGCATGACGTTGTCCTTGACGGTAAGATTCGGATCGAGCTGCGGTTCCTGCGGCAGATAGCCCGCCGTGCGCCCCGGTTCGATCCACGCTTCGCCCTGGAACTCCTTGTCGATTCCGGCCATGATGCGGAGAAGCGTCGATTTGCCGCTGCCGTTCGTTCCGATGATTCCGATTTTTGCGCCGTAGTAGAAACTGAGAGAGATATCCTTGAGAACCGTTTTTCCGGGAGGATAGGTCTTGGTCATGCGGTTCATGTAGAATACGAATTTTTCGGCCATGGGATGTCCTCTATGGTTGTTCCTTGTTTCTTGAATCTTGCCGTTTTTCCCGAGCGGTCCTGATGATGACAGCCAGGTTCATCGCGATTCCGATGACCAGCAGAAAGGTGACGCAATAGGCGCCGACTGCGGGTTTCACCGCGAGAAAGTCATAGTGTTCCGTCTGGATGGTGACGGACAGGTTATAGATGAAGACCCAGAGCGACACGAAGGCGGCAAGCGCCATCGCAAGCGACCCGACGGGCGTCAGAAAGGCGCAGACAAAGGCCAGGGCGACCGCGACAATGACGGGCACGATGACCGCAGTCGTCTGGACCGGCTGCTCGAAGAATTCCGAAAGACGCGGCTCGTTCTTCTTCATTTCCTCGACAGCCTTCCTTTCCTTTCCTTCCAGGAACGTTTCGGGAGTCACGCCGGAAATCAGCTCGTAGGCGTTCGGACTTGCCACGACCCTTTCGGCACAAGAAATGTTTACCAGCGGAAAGAGGAACGCGAGAAAGATCAGGAGAAAGGGAAACGCCGTGAGCTTTTGCAAGATTCCAGAATTCTTCTTCATGGATACCCTCCTTGGGGTTAGCGCTCTCGCGGCATCACGCAGCGAAAGCCGATGAAGTTCGACCAGTAGCGGGGATCTTCCGCACTGCGCCCGGTCAGGTCCAGTTCCTTTTCGGTGGCGCTTTTCCACGAACCGCCCTTGAAGACGCGTTCGTAACCGAGGAGCGACCCGCTCGGATTTTCGCTTTCCACGTAGAAGGAAAGCGGCGAATAGGTATCGAGAGTCCACTCGGCGACGTTTCCCGCGACATCGAAAAGCCCGAAGGCGTTGGGCTTTCCCGAAGCGACACGCGCCGGAGATTCCGCGCGAAAGACCGCGAATTCAAACGGGCGGGCGTTTTTCCTTTCTTCCCAGACAAAGCTTCCGTTTCCGCCGGAACGCGCGGCAAATTCCCATTCCGCTTCCGTCGGAAGTCGCCCTCCGATTTTTTCGCAGAACCTGTTCGCCTGTTCCCAGCTGACGTTGTGCACCGGATTCAAGCTGTCGGGAAATTCAAAGTGCGTCGAATCCTGCATGATTTCGCGATATTCGCCGACCGTCACTTCGGTCTTGCGGATGGCAAACGGCGAAAGGCGAACGGTACGTCCCTTATACAGAAAAGTTCCCGAATCGATCTTCGCCCAGGCGCGACTCGCCTCTTCGAAAACAGAATCCTTCGTTTCCGCTTTCGCGGCAGGTCCCTTGACGGAATCCTTCCGTTCGACCGGGGCGGGCATCAGCCATTCCTGGACTTCGTCCTCCACCAGGATGTATCCGGGCAGGACGAACTTTCCTTCGCCGACAAGGGTCGAATCGCCGCGACGGGCGACCAGCTTCAGAAAGCGGTACTGGTGACGGCTCTTGACGCGAAAGCCGTCATGCTTCCAGACCGGCCTGTTTTCGTAGAAAAGCGAAAAGAGTCCGGCACTGTCGGGCGCGAAATCCTTTCCCGGAAAGATTCCGACCCATTTGACGTCGATCCGGCTTGCGGAATCCCGGAAGACGAGTTCAAGGGACGAATCCCTTTGCAAGACCGAACGAGGAACGAGCGAAACGGAAAGCGTATCCCCCTGCTGGGCTTCCAGGCGCGCACGCAGCAGCGCGTTCAGTTCCAGGATTTTCGAAAGCCTCCTGGACAGCCACTGGGACCGGGCGCGGGAGCGGGCAACGTCAAACGCGGCGAGATAGGCTTCATACTGCGGATCGGTTTTCGACATTCCCCGCGGAGGATTCTTGGGTCTCGGGTAGAGCGAATCGAAGCCTGCCGTTCCGCGGTTGATTTCGGTTCTGTTCAGGTCCTCGACAAAGGCGTCGTAAAGCGTTTCCGTTTCGAAGAGGCTCTGCGTCGCCGCGATCCGTTCCGCAGTCACCGACGTTTCTATCCGATAGACGGTCGTGTCTTCGGGTAGGCGAATCGGCTTCAGGTAGGAAGTCTTGCCGCAAGAGACCCGCGTTCCGGACGTCACCGGATACATGCCCGGCATCAGGTACGTCGCAAAGAAAAGCCCCGTATCGACCGGAGAGAAGGTGACCGGCGCGCGAAAGGAATTCTTTTCGATCACGACAATCGTCGAATCCGGAACGTCACCGACAACGACGATTCCCGAAAGGGCCGCGGGCTTGAGCTTCTGCCACTTGCCGTTCTTGAAGAAATAGAGATTTTCGACGCGGGAAGAGTAGAGGTATCTTTTGTCAAAATAGATTTCGGCTTCGTCCTGGAACGGCTTTCGGAGCCTTTCGGCAAAAAAGCGCAAGCGGCTCGCGTCGAGAACAGACAGGCGGTTTTCCCGCAAGCCAAAGGCGTGCAGGGTCTTGAAGCATTCGGGCTTCGCGCTGCCCGAATACCAGCCATAGCGATTCCCCTTGATCTTGCTCCTCAGGTAGAGCTTTCCCGGTTCCAGCGGATAGCGAATCCTTTCCGAATGCAGATAGGCGGAATCGCCTCCATCGACGCAGACATTTTCCGCATTGATGATCTTGGCCTTTTCCACGAACTGGCTTTCGGGGACCGTAAAGCGGTAGTCCCCGGCCACGCCGGCATGCGCGAAAGCGAGCGCGCAAAGGAACAGAATCCAAGTTTTCAAAGCCATACATTCTCCGACGGAATGAAAGCAATCTATTAAAAAATCGGACAAATCGAAAACACTTTACGCCTTTTTTCCCGAAGGAACGCCCATATAGGTGACAAAGCCTCCAGCCTCCCCGCCCGAAGGCCCCAGTTCCACGAGATAGTCCGAAAGCCGAATGACGTCGGGATGATGCTCGATAAGGATTACCGTATTTCCCTGCGACGAAAGCCTGCGAAGGAGATTCCACAGAACCTGTATGTCCTTGAGATGAAGCCCGGTCGTCGGTTCGTCGAGAAGATAGAGGACGCCCTTTCGGCCCTCCCCGCGCGAAAGCTCCCCCGCGAGCTTCATCCGCTGCGCCTCGCCACCGGAAAGCGTCGTCACGGACTGCCCCAGGCGCAAGTATTCGAGTCCGACATCGACAAGACAGCGAAGTCGCTTCGCGATTCTGGGCTGGTCCTTGAAAAATTCGCAAGCTTCGTCTATCCGCATCGAGAGCACGTCGGCGATATTCTTTCCCTTGAATTCCACGGCAAGCGTTTCCTGGTTGTAGCGCTTTCCCTTGCAGACATCGCACGTTTCCCACACGTCCGAAAGAAAATGCATTTCCACGGATGTCATGCCGCGCCCTTCGCACGCTTCGCAGCGTCCACCGCCTTGGCTCGAATTGTAGCTGAAGCGGTTCGGTCCAAAGCCCTTCATCCTCGAAAGTTCCATTTTCGCAAACAGCTCGCGGATCGGACCGAGCGCATCGGTAAAGCTCGCCGGCGTCGATCGTGGCGTTCCCGATATCGGGCTCTGATCGACCGAGAGAACCTCCTTGACCGTATCCGGGAATATCGCCCGCAAGCGGGCCCTTCGCCGCTTTTCGCCTCGTCCCAAGGCGTCCTGCATCAGCGGAAGGATATCGTCCATGACAAGCGAGCTCTTTCCCGAACCCGAAACGCCGCAAACCGTCGAAATCCGGTTTTCCGGAAAGCGAACCGAAACGTTCTTCAGGTTGTGCGAGGAAAGCTCCCGAAATTCGAGGAACGGGTCGTTCGCGGAGACAGGGCCTATCGGCGGGTTGTAAACGGGAACGCTTCCGGTCAGATACTTTACCGTTTCGCTCCGCGGGAATCTCTTCAGCGCGGACTTTTTCGAAAGCGCCTTCGGCGAACCTTCCGCGACCACTTCGCCGCCATATTCTCCCGCAAGAGGTCCCATATCGATCAGATGATCCGCGCCTCGAATCATTTCCAGGTCATGTTCCACGACAATCAGCGTGTTGCCCAGGTCTCGCAACCGGTACAGGGAATCGAGAAGCCTTTTCGTATCGCTCTGGTGAAGCCCGATCGTCGGTTCGTCGAGCACATACATCACGCCTTCCAGTCCACTGCCTATCTGGCTCGAAAGGCGTATCCGCTGGGATTCTCCGCCCGAAAGCGAATCTCCCGTCCGGTCCAGGTCCAGATATCCCAGCCCGACATCTTCCAGGAACCGGAGCCGTCCAAGAATTTCCCGGAAAAGCGGCGCCGCGATCTTCCTATGGGATGCGTCCAGATGCAAGTTTCGGAACCATTCGGCCGCACCGTGAATGCTCATCGACGAAACCTCGGCAATGTTCCTTTCGCCAATGGTCACGGCGAGGATTTCGGGTTTCAGGCGCGCGCCGTGGCAATCCGGGCAGGTTTCCCCCGACCGCAAGGTTCCAAGCCCCGCGCACCGTTCGCAAGCCCCCCAATGCGTGTTGAAGCTGAACTCCTTCGGATCGAGATTTCCCTTGCGGTAATAGGCGCAATGACCGCAACCCGGAAACAGCGAACAGGTACGAATCTCGCCTTCGATGCGGAGAGCGACCACATGCGAACCGTCGTGAAACGCCCGCTCCAGGGAATCGGCAAGGCGCGCCGCGTTGGCTTTCGAAACCGGGACCGTATCCGCCACGGCATAGACCCTCTTTGTCGATCCGGGCAGGGTTTCGAGCGGAAGCTCCCGCAAAACGCCATCCACCAGGACCTTCCGGTAACCCAGTTCGCGCAATCGGCTCGAAGTCCCGGGAACCCTTGCCGCATCGGAAACCATCCATTCGCCGTTCGAATCCGCGATAAAGATCGGAGCGAGCACCTCGACGAGCTTTCCCGCCGAGCGCTTCAAGAGACCATCGACAATCGAAGACACCGAAGACGATTCCAGCGGACGGCCGCAATGCGGACAATGCGAAATTCCCGCCCGGGCCCAGAGAATTCGAAAGTAATCGTAGATTTCGGTAAGCGTCGCCACGGTACTCCGCGGACTCTTCGACGCGCTTCCCTGGTCGATCGCTATCGCCGGAGAAAGTCCCCGAATCAGATCGACAGTTCCCCGATCGAGGCGTCCCAGAAAGCGCCGCGCGTAAGTGCTCAGCGTTTCCACGAACCGCCTCTGCCCTTCCGCAAAGAGCGTATGAAAGGCGAGACTCGACTTTCCGGAGCCCGAAACGCCCGAAATCACCGTCAGCCGATGCCGCGGAATCGTCACCGAGAAATTCTTCAGGTTGTGCTTTCGCGCCCCGACGACCTGGATGTCCAGGCTTTCCGAACGTTCCCGACGACATGCGACCGGAGCGCTTTTCCCGGGTTTCGGAAAGAGAATTCTTTCAAGAAACCTTCCGGTCAGGGATCTGGGATTTCGAGCGACTTCTTCGGGGGTTCCCGTCGCCACGATTTCTCCGCCACGCTCGCCGGCTTCCGGCCCCAGATCGACAATCCAGTCCGCGCACTTGATGACATCCATGTTGTGCTCGATGATCACCATGCTGTTTCCGAGAAGCCGCAAGCGAGAAAGGCACGCCAGCAGACGGCGAATGTCCTCGAAATGCAACCCGGTCGTCGGTTCGTCGAGAAGGTAGAGCGTCTTTCCCGTTCCGGGCCTGCGCAGTTCCGTCGCAATCTTGACGCGCTGCGCTTCCCCGCCGGAAAGCGTCGTCGAAGGCTGCCCGAGCGTCAGGTAGCCGAGTCCCACCTCCTGCAAGAGCCGGAGCGGCTCCGCGATCTTCGGCACATCCGCAAAGAACTCCAGTGCGCCGTCTATCGACATGTCGAGCACGTCCGTAATCGTCTTTCCGCGGTAATGGACTTCGAGCGTCGAATCGTTGAACCGCTTGCCGCCGCAGACATCGCACGTGACCTGGACATCCGGCAAGATCTGCATCTGCACGGTCTTGACGCCCGCGCCGCCACACGCTTCGCACCGACCGCCCGGAACGTTGAAGCTGAAACGGCTCTTCGTATATCCGCGCACCTTGCTTTCGGGCATCTTCGCGAACAGATCGCGGATATCGTCAAAGATTCCCGTGTAGGTCGCCGGATTCGAACGCGGCGTGCGACCGATCGGCGTCTGGTCGATTTCGATTACCTTGTCGATGAATTCCGTACCCGAAATGCGGTCGAACTTTCCCGGGACATCCGTCGCCCCGTGAAAGCGCCGAGCGAGCTCCTTCTTGAGAACCGTATTGACCAGCGAGCTTTTGCCCGACCCGGAAACGCCCGTCACCACCGTGAGCGTTCCATCAAGGGGGATTCGGAAATCGACATGCTTCAGGTTGTTTTCCGACGCCCCGAAGATTTCCAGGAAACGCGTCTTCTCCGTGACCGCCTTCCGTATTTTCGGGATTTCGATCTTCAGCTTTCCCGAAAGATATTTTCCCGTCAACGAATCGGGATTCTTCTCCAGGTCCTCGACCGTTCCCGCAGCGACAACCGTTCCGCCCTGAACGCCCGCACCCGGCCCGACATCGACGACAAAGTCCGCAAAGCGCATCGTCTCCTCGTCGTGTTCGACCACGACCAGGCTGTTTCCCTGCGAACGAAGCCGTTCCAGGATACCGAGCAGCATCCCGTTGTCCCGGGCGTGCAGTCCAATGCTCGGTTCGTCCAGAACATACAGCACGCCCTGAAGCCCCGCGCCGACAGCGCTCGCGAGACGTATGCGCTGCGCTTCGCCGCCCGAAAGCGTTTTCGCTCCGCGCGCAAGAGTCAGGTATCCCAGCCCGACGCTCGTCAGGAATCCCAGACGGTTCCGGATTTCCTTGAAAAGCTCGTGCCCGATGCGCTCCTCCCGCACGGAAAGCTCCACCGTGCGAAAGAACGCTTCCAGCCTTTCCACGGGCATCCGGCACATCTGATCGAGATTCAGGTTTCGAAACGTGACGGCGAGTGCCACCGGCGAAATCCGCGCCCCGTGGCAAACCGGGCATTCGCTGTCGTTCATGAACTTTTGAAAATGGACGATATGCCATCTGTCCCAAAGTTCCTGCATCAGCGGGACGATTCCCGAAGTTCCCGCCTTTTCGCTCCCATACAGAACGGCCTTTCGCGAACGCTCCGGAAGCTTTTCCCAGGGCGTGTCGAGAGAGAACCTTTCGGCCTGCGCGACCTTCGAAAGCTCCGGCCAGCCGAAATCCGTAAAGATGACGTTTCCGTCCGCCTTTTGGCACTTGAGCGCGCCCTCCCGAATGGAAAGCGAGGCATCCGGAACGATCAGGCTTTCGGAAAAGACGTAATCCCGTCCAAGGCCCTTGCAGTGCGGACATTGCCCATATGGATCGTTGAAGGAAAAAAGACGCGGTTCGAGCTCCGGGATGGAGACGCCGCAATCCGGGCAGGCAAGCTCCGTTCCCTGCAAGCGATACGCGCCATCGTCAAGCAGAAACGCGACAAGCTTCCCGTCGGTCAGTCGAAGCGCACCTTCCAGGTCCTCGCGAATCCGGGAAAGGTTCCTGTCCTCGACCGAAACGCGATCGACAACCGCTTCGATCGTGTGCTTCTCGTAGCGCGAGAGCAGGGGAACCTCGCCGGTTCGAAACATCTTTCCGTCAACGCGGACGCGGGCAAAGCCCTTCTCCAGAAGTTCCTGGAATTCCTTGCGGTATTCGCCCTTGCGCTCCTTGACGATCGGGGCGAGGATAGCCAGCTCCCGTCCGGCGCATTCCGCATAGAGACCGTCCACGATCTGGTCAACGGTCGCCGTCCGGATTTCCTTGCCGCACACAGGGCAATGCGGCGTTCCGAGCCGCGCAAAGAGCAGCCGCAAGAAGTCGAGGATCTCGACGGTCGTCCCCACGGTCGAACGCGGATTCCGGTTCACCGTCTTCTGGTCGATGGAAATCGTCGGAGAGATTCCCGTCACCGATTGCACGTCCGGACGCTTCATCACGCCGATAAACTGCCGCGCATACGCCGAAAGCGAATCCACGTAGCGTCGCTCCCCCTCCTCGAAAATCGTGTCGAAGGCGAGGCTCGACTTTCCGGAACCGGAAACTCCGGTCACGACGACAATCGAATCGCGGGGAATGGTGACGCTTACATGCTTCAGGTTATGTTCGCAGGCGTCGCGAACGACAAGGGAACGAGTCATGCCTCAAATATAGTGAACACTTGTTCACTTTTCAAGATTTCTTTCGAAAAAGGTCTGCCGTCTTTCAAAAAGAGGAACGCCCTTCGACACCGCTTCGCTCTTTATCTATTTTTCCTTTCCACTCTTGAGAGGTTCCATGGAAAGAAAAGGCTTTACCTTTGTCGAAGTTCTCGTGGTCGTCGTCATCGTCGGCATTCTCGCCGCCGTCGCCATACCGGGGCTGTTTCACTCAGTCGAACGGACCAACCGAAAGATCGACGCCACGAACGCCGTGGAACTGTCCAACATTCTCCGAAGGGCCTTCGAATCCGAAACGGTCGTATTCCCCACAGAAAGGGACGCGACAAACAAGCTGGATCCAGACCAGATGTCCATCGCCGTCATCGTCTTGAAGAACGGCATCGACTACTACCTCGGCAGCGGGCAGGTCCTTGTCAACGGCGGGGACTGGACTTCCGACAATGGAGATGCCTATCGGCGCATTCGCAAGCTCTTCGAAGACGCGGGATTCACCCAGGTGGCAGTACGGGCAAAGCTCGCAAACGGAGGCTGGGCATGCTACGGCGCGGCTCTTTTCAATAACGGCAGTACGCGCATCTTTTCGGCGCAAGACGAATCGAAATGCAAGACGGCCTCGACCGGCGGTGCCTACGAGAGCTTCATTTCCGGCAGCCTGTCGAACGCCGCCTCCAATCCCATCGCCGTCTATCTGCCCGCCGGAGTCAAGTAAGATTACCGGGCGAAGATGCGCAGCGGCACGCCTTCTTCCGCCGGCCGGCCAAGCAAGTCGAAATTCGACGGCAATTTTTTAAAGATGCGGACCGGCATCTTCCGAATCGCGTCCGTCCCGTCAAAAGGCGCCGCGGACACATCGATTTCGCGAACCGTGACGAACCTGTAAAAGGGATGATCCCTGTCCGAACGGAACAGAATCGTTCCGCCGCCTTCGAGAATCGGAGCGAACGCATCCGAGTAGGCGCACCCGGAAACGGTCGCGCCCGACGCTCCGCGGAAATCGATCCCGGCATCTTCGATCGCCCCGACGGGTTCCCACTTGCCGGGAGGCGTCGCGTTCGACGTCGAATCGATGTAAAGCTCCAGGCGAACCGTTTCCGCATCCTTGTTATAGACGATGTATTTCATCCCGATCCACTTTCCCACGGGAAGCGGATCTCCGCCCCAGAGCGGATCCTGGTTGCCGACCCCCGAAGTCGTCCGGTAATAGCTGTCCGGGTGCTTCCATTCCTTTTCGAAGTCCCATTTCCCGTCGTTTCGAAAGCGCGCATAATACGTCGTCGCGTCGCAGTTGTCCCCGCCGCCCGATCCGTGGCCCAGGGGACCCGAACGCATCCCGACGACCATTCCGCCAAAATCCTCTCCGCCCAGCGCGTCGCGCATAAAGTAAGCGGTCAGTTCCGCATTCAGAAAGAACTGCGTTACGGAACCGTTCAGGCTGTTCACGTGAAACCGCGGCCCATCGTTCCAGTTCATCTGCATCGTGCCGTTTCCGTCGATGTCGAACGAACCGCTTCCGTCGCTGTGGCTTTCCGTCCAGCCACGCGGATCGTCCGGGTCGCCATCCCATTCCACGCTCCGCGCGTTGCCGTTTCCCCAGTGCGCGGAATTCCACGAAACGCTGCCCTCCTTCGTCCGGTAGATCTTCCGGAAGCCGAAATCATCGACAGAGCTTTCGGCAAGAAGGCTCGCGCAGAGGCAAAGTTCCAAAATCGTCATCTTTCCGATAGTCATCAAGACACTCCTTTCAAGAGGAATATATCTTTTTTGAAGATTGCAATGCCATTTTGACTCAAAATGTGTATTTTTTCAAGCGGCGCCAGGTGACGTCACAAAAAAGGCACAGACTATGCAAGTTGATCTAAACACAGTTGACTGGAAAACGCTTCCGTTCGGTTACTACGACACCGATTACAACGTTCGCTGCTATTACCGCAACGGGGAATGGGGAAAGATCGAACTTTCCTCTTCCAGGGACATCAGCATTCACATGGCCGCCACTTGCTTGCATTATGGCCAGGAAGGCTTTGAAGGTCTCAAGGCCTACACGGGCAAGGACGGCAAGGTTCGCATCTTCCGCGTCGAAGAAAACGCCCGTCGCATCCAGAACACGGCAAACCGCGTCCTGATGGCCGTTCCGCCGGTCGAACTCTTCCGCGAAATGGTCCATGCCGTCGTCAAGGCGAACAAGCGCTTTGTCCCGCCCTACGGCTACGGGGCGACGCTCTACATCCGTCCGCTCCTCATCGGAACCGGTCCCGAAGTCGGCGTCAAGCCGTCGGACGAATACATGCTCCTCATGTTCGTGACCCCGGTGGGTCCATACTTCAAGGACGGATTCAAGCCTGTCGATATGATGATCAGCCGAAACTACGACCGCGCCGCGCCACAGGGAACGGGAACGGTCAAGGTCGGCGGAAACTACGCGGCAAGCCTGCTTTCCCTCGCCGAAGCGAAAAAGCTCGGCTATTCGAGCACCATCTACCTCGACGCCCGCGAAAAGAAATACATCGACGAATGCGGTCCGGCAAACTTCTTCGGCATCAAGGGCGACACCTACGTGACGCCGAAGTCCGAATCGATTCTGCCTTCCATTACGAACAAGAGCCTGCAACAGCTTGCGGAACACCTCGGCTACAAGGTGGAACGTCGTCCGGTTCCGTTCGAGGAACTCGCCGAATTCAGCGAAACGGCGGAATGCGGGACCGCTGCGGTCATCACCCCGATCAAGAAGATTGTCGATCCGGTCGCAAACCGTACATTCACCTACGGCGACGGCATCAATCCGGGACCTGTCTGCACAAGGCTCTTCAACACATACACGGCCATCCAGTTTGCGGAAGAACCCGATCCGTTCGGCTGGACGGAAGTCATCGATTTCTAGGCCGGAAAACGTTTTCAAGAGGCTCGCCTTGCGCGAGCCTTTCTTATTTCACCCAGCCAGTTCTCCCTTCGCCGCCGGCAAACCATTTCGCGATATAGCCTTTCGCTTCCCGGCACGCTTCGGGGAGCGCCTTGCCGAGCGCCACGTTCGCGAGAATGGCCGACGAAAGCGTGCAGCCCGATCCGTGCTTATCGACGCCCTGCAAGCGCCTTGACGAAAATTCGAACTTTTGACCGTCATGCCATAGGACGTCCACGGACTTGTCCCCTTCCGCATGCCCTCCCTTGAGAAGGACGGATGTACCGCTCCCGATCAGGACTTCCCGTCGGCTGTCGGCAACACCCAGTCCGAGATAGGCGTATTCAAAGCGGTTTGGCGTAATCAGGTCGATTTGCGAAAAGACGGGAAAGAACTTGTCCGCATCGCCATCCGAAAAGAAGCGATAGCCAGCCGTCGCTCCCATGATGGGATCCCAGAGGACAAAGGCTTTTTCGTTTTGTCCGCGAATCCATTCGACAATCCGTCGCAAGGTTTCCGCATCCTGGACAAGCCCTATCTTCACGAAGTCATACGCGCGAACTTCATGAAGCTTTTCGAGCTGCGCGCGAATACGCTCCCACGAAAGGAATCCCGGATCCGAAAAGGAGTTTTCGTTCTGGATCGTGAGAGCCGTGCAAACCGCCGTCCCATAGACGCCAAAATCCCGCATCGCCTTGATGTCGGCAAGAATTCCCGCCCCCGCGCTGCCGTCAAAACCGGCCACAGTCAACGCATAGGTCATTTTCCGCATAGACGCCTCCACGCCGATACCGGATCGGCAAATTCCCAGATTCCCGAAACGATAAAGAAATTCCTTACGCCACATGCGAGGTTCGTCGCATCGCTTTCGACAAAGACATTCTCCGAAAGCGAACCTTCGCAAGGCGGCACCACGATATGCGAAACCCTAGGCAGAAGAGTCTCCGGAATCGCCTGGATGCCAGAAAGCGCGTTCGCGCCGACGCTCAACCGCCCGTCTGCCCGAGAAGCCGCGTCCGCATTTTGCAAGATCCATTGCACGGAGGCATGAAATCCCAGCAAGCCGAAATTCGCGGCGACGTTCGGGGAGCCGCAAAGAAAGCTCCTTTTGCGAATGTCTTCCGAGAGCGCAAGCAAAAAGCGTTCCAGCGCAAGATCTTGCAAATGCGGCTTTCGGATATACAGAAAGTCCAGCCCCGAATCAAACAGTTTCTCGATCAGATCGATTTCATCGACAAAATTTTCGGGACTTGTCAAAAGGGAATAACGCATCGATATTAATATAGAAATCACCAAAGCGGTGTGTTCAGAACGTAGTTCGGAGATCTTGGAGCTTGGAAATCGCAAAGCGAGCCGTTACTTTCTGCCGAAAGGCTTTTTCGCGAAGCGAACCTTTTTCCGCCTGACGGCGGAGGGAGGCGCCTGCCCGGCGAGGGGCTTGTTCAGAGCTTAGTGGGGAGAACTTAGAGCTTAGAGATCTCAGCGAACATCTCACGCTAGAACCTAAATGTCTGCGAATCTCAGCTCTAAGATCTCGGTTCTAAGCTCCGCTTTAGAGCCTAGACGTCCGCGAGACTCCACTCTCAACTCTCCACACTCCACTCTCGACTGATTCCTGTTTCCTGACTCCTGATTCCTCTTTAAACTTAGACACAGGCTCCGGCGTCAGTCCTTCCAGTATCCGATAACCAGGACTTCCGGAGTCGCCCCGGGGAATTTCCTGCTCTGGAACGAGACGATTTTCGAAAGGCTCTTTTGCCTTGCATTCGTGTTGCGGACAAGAGCCTTTGCGCGGAGCGTGATTTTCTGTGCGGGAACCTTTCCTCCTTCGCGAACGGCATCCGGCTTTTCGACGTTCAGGGAAACGTTTTGAATTTTCGCCGAAAATTCCCCGGCCGCTTCGGTCGAAAGCTCCAGATCGGGACGCGTTTTCCGGTCGGAACCCCAGACATAGAAAGTCCATTCGCGCTTTTCACCGGGCTTGCAGTACCCCGCATCGAACATCTTCTCGCTAAAGACAAAGGGCGACGCGACAACGCCCTGGAACGTTGCCGGGTAAGGCGTACCATCCGTTCCGACAAGAACGACGACATTCGAAAAGGCGCCTTCGACGCCTCCGGTCGAAAAGTCGAACTCGACGCTGAACGGTTCGCGCGGGCCGATGGTTCCCGTGAACTTGAAATTCGAGCAACCGATTCCCTGGCACAGCGCGCTTTCGATTTTTACGGTCCTTGACGCGACGTTAGCGCCTCCCATCTTGACATGGCGAATTTCGCCCTGGGAAATTTCCCCCAGCTCGTACGGTTCGGGCACAAAGCGGAGCGCCTCGTCGGCAAAAAGGGTTGCGGACAGAAGCAAAAGGGTTAGCAGCGATATGGCGGTTCGTTTCATGCCTTCGAAGATACAAATTTTTATATTTGGCGTGTATTTTTCAAACCAAACGAGGTACCTATGTCCGAAAACATTTCCGTGCTGACCAAGGCTCGCCAGGCTTACCAGCCGAAACTTCCCGTCTCCCTCCAGAAGGGCGCGCTGAGCGTCAAGATCAACAAGGGCGCAGCGACCGAATCCGTCAGCGACCAGGCGAAGATCAAGGAACTTTTCCCGAAAACCTACGGACTTCCGGTCGTCCAGTTCGAGCAGGCGCAGGCCGCAGCCGGCAAGCCGCTTCGCATGGGTGTCGTCCTTTCCGGCGGACAGGCTCCGGGCGGACACAACGTCATCGCGGGCATCTACGACGGCATCAAGTCCGTGAGCAAGAATTCCGTCCTGTTCGGATTTCTCGGCGGACCTTCTGGCCTCGAAAACGGCAAGTATATCGAAATCGACGATGCGAAGATGGACGCCTACCGCAACGCGGGCGGCTTCGACATGATCCAGTCGGGCAGAACGAAGCTCGAAACGGAAGAGCAGTTCAACAAGTGCATCGCGGTCGCGAACAAGCTCGACCTCGACGCGATTGTCATCATCGGCGGTGACGATTCCAACACGAACGCGGCCGTTCTCGGCGAATACTTCGAAGAAAAAGGCGTGAAGACCTGCGTCTGCGGCTGCCCGAAGACAATCGACGGCGACCTGAAGAACGAATACATCGAAACATCCTTCGGCTTTGACACCGCGGTGAAGACCTACTCCGAGCTCATCGGCAACATCATGCGCGACGCGAACTCCGCACAGAAGTATTGGCACTTCATCAAGCTCATGGGACGCAGCGCTTCGCACATCGCGCTCGAAGCGGCCCTCCAGACCCATCCGAACATCTGCCTGATTTCCGAAGAAGTCAAGGAAAAGAAGATGAAGCTCAAGGAAGTCATCAAGCAGGTCGCGGACGTCGTCGCGCTCCGCGCTTCCCAGGGCAAGAATTTCGGCGTCGCCCTCATCCCGGAAGGTCTTCTCGAATTCATCCCGGACGTAGGCATCCTGATTTCCGAACTTTCCGAAGCGCTCGCGCACCACGAAGCGGAAGTCGCCGAACTCGATACCGCGACCAAGGTGGAAAAGCTCTGCCAGTGGATAAGCAAGGAATCCGCCGACGTGCTGCAGATTCTCCCGCAGGGCATCCAGGCGCAGC
Source organism: Senegalimassilia sp. (assembly GCA_963652365.1). Classification (GTDB taxonomy): domain Bacteria; phylum Fibrobacterota; class Fibrobacteria; order Fibrobacterales; family Fibrobacteraceae; genus Hallerella. Next base: position 114,446 of record CAVJTH010000003.1, read on the forward strand.
TGATGCTCGGACGCGACAGCCATGGCAACGTGCAGGTTTCGCTCATCGAAACGGAAAAGCTCATCATCGAAATGGTGAAGAAGGAACTCAAGAGCCGTCCCGATTTCAAGGGCAAGTTCAGCGCGCTCAACCACTTCTTCGGCTACGAAGGACGCTGCGCGGCGCCGTCGAACTTTGACGCGGACTACTGCTACAGCCTGGGATTCACCGCTTCCGTTCTCGCCCTGAACGGCATGAACGGCTACATGAGTTCCGTTCGCAACCTCACGAAGGGTATCGAGAACTGGACTGCCGGCGGTCTTCCGATTACGATGATGATGAACATCGAACGCCGTGCCGGTGCGGACAAGCCCGTTATCCGCAAGGCCCTGGTCGAACTCGACGGAGCTCCGTTCAAGTTCTTCGCCGCACGCCGCGACGAATGGGCGAAGACGGAATCCTACACCTACCCGGGTCCCATCCAGTACTGGGGACCGAGCGAAGTCTGCGACATCACGAACTTCACGATCAAGCTCGAACGCGGCGCGATGAACGCCTAGTCCACGCTTGGACAGTATGAAAACAGCCGGTTCCCAGGGAACCGGCTGTTTTTTTGACGATCGAAAAATCAGGTCGTATATTCCGCGTTGATCTTCACGTATTCATAGCTCAGGTCGCACGTGTAGGCAGAGGCGCTTGCCTCGCCGATATTCAGCACGAGTGTCACCTTGTATTCCTTTTGCTTCACGACATCTTCGAGCTTTTTCCGGTCGCATTCGACGGGACGTCCGCCGGCAAGCACCTTGATGTCTCCGAAATAGAGGTCCGTCTGGTCCGCCACCATGTTCACGCCGCTCGAACCCGCGCTCGAAAGGATGCGTCCCCAGTTCGGATCTTCGCCAAACATCGCGCACTTCGCCAGATTGCTCGTTCCGACAAAGCGCGCCATCCGGAGCGCTTCTTCGTGGCTTTCCGCCTTTTCGACCCGAATCTCGATAAACTTGGTGGAACCTTCGCCGTCCCGGGCAATGTCCTTCGCAAGCTCCTTCATCACGGTCATCAGCGCGGTGCGGAACTCGCCTTTTTCGCTCAGCGAGAGATCCTCGTACCGAATGCCGGAGACGCCGTTCGCAAGCAAGAGGCACGTATCGTTCGTGCTGGTGTCGCCATCGACGGTAATCGCGTTGAAGGAATCCGAGATGTCCGCGCGGAACTCGGCAAAGAAGTCGAGCGGAAGTCCAAGGTCCGTCGTGATGAAGGCGAGCATCGTCGCCATGTTCGGGTGGATCATGCCGCTGCCCTTGCAGCAGCCGCCGACCGTCACCTTTCCCGCCGCGGTTTCGACTTCCACCGCGAGCGATTTGAGGACCCGGTCCGTGGTGAGAATCGCCGTACCAAATTCGGCGGAGGCGTTTTCGTGGAGACCTTTCACCAGATGGGGAATGGCCGCTTCGACCTTGTCCATCGGCATCGGATGCCCGATGACTCCCGTGCTGCAGACGAGGACGCTTTTCGGCGCAAGCCCGAGTTCGTTTTCGACGAGCGTCGCCATCCGGGCGCTGTCTTCGAGCCCTTTCGCCCCCGTGCAGGCGTTCGCGTTTCCGCTGTTTACGATGACCGCAGACGCAAAGTGCGCATGTTCCAAGACCGACTTGTCGTAAAGGACCGGAGCCGCCTTGACCTTGTTCGTGGTGAAGACGGCAAGGCAACGCGCCGCCTTTTCGCTTTTGAGAAGCGCCATGTCGGGCTTTCCGCTCGCCTTGATTCCCGCCGTATAGCCCGCAGCGGTAAAGCCTTTCGGAGAGCAGACTCCGCCATCTTTCAATATCGTAAGCATATCGAACTTCCTTTGCCCGTTTGTCGCAGGCCTCGGAAATTTATAAATTTCTCCCTATGGACAATATACCCGTTACCCAAGAAACTTACGATCAGCTCAAGCAGGAACTGGAAAACCTGAAAAAGGTCGAACGCCCGAAGATTATCGACGAAATCGCGGAAGCGCGCGCCCAGGGAGACCTCAGCGAAAACTTCGCCTACCATGCGGCAAAGGACCGCCAGGGCGAAATCGAATCGCGCATCAACTACCTCGAAGACCGCGTCGCGCGCGCCGTCATCATCAAGTACGACCCGACCAAGGGTGGCGAAATCAAGTTCGGGGCGACCGTCAAGCTCCGCAACAAGAAGACGAACCGCGACATCACGTACACGATCGTCTCTCCGGAAGGCGTCGATGCCATCAACGGAAAGATCAGCTTCACGAGTCCCATCGGCAAGGCTCTTCTCGGAAAGAAGAAGGGCGAACAGGCGGAAGTCATCACGCCCAAAGGCAAGAACACCTTCGAAATTCTCGACGTCCAGTAAGCGCCCATGATTGTCGTTCTCATCGGAGACAGCGAATTCGAGAAAGACCGGCTGATCGATCAGTTCCTGGAAAAGACTCTCGCCGATCGCAAGGACGATCCGCTGGCAAGAAAGATTCTCTTCGGAAACGATACGAACATTCCGTCCATCGCCGACGCGGTCATCGAAGCATGCGATTCCTGCTCGCTGTTCGCCAGCGAACAGACGGTCGTCTTGCGCAAGGCGGAATCGCTCAAGGCGGACGACACGGCCGCTCTCGAATCCTGGTTCAAGACTTCGCCGAGCGCGAACCTCCTGCTCGACTTCGAAAAGCTGCTCAAGACAAGCAAGCTCTACAAGTCGCTCCAGGGAATCGCGACGCTCAAGGAATGCAAGTCGCCACGCGATTACGAAATGCCGAAGTGGATAACCTCCCACACGGAAACGGATCTCGGCAGGCGAATCGAACCGCTGGCCGCCTCGTATGTCGCCGACGCGCTGGGAACGGACCAGGCGCGAATCGACGCGGAACTCAGAAAAATCCTTCTGCTCGATCCGCAGGGAAAAGTCATTTCGCTCGAGCAGGCGAAACTGATGATTGCGCCGCAACGGGAAATCGCCGCGTTCGAAATCCGCGAACCCTTTGGCGACAGGAATCCGCAGGCCTACACGAAGAAGCTCCGCGAACTCCTCGACTCGGGCGTGGAAGGAATCCAGATAATCGCCGCGCTTGAAGCCTACGCGGTGAGGCTTCTCCACATCCGAACGATGCTCGGCCGAAAGATTCCCGTCGCCGACATTGCGGCAAGGCTCGGCGCGAATCCGTGGCTATTCGAAAAGAAGCTGAACGAACCCCGCAAGGCGATGAACTGGTCGCCCGAACTTCTCTGCCGCGTCATCAAGCGGCTCGGCGAACTCGACAGCGACATCAAGAACGGGATTTGCGACAGCCGGATGGGGCTTGAACTTTCCCTTGCGGCACTCGTCGTCCGCTGACAAATTCTTATCGTTTTACTAAACAATCAGGCTGTCCGATTTTCCATAAAGTTCTATATTTTTGCATATGAGCGAATATTTGCATAAAGACAGTCTCGGACCCGTCGAATTCCACGACCGGAAGCTCGATTGCGGCAAGGAAGGCTTTGTCCTCGAAAGCGGAGAATCCCTGCCCGAGGTTTCCCTCCGATACGAAACATACGGAACGCTCGACGAGAGCCGGTCGAACGCGGTCTGGATCTGCTCGCCGCTTACCGCAGACGCCCATGTCGCCGGATTCTACAGCAAGGAAGACAAGCACGTCGGCTGGTGGGACGCCCTGATCGGAAAGGGCAAGGCGGTCGATACGGACCGGTTCTTCGTCGTCTGTTCCAACGTCCTCGGCGGCTGCAAAGGTTCGACAGGCCCAGCAAGCATCGATCCGCGAACGGGCAAGCCTTACGGTTCGACGTTCCCCACGATTAGCATCGGAGACATGGTCCGCGCACAGAAAAAGCTCGCCGATTCCCTGGGAATCAAGAGTTTCCGCTGCGTCATCGGAGGATCGATGGGCGGCTTCCAGGCGATGAAGTGGGCCATCTACTATCCCGAGCTCATCGAACGCGTCATCCTGATAGCGACCTCTCCCGGATTTTCCGCCCAGGCACTGGGATTCGAAATTGTCGGACGCGACGTGATCACCATGGATCCGAACTATCATAACGGCGATTATTACGGCAAGGAGATTCCCGCGACGGGACTTTCCAACGCAAGAAAGCTCGCGCACATCACCTACCTTTCCGCGAAAGGCATGGAAAAGCGTTTCACGCGCGCAGACATCCGGGTAGAAAAGCCCGCCAAGTTCTATTCGGGATCGTCGCTCGAAACCTACCTGGACCACCAGGGGAAAAAGTTCGTGGAACGGTTCGACGCGAACAGCTACCTGCACATCGCCCATGCGACGGACACGTTCGACCTCGCGACAGAATACGGTTCGCTCGAAAAGGCCTTTAAAAATGTCAAGGCGCAGTTCCTGAACGTGAACCTTTCGACGGACTGGCTCTTTCCGCCAAGCGAATCGCGAAGGATCACGGAAGCGCTCCTGAACACGGGCAAGGTCGTGACAAGCCTCGAACTCGATACGAATTTCGGACACGACGGATTTCTCGTCGAATGCGGGACTCTCGGCATGGCGGTTTCCCGCTTTCTGGGCGGACGCATCGGAGACGCACCGGCAAAAGGCACGCCGGCGTTTCACAGCGAAAAGGACATTTCGATTATCGACTCGCTGATTCCCGCCGGGGCAAGAATTCTCGATCTCGGCGCGGGCGACGGACTTCTCGTCGATTCGCTCTGGCAAAAGAAGAAGGTCACGGGCGTGGGCGTCGAAAAGGACTTTACGAACATTCTCGGCTGCATCGAGCGGGACGTTCCCGTCATCGAAAAGAAGCTGAACCTGAACGCTCTCAAGTCGTTTGCCGACGACAGCTTCGACTATGCGGTTTTCAACCGGACACTCCCCGAAGTGCGCAACCAGAAACTGATGCTCCGCGAAATCATGCGGATCGCGAAACACGCGATCATCACGTTTCCCAACTTCGGTTCCTGGGAGATGCGCTTTGCCCTGTGCTACCACGGACGGATGCCCAAGTCTCCGGAATTTCCCTACGAATGGTACGAGACGCCGAACATCCACTGCTTTACCTACCGGGACTTCGTGCGGCTCGCCGAAGCGGAGAACCTGGCAATCGAAAGAATCGTGACCGTGAACGAACACCGCCTGAGCAAGATTCTCACGAGGCTCGGACTTGTAAACCTGGGCGCAGAACGCGTCGTCGCGATGGTCAAGCGGGCGTGATTAAGATATATTTGCCACATGGCAATTATATCGATGACCGGTTACGGCAAGGACGAATTCAGGCTGCGTGGAATGCAGTGCACGGTCGAAGTGCGCTCGGTGAACAACCGCTTTCTCGAAATCTCCTGCCACCTACCCAAGACGTTCTCCCACCTCGAGTTTTCGCTCAAGGAAGAAGTCAAGAAGTTTCTCTCGCGCGGATCCGTCAACCTGACCGTTACGCTCGGAGACGGCGAAGACAGCGCAATCCCTAGCGGATATTCCCGGGAAGCCATCGAGGCGTTCCTGAAAATTGCAAGGGACATCCAGAAAGAATACGGGATTTCCGGCGAACCGACGCTCGAACAGGTGCTCTCCCTGCCGAACGTTCTGCAATACAGCTCCGAATCCGACCAGAAGGAAACGGAAGAGCTTCTGAAAAGTTCGCTCGACCGGGCTCTCGCTGCCCTGGTACAGATGCGCGAAAAGGAAGGGCTGAACCTGAAGAGCGACCTGGAAACGCGCGTCCGCGCGATGGACCGCATTCTCGACCAGATAAAGACGCTCGATCCGGAACGAATCGTCGAGTGGAAGAAGAAGTTCGAGGAACGGCTGAAAAAACTTGTCGGCGAAGCGGGCCTCGATCCCGTGCGCGTCACCCAGGAGGCGAGCGTCATTGCGGACAGGCTCGACATCAACGAGGAAATCACGCGGTTCAAGAGCCACAACAAGCTCTTTCTCTCTGCCCTCGAAACAGGAACGAACCAGGGAAAGAAGCTCACGTTCATCCTGCAGGAAATGGGCCGCGAAGCGAACACTCTCGCGACAAAGTGCCAAAGCGCAAACATTGCCGCGCTCGCCATCCAGCTGAAGGACAGCGTCGAGACCATTCGCGAGCAGACAATGAATATCGAGTAGCGGAGCTTAGAGTCGAGAGATTAGTTGATCGTGGATAGTAAAGAGGAATCAGTTGAGTGTGGAGCGTGAAGAGTGGAGTGTGGAGTTCTGCGAACGTTTAGGTTCTAGCGTGAAAAGTTCGCTGAGATCTCTAAGCTCTAAGTTCTCCCCACTAAGCACTGAACAAGCCCCCGGCCGGGTAGGCGCCAACCTCCGCCGCCAGGCGGAAACGGGTCGCTTCGCGAAAAAGCCTTTCGGCAGAAACAAAAAAAGGCTAGCGCGGCAGGGATACCACGCTAGCCTTTCGTTGTTGTGGAAAATCAGAAATCCTTTTCGCCAATCGGATTGTTGCGGAGGAAGCAGGGAATCCCATAGCGGCTTTCTTCCGAAAGCAGATCGTTGTCGTATTCCTCGGAATACTTGCCCGAATCGGCCTTCGTCATCACCAGGGTTTCCGCGTTTTCCTTCAGCCGAACTTCTTCCTCGCGAACAGCTTCGGTCCGAGCGTTGAACTTTTCGTCGCGATACGACATGGCGCTCGGAGCGCAAGACTCCTCTGACGGCGCATTGACGGCTTCGGGTTCGCATGTGGTCTGGGCATTTTCATCCTCGGAATGCGCGAGCGCGACAAAATCGACCGTTTCGCGCGGAGTCGCCTGTTCCACGCGCTTTTCGGACTTCGAAGCGGAAGCCTTTGCCGAAGACGGCGCAAGCTTGTCCTCTTCCCCGTTCACGCACTTGTCAAATCCTGTCGCGATAACGGTAATGCTCACCCTGTCCCCGAGATCGGGAATCGTCACGTCGCCCGGCACGATGTTCGGCTCGTTTTCCTCGCCGATCTGCTCGTAGAGGTAAGCCATCGCCTCGGCGTATTCATTCATGGTAAAGTTTTCGCCGTGAGCGATGTTGATCAGAGCGCCCGAAGCGCCGCTGACCTTGATATTGTCGAGCAGCGGACACGAAATCGCCGCCTGGGCAGCCTTGATCGCGCGATCTTCTCCCGAAGCGATTCCTGTCCCCATCAGGGAAGAGCCTCCGTTCGTCATGATGGTGCGCGCATCGTTAAAGTCCATATTGATGGTCCCGTGGATGAACATGATATCGCAAATGCTGCGAACCGCATTGCCAAGAACTTCATCGACCTTGAGGAACGCGTCATTCATCGGCGTGTTATTCTCGATGACTTCCGTGATGCGCTGGTTGTTGATGACGATGATGGAATCCACCACCTTGCGGAGAGCGGCAAGTCCCTTTTCCGCATTGCGACGGCGCACGGGACCTTCCCAGTGAAAAGGCATCGTTACCACAGCGACGGTCAGAATGCCGAGCTGGTGGGCGATTTCCGCGACGACCGGAGCCGCACCGGTTCCCGTACCGCCGCCCATTCCCGCCGAGATGAACACCATGTCCGCCCCTTCGAGCTTCTTTTCGACCGTTTCCTTGTCTTCCATCAGCGCCTGGCGACCGACTTCCGGCTTTGCGCCTGCACCGAGCGACTTCGTCGTCTTCTGGCCAATCGCGATTTTCTCGTCCGCCAGGTTGTTGTCGAGCGCAAGCGCATCCGTGTTGATGGCGATGAATTCGACATCCTTGATGTTCATGTTCACCATGCGATTGACAGCGTTTCCACCTGCGCCGCCAACGCCGACAATCTTGATTTTCGCCTTGTGATTGTCACAAGCGATGAAGTGTTGCTTTTCGGAAAATTCCGTTGCGTTGTTTTCGTGTTCGTTCATCTGTTTTCTCCCTGGTTTGTTGTTAAAATTTCTTGCGCCGAATTTCCTAGATGAAGCTCTTGAGAAAATTCAAGACGCGTTTAAAAACGTTTCCGACCGTTCCGACAGCTTTTGTCGCGCGCGTTTCGCGGCGTTTCGGCGACTGGGATTCCTGCGCCGCGTAGTACAGAAGCCCAACGCCCGTCGAATTTGTCGGCATGCAGACGATTTCGCTGATTCCCTCGTTCGGCTTTTGCGGGCCGCCAAGCCGCACGGGAACCCTTTCGAAAACTTTCTCGGCGACTTCCTGGATTCCATCGAGAAGCGAAGTTCCGCCGGTGATGACGATGCCCGCGCCGAGCTTGTCGAGAAAGCCCTTGTTCTGCAAGTCGTCGTGCACCATCTGCAAGATGTAGCGCGTCCGGGAACAGACGATTTGCGCCAGATACTGCTTGCTGCATTCCTTGCCGGCACGGCCGCCAAGCCCCGGAACCGTAAAGCTCACGTTGTCGAGAACGTTTGACTGTCTGCACGAGCCATACAGTTTCTTGATCTCTTCCGCGCGATCCATCGCCGTATTCAGTCCCCGGGCGATATCGTAGGTAATCGCGTCTCCCGCGATGTCAAAGGAAATCGTATAGGCGACCTTGTCTTCCATGAACACGGCCACGTCGGTAGAGGTCTCGCCGATATCGACAATCGCGATGCCCAGTTCGCGCTCCGCATTTTCCAGAACGCAATACGCATCGGCAAGCGGTTCGAGAACAAGTCCCTTTACGTTGAGCCCGGCACTTTCGACCGCTTTCCGGATATTCCGAACGATTCCCTTCTGGGCGAGCACCAGCTGGACTTCCACGCTGAGACTGGTTCCTTCCATCCCTTGAGGATTCTTGATTCCCTTGCGACCGTCAAGATCGTAGTCGCCCGGAAGATTGTGGATCACGTCCATATCGACGGGACGCTGCACAAGCAGACTCGCCTGTTCCACGACCTTGTTCATCGCGGACTTTGTCACCACTCCGCCAAATTCGCGAAGAGGAATCGTCGCGCGACTTGCCACGGAACGGATATTGCTTCCGGCAATGCCCACGTAAACATCCTTCACATCGACACCGCTCGAAAGTTCCGCGGCGTTCACCGACTTCTTCAGAGCCTGGATGGTCGCTTCGAGTTCCTTCGCGTCGTTTTTCCTGAGAGGCGGATTTCCAATTCCCAGGATGCGAACCTTGCCTCCGTCTTCGCGCTGACCGATGAAGACGCCGATTTTAGAGCTTCCGATGTCGAGACCGACGATGATTCGGCTCGGATCGATTCCGTTGATGTTTTCCTCTTCTTTTACCATCATTCTACCTCGACTGCATAGGCAAAGCCTTCAAAACGCATATCCAAAGACCTGACTGTTGACATTTTCCGGGAAAGTCCATCGACCAGCAGGCGATAATGGGCGAAAGTCCTTTCCGAAATTCCTTCTAGCGGGAAGAGAACCTTCATCCGCGTATCGCGAAAGAAGACTTCCATCGCATGCTGTTTTTCGCTGAGCGAAACCTGGGAGACCGACCGATAGAGCCTCTCGTCCGAAGCCCGCATTTTCTGCAAAAAGGCGGCAATCGGCTTGATGTCGCGCGCGCGTGAAACCATCGCCACCGGGAGTTCGGGCGATGCGAAGACGGGAAGGAGCTGTCCCCGCTCCGAATAGAACTTCCGTTCTCCATTTTCTATCGTCTCCATCACGGGAACCGCTTCCTGGACCGCGACTTCCACCTTCCAGAAAAAGCCGACAGAAACTTCCGCATCTTGCAAGAGCGGGAGAGACAGCAGACGGTTTCGGACACTGTCCGCATCGATTTCCGACATGGGCATTCCCGTTTCGAGTCCGGCGGTCTGCAGGATTTCTTCCCACGTGAGCATCCGGTTTCCCGTAATATCGACCGTCTTGAGAGTCCGGAGTTCCGCAGGGCTAAACTTCCGAATCCAGAACCATCCCTGCCACACGGCAACGCCCAAGACGGCAACGACGAGAAGGATCTTCCATCCTTTTTTCCGAAGCCACTGCAAGGCACGACCGAAAGCCTTCTTCCGGTTTTCACGGCTAATCTGCCGATGCCTGATCGCGTTGGTTCCCATTCTGGCCATCTACTTTTCTAGCGCCTCCAGGAATGGACGTTCCGCCTTCCAGATATCGCCCGCGCCCATGAAGAGCACGAGATCGCCCGACCGAACGTCCTTTTTCAAGATTTCGACCGCGGATTCCTTCGTTCCCGCAAAGCGGGCATTCTGGTGTCCGCGCGAGATCGCCGAATCCGAGATGAGCTTTCCGGAAATTCCGGGAATCGGCTGTTCGCGCGCCTTGTAGATTTCGCAGACCAGGAGTTCGTCACAATTCGCAAAGACCTCGGCAAAGGCTTCGTACTGGTCGCGCGTCCGCGTGTAGAGATGCGGTTGGAAGACGACGACAATGCGACGATCCGGGAAAGTATCCCGCGCGCCCTGCAACGTGGCAAAGGCCTCCGTCGGATGGTGCGCGTAATCGTCATAGACCAGGACTCCGCCAGCCTCTCCGACAAGTTCAAAACGCCGCTTGACCCCCGTAAACCCGGCAAGAGCCTTGCGGACGACTTCCATCGGAATGTTTTCTTCGTGCGAAAGGGCGATCGTCGCCGTCGCGTTCAGCACATTGTGACGCCCCGGAATCCGAAGCGCAAAGGTTCCGAGACTTTCCCCGTTCCGAAAAACGTCAAAATGGGAAACTCCGCCCTGAACGCGCAGATTGTCCGCCCGATACATCGCCTGGCGGCTGAATCCGTAAGTGACGACGGGCTTCGTGAAGCGCGACAGAACGGACTGGATGTTCGGATTGTCGATGCAGACGACGACCTGGCCGTAAAACGGAACCTTGTTCGCAAACGCGACAAAGGCGTCCTTTACCGCATCGAGCGTACCGTAGGTATCGAGATGTTCCCGGTCGATGTTCGTGATGATCGCCGAAGACGGCATCATCGAAAGGAAACTCCGGTCGAATTCGTCGCTTTCCGCGATCAGGTAACGACCGCGCCCGACCTTTGCCCCGCTTCCCTTTCCCTTGACGACTCCGCCGACAATGACCGTCGGGTCCTCTCCCGCCGCTTCCCAGATCGCGCCGAGCATCGACGTGGTGGTCGTCTTTCCGTGCGTTCCGCTCACGGCAAGCGTGTACTTCAGGCGCATCAGCTCTCCGAGCATTTCCGCGCGACGGATCACGGGAATGCGACGCGCCTTCGCCTCGACGATTTCCGGATTGTCCATAGTTACCGCCGACGAATAGACCAGAAGATCCGCGCCTTCGACGTTCTTCGCTTCGTGCTTCGGGTAGATGACAAGCCCCAAATCCTTCAAGTATTCGATCGCGGGACCGTCGCCCGAATCGCTGCCGGTAACGACAAATCCATTTTCGTGCAGCACTTCCGCGATTCCGGACATTCCGGCTCCGCCGATGCCCACGAAATGCAGTTTCTTGACGCGACTACTGGGAATCAGATTCATCTTGACACTCCGCATCCACGATGACTTTTGCAATTTTATCCGCCGCGTCGGGCATTCCGATGGACTTTGCCCGAGCAGCCATTCCGGCGAGCGTTTCGCCATCCGAAAGAAGCCTTTCGACCTTGTTCCAGAGACCGTTCGGTTCGCTGTCCAGTTCGACGAGAGCCGCTCCCGCCTTTTCGACAACCCGCGCGTTGAACTCCTGGTGGTTCGCCGTCGCAAACGGGAACGGGAAGAGAATCGAAGGCTTGCCAAATGCGAGAATTTCCGCAAGCGTCGAAGCCCCGGCCCGGCTCACGATCAGGTCCGCGTATCCCATGTAGGAATAGATGTTGTCCAGAAAGGCCGTGAGCGTCACGTTTTCCGGAACCGAAACCCGTTCCCGGATCGCTTCGACGTTTTTCGCACCCGCTTGCCACACGACCGAAATGTCGCTTCGGCTTACGATTTCGGGAAGCGCTTCTTCCATCTTGGCGTTGATGCCCCGAGCGCCCTGGGAACCTCCCACGACCAGGACGGCCTTCTTCCCTTCCGCAAATTCCCTGGGACGGCAAAGCGATTCCATCTTCGGAAGTTCGCGCACGGGATTTCCAAAGACAAGCGTCTCGGTGTTCGGAAAGAACTTCCGCGCTTCTTCCGACGTGACGAAGATTTTTCGCGCGATGTGCGCACCGACCTTGTTCGCGACCCCGGCGACCGCGTTCTGTTCCTGGATATAGACCGGGATCTTGGCGAGTCCCGCCGCCATCACGATGGGCAGGGAAACGTATCCGCCCGTAGCGACGACGACATCCGGCTTCCGCTTTTTCAGGACGACCTTTGCGCTCTGTATCGCCTTGACCAGATTAAACGGAAGCGAAAGGTTCTGCGTAAACGAACCGCGATGAAGCGGCACCGCCGTGATTTCGTCAAATTCAAAATACGGCCGGACAAGCCTGGATTCCATCGAATCCTTTCGACCGGCAAACGAGATGTTCTTCACACCCAGCCTTCCAAGGCTCTCCGCGATGGCGATCGCCGGGAACACGTGTCCACCCGTACCGCCACAGGCGAACAAAAACTTCTTCTGTTTCATAAAGGCCTCTCATCCTGCACGACACTTCGAGGTTCATCGAGAATCTCGCCTGTCCGCGCACGTGAAATGTTCAACAAGATTCCGACCGAAATCATGGATACGATCAGATTGGTTCCGCCATAGCTGATAAACGGAAGCGGCTGTCCGGTCGTCGGGATCAGCCCCGTGCAGACCGCGACATGGAAGCACATATTGAAGGCGAGCGACGACGTAAGGCAAATCGCGAAATACCGGGAAAAGCGCGAGCGGGCATTCCGCGCAATCATCAAGCCCTTGTACACGATAACGCCGAAAAGGAAAATGACGGCAAAGGTTCCGAGAAATCCGAGTTCCTCGCCGAGCAGGCTGTAGGCGACATCCTTGGTGGATTCCGGCAAGAAGCCAAGCTTCTGCGTTCCCTGGCCGACACCCGTTCCAAGCCAGCCTCCATGTCCAAGGCTTATCAGGGAATGCCAGAGCTGGTAACCGCCATCTTTCAGATGCTCTTCCGGATGCAGAAAGACCTGGATTCGCCGTAACCGGTAAGGCGCAATCAGGCAGAGCACGACAACGGTCAAGACCGCCGGCACAAAGGACATCGCGAGATAGCGGAGCCTGACGCCCGAAACGAAGAAGAGCACGTAGATAGTCGAAAAGATCATCAGGGCCATCGAAAGATTCGGCTGTCCGATGATCAGGGCGCACACGAGCACAAGAACCGCCAAGGGTTTCAGATAGCCTTCCTTGAGGTCCAGGATATTGTCGCCAAGCTTCGAAAGCTTTCGGGACATCAGCGCGAATATCGCGATTTTCATGAATTCCGCGGGCTGGAGCGACATGCCGCCGACAGAAAGCCATCGAGTGGCTCCCTTTGCCGCAAAACCCCAGGCGATCACGACAACCAGCAAGACAAGACAGAGGAGGAAGAAAGGCTGGGCCAGCTTGTGAAAAATCCGATGGTCGATAAATACCATGCAGCACATCGGCAAGAATCCGATTCCGATGGCTTTCAGGTGCTTCATCGCATAGTACGACTCCGGGAACCCGTTTTCCGTAGCCCGGAAATTGCTTCCGCTGTAAATGACATAGACGCCCAGAACCAGCAGCCCGATGACCGCCAGCAAAAGGCCCTTGTCAAAATTCAGCACGGAGTTCTTCTTCATCGCCGAGCTTCCTTACCGATTCACCGCGACCGGTTCCAGCCGGAGCAACTTTTCGACGATTTGTTCCATCTTCATGCCGCGGGAACCCTTGACCAGGACAATGTCCCCAAAATGGACATTTTCCGAAAGGAATTCCATCGCCCTTTCCGCACTTTCGAAATGCAGCGCCGCGTCTTTGCCCATTCCGCAAGCGATAGCCCCCTCTCGCGTGTTCACACTCCACTTGCCGACCGCGACCAGGAGATCGAAATGCATCGCGTGCACCAGTTCGCCGATTTCCCGGTGAAGTTCCGCGCTCCTGTCGCCCAGTTCGAGCATGTCGCCCAGGACCGCAATTTTCCGCGCGGGCCGTTCCAGCGCACCGATCGTCTGGAGAGCCATCCGCGTCGAAGAAGGGTTCGCATTGTAGCAGTCCGAAACGACCTTGATGCCGATGCCGTTCCGGATTTCCATTCGCATGTTCGCCGCATGGAACTTTTCGAGAGCGCGCGCGATCGTCGATTTGGGCATCCGGAGAGAAGTCGCTACCGCGATGACGGCAAGCGCGTTATAGACATTGTGGATTCCGGGAACGTTCAGGCGGAATTCCGTCCGACCGATCGAGAAGGAAGCGCAGGCGTTCGCATCCCACTTCAGGCGTTCGGGCCGGATCACTCCGCGCTTGATGCCGAACGTGAGCACACGATAGCTCTTGTTTGTCCGGAGCTTCGAAAGCCGCGGATCGTCCGCATTCACCACCAGAAGACCGCCCTTCCGAAGCCCGTCCGCGATTGTCACCTTTTCCTTGAAAACGTTGTCGAGGGTTCCGAGGCGTTCCAGATGGCTCGCGCCGACATTCGTGATCACGGCGATATCGGGTTCCACGGCCATCGACAGCGGGTGAATCTCTCCGGGAGCGCTCGTCCCCATTTCCACGATGGCGACTTCGTCCGAATGCCTAAAGCGAAAAATCGTCTTGGGAACGCCGATCTGGTTGTTGAAGTTTCCTTCGGTCGCCACCGTCTTGAACTGTTCGGAGAGAACCGCTTTCAGCATTTCCTTTGTCGTCGTCTTTCCGTTCGAACCGGTCACCGCGACTTTCTTCAGCTTGAAAAGTCTCTGGTAACCCTTGGCGAGCTTCAAGAGGGCTGCGTTCGTATCGTTGACAGGGACATAGACCTCTGTCGAAAAATCCTTTGCGCGGTTTTCATCCATCACGGTCATCAGAGCTCCTTTTTCCATCACCTGCGGAATAAATTCATGCGCATCGAAACGTGCGCCTTTCAACGGCCAATAGACGACACCGGGTGCCGCTTCGCGACTGTCGAAGCAAAGCTTCACCTTGCGCTTCGAAGCCCGTGCCGAGATTCCCACCGGCTCGCTTTCGAGAATTTCGCAAAGTTCGCCAATGGTCAAGTCCAGATTTTGAATGCCTTTCGATTGCGCCATTATTTCATCTCCCGGAGGATGATTTCATGATCGTCGAAATGATGCCTGGTCGTTCCGATTATCTGGTAGTCTTCGTGCCCCTTTCCGGCAACGACGAGCATATCGTTAGCCTGCAAGGCGTGGCAAGCCATGGAAATCGCCTCTTCGCGGGAAACGACTACGCGGAATTTTTCCGTGTGCATTCCGCTCACGATTTCCTCGATAATCGCCTCGGGATCTTCCGTCCGCGGATTGTCCGAAGTGACCCAGGCGAAATCCGCTTCCCGTTCCGCAATCGCTCCCATGATATGCCGCTTGTTTCGGTCACGGTCACCGCCGCAGCCGAATACGACAGAAAGCCTTCCCTTGCACAGCGCGCGCGCCGTACGAAGGACGCGTTCCAAGGCATCCGGCGTATGCGCATAGTCCACGATGACGCGGCGCGATCCGTCGTTAAACGTCACCTCGAACCGACCCGGCACCTTGACAATCCGGAGAGCCTTCTCGATTGCCGCATCCGAAACGCCGATGGCCCGCGCCCAGGCCGAAACGAGCAACACGTTGTCCGCATTGAAATCGCCGACAAGTCCCGTCGCCAGGACACGCGAAGAGACAAAGGGAACATCCAGGACGAGACCGTTTTCCGAACTTTCGATCGACCTCGGAACAGCCATCGCGCCGGAATTTCCAAGACGCGAAACGGACACCTTGCGCGCAACCGGAATTTCTTCGAAAAGGCGCGCGCCAAAAGAATCATCGACATTGACGACCGCGATGCCATCCTGCGCAAGATACTTCGTAAAGAGAAGCTTTTTCGCTTCGAAATAGTTTTCCATCGTCCCGTGGTAATCGAGATGATCCTCGGTCAAGTTCGAGAACAGTCCGCTTCGAAACGCAATGCCTTCGACGCGACCCTGGCAAAGCGAATGCGACGAGGCTTCCATCACCAGATCCGAACAGCCCGCCTCGACCGCGCTCGCGGCAAAGGCGTAGAGTTCCAGGATCCCGGGAGTCGTCAGGCTGGATCTTTCCACCCGATCGCCAATCTTCTTGCAAATCGTTCCGAGAAGAGCCGTCCTTTTTCCTTCGCCGGCAAGCATCGCTTCCATCAAGAAGGCGCTGGTCGTCTTGCCGTTCGTTCCCGTTACCGCATGAACGGAAAGCTTCGCGAACGGGTCGCGATAAAAAGTCCTTGCAGCAGCCGCGCGAGCCGCCTTCACGTTCGAAACGCGAATCCACCTGTCCGAAAGCCCTTCCGGAGCCTCGGTCTCGGCGATAACGGCCACCGCGCCTTTCGAAAGCGCGGTTCGCGCAAATTCCGCGGCGCGTTCGCCGGGAAGCGCAAAGAACAGGTCGTTCGGCAAGACCTTCCTCGAGTCGTCGGAAAGAGCTTTCACGTTCGGATTTTTCAAGACATCTTCTAACAGCATACCATCTACCCTTTCTCGGAAAGAACGAGCTTGAATTTTTCGCCGCGTTTCAGAACGGCATTGGGAGCGGGAAACTGTCGCTTGACGCGACCCTTGCCTTCAATCTCCACGTCGCCGGAAAACTTTCCGATCTGCTCCAGGGCATCGCGCAGGGAAAGTCCGACAAGGTCCGGCATTTTCTGCCAGTTTGCCGTTCCGAGCCGGAGAATCAAGGCGCCGTTTTCAAAATTGCGCTCCGAGGCGACAACCGTTTTCCCTTCGCCCACAAAGGAAACCGGGCATTGGCGGCTTTTCGAAAGGCTTCTCGCATCGTCGTCCGAAAGCCCGATAAATTCCACGTCGCACGTTTCGGAAAGGGAAACGCGTTCCAGGTTATAGGGAACAGGAGACGTCAGCGGAGAATAGTAGAGCCCTTCCATGATCTTTCTGAAGATAGGGCCAGCCGCCGCGCCGCCGGAAGTCTTTCCATATTTCGGTTCATCGACAAGAGCCATGCACACGTAGCGCGGATTTTCGGCAGGGGCAAGCCCGATAAACGAAGCGAACGTCTTGCTTTCGTCGTACCGCTGGGAACTCACGTTCACCTTGATGGCCGTTCCCGTCTTTCCGCCAAAGAGAACCCCCGGAAGCTTCTGGGAATTCACCGTCTTTCCCGTTCCGATTTCAACGACTTCGCGAAGCATGGAACGCACGCGCGCCGCGGTCTTTTCCGAAATCACGCGGCGAACCTTTTTCGGGGAGTTCCTTTCGAGAACTTCGCCATCCGCCGAGCGCCATTCCCGGACAAGCGTGGGCTGCCACAGGATTCCGCCATTCGCGATGGCGCAGTAGCTCATCACCATCTGGATGGGCGTCACCAAGATTTCGTGCCCGTAACCAATCGTCATCCCCGTGCGGCCGCTCCACTTGTATGGAGAATGCAACAATCCGGACTCTTCGCCGGGAAGCTCCACCTGCGTCTTTACGCCATACCCGAACGAACGGACATACCGATAGAACTTTTCGTCACCGATGCTGTCCGCGATCTTTGCGAAGATGATGTTCGACGAAACCGCCATCGCGCCCGTCATGTTGTGGTTGCCGTGATCCTTCTTTCTGTCATCGTGAATCTTGATTCCCTTCCCCGCGATCCACGTTCCCCCTTCGCCGCTAAAGACCGTTTCCGGATTCACCGAATGCGTTTCGATCGCCGTCGCGGCGGTCACCACCTTGAACGTCGAACCCGGTTCATAGGGCAAGGAGACGATATCGTTCTTCACGCGGGAACTCGCCGTCAGCGGAGCGTTCGGATCGAATGTCGGGAACGTCGCCATCGCGAGAATTTCTCCCGTATAGGGATCGACGACGACCGCGCTGCCGCTTTTCCCCTGGACCTCTTCGACGCCTTCCTTCAAGGCGTTTTCGACGATTTCCTGGATGTTCCTGTCAATCGTCACGACAAGATCCTTGCCGGGAATCGGGCTCTGCCCTTCCATTTTTCGACCGGCCTGCACTTCGCGCTTGCGGTTCAGCACCCGAGTCTGCCAGCCATCCGTTCCGCGGAACGTCGTATCGAAATAGAATTCCAGCCCGGAACTTCCCTGTCCCTCGCGATTCATCTGCCCGATAATTTGCGATGCCAGCGTCCCCTGCGGATAGATCCGTCGCACTTCCAGCGGTCCGTTTCCGTTCTTCTCCTCGATGCTCTGGGCAAGCACCACCCCGTTCCTGTCGAGGATTCTGCCACGCGGAGCCTTGAGTATTATCCGATCCTGCACATGGGCAGCCACTTCGCTATACTTGTCGTGATCCAGGATCTGGATCTGGAAAGTGCGCAGCAGCAGGACCAGCCACAGAAGGCCGAAAAACAGGTATAGCCACGAAATGCGATCCAGGTTCCGCATCACTTCCCCCCGACCCGTTTCACTTTCAGCGGCACTTTCTCATAGCCCAGCCCGAGCCGCGTCGCTTCCTTCGAAATTTTTTCCAGCGAAGAAAGTTCGCCATTTTCCAGGTTCTGCAGCACGACCTCTCCCCGAAGGGCCGAAACTTCGCGTACAAGGGAAGCTTTCCGCATCGCGAGATCGTCATAGCGATTCTGCTTCCACAGGAATCCGCAAAGGACAAGCCCCGCGTAAAGCGTCAGCAAGACGCCGCCGAGAAACCGGTGTGTCAGAAAAAAGCGGATCATGTTCTTTCGTACACCCTCAGTTTTGCGGAACGCGCCCGCGGATTCCGCGCGATTTCTTCCGCAGTCGGGAGCATCGGCTTGCGAAAGACCTTCTTCAGCTTCCGGTGGTTTCCCCCGCAAAGGCAAACCGGGGATTCAGGCGGGCAGAGGCACGCCCTTTCAAATTCGGCGGCGACAAGCTTGACCGTGCGATCTTCGACGGAATGGTAGGAAATCACCACGAGCCTTCCGCCCTTCACAAGAGCCCTGACCGCGGCGCGAACGCTCGTACGAATCTCTTCGAGTTCCCCGTTCACTTCCATGCGAATCGCCTGGAAAATACGCGCGAGAATTCCGTTCAGATCCCGGAGCCTGTCCGGATAGGTCCTTTCGGCAGCGGCCCGCAGATGTTCGGGAAGAACCGGAGACTTTAGGCCCGCGATTCCGTTCCTGATATTTTCGCTTAGTTTGTACGCACGGTCTAAATCCGCATTGTCCCGAAAAGCCTGCACCATTTCGTCCGGGGAACTTGTACGCAGCCATTCCTGGGCGCCGAACGGGGAACGGGTATCCATCCGCAAATCAACCGGATGGTTTCCCTGAAAGGTAAAGCCCCGCGCATCGTCATCGACCTGGTGGCTGCTGATTCCCAGGTCATAGAGGATTCCATTCAAGCTGTTTTCCCGGACCTCGCCCCACAGTCTGCCGAACGGAACCGGGTGAAACGTCACCTGGCTTCCAAACGGAGCGAGCCGTTTCGTCGCATACGCAATCGCTTCCGGATCGCGGTCGAACGAGTGCAGATGCCCTGCGGGAGAAAGCCGCTTCAAGATTCCTTCGGAGTGTCCCCCGCCGCCAAGCGTGCAATCCGCGTAAGAGCCATTCGGGTCAATGACCAGGGCGTCCAGACTTTCTTCAAAAAGGACCGGGGAATGGTATTCAGCGATTTTCATCCGATCCCCCCGAAGACACATCGTCAAAGAATCCCGCATTGAACTCTTCAAAGTCTTCTTCCTGGTTGAAGCCGTACTTCGAGTTGTAGATGGAAGGATTCCAGAGTTCCACCGACTTGCCGGTCCGCGCCACATAGAGCACTTCCCCGTCGAGCTTGGCAAACGCCAAGTCGCTCTTGGAAAGCAAAATGCGGTTCTGGCCGTCAAGAGCCACATGGTGAGAATTGGCCACGAACATTCGGTGAAAACGATCGTTCTTCGGGGTAGCGGGACGCGCCTCGATTCGGGCGATGAACTTGCGATATTCCTCAAGCGTAAAAAGGATGAGCGAATCGCGTCCTCCAAAGGACAGAATCAACGACTTGCCCTCTTCCTCGGAGAGCAGGCGACGAAATTCCCTAGGGAAAGGCGTCCTTCCCTTTTCGTCGATAGCCGTCTTGGCTTGTCCTATGAATTCGTTCAATTCCATCAAACGTTACCCATTTTAATCCACAACAATACAAAATATACCACTTTCTCCCACCAACCTCAATAGTGCCCATTTGATTTCGTGTCAAAATTCACAAAACCGGGATTTCCTTTCGTTTGTGCACTGCACATTTCGGAGCTTAGAACGGCAAACGGCTAAATTTTCGGGAAGAGAAATATGCTACAATGTCATTCCCTTGCTTGACAAGGGAATCCCTTTTCGTACGGAGATTGCCGACCGGTTAGCGAGCTTGTCGATCTAAGCGACCTGTTTCCGTTCACCGCCATTCTGGAGGCCGAAAATTTCACTCAGCCTGCTGTGGATAGCAGGATCCTAGAATTTTTCTTACAAAAAATTCTTGGCAAATCAGCAAGAAGATTTGCAGTCTGCCAAAAAGGATGTCGTCTATTGAAAACCTTTCAACCGAACCTTCGCCGGCCATTTTCTATCTGGACGTTCGCGGCATTTCCCGTAACAGGCGTGCCGTCAACTTTGTAAATCGTCTGAAAATATCTTTTAGGTCTCGGCAAAGTGTTTCTTTTCGGCAGGCTTAAAGGCCAACCGCCACACTCGGGAATTCCAAATTCCTGTACATCCAGGTTTAATGCGACGCATTCCCACGCCGAATAGGGAATTTTGGCCTAGACATTCGTCTCCGAACCTTGAATATCCGGAGGGGTTACATCGCACATATCCAAGACATCCTTGCAGGAACCTTTGCATGACATATTGATTTCCGGTCCCGCCGAATCTCGCAATTCGGCCAACAGTTCCTGTCGATTAGAACAAAAAAAGGACTCGTAATAGAAATAAAATCGTGCTGGAATCCAGACGAGTCTTTTCGCTCATTAGACGCACTCCCAATTGTTCCACGGAAAAGGCGCTTGCAAAAGTAACGGCGATAAGGAGGAAAATTTTTTGGACCAGTATCTGCTTTATTTCTCACCTCTTCTGTTTCTTTTGGGTTGACTGAAAAAGCAAAGGAAATCGTCATTTTCCAGGCAATTTATCTAAATCCCCAAACCCCGCACAATCAAAAGCAAGAGAATTCCAGAATAGACGCCGCCGAGAAGGTCGTCCGCCATCACGCCCCAGGCTCCCGGCAAGCGTTCCAGGCGATGGATTCCCAGGGGCTTTAAAATATCGAAGAACCGGAACAGGGCAAAGGCAACCAAGAGAAGCCACGGATGTTCTAGAATGTTTTCCGACGAAACAAGCGCAAGAGCCATCCACATTCCGCAGACCTCGTCGATGACAATCCAGCCCGGGTCCTCGATTCCCGTATCGCGCATCGCCTTTTTCACAAAGGGAACCGCAAGGAAAAACACGACGAGAGAAGCCAGGAAAAAGAAACCGTAGGCGTCAAAACTTTTGAGCGTTCCGAGTTCCCAGCATTCGTAGCGGAGCGGCCAGAATTTCGCGCTGAGCAGGGCCAAAGGATAGGCGACAGCCGTCGCGGCAAGGCTTCCATAAGTCCCGGGCATTTTCGGGAGCATTCCCGACCCGAAAAAGGTTACGACGAGCGCCGAAAGGAAGTCGGTCTTCCGCCACGCTCCGCGCTCTTCCCGCTTGCCGTACTTCGCCTGCATCTCTTCGCGGTTCATCCGAGCTGGGACTCCCGATAGTCAAAACCGAACGCGCGCCGGGACACGGAAAGGATCGGCGGCATCTGGATGCGCTTCGCGAGGGCGATTCCCCGATAGCGCTTCCACCAGCGTTCCATGTCCGCGAGGATTTCCGCATCGGTATGGAACTTTCCCCGCAAGAAGTCTTCATCGACTCCGAGCGTTTCGCAATACAGCGAGAAACCTTTCGAAAGAAGCGTTTTCGAATCGATCAGGGAGTTTCGCTGCCAGCGTTCCATCCAAAAGGCGAACAGTCTGTCGTGATACGGATAGACGATCGGGTCGCCCTTTCCTTCATCGACGTTTTGCGCATCGGAAAGTTCCGCGCTCGCCGGGATGTCAATCGACGCCTGCGGAATGACGGTTCGCTCCGCGTTGATTTCCCGAGCCAGTTCATAGACCTGCGTTTTCCAGAGATCTCCCAGTGCGCAGAGCACGCCGGACGTGTCGCCGTAGAGCGTGCAGTAACCGACCGAGATTTCGCTCTTGTTGCCGTTGCACGTGAATCCCGCGCCGACAACGCTCGCAATCGTCGCAAGGAACGCCGCGCTCCGCAAGCGGGCCTGCAAGTTTTCGTAGTGGATTCCCTCGACACGCATCTCGACCGGATTTCCTTCGAACGAATCCTTCGACAGGCTTTCGCACAGAGCCTTCGCCACGTCCTCGATCGGAGCGACCATGTAGGGACATCCCAGGTTTTCCGCCAAGTCCTTCGCCGCGTTCCGCGTCGTCCGGGAGTTGAACCGCGTCGGCATGTTCACCAAGAAGACGTTTTCGCTTCCCAGCGCTTCCGCATAGAGAACCGCGCTGACTGCGCTGTCGATTCCGCCGGACGCTCCGATGACAACCTTGCGGATGCCGAACCGGGCGAGATTCTTTCGAATCATATAGACCAGCGATTCCCTGACCTCGGCGATTCCCGTCTTTCGCGGCGCCTCGGCTTCATCGACAGAAATCTTCCCGGATTCAACCGACACAAGCGTCGCGTGTTCTTCAAAAATCGGCAGGGAAAAGACGCTCTTTCCCGACGCATCATACACGCTGGAATCCCCTTCAAAGGCATAGATGTTCTTGCCGTTGTTCTGGGAACCGACCGCATTGACATAGACAAGAGGGATTCCCGCATTTAAGGCGTGCGCGCCAAAGACACGGTCACGCGCCCGGTCCTTTCCTATCGTGTAGGGCGAACAGGAGATGTTGACGAGCAGATCTCCGGACGACATTTTCTGTCGCAAGATTTCAAACGGCCTGATTTTGTAGAGCGAGTCCCAGCCGTCTTCGCAAATCGTGATTCCGAGCCTTGTTCCGCCAACTTCCAGAGGTTCCAGAATTTCCGAAACCGGAACGCCCATCGTCTGCGCAAGCTTTCGCAGGTCCGAAAAATAGCGCGGTTCTTCGAATTCGCGATAGCTCGGCAGGAGCGTCTTCGGCAAGAACTTCTTTTCGACATTTCCCGCATGGACAAGCGTCCTGAACGCGCCTTTCGACGCATAGTAGGCGGCATTGTAAAGAAGCGGTCGTCCGTTTTCCCCGTTCTCGTCTTCCCTGGCCACGCTTCCGAAAAGGATGTCTATCCGATCCGAAAGCTTTTGAATCGACTCGTTCACCTGTACGCATCTTTCGACAAAGCTCGCTTCTTCCCACAAGTCCGCAAGCAAGTAGCCCGGGACGCACATTTCCGGAAAAACGACCAGGTCCGCGTTTTTTCGAACGCCCTCTTCGATAAATCTCTTTACCGTAGAAAAATTCGCTTCCGGATTCCCGGGAACGACTTCCATCTGCGCTATCAGAATTTTCATCTTACATCCATCCGCGATCGGACGTTCCCGAAATGCCGCGAACCTTCAAGTCAAAGTCATCCGGGTTCGTCGCGGCGGCAAGCGCCACTTCGTAGGTAATCAGCTGTTTGGAATAGAGATCCAGAAGGGCCTGGTCAAACGTCTGGCTGTGATATTGCATGTGACCTTCCGCAATCGCCTGTTCCACGAGATCCGTCTTGTCCTTATCGACGATGTATTCGCGGATTGCGGCGGTGTTTATCATGATTTCCGCAGCGGGAACTCGCCCCGAGCCATCCGCCATCGGAAGCAGACGCAAGCTGACGATGCCCGCGAGGCACTCCCCGAGAAGCAGCCGGACCTCGTCGTGCTGGTGCGGCGGATACATCGACAGGACGCGCGCAATCGTTTCCGTCGCATTCGTCGTGTGGATGGTCGCAAAGACCATGTGACCGGTATCGGCAGCGGTCAGCGCAATCTGCATCGTTTCCAGATCGCGGATTTCGCCGACAAGAAGAACGTCCGGATCCTGGCGGAGCGCAGACCGGAGAGCGTTTGCGTAAGAGTTCGTATCTACGCCGATTTCTCGCTGGGAGACAATCGACTTTCTGTCCTTGTGCAGGTATTCGATCGGATCTTCCACCGTGATGATGTTGTCCGAAACCGTATCGTTCAGATGATCGATCATCGAAGCGAGACAGGTCGATTTTCCGGAACCCGTCGTTCCCGTCACCAGGACAAGTCCGCGCTTGCGCTCGGCCAGTTCCAGAATGACGGGCGGAAGCTTCAGCTCTTCGAATCTCGGGATGCTCGCCTTGATGTGGCGAATGACCATCGCCGAAGTCCCGCGCTGCCGAAAGACGTTGACGCGAAACCGTCCCATGTCCCGGGCGCCAATGGCAAAGTCGCATTCCTTGTCGGCTTCGAAGCGGTTCATCTGGTCGCGGTTCATCATGCAGACAAGAAACTCGTCCATCGTCGCCGCGTCGATCGGCGTATCGACAAGTCGCGTCAATTCCCCGTTGATCCGGTAAACGGGAGGAACTCCCACGCGAATATGCAAGTCCGACGCTTTCTTCTGGGCCATCAGGCGCAAAAGCTGTTCTATTTTCAACGTAGCCATGATTCGCTCCGAGCGCTAGCGAGCGCTAGTTTTCTTTCTGCCTGTCATCGCGAGTCTTTTCGATTTCCAAGAGGCGATTTTTCAAGGCGCTGTCGTCGGGATTCTTGCGAAGCAAGTCCTTGTAGATTTTTATCGCTTCGTCATACACGCCCTGTTCAAAATAGATTTCCGCCAAGGTTCGCGTACTGGTCGTCGGATCATCGACGAGCGCATCGTCCGTTTCTTCGCCAAAGAGGCTGTCGAACGAGCTTTCCACCGACTTCTCCAGGCTGCTTTCGGACGGGGCCGCTTCCGTGGACTTTTCGAACGGGGACGACGGTTCCGATGCGGCAGGTTCAGGTGGCGCCGCCAGCGAGACGTCCTTGCTCTGGCTGTCAAGGGGGACGTCGTCCGGCTCTTCGCCAAAGAGGCTGTCGAACGAGCTTTCCACCGACTTCTCCAGGCTGCTTTCGGACGGGGCCGCTTCCGTGGACTTTTCGAACGGGGACGACGGTTCCGATGCGGCAGGTTCAGGTGGCGCGGAGACAGGGTCCGAAGGCTTCGAAAGGACAAATTCATCCGGCAGTTCGTCTTCGCCAAAAAGGCTGTCAAAAGCGTCGGAGAGGCTTTGCGGCTTGTCTTCGAGCTTTTCTTCCGGAGATGCTTCGTCCGCTTTCTTTCCCTCTTCCGGCATCGGCTCGTCTGTTTCCGCAGCGCCAAAGATTCCGGAAAGAGCGGTCGAAATATCGCTGCCGTCGATTTCGTCCGTCGGAAACACATCCTTTTCCGCATTGGTTGGAGCGAAATCGGCAATCGCACTGTCCAGGCTGCTTTCCAGGTCGCGGAACGAAACTTCGCTCTCGCTTTCCTCGTCCGCCGGAAGCAGCGTGGCGAGCGACGAGAACGGATCGTCATCCTTTTCTTCGCTCGCCTTTTCGTCCGGTTTTTCTTCAACGTTCACCGCCGGAGCTTCCTGTTCGAGCGTATCCGTCAAAGGTTCCGCGGCAACCGGGATGGAGATCTCTGGCGAATCTTCCAGCTCCGGCATTTCCTCTGTCATCTCGATTTTCGGAGCATACTCCTCTTTCCAGAAGGCATCCAGCGGATCCAGATCATGCAACAGACGGTAATACCGGTTGCGTTTTTCCTCGTCGCCCTTTTCGGCATAGGCATCGCCCAGGCGACGTATCGCGGAAAGACAATAGGGATTTCTGCCGAGTACAAATTCACAGGCTTCGATCACGCCGTCCCAATCCTGCCTTTCGACAAGAATCTTCGACAGGACAAGATTTCCTTCTTCGCACGGCATGGCGGAAAGCCCCGCCTGTACGCACGAAAGCGCCGCATCGAGATCGCCGTTCTGACGCATCAGGTCGGCAAGCCATGCAAAGGCCCTGGAATTTTTCTTCTTGCCCACCGCCTTGCGAAGAGATTCTACCGTTGTCGCCATATCTACCTCTAGCCCTTAAGGTTCAAGTGCAATCGCTTCGTCGGAAAGAAGGACGGGAATTCCGTTTCGAACCGGATAGGCCTTGCTTCCATCCTTTGACACCAGAGCCTCGTCCAAGGGTTCGGTGACGGCGTTTCCCCCGACAGTCCGAACTTTTCCCTGCGCGATCCTTTCGTTCAGGAGTGAAAGCGTTTCCGCAGAAGCTTCCAGAAGCGCTTCATGGGTATCGGGCGTGCACAGAATCGAAAGCATTTCAGAATTCATGATTTACCTTTTAATTTTCCATCGATAAAAATAATTCCTTTTCCCCGGCGACACGACACGAATTTTAAAAAAGAAGCCCGGGAAGGGCTCTATCAGGAAAAATAGTTCAAATCCACGATAGCATAGTCCGTGTCGTTTTCCGTCGCGATGAGCAGTTTCGAAGACAGTCCCAGGGACTTTACCCACTCCAGGTCAAAGGATTCCCGAAAACCCGAGACATCGGACAGCACGAGCAGTTCCCGCGCACCGGTCCGCTTGCAGACGAGCGGCAACTTTTCCAGCGATCCCAGCAGAAACTCTCGATTGCATTCCGCAATCCGGTCGGGAAACGCCGTGACGCAGCCGAGCAGGTTCAACCCCGGCTTCAGACGATAGCGGTCAAACCAGGAGGAAAGCGCATCCGTCGTTCCACCGAGCAAGATGGAACGTTTCGCCTTTCCCGAAAAGATCTGGTAAAAGTAGCGCAGCCAAAAAAGGAGCCGCCGCCAGAACACGCAGAAAAGGCAGGCGGAAAGAAACGCGAAAGCGACCGATATTTCTTCGCCGAATCCAAGCGAAGCGATCAAGACGCCAAGACACTCGAAAGGCAGGAGAAATTTCAGGAGACGCCGGCCGTCCAGCCGAGGCGATACGTAATCCCCGGCGATCGAAAGCGGAATCCACGTCGAAAGCGCCATCGCGAGCAGGCTTTCGCCGGAGAGCGGTACAAAACGGGAAATGGCAAGAAACCCGACGAGAACGCAGAGAAAGTCCACCACCATTTTCCACCACTGGGGCACGAGCCTCGAAAAGACGCCGACCAGGGCGGCAAAGCAGATGCCGAGCGCAATGACAAAGGTCGGAAGATGGTAATTGTGGTGCTTCTTCGCGAAGATGAGCATCGCCATGTAGAATTCGGCAAACGTCCGAAAGCGTCGGGTCTTGCAGCTCTGCCCCTTGAAATGCAGGATGTTCGTTCCGGGATAGTAGTAGTTGCGGAATCCGAGCTTCTTGATGCGAAGACAGATGTCGAGGTCTTCGCCATACATGAAATAGTCCTTGTCGAAGCCGCCCAGCCGCT
This sequence comes from Senegalimassilia sp., assembly GCA_963652365.1. Taxonomy (GTDB): domain Bacteria; phylum Fibrobacterota; class Fibrobacteria; order Fibrobacterales; family Fibrobacteraceae; genus Hallerella. Next base: position 141,612 of record CAVJTH010000003.1, read on the forward strand.
CGAAGATTTCGCGCCGGACGCCCAGAAACGACCCGCTGACCGCATCGACTTCCGTCTCCTGTTCCGGATCGAGGTAAGTCATGTTGTACGACGCAAAGATTTTGCTCTTCGGAAACAGGGAAGAAAGTCCAATCGTCTTGCAGATGGCGGCAAACGGCGAAGGAAAGGAGCGCCGACAGGCCCATTGCAGGGAACCGTCGCCATTCAAGATCTTGCAGCCGACGGCGCCCGCCTCGGGTTTCGACATCATGTAGGCAAGCGTCTTTTCGAACGTATCCCGCGAAACGACCGTATCCGGGTTGACAAAGAAGAGCACGTCCTTTGTCGCATCGCGGGCCGCCAGGTTGCACCCCTTCCCAAATCCCAGGTTCTTTTCGCTAGAAAGCCAGCGGACCTTTGGAAACGCCGCCTTCTGCCTGTCCAGGATGGGAATCTGCGAACCGTTGTCCAAGACGATGATTTCCGAATCCAGGTTTCGAAGCGCATCGACGACGGACGCGACGCAAGACGCGATGAAGTCACGCGAATTGTAGGCGACGATGATGACGGAACAGGACAGCGACATGCGATAAAGAATCAGGAACGCCTAAAGCGCAGTTTCAGGACGAGGAAAAACGCTTCCGAAATGATCCCGCCGCTCATTTTCGAGACGCCGCGAACCCGATCCGTAAAGACGATGGGAATTTCCTTGACGCGAAGGCCCTTCTTCCAAATCTTGAATGTCGTCTCGATCTGGAAACAGTAGCCGTCGCTTTTCATGCCCGAAAGATCGAGAGATTCCAGCGCGGTCCGCCGAAAGCACTTGAAACCGCCCGTCGCATCCTTGACCGGCAGCCCCGTCACGAGACGCGTGTAGAGATTCGCAAAGTAACTGAGCAGAAGGCGCTTCCAGTCCCAGTTGACCACGCCGATCTTCTTTTCGTTGTAGCGGCTTCCGAGCACCAGGTCGGCATCTTCCGCGGCAAGGAGCAGGCGTGGCAAATCCGACGGCTTGTGGCTAAAATCCGCATCCATTTCGAAAACCCGCTCGTAATCCCTTTCGAGAGCCCACCGGAAGCCCGTGACATAGGCGGAACCCAGTCCCATCTTCCCGGCACGGCGAAGCAGGTGAACCCTGGGATTTTCCGCGGACATCGCTTCGACGATATCGCCGGTACCATCGGGCGAACCGTCATCGACGACGAGGACTTCCAGACAGGGATCCTGTCCGAGGACTTCCGGGATTATCAGGGAGACGTTGTCCTTTTCGTTGTAGGTCGGAATCACGACCAGGCTTTTGGGAAATGTCATCGCAAGCCTTCCTTCTCTAGAAAATCCGCATCGTCGCGAACCGTTTCCGCGATGGGATAGCGCTGTTTCTTGTGGCGGTTAAAGAGTTCCGCGAGGAACCCCAGCGAAAAGAGCTGCACGCCCATCAGGAGGGAAAATCCGCCGATGACGATTAGCGGGCGCAGATGCAAGGCGCCGAGCTGTAGCCACTGCAAGCCGAAATAGCCGAACACGCCCATTCCGAAGAGCAGGAAGACTAGTCCCAGGAAACCGAAAAAGTGAAGAGGCTTTGTCGCGAAGCGGTTGAGGAAAAGCAGGGTGAGCAAGTCCAGAAACCCGGAAACGAGCCGCGACACGCCATACTTCGACGCTCCGTGGATCCGCGCACGGTGCGCAACGGGCATTTCCGCGATTCTTGCGCCCTGCCACTTCGCCATGACCGGGATAAAGCGGTGAAAATCCCCGTACAGATTGATAAAGCGCACCACCGAGCTGCGGTAGAGCTTGATCCCGCAATTAAAATCATGCAGGCGCTTTCCGCAAATGATCGACACGGTGATGTTGAAAAGTTTCGACGGCCAGGTCTTGTGCCACGGATCGTGGCGAAGCACCTTCCAGCCCGAAACCAGGTCATACCCTTCGTCGATGATTTTCATCATCTTCGGGATTTCGCGCGGATCGTCCTGCAAGTCTCCGTCGAGAGTCGCTATCAAGTTTCCCCGGGACTTCGAAAACCCGAGCGACAGGGCATCCGCCTTGCCGCAGTTGAACTGGAAGCGATACAGGCGCAAGAAGGCGTACTTCGCGGAAAGTTCCAGGAGAACATTCCACGAACCGTCACGGCTGCCGTCGTCGATGACGATGACCTCGAACGATTTTCCCGTCGGGGTAATCGCGGCGACGATTTCTTCCATCAAGGGGGCGAGGTTTTCCGCTTCGTCCTTGACAGGAATGACCAGACTCAAATCCATAGGCTCATCCTAGATGCGAACAAGTTACTTTTCCTGGGCAAGCGTATCCGCCTTGGCGGGCACGGCGGAATCCGGCACGACGACCAGAGGCTTTTCGGGCGCCGCTTCGATGCTCCGACGGTTCATTTCGAGCCGCATCCGACCCTGTTCATCGTAGGCGGGAACATTTTCCAGGCCGAGATCCAGGTATTCGAGAGCGCGCTTCTTGTCCTTGTCGAGAACAAACGCCGCTGCCCAGTAGGAGCGCCATTCTTCCGGGAACTGGTAGATGCCGCGGTCCAGGTAGCGGAGGGCGAAGTTTTCCATGTCCTTGAGCTTTTTCATTTTCGAAGCCGTGAGCGGAGTCCCATCGGAAAGCAGCGCGCTCATTTCTTCGCGAACCTGGAACGCGATTTGCAGATAGAGCGACGTGTAGCTCGAAAGGAGGCGGGTGGTCTCGTCATCGACGTAGGCCGTCCCGTCGCCCAGTCCGCGGAACTGATAGACGCTGTCGATCAGGTAGGCCGTGCGTTCCAGGTCAAAGTCCTGGTTGTTCGCGCGGCGGTCCGTCGAATCGCCCTGCATGAAGTTGAAGATCATGCCTTCCTGGACCATGTACTTTTCGAGTCCCATGAAGTTCGACTGCCCGACGGTCGTCGAGAAGTGGAGCGGACGATCGACGTTGTTCATCGCAAGGTCGAGCACGAGCTTGTATTGGGTGCGCATCAGACCCGCATGGGTCTTCGCCTGCCATTCCCTGAACGCGGAATAGACCTGGTACATCACCTTGTACTGCTTGAGCTTCAGCGTATCCGCATCCGGGAGAGCCTTGCCGGTCGAATCCGTCATCGCGGCGATCCGGGACTGGAGAGCCGGAATGTTGCGCTCGGCGCGAGAGATCCACGTCTGCGTGTAATGCTCCGGGTTGCGCTCGTTCAAGTCGCCGATGGCCATCGACTTTTCGATACCTTCCGCGTCGTAGCTGAGCTTCAGGATCGGTTCCTGGGTGAGCATCTGCTTGATGTACCAGTCCGTGTTTCCGAGCGAGAGGTTCACCACGCGAACGTCCTTCCGGACTCCGGCGACCTGCTGCGCGAACCAGAGCGGGAACGTATCGTTGTCGCCGTTCGTAAAGAGAATCGCGTTTGGACGGCAGCTCATCAGCAGGTTGTAGGCGTAATCCCACGGGACCCAGAGTCCGGAGCGGTCATGCGAACTGTAATTGGAAACGCAGGGGATCACCGAGCAGATGGCGAGGAACGCGACTGCGACAGGAACGGCGAAGACCGAAGACTTGATGGCCAGCAGATAGACCAGGATTCCGATACCGACGCCAAAGATAAGGCTCATGAAGATGTAGGCCGGCGTGTAGAAGTAGTCGCGTTCGCGCACTTCGATATGCACCGCTTCGGGGAACGGCGCCCGACTTCCGAGCTTCGCATAGGCGTTTTCGATTTTCTTCCAGTTCTGCCAAACAGGCGAATTTTCCAGGTTGCGGAGCTTCTGTTCCGCCGCGGCGATCTGCGAGGCGTCCGCCTGGCGATAGCGGAGCGTGTTCAGCACGAGCTTCGCATGTTCGATATCCTGCCGAGCGTCCAGGAGCGCGTTCGGATCCGGAATCGCCGGAATATCGACCCCCAGCTGCGTCACTCTCGCCATCGAATCTTTCCAGTATCGGTAATCGCGCGCGGAATCCATGCGCATGCCGTCGGCAAAGTTCACATAGAAAAGAAGCCCGAACGAGCAAAGTCCGTAGAGGATTCCCATATAGATGCCGAGCTTCTTGCTGCGGCGATACGCGAAGACGCATACGGCGACGACCGCCCCGTTGAAGAGGAGGAACCAGACAAGCTGCGCGGGAATGTTGTCGCCCATCGCCTGCATCTGCGTCGGGAAATAGACGCCGAACCGTTTCAGCGGAGCGTTTTCCATCGGGTCGAAAACATATGTTCCGCCAGAATAGTTCAGACCGCCGACCTTGAACGGCAAATACTGCGCAATCTGGTAGCCGCCGTATCCCATGTTCGGGAACGAGAGGAACTGGTGAGCGGTCTGTGCGCGGCGGTGCATCGCGCGAGAAAGCATGCTTTCCGAACCGTACTGCTTGCGCTCCACGAAATCGTTAAACGCCTTCCAGTTTTCCGAATCGAGAAGGTTCCCCAGCTGCAGGTTCCCCTGGTCATCCCGGAAGTTGATTTCCGGATCGTTTTCGTCGATCGCCGGGTTCAGTTCCGAGCGGATCGGCAGGTAGAGGTGGGAGCTGTACCCGAGAAGCGCGACAAGCGCAAAGGCAAGCGAAAGCCGGATGCTCCGGTTGAATTCCTGCGAACCGGCCTTGACGAGAGTCAGCGCGCCGAGCACGATTGTCGTCACGAGAGCGATGGCGATAAAGTTGGAAACCGCATAAATCACGGAACAGAGAAGCGTTCCCGTAATCCAGATGGGCATCCGGGAAAGAATCTTTTTGGGTTCCGCCATGAGCAAGAGAACGAAGACCGCCGGAACCGTGAGAAGCGTGTACAGATGCGCACCGACACCGATAAAGGCGATATAGCAGATAAAGACCAGGATGCGGTTTCCCCAGGCATCGTCCTTGTGGTCGAGCCACTTGAGAGCGAGATAGGAAACGAGCATGACGATGAACATCGCGAATCCATAGACTTCCGCCTCGACAGCACTGAACCAGAACGTATCGCTGAACGTGAGAAGGAACCCGGCGGAGAGGGCCGCAGTCAACAGCACCAGCTTTCGGAAACCCGCGGAAATCCTGTCGGCGAACTTGTCGAGCGAAAGAATCTTCGCAAGGAAGTCCCAGGCGAAGAGCGACGTGACAAAGACGGTCAAGGCGGAGCACACGACCGAGATGTAGTTTACCCGCTTCGCGATTTCCTCGACAAAGGGAAGAAGGAGAATGACGGTCCGGGAAAGCAGCACAAAGAACGGCGTTCCGGGAGGATGCGGAATTCCCAAAATGTTCGCACAGGCGATAAACTCGCCGCAATCCCAGAAGCTCACCGTCGGCGCCATCGTCGAAGCATAGACGACCAGGGCGACCAGGGCGGCAAGCCCCGCTGTCAAGAATTTCAACATCTTTTCGGAAAGGTTCTTCACTTATCTTCCTCCGGTTTATCGCCAGAAGCGAGCATTCCCTTGCTCCGAGCGAACTGGTTTAGGATTCCATTGACAAAACGGTACGAATTTTCCGTGCTGTACTTGTTCGCGATCTGGACCGCTTCGCTGATCGTCACCTTGACGGGAACTTCCGGCTCATACTGGAGTTCCGTCAGGCCGATGTACAGAATGATCTTGTCGAGAGAGGCCAATCGGTCGAGATCCCAGCCGATGGCACGCTCCGAAATGACCGCATCGAGTTCCGCCCGATGTTCCTGGATCAAATCGACGAGCGACATCCCGTAGCGCTTCATCTCGGCGGGAAGCTCCCGCTTGCTCGCTTCGCGGATGCTCGCAAGGATTCCATCGACGCACTTGCCGACCGGCTGTCCCGTGATTTCCATGGCGTAAAGAAGCTGCATGGCAAAGACCCGAGCGGGTCGCTTGCTCTCGAATACGGGCTTCATGCAAGCTCCTTGTAGAGGTTCACCAGTTCCACCGCGCTTTCCGCACAGTCCGCGCCCTTGTTTCCGCCCTTGAGACCGGAGCGGTTCATCGCCTGTTCGACCGTATCCGTCGTCAGCACGCCAAAGAGAACGGGGACCTTTCCGCTTGCGGCAAGAGTCGCCGTGCCGCCCGTCACCGCATTCACGACACAGTCGAAGTGCGGGGTTTCCCCCCGAATGACCGCACCGAGGACAATGACCGCGTCGAACTTTTCCATTGCGACAAAACGACCCGCGACACCGGGAAGCTCGAAGGCGCCCGGAACATGGGCGACCGAAATGTCCTTCGGCTCGACGCCCAGAGCGCAGAGCTTCGACACGGCTCCCGAAAGAAGGCCCGACGTGACCATTTCGTTAAAATCGGCAACGGCGATCGCAATGCGCATGCCCTTGCCGTCAAGGCTTTTCCGATAAGTTTTGACATCGACCATAAAGATTTCCTAGTTGTCCAGATTGTGCAGGATGTGTCCCATCTTGTCTTTTTTTGTCTGTAGATAGAAGCGGTCTTCCGGAGTCGGCGGAATTTCGATCGGCACGCGCTCCACGATTTCTAGACCGTAGCCTTCGATACCCGTCACCTTGGCCGGATTGTTCGTGAGAAGCTTCATCTGCCGAACGCCCAGATCCTTCAGGATTTGCGCCCCGATTCCGTATTCGCGAAGATCGGGCTTGAATCCGAGCTTTCGATTCGCTTCCACCGTGTCAAGTCCCTCTTCCTGGAGCTCGTAGGCCCGAAGCTTGTTGCAAAGCCCGATTCCGCGACCTTCCTGGTTTCGCATGTAAAGCAGGACGCCGCCATGTTCGCCGATAAAGCGCATCGAACTTTCGAGCTGGGCGCCGCAATCGCAGCGCTTCGATCCAAAGACGTCGCCGGTCAGGCATTCGCTATGGACGCGGACATGGACGGGCTTCGAAAAGTCCGGATTTCCGGCAACCCAGGCGACATGCTCCGAACCGTCCGTCTTGCTCCGATAGCCGTAAGCGCGAAAATTTCCGTATTTCGTCGGAACCGAGGGGGCCGCGATGCGTTCCACGAAGGATTCCGTGCGAAGGCGGTAGGCGATCAGGTCCCGGATGGAGATGATCTTCAGGGAGAACCTTTTCGCGACTTCCTGCAATTCGGGCATCCGCGCCATCGAACCGTCTTCGTTCATGATTTCGATCAGGGCGGCGGCCGGTCGAAGCCCGGCGAGCCTCGCCAAATCGACAGCCGCTTCCGTATGGCCGGCCCGACGGAGCACGCCTTCTTCCTGCGCATACAGCGGAGAAATGTGCCCGGGCCTTCCAAAGTCCCCGGCCTTGGATGCCGGATCGGCGAGAGCCAGAATGGTCGCCGCGCGATCGTGCGCGGAAACGCCCGTCGTGCAGCCTTCGATCTTATCGACCATGATCGTGAACGGAGTTCCGAGCATGGAGGTGTTGTCTTCCGTCTGGCGGGTAAGCCCCAGTTCGCGGCAACGCCTCTGGGGAAGCGGCGCGCAGAGGACTCCGCGTCCCTCGTGCAGCATGAAGTTCACCTTTTCGGGCGAAATCTTCTCCGCGGCAATGATGAAGTCTCCTTCGTTTTCGCGATCTTCGTCATCGACGACGACCAGGAACTTGCCATTCCTGAAATCCTCGATCGCTTCTTCAATCGTGTTCAGCACGGTCCATTTCCTTCAGGTGGTTTTCGATATACTTGCCGATCGGATCGACTTCGACATTGACGAGCGTCCCCGGCTTCCAGTTCCGCAGATTGGTCCGCGCAAGCGTTTCCGGGATGATGCAGACCCGAAGCGAACCGTCGAACTTTTCCGCGACGGTCAGGCTGATGCCGTTCAAGGCGATGGAACCTCGCCGGATGACGTATCGGCAAAGTTCGGGGGGCAGTTCCAGATCCACTTCCACTCCGGTTTCCCGGGCGTTGACAGCAAGGACCTTCACGGTCGTATCGACGTGTCCCATGACAAAGTGACCGCCCATCAGGGAATCCGCGCGACAAGGCTTTTCCAGGTTCACGAGCGCGCCGGGAAGAGCCGTCTTGAAAGCCGAATTCTCTACCGTCTGGTGCATGATGCAAAAGGTGGCCTCGTCCGATGTGCAGCTTTCGATGGAAAGGCACACGCCATCGTTCGCAACGCTATCGCCCATTCCGGCATCCCTGAAAAATCCAGGGGCGCGAAGGCGCATCGTCAAGGCGTCGCCTCTCGGCTCAAGAGAGAGGATCTCGCCGGTAGCTTGAATGATTCCTGTAAACATACGCCGAAAAGATAAAAAATTGCAGGCGCCTAGAACCGGAAAAGCACTCCGGAGCGAACCTTTTCCTGCGTCGCCGCATACGCGGAAAGCTCCGGATGCCCCGACGGAAGCCCGAAATACCGGTAGAAATACGATTCGAGAGAAAGATAGGCCGCGACGAATTTCCACTCGTATCCCGCCCGGATCCTTGCGGACCCCTGGAGCATCGCGCGCCGAAAGCTTCTGGAAATCCCCTTCTCGACAAGCCATTCGTCCCTTTTCATGCCGAACGACAGAAAGAGGTTTCCGCGAAAGTCCACCGAGAATCCGCTTGCGAATCGATACCCGAAAAGAGTGCGGATTTCGGGCCCGAGCTTCAAACGCCTTCCCATGTAATACCGTTCCGAGACCGTATCCGCAAGCACGCCGAAAGATCCGGAATCGTCGGAAAGGGCGTCCCGGAAGAAAACCGCATCGACATTTTCGAATTCTTCCCCTTCTTCAAGACCGTCCATGGAAACGTATCTGACATAGGCGGAAACGGACGTGTCGCCATCAAGACGCCCAGAAAGCGAAAGCTCCGCATTGATCCCGGCATTTTTTCGAAGAGCCAGGTGCCCTCCCGCGACAAGACGCACCCGCGCGTCGCTGTTCACGAAGCCATAGCCGGAAATTCCCGACCGAAAATTTCCGCGAAGATAAAAGTCCCGAGATCCGAAGAGCGAAGCGAAGAACGACGTTCCGTAACGCTCGGAATGCAAGGTTCCAAGCTCCGCGGAAAGGTCAAGGCGCTTTCCCGAAAGCGAGTAGGCGACGCTCGGCGAAAATTCGTAGCGGCTCGTGTCAAAGACCGTATTCGCTTCATAGAGAAAGCCCTCCGCGGCAAACAGAACGGAAATCGCATGGGTCAGGCTCCCGGAAGAAATCTCGTATTCCGCTCCCAGCTGCAAGAATCCCTCGCCCAGGTATTCCCTCGCTCCAAGCGTGTCGCCCCATTCGTCGTAGCGGCTCGCCACGGCCTCGATGTTTCCCCAAAGAGAAAAAGGCCTTTTATTGCCTACGATGTCCGGTTTCTCGATCTGCAGGACTTCGTAATATTCGGAGAGAATCTCCCGGATTTCGTCACCATACCGTCCGGGAAAGGAGGCCGCCTTTTCGAAAAGAAGAATCGCATCCGCGACGTTTCCCGCACTTTCCGCGTCCAGCGCCTTTTCGTAAAGGGAATCCTGCGGACTTTCCGCGGCAAGTCCCACCTTGAAAAAAATACAAAGCAATAGGAAAAATGGCAGGTTCCGGGCAAGCATCCGTTAAAATTTCGGGTCGCCGAATTCCGGCGGAGGCATTCCGCGGTCCGGCTCCATCATGGGCCGATTCTCCGGTCCCTGAAATCGTTCTTCGTGGAACCTGCGCGGCGAATTTTCGTTTTTTGGGTATTCCATGCCTTTTCGGGAATTTTCGTTCCCTTTTTCTATCAGCTCTTCGCGGACAAAATCCTTTTCGCGGGGCGAACTTTCGCGTAGCTTGGAAAGAATGCGCTCCCGGGCGGCGCGACGTTCGGCGCGCTTCCTTTCGAGCGAGGAATTGTCGGAATCTACCGTTTTTTCCACAGACGACGGCTCATCGACAGGTGTCGAAAGCTGGGGTTCGGGCATGGAGGCGGCACCGGCCGCGCCCACGAGCGCGGCGACGAAAATAGCGAGGGGAATGAGTCTTGGAGTCTTCATACCCGCTATCCTTGCAAAAACAGTGCCAATCATTCCGAAAGGAAACATAGAAAAACAATTCCCGCCTAAAGAGCCTGATTTTTCTTGTAGTTCTCTTTTTTGATGTTCAGACGTTCCATCATTTCGCGCAGCACCTTGCGATCGATCCCCAGGATCGTCGAAGCGAGAGTCAGGTTTCCGCCCGCATCGCGAAGAGCCGAGTCGATGACGGCCCTGTCCGAAATTTCGCGCGATTCCTTGAGTGTCCGCGGCGACTCCTTGACGCTTTCGCGAAGGACGTCGAGTTCCAGGTCCCTGGGCAGAATGACAAAGCCGCTCGCATTGGCAAGCGCGCGCTGGATCCTGTTTTCGAGCTCCCGGACGTTTCCCGGAAACGGATAGGCGAGCAACGCCTTTTCCGCAGCGCGGGAAAGATGGAACTTTCCAAGCCCGTATTCCGCGGCGTAGCGCTTCATGAACTCTTCCGCAAGGAGCAGGACGTCCTGGCCGCGGTCGCGGAGCGGCGGAATTTCGAGAGACATGACCTGGACGCGGTAATACAGATCTTCCCGGAATCGGTGTTCCTTGACCGCCTTTTCCAAGTCCACGTGCGTCGCGGAAATGATTCGAGCGTTCACCGGGATTTCCCGATTGTCGCCAACCCGCGTAATGTGCCGTTCCTGCAAGACGCGCAAGAGCTTCACCTGCATGTTCATCGGAAGCTCGCCGATTTCGTCTAGAAAGAGCGTTCCCCCTTCCGCTTCCTCGAAAACTCCCTTCCGCGTATCGATCGCGCCGGTAAACGACCCCTTCACATGCCCGAACAGGATCGATTCGATCAGGTTTTCCGGAATCGCCCCGCAATTGATGGCGATAAAAGGCTTGTCCGCCCGCGGACTTTTCGAATGGAGCCATCGCGCAAGCACTTCCTTGCCCGTTCCCGTTTCGCCCCGAATCATCAGCGGAGCGGGAAGCGCGATAAATTTTTCGGCAGACGCGATGACCTTCGCCATCGCCTGCGACGCATAGACGAGCGAACCCTTGCGGACGACACCGCGCAATTCGTCGAGCGACTCCTTGTCCGTCTTTCGACGATAGGCGGAACCCGCAATCTTTTCCAGGACGCAGACGAACTTGTCGAACAGCTTCTTGTCGTTTTCGTCAAAGGATTCCTTGCGCGATTCCCGCTGCAAATACAGAAAGCCCGAAACGATTTCCGCATCCGGCGTCTGGAAGGGCGCGACCAGAATGCTCGTCAGGTTGTTTCGCGTAATCGACTTGGAAACGTTCAGGTTCTCGTCGCTTGCCAAGTTCCAGAGAACGGCGCGCTTTTCCGCCCGGGCGCGCCTCACCGCGCTAAAGGATATGGCGACAGCGGACGGGTAGGCAAAGCGAAACGGCGCATCGGCGAGTTCCGCGGGAATTTCGAGCACCGCCGAATCCGCATCGAGAACCTGGCACGCGACCTTCGCGATCGCCGGCAGGAGCTCCTCGGGCATCGACTCGTCCAAAAGCTGGGAAATCATATCCAGGAACTCGGATGTCGCAAGCATCGATTCAAATGTCACATGTTCTCCTTTTCGCCGCTAGTAGGAGGCGGAAGAATCCGGCTCCACCATGATTCCCCGAATGTCCGAAGACGGTCTCTCGCCAAAAGGCTCTTCGTCCACAAAGCTTCTCGAATGCTCCAGCATGGAGTTTCCAACCGTATCGACGTCCGGGTTTCGGGACTTTTCCTTTTCAATATAGATGAAGAAAAGGATGACACCGAGAAGTATCAGCGCGGCAAGAAAGATTTTCAGGGGAAAATTGCGCGGTTCGGGACATTTCGTTCCGAAAACGGGAGACTTGACGCGCAAGCCGCCCCAGCGTTCCTCGGGAGACATCGCGATTTCCGCCTCGCGTTCACGGACACGCTCGTTCAGTTCGCGCATCCATTGCGCGTCTAGCGGAGACTCGCCAGGAAGGCAGTCGCCGAGACGACTTTCCACAATTTCGAGGCACTCGTCAAGCTCGTCGAAATCGTCAAACCGATCCGCCGGACTTTTTCGGAGCGTTTTCTTCCACACATCGCGAAAGGCCGAAAGTTCTTGCGGATTCAAGACGCCACGCCCGTGCAGGAGCATCGCCACATCCAGGGAATCCACACGGAACACGGACGCTTCGATTCCTTCGAGCGATTCGCCGCCAAAGAGAGGCTCCCCGGAAATCCAGAAGTAGAGCAGCGCACCGAGACTGAACGTTTCGCTTTCGACCGTCGCCGCCGAACCTTCGAGGCGTTCCGGCGCTGCAAAGCGCGGAGCGCCTGGACCGTCGATTCCAAAATCCACGAGAACGGGATTTCCCTCTCCGGAAACGAGGATGTTTTCCGGGTTCAGGTCGCCGTGAAAGATTCCTTGCGCGACCATCTGCGAAAGCGTTTTCAAGACCCGCCGCAACAGCCTTGCAGCCGTTCGGGGTGGCATCGGCGACACGACCGCGCTGGAAACGCCCCGAACATATTCCGAAACGGAAAAGCTTCTTCCGCCCAGAGTTCCCGTTCCAAGCTGGCGAACGACTCCGGAGATCTGTCCGTCGAAGGCAAGCGCGCCTTCCCGAGCGGGGACCTTTCCGTTCGCATAGACCTTGAGCGCGACCGGAGTCTTTTCGTCGAGCATCGCCCGATAGACGGTCGCCTCGCCGCCGGCATGCGCTTTCCGGATATCCGACAGGCGAGAAGAAAGATCCGTCACAGGGACTTTCCTTCTTTCGCGAGCCGAGCCTTCAGGCTATCTTCCGCGACCCGTGTCCAAAATTCCAGATGATGGTTTTCCGGAAACCGCAGCGAGCCCATCGACCAGATGTCCCAGGCGTCCTCTATGTTTCCCATTTCCCAGTACAAGTTTCCCAAGTTGGAATAGGCCGGCGAGAAATCCGGATTTTCGGAGACGATCCAGGCGAAAATCTTCCGTGCGCTCTCCACGTCTCCCGCTCCCTGGAGCGCGAGCGCCTTGAGATTCCAGCTGAAATAGTTTGTGCTGTCGAGCGCAAGCGACTCGTTCAGGATGCCGAGAATCCTGGCCTTGGGATTTTCGAGCGTTCGCGCGCGAGCGAGATAGAAAAGCGCCGACGAATGCATCCGTTTCGCCGCCGCGCTGTCGATTTTCGAAAGGATGCGAAATTCCGTCAGGGCATGCGTCCAAAGCCTTGCCGAATGGTTTCCGACCTTTTCCGCGGCTTCCGCCTTCCCGAAAAGGGAGAGCGCCATGCCATAACGAGCGTCCCGGTTCGCCGGATCCTTGTCGAGGACCGCGGAGAACTTCGAGGATGCCCTGTCGAAATCCCCGACGCGAAGCGCCTCGTTTCCGAGTTCGAGCGGAGAGCGACACCCTGCGACCGACAAGGCGCAAGAAATCAGTAGAAAGCGCAGTTTTTTTCCTTTCGACCAAAAGCCCATAAAGTCCCGAATCCGAGCGTTTTTCCAAAGAGCGATCGCTGGAATCGCCTGCCCTAAATTTAATATATTTGGAACGAAACTTTTCAACGGAGTGAAAAATGTCCAAGGTATTGATTATCGGTGCCGGCGGTGTTTCGAATGTTGTCGTCCGCAAGTGCGCCCAAAATTCGAAAGTCTATTCCGAAATTCTTCTCGCGAGCCGTACAAAGTCCAAGTGCGACGCCATCGCGAAGGACATTCGCGACATTCCGGTCCACACGGCGAAAGTCGATGCGGACAAGGCTTCCGAAGTCTCCGCGCTCATCCGGGATTTCAAGCCGGAACTGGTGATGAACGTCGCCCTCCCCTACCAGGACCTTCCCATCATGGATGCGTGCCTCGCCGAAGGCGTTCACTACGTCGATGCGGCAAACTACGAACCGAAGGACAAGGCGCATTTCGAATATTCCTGGCAATGGGCCTATCACGACCGGTTCAAGAAGGCGGGCATCATGGCACTTCTCGGGTCCGGATTCGACCCGGGCGTTACCAACGTCTATACCGCATACGGCAAGAAGCACCACTTCGACAGGATAGACACGCTCGACATTGTCGATTGCAACGCCGGAAACCACGGACAGGCATTCGCCACGAACTTCAACCCGGAAATCAACATCCGCGAAATCACTCAAAACGGAAAATTCTACAAGGACGGAAAATTCGACGAAATCCCGCCGATGTCCGAACACAAGCCCATCGACTATCCGCAAGTCGGACCGCGCGAAAGCTACCTGCTCTGGCACGAAGAGCTCGAATCGCTAGTCAAGTTCATCCCCGAAATCAGGCAGGCACGATTCTGGATGACGTTCGGGCAAGAATACCTGACGCATCTCCGCGTGCTGCAGGACGTGGGAATGACGCGCATCGATCCGGTCGAATTCAAGGGTCAAGAGATCATTCCGCTCGAATTTCTCAAGGCGCTTCTTCCCGAGCCGGGAACTCTCGGCCAAAACTACACGGGAAAGACATGCATCGGATGCCAGCTCACCGGAACGAAGGACGGCAAGCCCCAGACTTACTTTATCTACAATGTCTGCGACCATGCGGAATGCTTCAAGGAAGTCAAGGCGCAAGCGGTCAGCTACACGACCGGCGTCCCCGTGATGCTCGGCGGCGCGATGATCCTCACCGGCAAATGGAAAGGCGAAGGCGTCTTCAACATGGAACAGTTCGACCCCGATCCGTTCATGGCGGAAATCGGCAAGTGGGGACTTCCCTTCCACGAAATCTTCGGGCAGAAGCTGGTCTAGGATGTTCGACCTGGCAAAAGCCAAGGATGCGGGAACCTATCGGGAAATCAAGCGAACGTCTTCCTTTGAAAAATACGTTCGCTTCGAATCGAAAGACCTCCTGAACCTCGCAAGCAACGACTACCTGGGAATCGCGACAAGCCGGAATCTCCGCAACGAATTTCTCGAAACGGTCGCCGATTCCGATGTCTTTTTCGGATCGGGCGCAAGCCGTCTGGTCTATAATTCGAGCGAAGCCTTTTTTGAACTGGAACGTTTTTTCGAAGACCGATTCTTCAAGAAAGCGTTGCTGTTCAATTCTGGCTATGCGGCCAATCTCGGAACGATTTCCTCCCTCGCCGATTCCCGCACGCTCTTCGTTGCAGACAAACTCATCCACGCGAGCATGATCGACGCGCTCAAGCTTTCGCAGGCGAACTTCAGGCGCTATCCCCATGGCGACATGGACGCTCTCGAAAGCCTGCTCGAAAGGTTTCACGGCGAATTCGACCGGATAATCCTCCTGACCGAAGCCGTTTTCAGCATGGACGGCGACGAAGCGGACTTGCCAAGACTAGTCGCCATCAAAAAGAAATACGACAACGTCAAGCTCTATGTCGATGAAGCGCATTCCTTTTTCGCGCTCCACGAACTCGGACTCTGCAAGCACCTGCACCTCGACAGGGACATCGACTTTATCCTCGTGACCCTCGGCAAGGCGCTCGGCGGAAGCGGAGCCGTTCTGCTGTCGGACGAAGAAACGCGAGAGGTCTTGGTAAACTCCGCGCGGAGCCTCATCTTTTCGACGGCGATTCCGAGCATCGACGTCGCCTGGACGCGTTTTGTCCTTCGAAAGGACTTTTCGAAAGAACGCAAGAACCTCCTGGAATGCATCCGCCTTCTGGGACTGAGCCAGACGCAGATTTGTCCGTTCATCGTCGGAGAAAACGAAAAGACGTTGGCGCTGTCCAGGGAACTGCGCGAAGCAGGCTACTTTGTCCCGGCAATCCGCCCGCCGACCGTTCCGCAAAATACGGCGCGTCTCCGCATCAGCCTGCGCGGCGACATTTTCCCCGAGGAACTCGAACGTCTCAAGGAAATTCTCGATGCTTATCCAGGAAATCTGTCGGCATAGCTCAAAGCGCCCGCTCGTTCTCTTCTTTCTGGGATACGCCTTCACGCCGGAATCCATCGCGCATCTTGACTCGGGGACTTACGATCTGTCGGCTGTCTATGACTACCGAAGCCTCGACCTGGACAAAAGCGTCCTGGAAAAACGGGAAATCATCCTTGTCGCCCATTCGATGGGCGTCTGGGCGGCAAACAAGGTTCTGAAGGACGTTCCGCTGAAGCAGGCTATCGCCATCAACGGGACGCCTTTCGGCATCCACGATACGTTCGGGATTCCACCGGAGACATTCAAGCGGACAATCGACCACTTCGATTTTGAACTTTTCAAGAAATGGTGCTTTCTTTCGGATGCGTCCAAGGTGAACTTTCCGTTCGCGAAAAATCCCAGGGAAGAACTCTGCGCGCTCTACGAAGCGTCTTCGGAAAAAGTCGAAGAGAATGTACGCTGGGACAAGGCGATCGTTTCGAAAAAGGACCTGGTCTTTCCGCCCACGGCAAGCACCTGTTTCCAGTGCCCTGTCAAGACGCTTTCCGCGCCACACTATCCCTTCTTCAAGCTTTCCTCGCTGGAGGAGATCCTTGCTTTTTGAACGAGCCAAACGCTACGACGAATTTGCGGTCGCCCAAAAATATGCGGCAGAAAGACTCGCCGCGCTTCTCGGAAAGTACGGCCAACGCTTTCGGAACGCCTACGAAATCGGCTGCGGGTCGGGAATTTTCACGAAAAAGCTCCTAGCGAACTTCGATGTCGAACGGATCACCCTCAACGACCTCTACCGGGCGCTTCCCATGGAAAGCCATCCGGCTCAAATCGGCGACATCCGCACGCTGAGAATTCCCGACAACCTCGACCTGGTCGCATCGAGTTCCGTCTTGCAGTGGATCGACGACCTGGATGCCCTGTCGCAAAAAATCGAGAAGTCGCTTCTCCCCGGCGGGATCTTCGCCTTTGCGATGTTCAGCGAAGGGACGCTTCGCGAACTTTCCTCGTTTACCGGCCAGAGCCTCGAATACCTTTCGGACGAAAGAATCGAAGAACTGGTGTCCGGACATTTTACCGTGCTCGAATCCGCTCCGGACTTTTGCCGCGTTTCCTTCTTGACGCTGCACGATCTGCTCGACAGCCTGAAGCAGACCGGCGTGAACAATCTAGGCGGAGTCTTTCGGCTCACCAAGAATTCGCTCAAGCAAATGGAAACGCACTTCGCTGGCAAATATACGCTCACCTACCGCTTCCAGACAATCGTCGCGAAAAAGCGGTAGCCAGAGATTATCAGTGCTTGGAAATCGCAAAGCGAGCCGTTCAGTGATTAGTGGATAGTGCTTAGAGACGCGGAGCGATCCGTTACTTTCTGCCGAAAGGCTTTTGGCGTTGCACGTCTAGGCTTTTTGTCGCCAAGCGACCTGTTTTCGCCTGTCGGCGGAGGGAGCGCCTTCCCGGCGATGGGCTTGTTCAGAGCTTAGTAGAGAGTGCTTAGTGCTTAGAACTCAAAGCGGTCCGTTTATGTTAAAACCTAAATGTTTGCGAATCTCAGATCTCAGATCTCAGCTCTAAGATCTAAGTTCTGAGTTCCACCCTCCACACTTCACTCTCAAGTTTGACTAGTCCTTGACACAGCGAATCGAAGATGCGAATTCCTTGCTGTCGAAGATCACGTTCAGGTCTGTGCCTTTGTAGTTCAGCTGCCATAGGTAGGCGGTGCTTACGTTGTCGTAATTCCAGGTCCAGAAGTACGCGCCTTTGAGAATGTAGTAGAACGTACCGTCGTTGCCGCGAATGCCCGCCGGGAGGGCCCCGAAGCTGAACGCGTTCGAACCGCCAGTCTTGCTCTCGTATTCCTCCCAGCCACTCGTCGATTTCAGTGCGTAGCCGACACCGTCAGAGGCTTTATCGGCGACATAGGCGTCGAGCGTTTTCCATTCCTCGTAGCTCGGCAGGTGCCAGCCCTCGGGGCACACGCCCCGGACAGTTCCGCTTGCGGAGCACCGTTTACCGTAGCCGCAGTCCTTGCCGTCTTCGCTGAACACGGCTGCGGAATCCATCGCCGCGGACCACAGGTAGAGGCGGCCGTACATTTCACAGTTTGCCGGGTTGTTGTCATAGCAGAAGCTCGAAGAATCCAGCGTCGCCGTTTTCTGCGTATAGGCGTAGTTCAGGTTCTCCGCCATCCAGGCCTGCGTGCCGATTTTCACGGCCTTGTAGCTTTTTCCGTCACGGGAATCCGTAAACTGCATCACGATCTTTCCATTATCGCATTGCCAATCCGCAGGATCATAAGCCGCGCCACCGCAGAGCGCCTTGTAGAGTGTAACCGTATCGGTACCGCAGACCTGCAAAACGGTTCCGTCGCCGTTGTCCAAAAGCGTGCAGCCGCTCCCATCGGCTCCGTTCACTCCATCCTTGCCGTTCGAACCGTTTTCACCGTTCTTGATGACGCCGACCGAGTCTCCTCCGCAGACGATCTTGTAGCCCGAGCTGTCGGAAAGAGCCTCCGCAACGCAAGAGGCCCCGTCCTTGCCTTCGGAATTTTTCGAAAGCGGCGTCCAGCCCGAATCCGCGCACACGTAGGCGGCGTTTTCGTCCGAAGCGAACATCATTTTTCCGATAGAAGAAGAATCGCAATCGGAGAAATCCTCCACGGATGCGGCAACTTCCATGCCGGAAACTTCGTTTGTCACGTTCGTGACTTTTGTAACGTCGTCGCCACAGGCGGAAAGGGAGAATAGCGTTCCCGCGAAGGCGAGCGATCCGTAAAGAGCGGTGATTCGTGATTTTCTGACCATCCGTTTTTATCCTTTTGGAAAAGTTGGTTTTCAAAATATAATATAAGGAAAAAAAACATTTTGTCAATATTTGTTCGTATCTTAGTTTGGAAAATTTAGAACTTTGCGTTGCAAAACGAACGGCATCTAGTTTTTTTTTCCGCGAAGCGAACCTTTTTCCGCTTGCCCGGAGTTTAGAGCTTAGTGCTTAGAACTCAAAGCGGTCCGTTTATGTTAGAACCTAAATTTTCGCGAATCTCAGATCTCAGCTCTAAGATCTAAGTTCTGACTTCCACCCTCCACACTTCACTCTCAACTGTTTCCTGATTCCTCTTTACTATCCACTATCAACTAATATCTAAGCAATGTTTCACGCAAGAGCCTAGACGTCTGCAGAACTTCACTCTTCACTCTTCACTCTTCACTCTCCACTTGGCTAACCTCCGCTTTTGTAACCAAAAATTTTCAGGATTTTTCGTTTTCACGGTGTACAAATTCCCGCGAAAAGCGTTTTATCGTTCGGACAGGGAAAATCCTCCCCGTCCGCATCGCGGGATCTCCCCGCAAAGGAAAACGGCATGGAAAAGGACATCCACAAGGAAGAACTCGGACCCGAGGCGTTCGAGAAGTTCAGCGGCGCGGGCGTCTATGCGGACCTCCTGCTTGACGTCACGTTCAAGAAGGCGTTCAACCCCGACTCGCCCAACAAGGCGTGCCTCGTCGAGCTCCTGAACGCACTTCTCGAAGGCGAGATCGAAAGCCCCGTCACGGACGTCCACTCGCGCGACAAGGAGATCCGGAGCGGATCGAACGAGAACAGGACGTCCGTCTTCGACATCTACTGCATCGACCAGATGCGCCGCCGGTTCGTCGTCGAGGTGCAGATAGCGAGGCAGTCGAACATCCTGAAGCGGGCCGCCTTCTACACGGCCCAGGCGATCGCCGCCCAGGGGACGCGGGGGAAGGGGTTCGACTACGGCTTCGACCCGGTCGTCACCGTCGTCTTCATGGACTTCGAGGCGTTCGAGGGAGACGCCTGCGTCCGGCATCTGAGGCTTCGCGACTCCGGTGGCTCGAAGGTCCCGCTCCTCTTCCACTACACCTTCGTCGAGCTTCCCAAGTTCAGAAAATCGCTGGACGAACTTTCCTCGACGCTCGACCGGGGACTCTTCGCGCTGAAGAACATCCAGCGGCTTCGCGAGATGCCCAAGCCCTACGCGGGAACACCCTTCGAGCTCTTGTTTTCGGAATCGAAATTATCTAGATTAACGAAGGAGGAACAGAAGATGATCGACATGGAACAGATGAGAAAATGGGACGAGTACGCAATCCGCAGCTACGCCATCAAGTCCGGTCGCGAGGAAGGTCGAGCGGAAGGACTGGCGGAAGGACTGGCGGAAGGTCGTGCAGAAGGTCGTGCAGAAGGCGAAAGAAATTCCACATTCAAGATCGCCAGAAATCTGCTTGCTCAGGGATTTCCGCTGACGGCAATCGCGTCGGCAACCGGCCTTTCTACAGCGGAGCTACAGGCGCTGAAGTGACCTCTGATCGGCGTTCAGAGCTTGATCAGGGCTTAGTTCAGAGAACTTGGAGCTTAGAGACGCGGAGCGAGCTGTTCACTGCTTAGTGTATAGTGATTAGTGCTTAGAGTCGCGGAGCGATCCGTTATTTTCTGCCGAAAGGCTTTGTCGTTGCACGTCTAGGCTTTTTCGCAAAGCGACCCGTTTCCGCCTGGCGGCGGAGGGAGCGCCTGCCCGGCGAGAGGCTTGTTCAGAGCTTAGTAGAGAGAGCTTAGAACTTAGAAATCCCAGCGAACTTTTCACGCTAGAACCTAGATGTTCGCAGAACTCCACACTCAACTCT
>CAVJTH010000004.1:0-137670 GCA_963652365.1 Senegalimassilia sp.
AAATCCCAGCGAACTTTTCACGCTAGAACCTAGATGTTCGCAGAACTCCACACTCCACTCTTCACACTCAACTCTCAACTAAGTTCTCAGCTCTAAGTTCTGACTTCCCCTTCCTTGCATCCACCCCCTCGGCCATGCTTTTTTTAGAGATTAGAGTTTAGGAATCAAGATGGTCCGCTTATGCTAGAACCTAAATGTCCGCGAATCTCAGCTCTAAGATCTAAGTTCTAAGCTCGGCGTTAAAGCCTAGACGTCCGCGGAACTCCACACTCCACTCTTCACACTTCACACTCAACTGAGTCCTGACTTCCGATTCCTCTCGACTTTCGCCGGACAACTATTATCTATATTTGGGAAACCCTTTTCAAGGAGTTCACACATATGATGACTTTGAAGCAAGAAGACCCCGAAATCTACAGCCTCATCCAGGAAGAAGCGGAACGCCAGGAATACGGCATCGAGCTGATTGCGTCCGAAAACTACACTTCCAAGGCGGTGATGGAAGCGATGGGTTCCGTCCTGACCAACAAGTATAGCGAAGGCTATGTCGGCAAGCGTTACTATGGCGGAAATCAGGTCATCGACAAGATCGAGCAGCTCGCTATCGACCGCTGCAAGGAACTTTTCGGCTGCGAACACGTGAACATCCAGCCGCTTTCCGGTTCGCCGGCAAACGCCGCGGTCTATCTCGCCGTCCTGAAACCGGGCGACAAGGTCCTCGGACTCAAGCTCGACCACGGTGGACACCTTTCCCACGGGCATCCGGTGAATTTCTCCGGGATCCTCTACAACTTTGTCCAGTACGAAGTGGAAAAGGAAACGGGTCGCATCGACATGGACAAGGTCCGTGAAATCGCCTTGCGCGAAAAGCCGAAAATGATTCTCGCCGGATTTTCCGCCTACAGCCGAAACCTCGACTGGAAGCGCTTCAAGGAAATCGCGGACGAGGTCGGAGCCATCACCATGGCGGACATTTCGCACATCGCGGGCCTCGTTGCGGGAAAGCAGATCGAAAGCCCGGTCCCGCTTTTCGACATCGTGACGACGACGACGCACAAGACTCTTCGCGGTCCTCGCGGAGCCATCATCATGTGCAAGGAAAAGTTCGCGAAGGCCATCGACAAGGGAATCTTCCCGGGAATGCAGGGTGGACCTCACGACCACATCAATGCGGGCAAGGCGGTTGCCTTTGGCGAGGCGCTCAAGCCGGAATTCCAGGTCTATGCGAAAAATGTCATCAAGAACGCGCAGGCGATGGCCGACGAGCTGATGAAGCTCGGATACAAGATCATCGGCGACGGAACGGACAACCATCTGATGGTCGTCGATATGACGTCGAAGGGCGTTTCCGGCAAGGAAGCCGAAATCGCGCTCGAAAAGGTGGGCATTTCGACGAGCCGCTCCACGATTCCGTTCGATCCGCGGAAACCGTTCGACCCGTCCGGACTTCGTCTCGGAACCCCGGCGATCACGACCCGCGGCTTTGACGAGGAAGATTCCCGCGAAGTGGCGCGGATCATCGACCGCACGGTGCTTTCCCGAAACGACGAAGCCGCCTTGAAGGCCATTCGCGAAGAAATCGTCGCGCTCTGCAAGAAGCATCCGCTTTACAAGTGATCGCTTCGCGATTTCCCTAGGCAGTAATTCTGTCGCAAGGCTTTCCGTTTTCCGGAGAGCCTTTCTTTTTTTATTTGCGTGTCGTGACGTAAAAGTCTTAAAAGTTTTCTATTATTTTATCTATGCAGAAAAGCTTGCGAAATCAAAATGCCACCGAATCTCGGCCTGCGGATGACGACGAAATCGACATCCTGGAACTTCTCGGAATCCTTTTGGCCAAGTGGCCGGTTCTCTTGGCCTTTGTCGTCGTCGGGACGCTTTGCGGGCTCTTTGTCGCGAACTACATTCGTCCGTCCTATGCGAGCGACGCCCTCTTGCAGGTCGATCTCAACGGTTCCTCTTTCGGAAAGGCCTTAGGCGACATGGGCGCGCTGCTCGACGGTTCATCTCCGTCGGATGCGGAAATCCAGCTGATTCGGAGCCGGCGCGTCCTGGACGAAGTCGTGGAAAAGGAACGCCTTGCCTTTTCGGCTGTGCCGGTCGCGTTCCTTCCGCGCTTGTTCCATACGGAAGGGCGCGTCGATGTCGGGCTCTTGCATCTTCCGCGATTCGATGAAAAGGCGAAGTTCTTCCTGGTGGCGTCTCCGGATTCGGCGCTTTCCGACAGCGTTTTCCAGATAGTCGGAAACGGGGGAAAGGTCTATCTCGACGGCCGGGTCGGGGACACCTATCGGATTCCTCTTTGGAACGATACGCTTGCAGTCTGCATTCTTTCCATGCAGGCGTCCCCGTCGGAAAGGTTCCTTCTCGGAGAGAGCGATGCGCGCGATGCGCTCGACGGGCTTCGAACGAACCTGGAAGTCGCCGAGCAGGGAAAGAAGACGGGCGTGATCCAGATGCGGATAAGCCATCGCCATGCGGATCGGGCCGCCCAGATTTTGAATGCCGTCGCAGACACTTACGTGCGCCAGAATGTCGAAGCGCGCAACGAGGAGGCGACCAAGACGCTCAACTTCCTCGAAAAGCAGCTTCCCGAAGTGAAGGCCAAGCTGGATTCCTCGGAACAGATTCTTTCCCTCTATCGCAAGCAGGAAGGTTCCATCGACTTGAACGGAGAGGCGCGCTCGGCTCTCGAAAAGCGCATGGAACTTGAAAAACGGCATCTGGAGCTTGTGCAGAAACGGCAGGAAGCGGCTCGGCTTTTCAAGGATGACCATCCAAGCGTTGTCGCCCTGAAAAGGCAGGAATCGCAGATCAAGAAGGAAATGGCGAAACTCGTCGAAGAGACCAAGGACTTGCCCTACAAGCAGCAGGAAATTTTACGGCTGCAGGGCGACGTCGAAGTCAACAGCTCTATTTACACGAACATGCTGAACAACATCCAGCAGCTTCGCGTCGTCCAGGCGGGCGAGGTCGGAAACGCGCGCATCGTGGATCGCGCGCGGGTAGAAATCAATCCCGTCAAGCCCAAAAGGAAAATCATCCTTCTCGGAGGTGTTGCCGGAGGCTTTGTCCTCGGTGCTGCGCTGATCTTCTTCTTCCGCCTGGTCTTTAACCGCGGGGTGCGTTCCTCGCGCGAAGTGGAAGGCCAGACAGGCGTTTCGGTCTATGCGAAGATTCCGGAAGCCAAGGTTTCCAAAAGGCAGAGGGGATTTTCCCTGGTCGAGGAATACGGCGATGACGTCGCATGCGAAGCGCTCCGCACGCTTCGCACCTCCCTTGAATTTTCCCTTTCCGACGAAAAGCGGATAATTCTCGTAACGGGGTGCCGCATCCATGCCGGAAAGAGCTTCGTGTCGAGGAATCTCGCCGCGCTGTTCGCGCTGAGCGGAAAGAAGACACTGCTCGTCGATCTGGATTTTCGGGCGGGAAGGCTTTCTCCGCGCGGACGAAAGAGGGGACTTTCCGACTGCCTTCTCAAGAGAATTTCGCTCGACGAGGCCATCGAGCACATGGAAAAGTCAAACATCGATCTGATCGGCGCGGGATCCTTCGTTCCGTCACCGTCCGAAATGATTTCCTCCTCGGCTTTCGAGAATCTCGTTCGCGAAGTGCGCGCGCGCTACGATTTCGTGATTTTCGACTCGGCGCCGATTCTGTATGTCGCCGATGCGCAAATCGCGTGTCGCTATGCGGACTTCGCGCTTTTAGTCGTCCAATACGGAAAGGATTCGATGGAAGACATCCAGAACTCGCTTTCGCTTCTCGACAAGGCGAACATGACCAGCCGGGCGATCGTCATGAATCGTGTTGTCGTGGACGGAGTCGATTCCTACGGCTATAAATACGGGGGGGGGGTATATGGCGGCGCCAAAAGGTTCGGCGGAAAACGAAAAAATAGCTAGATTTGCGCCATGGACATCCTGTCGTACATGTTCCGGCGCGCTCCGCTGTTTCTGCTCGTTCTCGGGTGGGGATTTTCCCTTTCGCTTTCGAAAGCCCCGGACCCGATGCCCCGTCATTACGATTTTTCCCATGCCAAGCGAGAAATGGACCGAATCTACTATGGGGATCTGCGCGTAACCGTCTATTGCGGGTGCCGCTACGAAAGCAACCGAAAGCCGAACGGCATCGATTTCGAAAGCTGCGGCTTTTTGCCGCGAAAGAACGCGAACCGGGCTTCGCGCATCGAATGGGAACATGTCGTGACTGCGCACAATATCGGGCTTTCGAGACAGTGCTGGCACAAGGAGGGCGGGCGCAGCGCGCGCAAGAACTGCGAAGAAACCGACCCGGAATTCGCCCTGATGGAAGGGGACCTGCACAATCTTTTGCCGAGCATCGGCGAGGTCAACGGCGACCGCAGCAACTACATGTATTCCCAGTGGACGAATTCTCCGGAACCGATGTATGGAAAATGCCGTTCCATTGTCGATTTCAAGGCGCGAAAGTTCCAGCCGCGAGAAGAGGTACGCGGAATGCTCGCGCGGATATCCTTCTACATGGAAAAGACCTACGGCATCAAGCTTTCGAAGGAGCGTCGCCGACTTCTTGAAATCTGGGACAGGGAACATCCGGTAAACGCGTGGGAATGCGAACGCGACGCCCGGATTTTCAAGGTCCAGGGAGACCACAATCCGTTTGTCCACGAACGTTGCCGCGAAGCGGGCCTGATATGAAAACCCTTGAATTTTCCGAATTCCTTTCCGCTGCGGACCTAGGCCGTCTTTCCGCGTTTTCGAAACTCGCGAAAGGCGCGCTGCACGTGGAAGGGCTTTCCGGCGCGGCTTCCGCCCTGGCGGTCGCGGAACGCTTTTTCAAGTATCCCCAGAGCATCCTGGTCGTCACCGAGGATTACCGCAAGGGCGAGCTTTGGCTGCAAAACCTGCAGAGCCTCTGCGGCGCGGACAATGTCTGCTTCTTTCCGTCGCTAGGCATCAAGCCTTACGATTCGAGGATTCCCTTTGACGGCGTTCTCGAAGAGCGCTTGCGCTTTTTCAAGATGTCGCGGCGAAAGGCCCCCTTCATCGCGGTCTGTCCGCTGGATTCCGTTCTCCTTCGGCTCGCCCCGGCAGATTCGCTCGAAAGAAAGAAGCTCGTCTTTCGGATTGGCGAACAGATCGATCCGATGTCGCTTCGCGGAACGCTTGGCGACATGGGGTTCGTGGAACAGCCGGTCGTCGGGACAGTCGGGGAGTTTTCCGTCCGCGGCTGCATTGTCGATATCAACCTGTTCTTGCAGAAACATCCTGTCCGCATCGAATTTTTTGGCGACGAAATCGAGAGCATCCGCTCGTTCGACATCTTTTCGCAGCGTTCCATCGAGCCGCTAGATTCCGTGGAAGTCTATCCGCGCGGAGAATTTGTCCTTTCTTCCCGGGAAAAGGCGCGGATCCCCTACGGCGAAGAGGACGACATCTGGTGGAGACGGCCCGAATTCGGCGCGCTCCCCGCAAGCGTTTTCGACTACATGCCGGACGCGGCGCTCGTGCTCGACAGGGAATCGCTCCTGGAAGAATCCGCCGGAAAGCTCTGGAAGGGCTATGTCGGCGCATACGAAAAGGCTCTCTCGCTTGGCAAGAAGCTTTCTCCGCCGATGGACATCTGGTGGCGCTTCGACGATTTCCGCGATCGGATTTCGGAGCGGCCCGTCCTGGACTTGACGGACGCTCGGCTAGATTCGACCGACTGGATTTCCGTTCCGGTGCGCCTGCAGTCGCGGGGGGCTCTCGGAACGAACGCTCTGGTCAAGGAGATCGAAGCGTTTGACGCGCAAGGCGGAAAGGTCTATCTGGTCGCGCATTCCGAGGGGAGCGCGGAACGGCTGGTTCATTTGCTCGATGGCGCTCCGCTTGCGGGAATCCTGAGGGGCGAACTTTCCGAAGGCTTCTTCGCGGACGAAGAAAATGTCGCGTTTCTTTCGGAATCGGAAATCTTTGGGCGCGGAGGAAAGCCTCGGCGCAAGCATTCCGTTTCGAATTCGGTTTCCGGCGCGCTTCTTGTCGAATCGCTATCCGTCGGCGACTATGTCGTACACGAAGACCATGGCGTGGGGCGTTACCGCGGTCTTGTCCGCGAAAAGATCGGAGGCGGACTGGTCGATTGCGTCCTGCTCGACTATGCGGGCGGAGACCGTCTCAAGTTTCCCGTTTCGGACTTGAAAAAAATCGAACGGTTGCCGGGATCCGAGGAGGGAGAGCCTCCGGAACTGGCGAGCCTCGGAAGCCGCACCTGGGAAAAGCTCAAGGAACGCGTCAAGAAGCGCGTCGTCAAGATTGCGAAGGAACTGGTCCAGCTCTACGCGAAACGCGAACTCGTCGAAGGCTTCGCGTTCCCCCCGGATTCCCGGATGCAGAAGGAGTTCGAGGATTCCTTCGAATACGATCCGACGCCCGACCAGCTTCGCGCCACGGCGGAAATCAAGGCCGACATGGAAAATTCGCACCCGATGGACCGGCTTGTCTGCGGCGACGTGGGATTTGGCAAGACAGAAGTGGCGATGCGCGCTGCGTTCAAGTGCGTCTATTCAAAAAAGCAGGTCGCCGTCCTGGTGCCCACGACGATTCTCGCCGCCCAGCACTACGAAACGTTCAAGGAACGCTTTGCCGCGTTCCCGGTGAACATCGCATTGGTGAACCGCTACAGAACCGCCGCCGAAAAAAGGGAAATCTTCGAAAAGGTTTCGGAAGGCAAGTACGACATTGTCGTCGGGACTCACGCGCTTCTGTCGGAAAAAAACGCGTTCAAGGACCTGGGACTTCTGATTATCGACGAAGAGCAGAAGTTCGGCGTCAAGCAAAAGGAAAGGCTTCGGGAGCTTCGACTGACCGTGGATACGCTTAGCATGAGCGCGACACCGATTCCGCGATCCCTGCATCTTTCGCTGACGGGCGTTCGCGACATTTCGCTCATCAATACGCCGCCGATGAACCGGCTACCGGTCGAGACGAAAATCCTTGCCCGGGACGATGCGGTTCTCGCCGAGGCGATTCGCGATGAACTTGCGCGCGGCGGGCAGGTGTTCGTGGTGAACGATCGCGTCCAGTCCATCGAACATCTGGCGGACGATATCGAAGCGATGGTTCCGGATGCGCGTGTCGCCGTGGCGCACGGGCAAATGGAAGATCGCGATCTCGAGCGCGTCATGGACGCTTTTCTTGCGCGGGAATTCGACATTCTCGTTTCGACAAGCATCATCGAGAGCGGTCTGGACGTTCCGAACGCAAATACGATTCTCGTCATGAACGCCCACCATTTCGGCATCAGCCAGCTCTACCAGATGCGCGGACGCGTCGGGCGGTCAGACGTTCTCGCCTATGCCTACCTGGTGATTCCGAAGGACGGAATCATTTCCGCGGAATCGAGAAAGCGCCTGCAGGCCTTGGAGCAGTTTACGGACTTGGGAAGCGGTTACCAGCTCGCGATGCGGGACCTGGAAATCCGTGGCGCGGGGAACCTTCTCGGTTCGGA
Source organism: Senegalimassilia sp. (assembly GCA_963652365.1). Classification (GTDB taxonomy): domain Bacteria; phylum Fibrobacterota; class Fibrobacteria; order Fibrobacterales; family Fibrobacteraceae; genus Hallerella. The sequence continues at coordinate 7,468 of CAVJTH010000004.1, forward strand.
ACAGCACGGCTTTATTTCGGAAGTCGGCTTTGAAACCTATGTCCGGCTGGTCCGCGAAGCGGTCGAGGAACTTCGCGGTGGCGGAGAAAACGCGTCGAAACTGGAACCGCGCGTCGAGCTTTCGGTTGATGCCTTCTTGCCCGAGACCTATATCGCGGACGGACTTTCACGAATTTCCTTTTACCAGCGAATCGCCCGAGCGACGAAGCGTGAAGACCTGGCGGCCCTGCGCACCGAACTGGAAGATCGCTTTGGTCCCGTTCCGGCTCCGGCCCAGAAGCTTTTCCTCGTTTCGGAAGTTGCGCTGATCGCCGCGTCGCTTCGAATGCAGGGTGTCGAGATGCGCCGTGGAATGCTTGTCTTTTCCTTCGTGGAATTTCCGCCGCCCGATCCGCGGACGCTTGCCGAACTCGCCGCGGTATCGCCGTACGGAATGCGCTATGTGGGAAGTTCGCCGCTCCAGGGGGTCGTTGAACTTGGACGCGGCATCTCCGACGAAGAAGGCGCGAAAGCCGCTCTCGAACTTTTCCGGGCATTTGCGGGGCGGAGCGAACAGAGCCTAGAGTAAAGAGAAGTCAGGAAACAGTGGTTAGTTGAGTTTGGAATGTGGAGAGTCGAGAGTGGAGTTTCGCGGACATCTAGGCTCTAAAGCAGAACTTAGATCTTGGAACTTAGATCTGGGTTTTGCGAACGTCTAGGTTCTAGTGTGAGATGTTCGCTGGGATTTCTAAGTTCTCAGATCTCTCAACTAAGCTCTGAACAAGCGTGGTCGTGGGGGTGGATGTAAGGAAGGGGAAGTCAGAACTTAGAGCTGAGAACTTAGTTGAGAGTTGAGTGTGGAGTTCTGCGAACATCTAGGTTCTAGCGTGAAAAGTTCGCTGGGATTTCTAAGTTCTAAGCACTCTCTACTAAGCTCTGAACAAGCCCCTCGCCGGGAAGGCGCCTCCCACCGCCGGCAGGCGGAAACGGGTCGCTTCGCGACAGCCTTTCGGCAGAAAAAAAAAAGACCGCTCGAAAAAAAAATCGAACGGTCCGTTTTGCGTGTTCCGGGAATCAGGCGTTTTCGTCTTCGGCGTTTTCCTTGGCGAAAGCCTCTTGCATTTTCTTGAGGGCCGCTTTCGGATCCAGCTCGATTTCTTCCGAGGCTTCATCGACGAGGGTCGCGAAATCGTTATACCAGTCGGTGAAAATCTCGACCTGTACATGGTCCGGTCCGGGGAGCGTGAGCCGCACGCCGCATTCATCCCCGATGCGTTCGTTGTAATCGTCGAGCTTCGGCTTCAAGAGCGCGAGATCCATGCCGTCCAGGTCTTCCGGATCCAGCCAGATCGGGGCTTCCTTGCCGTCTTCGGACTTGTCTTCGACGGTTTCGCCATCGTCCTTGCAGGAGCAGCAGCACGAATCGTCGTCGCATTCTTCGCCGGAATCGTAATAGAACTCGTCGTCTTCCAGGTAGAGCGTTTCGACAAAGACGCACTTGGATCCCAGAGCCTTTGCCACTTCGACAAATTCCTGGAAGGTTCCGCCAAAGTAGCGGACCGTTTCCGCGTCGGAGTTGATTTCCTGGACGGGAACGGGCAGAAAACCGAATTTCTTCAGATTTTCGAAAATTTCGTCGGTAACGGTTTTTGTTTCGGCCATTTTAAAATCCTTATTGGTGGTACTTGAGGAGGGAGGGAGCCTTTTCCCGAATGAGCTTCAGGATGCGCGCTTCGGCCTCGTCGCCGCGAGCGGTTTCTCGGACGCTCACGAGCGGAAGGAAAAGCGGGCTGTTGAAAAGCGTTCCGAGTGGAATCGGGTTCTTGCGGCAGAAGGTGGTTTCCACGTAATCGCGGGCGTCATCCTGCAAGTCGTCGCACCGGGTGAATTCGCCTTTCTGGAATGCGTTGTAGAGATCCACGAAGATCCGGCAAGCTTCGGGAATGTTGCCCGAGGCGCTGATGAGTCCCGTTCCGCCCATTTCGAGAAGATCGATAAAGGAGGCGTCTTCGCCGCTCATGACGGCAAAGTCCTTGTCCTTCGTTTCCTTGATGACGCGGAGAGTGTCTTCGTGATACTTTTCGCCGATCTTGAATTCCACGGCCTGCTTGAGACCGATGATGTTCCTGTCTTCGGCGAGACGGATGAGCGTGTCGGGGTGGACATAGCTCGACGTTCTTCCGGGAACGTTGTAGATGACGATCTTTGCGCCTGTCTCGCGGCTGATGGTGAGAAAGTGCTCGACAAGCCCTTCTTGCGGGGGATTGTTGTAATAGCCGGTCACGCAAAGGACGGCGACCGGGGCGATCTTCTGGACATTTTCGATGATTTCGATGGATTCGCGCGTGCAGTTGGACCCTGCGCCCGCGATGACGGGAACGCGCCCATCCACGTAGTCGAGCGTGAACTTGATGATGTCGAGATGCTGGCTCGGGGAAATCGTCGCGCTCTGTCCCGTGGTGACTGCGGGAAGAACCCCAGCGGCTCCTGCGGCGATGACGTCGTCGATCATCTGTCCCATCTTCTTGAAATCGATGGAATTTCGGAGATGTTTCGGGTCGTCGTCCTTGATGGGCGTAAAGAGGGCGGGGAAGACCCCGCGAAGTTGAGAAGCGTTTGTAATCTGCATGGTCTAAAAATAGACAAAAACGAGACAAATTTCCCCCGTTTCCGAAAAATTTTCCGGAGGATGCGAAATATTTTCCCTTGCGAAAATTTCGGACGCGCTTTTTGAATGTAGATTATGGATGAAAAAGGTGGTGTGTCATGATAAACAGACTTTCTGCGCTTTCGCTTGCTGCGTTTTCCCTCGCGTTTTCCGCGGAATCCGCCTCGGATTTCGTCTGGAGCAATGTCGCGATGGGTGGAGGCGGCTTTGTCTCTGCCGTGATAGCCTCTCCCGTCGATGAAAACCTCTTCTATGCCCGTACGGACGTGGGTGGAGCCTATCGCTGGGACGAGTCTTCCTCGAAGTGGGTCTCGATGATGGACTGGGTCGATGTGTCGGAACGCGGGCTTCTGGGAGTGGAAGCGCTTGCGGTCGATCCGCAGGAAAGCGGCAAGGTCTATCTGGTTGCGGGAACGAGCTACTGGAACGACGGACGCTCGGCGCTTCTCCGGTCCTCGGACAGGGGAAAAAGCTGGGAACTTGTCTATACGTGGGATTCGACCGGCGCAAAGGGCGGGCGCGTCACCTACTTCAAGGCGCACGGAAACGGAATGGGTCGCGGAAACGGCGAAGCGCTTGCCATCGATCCGAACAATTCCGAAGTGATGTTCTACGGGTCGAAGAACCGGGGACTCTGGAAATCGACGGACAACGGAACTTCCTGGAGCCATGTCGATGCGTGGACGAAGGCTGCCGGGAGCGATACGACGTGGAACGGTTCCGGCTTCTCGTTCGTGCAGTTCGCACCGGGAAGTTCGACGATCCTCTACGCGGGATTTCTCCGCGAAGGCGCGAAGAGCGGCACGATCGAAAACGTCTTCACCTCGACGGATGGCGGCGCGTCCTGGAAGGCCCTTCCGATTCCGGATGCGCTCCGCTCGACTGCCGGCGGCGGACTTGTTCGCCTGATGCCGCAACGCGCAATCGTCGCGAGCGACAATTCCTACCTGATGGTGACCTTTGCCGACGGAGCGGGGCCGCATACGATGGCGTGGGACGAAGGCTGGGGCATGATCTATGACGGATTTGGCCGCGGCGCGGTCCTCAAGTACGACGTAAATTCTGCGACCTGGAGCGATGTCTCCCCGGACAATCTCCTTTACTTTGACGGCGACAAGTATGACGAAACGGACTATGCGAGCGGCAAGTACGAGTATTGCGGTCCGTATGGCGGCATCGCCGTGAATCCGAACAATTCGAACGAAATCGTGGTGACGACGGAAGGCTATACCGGTGCCCAGTATTGGAAGCTTCCCAGCGGGTCTTACGACATGGACGGCCAGTGGGGAACGCAGATTTACCATTCGACGGATGGCGGCGAGAACTGGGTGCAGTCCTTTGCGTATAACGTAACGACCGTGACGATGGACGAAAACGGCATCGGCTGGATGAACAACAGCTCGATTCACTGGTCGGGAAGCGTCGCGATCGATCCCTTCAATCCGAAGCGCGTATTCGTCAGCTCGGGAAATGGCGTCTTCCGCACGGAAGACATCACCGCCTACACGCTTGCGGAAAGCCCGTGGCTGCATAGCGGTTCCAGGGTTTACGATGCCTGGGGAGCCGTGACAAACAACCAGGTATGGAAAGTTTCCAGTCACGGCATCGAGGAAACGGTCCCCGAAGAAATCGTCAGCATTCCCGGAGGACCCATGATTTCGGTCCTTGCGGACTATGACGGCTTTCGCCACGATAGCGTTTCCAAGTATCCTTCGACGCGTCACGTGACGAGCGTCGATGGCGGAAACCCGGTAGGATCGACGCGCGGGCTGGCCTTTGCGCCCAAGTCGGGAAAGCTGGTGAAGGTTTCCGACGCGCGAACCTACAAGGCGAAGTATAACGATATTCCGATTGCGCCACTGCAGTATTCGTCGGATTCGGGAACTACCTGGTCGGTGGAAACCTATACGGGTCCGGATTCTTCCTGCAAGAAGGGGTCTGCCGCGATTTCCGCGGATGGAGCCGTTGCCGTCTGGGTTCCTGGCGAAGGAACGACCGACGTCTATCGAAATTACAATTCGACGACCTGGGAAAAGGTCTCGGGCATTACGAATTCCGCTTACGTTGTCGGCGATCCGGAAAACGCGAACGTCTTCTACGCCTACGACAGGACGTCCGGAAATTTCTACAGGAGTTCGGACCAGGGTGCGTCCTTTTCGAAGGCGAGCGCTCCGGGCAAGAGCGATTTCAAGAAGTTCCGCGCGATTCTCGGGCGCGAGGGCGACCTGTGGCTTCCGATCGGCGTGACTGCGGATGGCGCAAGTTCGGGCAAGCTTCTCCATTCGACAGATGGCGGAAGCTCGTGGACGGAGATCGATGGGGTCGGCTATACGGAAGCGGTCGGCTTCGGCATCTCGAAAACGGGTACGGGGTACCCGGCGCTCTATGTCTATGCGCAAATTGGCGACGAAAAGGGAGTCTTCGGTTCCGATGACGAGGGGGCGACCTGGACGCGTCTGAACGACGACGGGCACGAATACGGCGGTCTTGCGAACGGCGAATTTGTCATGGGCGACATGAACACCTACGGCGTCGTCTATATGAGCACGGCGGGTCGAGGCATCGCGGCGCGCGTTCCCTCCTCCTGGAACATGGGAACGAGCTCTTCGACTTCGGCGATATCCAAGCCCGCGTCGCCGCTTCTCCTCGGCCGTTTCGCGAATCTCGAAGGAAACGTCCTGAACTTGACGCTTCATGGTTCACGCGCAAGCGTTTCTCTTTTCGATCTGAACGGAAACCGCGTCTTCCGGAAATCCTATTCCTCTTCGGCGTCTCTTGACCTCGGCGAAGTCGTCCAGGCCCGCGGAACATACATCGTTCGCGTGACAAGCGGAAACGCCCTCCTGCTTTCGGGAAAGGTCGGCATTTTCCGGTAAGTTCTCTTGAAAAGAGGAATGTTCCCCGCAAGGTCTCTGCGGGGAATATTTTATATTGGAGACCATGCCGAACGTGGAAATCTTGAAAAGATTCTTGCTGGCAGCGTCGCTGTTCCTCGCCGCCTGTACGGTCGATGGGCGCTATGGACATGTCGAAGGGGTGCGCGTCGATATTCCCGCGTCTCCGGAAATTCACGGCGCGGGGCATTTCCAGGAGCCGAACACAAGACGCTGGCGAGCCGCGGCGAACGTGCACCTCGGGAAAGAGGAACGGGCGAATGTCGATGGCATCGAAAACCCGCTGGGAGACTGCTCCGATATCGAACATTGCCGCGGAAACGCGCAAATCGATGTCTATGAAAAGGTCGATGCGGAATACCGGACCGTCTATCCGATTGTAAGCGCAAGTATCGAACGGCTATACAAGGGGGACCTGCTTCTCTGGAGCTGGGGCGCTGGAATCAACCGCGGAATCTACGGCTTTGGGACGTTTGGCGTCAATGCGCGGAACTTTGAACTGGGCGTTTCGCTTGGAATCTGGATGATGACGCATGGCCAGTCGTATTCGGGTTCCTACTACCAATGCGTCAGGTGGGATTGGGAGTCGGAATACCAGCTCGAACGAAGCGGCTTTGGCGAAATGGACAGGAGCGTTCTGGACGCGAGCTTTCTCTACGGATTGCATGCCGCCGCCTACTTCGGACAGTTTTCCCTGATGGCCTCCGCGGAAATCTACCGACCGAACCTGTATGTTTCCGACAAGGACATTCACGCCGATTTCATGCTGCCCTACGTGATTACGGAATTTTTCGAAGTCGGTTACCTGCTAAACGAAAACTGGGAGCTCTACGCGGGGCTGTCCAATATCCTCGGCGATTTCGAAGGGTGGCATTTTTCCTTGCTCGCCGGTGTCCGCCTCAGCTGGAAGTAGCGATTCGACCGTCCGGAAATTTCTATATTGCGACGTGTCTTTGTAAAACCATCTGAAGGTGTTCTATGGGCAAAAATCTATACCAGAAAGTGTTTGACAGCCATGTCGTCTCGAAACTTCCGAGCGGCCAGTATCAGCTGTTCATCGGGCTTCATCTCTGCCACGAAGTGACGAGTCCGCAGGCTTTCGCGATGCTTCGCGAAGAAGGTCTCAAGGTGAAGTATCCGGAGCGTACCTTTGCGACAGTCGATCACATCATCCCGACGACGGCAGAGGCGCGCAAGCGTCCGCTTGCGGATCCCGTTTCCGAAGACATGCTTTCCCATATCGAAAGGAACACGCATGACTTTGGCGTGCGCTTCTTTGGCCCGGATTCCGGAGAACAGGGCGTCATCCATATTGTGGGACCGGAAGAAGGCGTTACGCAGCCGGGAATGACTATCGCTTGCGGGGATTCCCACACGGCGACGCATGGCGCTTTTGGCGCGGTCGCCTTTGGAATCGGGACAAGCCAGGTCGCCGACGTCCTGGCGACGCAGACGCTCGCGATGAGCCCGCTCAAGACGCGTCGCATTCGCTTTACTGGAAAGCTCCAGCCGGGCGTCACGGCGAAAGATGTCGCGCTCGCCTACATCGCGAAGCTCGGCGTGAATGGCGGCGTCGGATACGCTTACGAATTTGCCGGTCCCGTCATCGATGCGCTCGACATGGAAGGCCGCATGACCGTCTGCAACATGGCGATTGAAGGCGGAGCCCGTGTCGGCTACTGCAATCCCGACGAAAAGACGTTCGCGTTTCTCAGGGGAAAGCCCTATGCGCCGAAGGCGGAAGCCTGGGACGAAGCCGTCGCCTACTGGAAGTCGGTGGCTAGCGATCCGGACGCGACGTTCGACGACGAAGTGGAAATCGATTGCGACAAGCTCGAACCGATGGTTACCTGGGGCATTACCCCTGCCCAGGCCATTCCCCTGAACGGCAACATGCCGAAGGTCGATACCTTCCAGGGTTCCGAGCGCAAGGTCATCTCCGAAGCCTACGAATACATGGGCTGGGAAGAAGGCGGAAAGATGCTCGGTACTCCGATCGATATCGCTTTTGTGGGCAGTTGCACGAACGGTCGCTTGCCGGACTTGATCGCCGCCGCGGAAATCATGAAGGGAAATCATGTCGCGCCAAGTGTCAAGATGTGGGTTGTTCCCGGATCGATGAAAATCAAGGTCGAAGCCGAAGCGCTCGGGCTAGACAAGATATTCAAGGAAGCCGGTGCCGAATGGCGTGAAGCGGGCTGCTCGCTCTGTCTTGCCATGAATCCCGACAAGCTCAAGGGGCGCGAAGTGAGCGCAAGTTCGAGCAACCGCAATTTCAAGGGACGGCAGGGGAGTCCGACCGGCCGTACCATTCTCATGAGCCCCATCATGGTCGCCGCCGCCGCTATCGAAGGCAAGGTGACCGATGTCCGCAAGTATATCAAGTAAGGAGCGATGAAGTTATGCTAACACCGATTGACATGGTAAAGGGTTCTGGCGTCCCTCTGCGCGGAAACGATATCGATACGGACCGCATCATCCCGGCGCGCTTTCTCAAGTGCGTGACGTTTGACGGTCTCGGAGATCATGCGTTCGCCGACGACATTGCCGGTCTCGCGGCACAGGGAAGGGTTCACCCGTTCCGCGATCCCGCATACAGGAACGGTTCCATTCTGGTTTCCAACCGGAATTTCGGTTGCGGATCGAGCCGCGAACATGCTCCGCAGGCGCTCAAGCGCTGGGGAATTCGAGCGATCGTCGCGGAAAGCTACTCCGAAATCTTTTTTGGAAACTGCGTGGCGATAGGCGTTCCCTGCTACCGAGTCTCTCACGATGTCGCCGACAGGATTCTCGCCTGGATCGAAGCGCATCCGTCGGAAGAAATCGTTACCAGCGTCAAGGAGCGCACGTTGAAAATGGGCGATGAAACGATTTCGCTCGAACTGGCGGACGGTCCTCGCGGGCAGTTCCTCGACGGTTCCTGGCACGCTCGGGGCGTTCTTCTTTCTAACGCGGACAAGGTTACGGAGCTTGCGCAAAAGCTGCCTTACATGAACTTCCTTGCGCGTTAATTTATACGAAATCAATCGGCGGACCCGTCCATCGGGTCCGCTGTTCGTTTTAAAGCGCTTCGCTTCGCTCGTTCACAAGCTCCGTCGGTCGAACCCTCGCGCGGGTTCTCGTCCCCTGCATACGAGAAAAGCATCCTTTCGGATGCTTCGCTTCAGCGGGAAAAGGGAATGATTCGCTCCCGGTCTCCGCCTTGCGGACGCTCGCTCTCCCTGCGGGCTCGCCGCCTGCGCGGGCGAGTCCCTCCGTCGCTTCTCGAACTTCGCTTCGCTCGTTCACAAGCTCCGTCGGTCGAACCCTCGCGCGGGTTCTCGTCCCCTGCATACGAGAAAAGCATCCTTTCGGATGCTTCGCTTCAGCGGGAAAAGGGAATGATTCGCTCCCGGTCTCCGCCTTGCGGACGCTCGCTCTCCCTGCGGGCTCGCCGCCTGCGCGGGCGAGTCCCTCCGTCGCTTCTCGAACTTCGCTTCGCTCGTTCACAAGCTCCGCCGGTCGAACCCTCGCTCGGGTTCTCGTCCCCTGCATACGAAAAAAGCATCCTTTCGGATGCTTCGCTTCAGCGGGAAAAGGGACTCGAACCCTCGACGTTCAGCTTGGGAAGCTGACGCTCTACCAACTGAGCTATTCCCGCGACGAGACAAATATAGTAAATGTTTCGTTTCCTGTAAAATGCCGATGGCGGAAAAGTGGAAATTTTTTATCGTTGTGGCATGAAGTTTCGTTTTGGCGCTATCCTGGCTTTTCTTGTGGCCGCTCTGGTCATGGGAGCCTGCTCCTCCTCGGATTCTTCCGCGCGCAAAAAGTCTTTCTGGGAATCGGTCACCGATTTCTTTACGCCAAGCGACAAGCCGAAGGGCGACGGGGAACTCTACCGGGAACTGTCCGACCTGGAAAAGGAAATTCACGAGACGGAGTGGAAATATTCCCGGGAAAATCGTCCGCAAAGAAAGTCGCGCTACAAGTCCTATCTTTCAAGGCTCCGGGTCTCGCGGGATTCCCTGATCGCCGTAATAGAAGGCGAAGAGGCGCGCCAGGTCTCCTCGTCTAGCGTTTTGCCGGTTTCCAGTTCCCGCGCCACCTTGCAGTCGGAGAAATGCGGCCGAGTCGATTCGGTATTTGTCACGACGACCGTTACGCGCCTCGTTCACGATACGGTTTTTGTCCGGGATACGGTTTTTATCCGAGACACGCTTTTCGCGGATTCGTCGCGTCCCTACCGAGAATCGCACACAAATTAATTTTCACGGGCTCTTATGATCAAGGAATTCGCTCCGGCAAAAATCAACCTCTTTCTCGATATCCTTTCCAGGCGTCCCGATGGCTACCACAATCTGGGAACGCTGTTCCAGACCGTTGACGTCGGCGACGAGCTTTCCGCCGAAGAATCTGGAAATTCCCGGATAACGGTCCGCTACAATGTGCCGCAGTCCTATCCTCTCGAAGAAGACCTGGTCTATCGGGCGGCGATTCTCTTGCAAAAGACCTTTGGCGTCGAGCGCGGTGTCCACTTCTATCTGGAAAAAAGGATGCCGCTCGGTGCGGGTCTAGGCGGTGGCAGCGCCGATGCCGCGGCCGCTCTTCGGATCTTGAACCGTCTCTGGAAGCTGAACCTTTCGTCCGGGGAACTGGAAAGGCTCGGCGCAAAGCTCGGAGCGGACGTGCCGTTTCTCGTTTGCGGGGGGAGCGCGCTTGCCGAAGGGATCGGCGACGTCCTGACGCGCCTGAAGCCTCTGGAACTTCCGAAAAATGCGGCTCTGGTGGTGGCGACCCCGAAATGCGCCGTTCCGACCAAGGCGGCATACGCGGGCTGCGTTCCGTCGGGAAATTCTCGCTGGGAAGCTTATCGGAAAGCGGATTTCCGGAATTTTCGGGAGCATGCCTTCAACAAGTTCGAAGAAAGCGTCCTTCCGCAGTTCCCGCCGATTTCCCGGATGAAGTCGCTGCTAGAAAGCGCCGGCGCGGAATTTGCGCTGATGTCGGGTTCCGGCGCGTCGGTCTTTGGCGTGTTCGAAAGCAAGACCCAGGCGGAGAACGCCGCCCGGCTGGTGGATTCCGAATCCCGTTTTGTCGCGGTCACGCAATTTTTCCCGGGATTTTTTTGACGATGTCTTGCGGACGTTCTAAAGTTTTGCTATCTTTGTAATCCCCTTTGGGGTATCGTCAAGTTGGTAAGACAACAGATTTTGATTCTGTTATTCGTTGGTTCGAGTCCAGCTACCCCAATAGGTCTTTATTTTTTTTTCTTGGAGATAAAATGCAGCTTACAACACTCAAAGCAACCTCGAGAGTAGCGGGATCGTCTCGCGCAACTGTCCGTCTTCGCAAGGCGGGTCAGATTCCGGCGGTCTATTATGGTAAGGGTCAAGAGGCGGTAAGTATCAGCGTGAACGCCCAGGATGTCGCGAAGATTCTCGCGCCGGGCAAGCGTTATACCCTTCTGGATCTTGAAATCGATGGCAAGGCGGGCAATCCCGCGGTTGTCTATTCCTACCAGAAGGACTCCATTTCCATGCGAATCGAGCATATCGACTTTCTGAAGATCGACGAAGCGACTCCGGTGACGGTTCGTGTCCCGGTCGTGCTCGAAGGTCTTCCGGTCGGTGTCAAGAACGAAGGCGGTCTCTTCTCCCAGATTACGCGTTTTGTCAAGCTGAACGCGGTTCCGGAAAAGATCCCGGCGAATGTCAAGCTCGACATTTCCGCTTTCCATGCGGGCATCACGTTCTATGCGAAGGATCTCAAGCTCGAAGGCGTCGAACTGGCGTCTCCGGCTCGTACGGTCATCTTCACGATCTCGACAAAGGCGAGAGCGGCGAAGATCGAAGCGGCGGAAGAAGCGCTTTTGGCAAGCAATGCGGCTCCCGCTGCAGCTCCGGCTGCGGATGCGGCTGCCTCTGCTGCCGCTCCGGCTGCCGACGCGAAGAAGTAATTCTTCTGTTCGAATTTCAAAAAGGCCCGCTTCCCGGCGGGTCTTTTTTTTTGTTGCGCAAAAACGCCTTGATGAAAAAAAATCGGACTTTGGAAAATCCGATTTCAAGTTTGACGCGCTGTGGAAAATCTAGGGGTTCGCGTCCGCGCAGCAGCGGAATCCGACAAAGGGATACTGGTTCTGCGGATAAAAGCTGTATTTCGTGTCGGTGCACTTGCTTTGATTTTGCGTGTCCCAGGCTCCGCCGGCGACCAGGTAGCGATTGGGCATCTCCTTCGCGGGGGTGTCCGTCCATTCCCACAGGTTTCCGTTCATGTCGTACATGCCATACCAGCTGCGGCATTGTTCCTTGCGCCCGGCACGTTTTGCCGACTTGGTGTTGGTGTTGCACTTGAACGGCTTGTAGGACGCTCCATAGGAGTAGCGGAATCCATCCTTGCCCTTGCAGGCGGCGGACCATTCGTCGAATCGGCACAGGCGCTTTCCCGCCTGCTCGCAGAGCCTTGCCGCCTCGTCGTGAGAAACCATGTCCTTGACGACAGCTTCCGGCTCGTTCGGGTATTCGTAGGCATCGACGCAGACGGTCTTTCCGCCTAGGGGGACCGGATAGGCGTTCTTGCCGCACTGGTTGTCGCTCGCCATGTCGTAATGGACGCTCTGCCATGCGGAACGGTTCCCGGCAGAGTCCTCGGCAAGGTAAAAGACATCGCCAGTCTTGTTGTATGTGACGGGATGCGTCAGTTCCTCGATGTTCGCCGTGTCTCCGATGGAATAGAAAGTCTTGCACTTGATTTCGTCGCACTTGACCTTGAGCTGGATCGGTTCGTAGTAACGCCCGGTCGGAGGAACGATTGTCGCTTCGGGGGGGATGGAGTCCCGGTTCGCGTAGGCGATGCTGTCGGCCTTGCGGAGACTGTCCGCCCTTTGGATGCTGTCGAGAATGGCTCGCTTCGCCTGCTCGATGCTGTCCTTGTTGGGCTTCGGTTCGCCTTTGCGCTTGGCGGGTTCCTTTTTGGACTTGGGAAGCGTGTCGATCGCTTTTTTCGCGATTTCGGGAAGCGTATCCTGGACAACGATCGAATCCTGGTCTTGGATTTTCGGGGCCACGGTCTCATCGCTCGTTGGCGCGCTCTCTTCGCTTTTCTGGGCGTCCATGTCGCTTTTCATCTTCGAAAGTTCGCACTGGACAATAAACAGCGCGGAAAGAAGCAGGATCATCAGGATCGTTACGGTCAAGCGGTTGCGCTTTTTTCTACGGCTTTCGCGAGAATTCTTGTTCTGTTCCATGGAAAAGACTCCGATAAGGACGACGTTACTTTTTGCCCGAGGAGGCGCTTTCGAAAAGATTCCGCCAATGACGCTTGATTTCCTCTTCGACTTCCTTGGGGCTGAGCTTGCGGCGGAGTGTAGTTCGGTAGGCGATGGAGATGTAGCCCGTTTCTTCCGACACGACGATGACGAGCGCGTCGCTTTCCGCGGCGAGGGCTATCGCCGCGCGGTGGCGCATTCCGTAGGCCGAATCCTTTTCGGAAGAAATCGTCGGGAGCGGCAGGATGCAGCCCGCGGCGACGATCGAACGGCTGTTGAGAATGACCGCTCCGTCATGCAGCGCGGAATTGGGAAAGAAGAGTGCCCGCAAGAGCCTTGAACTGATGCGCGCGTTCAGAAGTTCTCCCGTGTCGGCGTAATTGCGGAGACCGACGCGGTTTTCGAGGACGATCAGGGCGCCAAACTGGTTTTTCGAAAGGTCCTGGACCGCCGAGCTGATTTCGCTCGCCACCTTGTCTAGACCGCTCTGGTGAAAGAAGAGCGTCTTCAGGTTCATGCGCGCCGCGGACTGTCCGATTCGCGTGAGCGCGCCGCGGATTTCGGGCTGGAACAGGATGACGATGGCGATGATTCCCAAGGTCGCCAGGTTGCTTAGAATCCAGACGATCGTGTGCAGTTCCCACCACTGCGCAAGAAACCATACGATGAGGAGAAGTCCGCCGCCGATAAACATCTGTACGGCACGCGTTCCCCGGAAGAGCAGAAAGACGTAATAGGCGACAATCGATACCAGAAAAATGTCGAGCAGGTCGGCAAAGCGAACATCGATGACATCGAAAAGCTTAAACAGGTTCATGCCGGAACGCCCCGAGGAGCTTGAGCGATTCGACCGCTTCGCGCACATCGTGAACGCGGATGACGGTTGCGCCCGAAAGCGCGGTCAAGATGCCGGAAACCACCGTGGGAATCAGCCGGTCGCTGGATTCGAGACCGGGAATCTTTCCGATGTAGGATTTTCTCGACATGCCATAGAGAACGGGAAATCCCGTTTCGACGAAAGCTTCGACGTTCGCGATCAGGTCCAGGTTGTTCTGGAGATCCTTGCCGAATCCGATGCCCGGATCGAGACAGATCGTCGCTTCTTCCACGCCGAGATTCGTCAGCTTGCGCGCCGCTTCGAGAAGGGAATCATTCACTTCGCGGACGACGTCGCCGTATGGCGTGAAATCCTGCTGCATCGTGCCAAAATTTCCCCGCATGTGATTGAGGACGCTGGAAGCCTTGGTCTCCGCAATGGTCCTTGCCATGTCCGGGTCGAATTCCAGCGCGCTGATGTCGTTTACGATGTGGGCTCCGGCCTTCATGCTTTCGCGGGCGACTTCCGACTTGACCGTATCGACGGAAATCCAGAAGTTCTTCCGGGAGAGAAGCGGCACGAGCCTTTTCACTAGCGGCACGACCCTTTCGATTTCTTCGCTTGCGGAAACGTGGATTGCGCCCGGTCGGGAGCTTTCTCCGCCGATGTCGAGAACTTGCGCGCCTTCGTCAAGCAGCTTCAAGGCGTGTTCGTATGCCGCATCGAGCGTGTTGTGCTTTCCGCCATCAAAGAAGCTGTCCGGTGTGACGTTGACGATTCCCATGACGCTTGCGGCCGGAGATCCCGAGATGCGCGAGTTTCCGATTTTCCATGGATTCGCGCGGACTTTTTCCAGATAGTCGCCAAAGCGGCTCATGCCTTTTCTCCTTCGGCGCCGGGATTGGGCGTTTCCGGAACTATCTGGGTGGGAACGTTTTCGGGACGACCCGGATCGGGTGGCGGTTCTTCTTCCTTTCGTTCCTGTTCGCGCTTCCTTGCCATTTGTTCCTGGAAAAGGTAGGTACGGCTCTTCTTGGAGTGGTCGAGCCTTTCTCCGGCGACGACGCGATCGATTTCGTCCCGGTCGAGAACTTCGTATTCGAAAAGGGCGTTTCCCAGGAGGTCGAGCTTTTCGCGGTTTTCGACAAGCAGATTTCGCGCCTTCTCGGCCAGTCTCTTGACCAGGCTGTTGATGGCTCCGTCAATCGCTTCCGCCATCTTTTCGGACATTTCCTTGGGCTTGCTGATTTCCCGCCCGAGGAAAATTTCGCCATCGTTGCGGCTGTAGCAGAGCGGACCGATTTCGTCGTCAAACCCCCATTCGGTGACCATCTTGCGGGCGAGTTCCGTGGCGCGCGCGATATCGTTCGACGCCCCCGTGCTCTGGTGGTTGAACACGATGAGTTCGGCAAGCCTTCCGGACATGAGAATCATGATGTTCTCTTCGGCGCTTTCCTTCGACATGGAAACGCGGTCGCTTTCGGGGAGCGACATGGTGACACCCAGCGCGCGTCCTCGGGGGATGATCGTTATCTTGTGCAGCGGGTCGGCGTGCTTGCAGAGAAGGGTCATCAGGGCGTGTCCCGCTTCGTGGAATGCCGTGTGGCGCTTTTCTTCGTCCGACATGAGGAGCGTCCTGTGTTCCGCTCCCATGGCGAGCTTGTCGCGGGCTTCTTCGAAATCCTGCCGGGTCACTTTCTTGTTGTCAAAGCGCGCGGCGAGAAGCGCCGCTTCGTTTATCAGGTTTTCGAGTTCCGCGCCGGCAAGTCCGGGGGTTCCGCGCGCGATATCCTTGACATCGACGTCGCTTGCGAGGGGAACCTTGCGCTTCTTCAGATGGACTTTCAGGATTTCCTCGCGACCGACCAGGTCCGGCAATCCGACGGTAATCTGCCTGTCGAAGCGTCCCGGACGGAGAAGCGCCTTGTCGAGAACGTCCGGACGGTTTGTCGCCGCAATCAGGATGACGCCTTCGTTCGCGCTGAAACCGTCCATTTCGACCAGGAGCTGGTTCAGGGTCTGCTCGCGCTCGTCATGTCCACCGCCGAGTCCCGCTCCGCGCTGGCGACCTACGGCGTCGATTTCGTCGATAAAGAGGATGCAGGGAGCGTTTTTCTTTCCCATGTCAAACAGATCGCGCACCCGGGCGGCGCCGACGCCCACGAACATTTCGACGAAGTCCGAACCGGACATGCTGAAGAACGGAACACCCGCTTCGCCGGCGACGGCGCGCGCAAGAAGAGTCTTGCCCGTTCCCGGAGGCCCGACAAGCAGGGCGCCTTTGGGAATGCGACCGCCCAGAGCGTCGTATTTTTTGGGGTCCTTGAGAAACTGGACGATTTCTTCGAGATCCGCCTTCGCCTCGTCGCATCCCGCTACGTCCTTGAACGTCGTCTTGGTCTTTCCGTTTTCGTTCAGCTGTCGCGCCTTGCTCTTGCCGAACGAGAACATTCCCATGCCGCCCTTTCCGCCACCGGTCTGGCGCGCCATCATGTACCAGAAAAACGCGATGAGGAGAATGGCGGGAAGAAAGGCGAAAATCCGGTCAAGCCAGCTGGTCGTTTCGTGTTCGACGCGAACCTTGATGTGCTTGGTCTTTTCCCAGGTGTCGATCTGTTCGCTCGTCAGGTTCAGGACGTGGCTCGAAAAGGCTACCGTGTTGCCCGGATTTTGCTTGTTGCGCGCGATTCTCGAAAGAAATCCCGCCTGCTTTTCGCTGTTCTCGATTTCTTCGGGCGTCATCGTGCGGGTGCCTTCGATCATGATGCCGTCGAGAGTGCGCTGCAATTTCAGGCTCTTGATTTCCGTCGTCGAATCGTTCATCATCGCGAAGAAATCCGTTCGCGTGAGGTCGAGCGACGTGTCGTCGTTGTAGAGGCGCATGAAGAAAAGCGCCATCAGGAGCATCGTCGCTATCAGGAAAAAGTTCCTGTTCTGAAACGCGGAAGGCGCCTTGGGCTTATTACTCATAGGTTTCCTTTATCATGGGGAGGTATCCCGCCGATGCGGAGAATCCGAGAGCCCTGCGAGAGGAGGGGTATCGAATCTCTTGCGAAAAGCGGAACGCCGTTTTCTTCGAACCATTTCCTGAGCGCCTTGGGTTTCCCGCGGAGAGGCGCGTAAATGTCGCCATCCTTTCGAAACCGCCACTCGCCGGAAATGGATTCGCTTTCCTTGAAAAAATACAAATTGTGAGAAATGTCCGACCGCAGTTCTCGGCAAAACCAGAGGATATGTCGGGACTTTTCGAACAGGAGAGTCCTTTCCCGGTTGGCAAGGTTCGAAAGAAAAGTCGTCTTGGAGGGATAGGAAAATCCGAGCGTGTCTAGCCAGAGTCGCAAAAGCGCGGATGTTCCTTCGGGATGCCGCATGGCGATTCGCTCCACGGCGAAATCGTGCAGGGCGAGGACTTGGCGATATGGAGACGCGCTTGCGGGAAAGGGCCAGAGCCTTGGCGGCACGAGATAGGGGGAAAAGGATTCTCGAAGCTTCGCCAGGACTGGCGGGTAGGCGCGCCGGGAAAGTTCGGCGATTCGGGCAAGCCTGTCGATTTCCCGGGGATTTCCCTTGGCGATTGCCGGGAGCAGACGCTTGCGGATGGAATTCCGGGCGAAGGATTCGTCCGCGTTGCTTTCGTCTTCCCGAAAATCCAGCCGAAAGTCCTTGGCGTAGGCAAGGAGCTGTTCTTTCCTGATGCCTAGAAATGGTCGGACGATGCCGTCTTCTCGACGGGGCTGTATGCCTCGAAGACCTTTGATGGTCGTTCCGCGCAAGATCCGCATCAGGAGGGTTTCCGCCTGGTCGTTCGCATGGTGCGCAGTGAGGATGAAATCGGCGCGAATGTCCGGTCGCTGCGCGATTTCGTGCAAGGCCCTGTAGCGCGCGATCCGCGCGTTTTCTTCGAGGGAACCGCGCGATTTCAGGAGTTCTCCGTCAAGATGCCTGAGAAAAAAGGGAACGTCGAAGCGCTGTGCGAGATTTCGTACAAATTCGGCGTCTCGGTCGGCGTTGTCGCGAAGTCCGTGGTGAACGTGCGCAATGCCTGCCCATGCGAAACGCAGAGTCTCTCGATTTCGCATAAAATAATCCGCAAGACATACGGAATCCAGACCTCCCGACACGGCGAGAAGAATCCGCCGGCCTTCAAGATTTTCGCAGGAAACGGGAAACGCGCGCAAGGGGAACTATCGGATCTTGCCGGTCTTGAAAAAGCAGGAACGCGCGCCCGTATGGCAGGCGACCTGCTTTCCGTGCATTCGGACCTTGAACAGCAGGGCGTCGCTGTCGCAGTCCGCGGACCATTCGACGACGGTCATCACGTTTCCGCTGGTATCGCCCTTGTGCCAGTATTCCTTGCGGCTGCGGCTCCAGAAGACCATCTCCCCGCATTCGAGCGTTTGTCGGAGCGCCTCCCTGTCCATCCAGGCGAGCATCAGGACGTCGCTTTTCTCCGCATCCTGGACGATTGCCGGTGCGAGCATCTTGCCGTCACAGGGAACTTCAAACCGGACGCTTGCGAAAATTTCTTCCGGGGTCATCGAATCCTCCTGTCTTGATTTCTAGGTGCGCAGCTGGCCGTTTCCCACGAGAACCCACTTGTAGCTGCACAGGCTTTCGACGCCCATCGGGCCGCGGGCGTGGATCTTGTCTGTCGAAATGCCGACTTCCGCGCCGAGTCCGTAAACGCCTCCGTCGGCGAGCCGCGTACTGGCGTTCACCATGACGCTCGAAGAATCGACGTTGCCTACAAAGTAATCGATCGCCGCCTTGTCCTTCGCGATGATGGATTCCGTGTGGCGGCTCGAATACCGTTCGATATGTTCGCAGGCTTCCTTTACGCCTTCGACAAACCGGACGCTTAGCTTGTACGCGAGATATTCATGGTGGTAGGCGGAATCGTCTCCGATGAATCTTGCGTCGGGAATACGCGACTGCGCGAGCCTGTCGCCAAGAAGTTCCACCTTTTTCCCGCGCAGAGGGGCGAGAATCCTTTCGACCGATTCGTCGGAAAGCGCCTTGTCGAGGAGAAGGGTCTCCATGGAATTGCAGGTTCCCGGACGTTGCGTCTTGGCGTTATCGACAATCCGCGAGGCCATTTCGATGTCTGCCGAACGATCGACATAGATGTGGCAGATTCCGTTGAAGTGCTTGATGACCGGGATGGAGCTTTGCTCCACGACGGCGCGAATCAGGTTTTCGCCGCCACGGGGAATCGCCAGGTCCAGGCAGTCGCGCATCTTGAGGAGCGCACCGACAATCGCGTGGTCCGAAAATTCCACCAGCTGTACGGCCTTTGAATCGATTCCATGCCTTGAAAGGGATTGCTGGAAAAGGCTCGCGAGGATTTTCGAGGAGCGCAGCGATTCCTTTCCGCCGCGGAGAATGACGGAATTTCCGGCCTTGAAACAGAGCGCGGCTCCGTCGATGGTCACGTTCGGGCGGCTTTCGTAAATGAAGAAGACGCTTCCGAGCGGCACGGTGACGCGCGAAATTTCCGCTCCGTTTTCGAGCGTGCGCTTTTCGAGAATCTTTCCCAGCGGATCGGGGAAGGAGGCTATCTGCTCGACGCCTCTTGCCATGAGTTCGACGCGGTCATGGTCGAGAGTCAAGCGGTCGAGCTTTGCCGGGGCGAGGGTCGGACGATTCGCTTCGACATCCTTTTCGTTTTCTTCGAGAATCTTCGCTTCGTTTGCGCGGAGCGATGCGGCGACATCGAGAAGAACCCGATTGCGCGTGTCCGAGGAAAGGGTCCGGATGTTCGCCGAGGCGGTTCGCGCGTTCTCGGCGAGTTTCGTGGTGTAGTCTTGAATGTCTTCGGAAGTCATGCGTCAAATCTAGAAATTTAGCGTTTACCAGGTGACGCCCAGCTTTCCGCTGGCGCGGTAGCCGCGGTAGTCGCCGGCGTAAAAACCGTGTTCGTAATCGGCAAAGAGCCATTCGAAGGGCGTCAGGTGAAAGCCGAAACCGAATTCGCCGTACCGCCTTGTCGTTTTCGAATCGAGGAATGTCCGGTCGGTTCGGTCGTAAGGCGTATGGATGTCGTAGAGGTTTCCGCCGAAGCTCGAATCCTTGGCGACGCTCGATGCAAAGAAACGGATGGCGAGAGCCTTGTATTCCGCCTTGATCTGCGTGTAAAATTCGCGGGAATTCGGACCGAGATTGGATCCGAGGCTGTGTCCGTAATGCGAGTAGGTGTAGGATTTTCCCTTGTGATGCGTATAGACCCACGGCTCTATCCAGGTGAATTCGGAATAGTACGAAAGGAGAACGGGGCCGATTTTTCGCCGGTCCGTCGCTAGCCCGATGCTTGCCGCCCACTTGTTTCCCCACCAGGAATCGTCGAACATGCTGGTGATCTTTTTCATGTCGTCCCAGAACATTTCCCCGTAAAGTTCCCAATTCGGAACGGTCCTTATCCGGATGTCGAATCCGAGACCCGTGTTTTCGAGATCGCCCGTGTAGTGCTGCGCAAAGATGTAGGGGACGAATGGCGCCGCGTAAAGCCACTGGAAATCGCGGTCCGTGCTGTCGGCGTCCAGGTTGGGATTGCTCCCCGCGCTTTCGACCGTCGAACCGTAGATGAGCGTTTCCGAAATTCCGAAGTCAATGCGAAAGGGCAGGGCGAAATTCAGGCGGTGCGCATGAAAATACTTGTCCTTGTGCTTGTCGTGGTAAAGCTTGCCGGCGTATTGCGTGTAGCTTACGGGACCGATTTTCAGTTCGTAGCCGAAATAGGGCGTCGGCGCGGGCATGGAAATCCGGTCGGTGGAATCCATCCAGGGCCTGTAGGGGTTGTCGCTTCCGCGCAAGACGAGCTTGTTCCTTCGTGCCGGTCCGAATGCGAGATAGTCGATGCCTCCCACGAGCTTCACGACGTCCCGAAACCGGTATTCGCCTGTCGCTGTGAAGTAGTCCCACGTTCGCGACTTTTCGCTTTGGACATTGTAGGGAATTCCGTTGTAGGGATTGTAGCCGGGGTCCGTGTAAATCCGGTTTGTCCTGTCGGTCATGACGCTTGCGGAAGCGCGGAAGGTGAAGTTCTCGAGAATGGAGCCGTTTACATACAAATTCACGAGAAGACTGTTTTCGATATGCCTGTCGTCCTTGGCCGTGTTGGTGAAGCGCGATACGCCTAGCGAATCTTCCAGAGTCCCGCGGATGCGAAAGTAGGTCGCGGAATCGCCAAATCCGATATGCCCGGGAACCGCCGCGAAAAGGGATAGCGCCGAGAGGAGGATGCAGAGGAAAAGATGTTTCATTGTCGCTTGAATTTAAAAAGTCCCAGGGAAAAGAGAAAGAGAGCAAGATGGATTTGCGCGTTGTCGCGCGCCGATGGCCTGAAGGGAGCGAACGGGAGGAGGATTCCAAGACGCAGGAGGCTGCGGATCAGGCGGAACGCGCGCGAAAGGAGCGCGCCTTTCCGGCCAAAGTGCTTTCGGTAAAACCAGAGTTGCGACGAGTCGTGCTGCAGGCTTCGCGAGAGGGTGTTTTTCGCGGAACCTCCATCGAGGTGAACGATCGGACACGTCTTGTCGATAAAAAAGCGGATGCCGAGCTTGCGCGCCCGATAGGCCCAATCGACATCCTCGTAATACATGAAGAATCTTTCGTCGAAGGGGCCGACCCGGTTCCAGGTTTCCATGCTCATCAGCCAGGCCGCGGCGTTTGTCCACTGCGCTTCCAGAAACGGGGAATCGGGAACAGGCGAGGTCTCGCCGTGAACGTATCGGGCGGCAGATTTCCTGGAGCGAAACGCGTTCAGGAAAAACTGCCGATGGGGAATTTCCGAGAACCAGCTTTCCTGAACGGAACCGTCGGAATTTCGGAGCTGCGGCGAGATGACCTTGTCCGGAAAACGCGAGAGGTCGCCTTGCAGGGCTTCCAGCGTTCCGGGTGGAACGCGGGTATCGTTGTTCAGGATCAAGACAGAATCGAACGGAGTCTCGGCTTTTTGGGCGAGCGATATTCCCAGGTTGTTGGCGGTTCCGAACCCGAGATTCCTTTTTGGGCAGCATAGCGTCACTTCGGGAAATTCTTCCACGATCCGTTGCGGCGTTCCGTCCGTGCTGCCGTTATCGACGACGAAAACCTGGAAGCGGTCCGCGGGTTGCCTGGACAGGTCCCCTAGGCAGTCCCTGGTCTTTTCCCATTGTCCGTAGGTGACGAGGATGATGGCGGTTCTCCGGATGGCTTTCATGTCTTTTTCCAGATCCTTTTGGCTAGCGGCAACCCGACGCAGGAGAATAGGACTTGCCGGATGCGCCTTTTGATGCTTCCGGGAGGAAAAAGCTGGTCGCGTTGCCGGTAAATCCACGGGAAAAAGCGGAGCGAGAGATGTTCTGTCTGCCTTGCGCGGTGAATTTCCAGGAGCTTTTTCGCGAAAAGGATTTCGTCTTCCTTGAGCGAGAGCCTGCTAGCGTTCTGCAAAATGGTTTTGACCCAGCGTTCCTGGAGTCTCAGCGTTTCGCTCATAATGGGAACGGGCTTTCCGCCGATGGCGTTGGAATCGTGCAGACGGTAGGCGATGACGGGATCCGGAACGGATAGAATTCCGCCATGCCTTTCGGCGAACATGGCGATCCAGCGGTCATGTACGGTAACCCCGTCGGGAATCGGCAGAGCAAAGTCAAGAAGCGAAGCCCGAAACAGGGACAGGCAGCCGGTCACGTTGTTGATTCCCGCGATCTGGGACTTTAGGGAAACCTGTCGCGGAATGTCGGCGAACTTTCGCCAGGAAGGGCTGATTTCCTTTTCGCTCGCGTCGATGACCTGAGCGTCTCCGTAAACCAGGGCGTGATCTTTCAATGCGCTGTCCAGGATTTCAAGCTTGTCCGGAAACCAGACGTCGTCCTGGTCGGCAAGCGCAATCCTGTCCGATGGACTCGCGATTTTTCTTGCGAGCGCGAGCGCCTGGTTGAATGCCGCGCGATGTCCCTGGTTCCTATCGCCGGCAAAAATCCGCAACGGAAGCCTTGTGGCGAATGACTCCAGAATGGAAACGGTGGAATCGGTAGAACCGTCATCGTAGGCGATGATCGTATCGGCGGGCCTTGTCTGTCGCAGGAGGGATTCCAGAAACCGGGAAAGGAACCTTTCGCCGTTGTAGGTGCAGAGCGCAATATGAATCCTGTTCATCGGATGCTTCTCGAAAGAATCTTGCTGAAGACCGCAAGTACAAGATTGGCGAATTCGACATCGCTGCGGTTCGCGAAAAGGCGTGTCCGCGTTTCGATGAAGCTTTCCCGATCGTAGCTTTCGGATAGACCTTGAATCTTGGCCACGGCGTCCGACAGATCGCCTGGGCGGTAGCGCATCCAATCCGGAAGCGCGTATTCCCGGATATATTCCTCGTCGGCGACAAGGACCGGGAGCCCGCATTGCATCGCTTCGAAGAGGATGAGCGGTTCGCCTTCGAAATGGGAAGGGACAAGCACGAGATCGAATTCCTCTTTCAGCATTTGCCGCAGTTCGTCCGGCGAAACCCATCGTGAAACCGCGACATGTTCCTTGACGCGATGCTTTTCGATCAGGGCGTTCAGCGACTTGAAATCCGGACCGTCGCCGATAACGCGAAAAGAAAAGGGAAAATGTTCCTGCCTGAGCTTCTGCGCGATGAGCGGAATCGCATCCTGTCCTTTCTGCAGAAAGTAGATACGGCCTATCGTCGCGATTCTTAAAGGCGTCCGCGGAACTCTTGGCGAATCGACAAAGTCCCAGCTCAGCGGATTGGGCAGCAGGTGTACCGGTGTATCCTTCGCGATAAAGCGTCGCAGAAGGCGTTCCTGCGTCCTGGAAATGACGATCCATTCCGAAACCAGCGGATAGATGGACCTCGCCAAAAAGTCTCGCAACTTTCCAAGCGTCGCCCCGGATTCGCTCTGGGTAAAGGCCATCGGATAATAGGAAATCGTTCGGATTTTCAGGCGATGCGTCGCGAAAAGGGCCGGCAGGCAACGTTCGATGTTTCCCGGACAGATGACGAGATTTTCGACGCGGTAATCCCGGAACAGCCTTTCGACGATCTTTCGCTTGCTGCGGGAACAGTCCCGGAAAATGGGAAAGGGCGTGCTGGCACAAAAGGGGAGGCGGACTGTCTGGATTCTCGGATCCAGGGCGTCCTGAAACTTTGGACAGAAATGGAAAAAGAGAATCCTTGGAAAGGCGGCGCAGAGAACGTTCGCGATTCGGGCGGAAAGAATTTCCTGTCCGCCCCATTCGGGGGCATCGCTGTAAAGACAAATCGGTTCCCTGATATTCGGCATTGCGAAAATATATATATTTCTGCCCGATGAATCCCGATTCAAGCATCGTCATCCTCTGCGACAAGAACTCCCGGACGAGTTTTGGACGCTTGGCGCTCGATTTGAAACAGGCGATAGGCTCGGAGCGTGGCGCATCGATTCTTTGGCTGAAGACCCCGAAATATTTTCCGGACGATGCGGAAAAGCGCGAACCGTCCGACGCCGAAATCTGGTCTTCTTCGCTTTACGCGGGTTTCTTTGGCTTTAGAAAACCGCTTGCGGAATATCTTCGAAAGCGACGCCCCCAAACGGTACTCCTGATTCGCCCCGAATTGGGCTTCCTGGTGTCCTGTGTCCGGAAGGCGCTTCCGGGCGCGAAAGTCGTCGTTCTCGTTCACGATACCTTTGCCGAAACCCTTTATCCGTTCAGTCTCAAGTTCAAGCTGATTGCCGAATTCTACGCGAAGCCCGCCGAAAGGGCGGACGGGTTCATCTACAATTCGAACTATACCAGAAGGGAAGCGGAAAAGTTTTACGGAATCGGCGACCGTCCTTGCGTAGTTGCCGGTCTTCCCCTGAATCCGGAATATGGCAGAGAGCGAAAGGAAGTCGGCCACGCGGAGCGGAAGGCCTTTTTCGAACGGTTTGGCCTCGAATGCTTTTCGCAAATGGTGCTGAATATAAGCCTTCCCGAAAGACGGAAAAACATCGAGACTTTTTTCGATCTGGCGAAACGGCGTCCGGATCTCGCGTTCGTCCGGATCGGAACGGTGAACCGCTATGTCCAGAGGATTCTCGAAGAAAGGAATCTTCGGAACGTGTTCCATTTTTCGAGCCTTTCTTCGGAAACGTTGCTGGACTTTTACCGGAACGCCTCTCTCTACGTGGCACCCTCGCTTTACGAAGGCTTTGGGCTTCCGCCGCTAGAGGCTATCGCCTGTGGAACGCCGGTCGTCTGCGCGAAAACGACCGCTCTTGCGGAAATTTTCGACGGCGTCTGCCCGCTGGTTTCCCCAGCGACAAATGTCGATGGCTATCTGGGCATTCTGCAAGACGTGCTGGACGGAAAGTTTTCCTACTATCCCCAAAAGGTCGAGAGACTGCTTTCCCGTTACCGTCTCGAATCGATTTCCGACCGGTTGACCCGGTTCTTCGAAGGTCTGAAACGGGGAAGCGCTTCGCAGGAGATTTCCTGACAGTCTAGCCGCGCGAAACCTTTTCGATCATTTCGGGCGCGAGCCTGGAAAGTTCCGTCGCGTGGAGAGACTTTTCGTCGAGGCTCTTCTTGTCGTGGAAAATGGCGAGGGACGATACGGGATGGCGGACGGCGAACTTCAGGAATCGTGAAATGGACATGTCCTTGTAGCAGGCGCGCGCGAGCTCTTTCCCTGTCAGGGGGTCGGTCGCTTCTGGAGCTCCTTTCGTTTCGACCTGCAGAAAGGGAACGGCGAAGAGGCTCGCTCCGAGATGAAGCGCTCGGAGGCCCAAGTCGAAAAAGCGGATGTCCGTCTTGAAGTCGCTGTCGAAGGCTTTCAGCGCCTTGAGAAGTCGCGTGGAATAGATTCCGCAGAAGGGCGAAAGGCTTGCGACGTTTCGCATTCCTCCTTTCGCGTTTTCGCGGAATTCTTCGATGACGCCTTCTTTCGTGTCGAGCAGATATCCGGAAGAAACCGTCTTTCCCTTGAAAACGATGCGCGGCGCAAAGGCGTCCGCATAGGGAAAGTCGGCGACGAGGTTTGCCGTCGCATCGAGAAACTCCCTGGTCAGAAGGACGTTCGGCTGGGCGAGAATCGTCCATTCGGCGTCGAGTTCCGGGAGGATGTCTCGAAAGTCGTTACCGAAGAACCAACAGAGAGCCGCGTCTTCGACTTGCGGACGTTCTGTTCGCTCCGAAAGAACGAGAATGTCGAATTGCTTTCGCATCAGAACTGAAGTCCTAGACCGATGCGGTGTTCTGTCCCGAGGCCCTGGGCGAAATAGGAAAAGGCGTAATCGATGGAAAACCGGTCACCGGAGTATCCGAGTCCCGCGCTGAAAAATCGTGCGTTGTGCGTTTCGTCGGGGCGCTCGCTTGACGAAAAGACTTCCTTGAGATCGCGGCTGATGTCGAGCCATGTACGGGAGAGCCCTATCCGGACGAAGAGACTCGAACCGATGCCGTATTCGCCGCCGAGCGAAACAGCAGGTTCCGCGTATCGGGGAAACGTGCTTTCCGCATAGAGGGAGAGGCGCGGAAGTGCGCCGGGAATGTAGAACCCGGAGAGCGCGAAGGTTTCTTCGAGGCCGTAATCGGTATCTCCGTCCTTGACGTAGGCCCGGATCATCTTTCCGAAGTTTCGCGCGGTGAGGGCCATGCCGTATTTTCGGGAGGTCGCTTGCCACAGAATTCCCCAGTCAAAGGCGAGAGCCATTGCCGTCTGGTCGTTCTCCTCGCCGGTCAGGATATCCGTGGCGAACTTGACCGTCGAACCGAACTGGAGGTGGGGGAGCGGCATGGAAAGCGTCAGTGCCGAGAGGGAACTTTGCGGCTTGTAGCTTTTTCCCGTTGCGTCGCCCTGTTCGTCGTAGCCTTCGATTTCTCCGTAGCGAATCCATCCGTAGCTAACCTGGACCGTCATCGACTTCAAGCGCCGGGCATAGGCGAGATATCCCTGGTTGCTGGCGAACTCTCCCGTCTGCCAGGAAAACGCGATCGCGTTGTTCTTGCTTCCCAGATCGAGAATCGCCGGGTTTTGCAACGCGGAACCGGGATTGGACGACGGCTTTGCGGAACTTGCGTTTTCGAGAGCCGCGCTTCGCGCGCTAGAAAACGTGGAGAGAAAGGAAAAGGCTTCTTCGCCCGTGTCGTTTTTTTTGAAATAGGCGGGGGAGTGAACCGCCAGAAAAAGAATCGGCAAGACCAGCAACGGAAATTTTTTCAAAAAAAACATGGCTACAATTTACAAAAATGGGAAAGTTTATTAGATTTGGGTTGTCGGACTAATAGCTCAGTTGGTAGAGCAACGCCCTTTTAAGGCGTGGGTCGAAGGTTCGAGCCCTTCTTAGTTCACGCAAGCGCCCGGAATTTCCATTCCGGGCGCTTCCTTTTTTGCGTCGCAGAGATTCGGAATCCAGCTAGATCACGTCGTAAAGGGCGTCCCGTTCGACGGGAACAAGTCCTTCGCCGAGAATCAGGCTCCTCATCTTTTCGGGATTCATCCCGATGGATGTTTCCGCGCCCGCCGCATGGGTGATCTTTTCTTCCCGGATGGTCCCGTCCATGTCCGACGCTCCGGCGTGCAGTGCCTTTAACGCTGTCGGAACGCCTGTCTGGATCCAGTACGCCTTGATGTGGGGAAAGTTGTCGAGAAAGAGCCTGGAAACGGCAATTGTGCGGAGAATATCCTCTTCGGAGGTCTTTGTCCTGATCCTGTGGCCAAGAGGCGTATTGTCGGGATGATAGACGAGCGGAATGAACGCGAAAAATCCGGGCGTTTCGTCCTGCAGCTGTCGGAGGAGGGCGAGGTGCTCGATACGGTCTTCGATCCGTTCGATGTGCCCAAAGAGCATCGTCGCGTTGGTGGGAATGCCCATCCTGTGCGCTTCGCGGTGTACTTCGAGCCATTCCGCTCCCGTTTCCTTCTTGCCGCAGATTCTCTTGCGGATTTCTTCGCCGAGAAGTTCCGCACCGCCGCCCGGAAGCGCGTCGAGCCCTGCGGATTTCAGGACGCCCAGAATGTCCTTGACGGGCGTGTCCGACAACTTCGCGAAGTGGCAAATCTCGACGGCGGTAAAGGCCTTGAGATTGACCGCCGGAAACTTTTCCCGGAGGCGCGAAAGCATCGCGACATAGTATTCGAAGGGATGATCCGGATGAAGTCCGCCGACGATGTGCAATTCCCGCGCGCCGCCCTTCACCGCTTCGTCCGCTTTTTCGACAATGGTTTCCAGCGACCAGTCGTAGGCGCTTGCGTCGGTCTTGCGAATCTTCGAAAACGCGCAAAAGGAACAGTGCAAGACGCAAACGTTCGTATAGTTGATTTGCCGGTTGTTTACCCAGTAAACGTTCTTTCCGTGCCGGCGTTCCTTTTCTTCGTCGGCCATCCGGGCGAGTTCGTCGAGTGGCGCGCGAAAGAGCTCCAAGGCTTCTTGTTCGGAAATGCGCATCAGTATTCCATCCTGTCCGCTTTTTCGTTCCAGGCCTTGAACGGGGCTTGGCATTCGGGGATGCGGGCGCAAGTCATCGTAACGCTGCGGGAGTCCGCGGACTTTTGCAGTTCGGAATAGATGAACTGGTCGCTAAAGCCGGCGCTTGCCGCGTCTGTCCGGTCTGCCGCGAAGTAGATTTTCGGAATGCGTGCCCAGTAGATGGCGGAAAGGCACATGGGGCACGGTTCGCAGGAACAGTAGATTTCGGCTTTGGAAAGTTCGTGGGTGCGCAAGGCCTTGCAAGCCTTGCGGATGGCGTTCACTTCGGCATGGGCAGACGGATCCAGGTCTCTCGTGACCGAATTTTCCGCTTCCGCGATGATTCGCCCATCCATGGCGAGGACGGCTCCAAACGGACCTCCGCCGTTCTGGACGCTTCTTTGGGCGATTTCGATGGAACGCTTCAGAAATTCGATGTTCATGGCGTAAAGATAAAAAATAGGGAACGGAATGGATTTCGCGAGGCGGTCTTCGGCTTGCCATGCAAAAAGGTCCCGGAAAAATCCGGGACCTCGAAAGCCTTGGAGCGTCTAGCGGGACAGCGTGATGGATTTCGCTTCGCGGTAGTCGCCGGTGGAAATTTTCACGATGTATGTCGCGTTCGGAAGCCCCAACTTCTTGAAATCGAAGCTGTAACGGTGCGTTCCCGCATTTTGCATGTCGGAAATTTCCGTATGGAGCAGCGCGCCGTATGGACTGAAAATGTTAATCTTGACGTTGTCGCGCCGTTTCAGCGTGTAGTCGATGTTCAGGATTCCGTGGACGTAGGAAAGGTCGATGTTTCTTGCCGGTCCGTTCAGGCCGTACATCAGCGCGGTCGTCGTTTCGGAAGATTCGCTTCCTTTCTCGTTCGTAATCGTCACGAGGACGTTGTAGAGAATACGCTTGGATCCATAGCGCAGCCCTTGCTTGAACGCGTAGGTTTCTCCATCGGAGACGCGGTTCGGGTAATGTCCGACAGCGGCGGTTCCCGTGGCAATGTTCAGTTCGGAATAGAGGTAGGAATTCGAGCCGTAGCTTTCCGGGTAGCCGTTCCTGTCGAACCAGTGCCCGTTTCCGACCGCGGTCGAGATGCTGTCCTCGTTTCCGTTTTCGTCGATGGCGAAGTACGTTGCCGCGGAAATCTCGTTTCGGGGAATGTCGAACGCGCTTGCCACGTCGTCCAGTTTCAGGTCAAACGAAACGGCTGCATAGTTGTCGTCGATCGGGAGCGTCACCTTGACATTGTAATTGCGAACGGTTTCCGTCTGGACGCTCGAACTCGAAACCTGCGACGAACTCGAATACTCGCTGGAAGAGGATTGCCGAGAAGACGAGGAGCTTGACGAACTCGACGAGCTGGACGAGCTGGACGCTCCGCTGCCGCTCGAAATCTTTGGCCAGTCGTAGCTGAGGTTGAAGTCCCGGTAGTATGCCGTATTGGCATCGCCGGCTCCGCTGATTCCCGATTCGAGCTTGAGCTTGTAGCCGTAATGGTTCTTGCGGATGTCTTCGTTGCCCGTGTAGCTGTATTCGGTGTTCACGACGACAGCGAAGACCATCTGCGAACCGTTTGTCGAAGAAGGCGTCTTGTCCAGTCGGAGCGTGACCGTGCCCTCTCCCGTGATGGGTTCGCTATAGACAGGCGTTCCGTCCGTTGCGCGGTAGCAGAGGAGAAAGTTCATGTTGGTGCTGTTGGAATTGCTTCCGTCCAGGTAAAAGGAAACGGAAACGGATTTTGCGCCCGAATTCACCTTGAGCGGAATGTAGTTGGCTCCGGACCAGCCCGGCGTGATGTCGGCGTTCGGAACGAGATAGCTTCCGCTTGCCGTCACGCTCTGGTATGGGGTCATTTTCCAGGTGTAGGAATAGTTCTTGTTATCCCAGTAGTCCTGTTCCCAGTAGCTTGTACCGCCAAAGTTCTGGTTTAGCAAGTTTCGCATTTCCTCGGACCATTCCTTCATGTCGAGAAGCGCGAGCCTTGCGCGAAATTCCGTAATGAGCCTGCGCACGCCCGCATCGCCCAGACCGTAATCCTTTCCGTAGGTTTCGAGCAGGTAGGTGTTCTTGTCGTTGCCCGTCGCGTTGCCGTAAATCCAGCGTACAGAGCCTGTTCCGAGCCACGTGCCGAGAAAGGTGGGGAAGATGTTCGAATACTGGGAGCCTCCCAGGAGATAGCGCTGGTTCGCGTTGACGCCTTGGGCGCCAGGACCGCCAAAGGAGCCGTCGATAAGCCATCCCGAATAGCATTCGATGGGCATGAACGGGGCCATCAAGGTAGCCGCGTTGAGAAATCCCATGCCGGAATAGATGCCGTTTCGGTGCGAGAACATGTCTTGCTGGATCCAGGTGTTTCCCGCTTCCTGGAACCAGTGCGCCTGCTTGGCGCCGGGATATCCGTTGGTCATCGAATGGATGCCTTCGTGAATCATCGCGTCCATCTGGGCGACTCGATCGTGATAGGGGCAGGATGTGTTGAAGCTGTAGAGCGGGTAGAAGGAGGCGACGACTGCCGTGTATCCTGCGGCGTAGCTTTGCCAGCCGCCGGTCGTATCTGTCTTGGCGCCACCGGCGCATGTTCCCGAACCATAATAGTAGATGGCGCTGTACATGCCGTCCTGCGCCTGCGCGTCGGGTGCCCATCCTAGCGTGTCGTAGAGATATCCGAAGTCCGTATCGTATTTTTTCAGAATGCTGTCGATTGTCACGTCGGTAATGCGCGAATCGCGGTCGCTTCCCCAGTAGAAGGCCCACCATTTTCCGGCCTTCTTGCCGGTCACTCCGGAACAGTTGTTGTTGAACTGCGTCGGCGGATTGATTATCCCGATGTTCGACTTGGTGTCGTAATCCAGGTCGGTTCGATAGCCCGGCCATGTGTAGGCGTCTCCGGATGCGGCAAAGCCCAGGGCGATGGCTCCGGAAAAAAGGGTGTACAAGAGTGTTTGTCGATTCATGTTCAAGACCATCCCTGTTTTTCGTGTGAAAAATTTCACTCGGTGTGTAAAAAATATATGGAAAAAGTTGAACTTGAAGCGTTTTACACTAATGTTTGAAAAGAAATCGTGTTGTAGGTGTGTAAAAATATTTTCAAGTGGAGCTTCGACGCCAGGAGATCGGAGTTTGTGGTGGAGAGTGATCGGAGCCTAGATCCTGGAACTTGGAGCCGAGTCGAGAGAAGTCAGGAATCAGGACTCAGGAATCAGTTGAGAGTTGAGTGTGAAGAGTGGAGTGTGGAGTGTGGAGTTCCGCGGACATCAAGGTTCTTGTGTGAAGCGTAACTTAGATATTAGTTGATAGTGGATGGTGGAGAGGAAGCAGGAGTCAGTTGAGTGTGGAGGGTGGAAGTCAGAACTTGGAGCTTAGAGCTGAGATCTGAGTTTTGGAAACATCTAGGCTCTAGCGAAAAGCAGAACTTGGAACTGAGATCTTAGAGATGAGATTTGCGAACGTCTAGGTTCTAACATAAGCGGACCGCTTTGAGTTCTTAAACTCTAATCTCTGGAAAAAGCGTGGCCGTGGGGTGGATGCAAGGAAGGGGGACCTTGGCCTTCGCAACTCCGAAAGGTCCCCCTACCTTGCCCCTCGCCGGGAAGGCGCCTACTCCCGCCGGCAGGCGGAAAAAAGTTCGCTTTGCGACAAAACCTTTCGGCAGAAAGTAAAAGCCCGCTTGCGATTTCTAAGCCCAAAGCTCTCTGAACTAAGCTCTGAACCAATCGCTATCCACTAATCACTGACCGGCTCGCTTTGCGATTTCCAAGCTCAAAGCTCTCCCCGCTAAGCTCTGAACAAGCTTGGCGGCAGGAAAGTTTTCTAGCTTTTCCGCATGGATTCTACCGAGCTGCATTTTCACCGACGCCTGTCTATCGCTCCGATGCTTGACTTTACGGATAGGCACGAACGCTTTTTTCTGAGGCTTCTTTCCAGAAACGTCTTGCTCTATACGGAAATGGTCGTGGCGAACGCGCTCTTGCATGCCGGTCCGAAATTTTTGAAACATCATCCCGTCGAAAATCCCGTCGCCATGCAGCTCGGCGGTTCCGATCCGAAAATGCTTGCGGAATGCGCCAGGATGGTCGAGGATGCCGGATTCGACGAAGTCAACCTGAATTGCGGATGTCCTTCCGAGCGCGTCCAGTGCGGATCGTTTGGCGCGATGCTCATGAAGCGAAAGGACCTGGTCGCGGAATGCGTCGCCGCGATGAAAGACGCGGTGAAGATTCCCGTGACGGTCAAGACGCGGATTGGCGTCGATGAATTCGTGAGCCAGGAATTTTTCGAGGACTTTATCGAGACGGTTGCGGGAGTACGGTGCGACGCGTTCATTGTCCATGCCCGGACGGCGAGGCTCCGCGGCTATTCGCCCAGGGAAAATCGGGAAAAGCCGGAGATTCGATACGAGGCGGTTTACGCGCTCAAGCGACGATTTCCCGCGCTGGACATTTCCATCAATGGAGACGTCAAGACGCTGGAACAGGCGAAGACGCACCTGGAGCATGTCGATGGCGTGATGATGGGAAGAGCCGTCTATGCGAACCCGTGGCTTCTCGCCCGGGCGGATTCCCAAATCTTCGGGCAAGAAGATCGTTCGCCGAAAGATCGCAAGGAACTTTTGCGTGCATTCCTTCCCTATGTGGAAGAGGCTCTTCGGGAAGGCGTTCCCCTGTCGATTCTCTCGAAGCATCTCTACGGGCTGTTTGCCGGAATTCCCGGCGGAAAAAGGTTTCGGCAGATACTCTCCGAAGAATCCCCGAAAAAAGGTTCTGGCGTCGAAACGATCTTGCGCGCGATGGACGCGGTCGATTGTTCCGCGGTGGCGAAGGACTCGCAGCCAGTTTCCGCCTAAAGGGCTTTAAAAACAAACGTAGGTCTCCGAAGAGGCCTACGCTTGTTTGGGGTATGGAGGAAATCACTGTCAATATAGATTTTTCGTGAGCGATCGGAAAGGGGGATGGGCTCTTTATTTCGCTTACAAAAATATTTATTATTGCTTCGGCGAGAACCGTTTGCGCGGACTACCTTCCCGTGGCATTTCCTTAAGCTTGACTTTCTGTTCCGGAGTCAGCACGCTTTTGAAAAAGC
This sequence comes from Senegalimassilia sp., assembly GCA_963652365.1. Classification (GTDB taxonomy): domain Bacteria; phylum Fibrobacterota; class Fibrobacteria; order Fibrobacterales; family Fibrobacteraceae; genus Hallerella. The sequence goes on from CAVJTH010000004.1 coordinate 40,559, forward strand.
GGATGTCCGCGATGCGCGAATCGAGCCGTTTTTCGTTGAGGATGAGCAGTTCCATCCGGACCACCTGCAGGTCCGACTCGCTGACGGAATCCGCGTCGAGAATGTCGTGCAGGCGTCTTTCCTTGTCGCGAATCGTTCTTTTCATCACCTTTCGGATGGAATCGCAGGCTCGACCGTTTGAATCCAGCTGGGCGATTTGCCTTGTCGAAAGTCCGAGCGCGCTGTCGATCTGCCGCTTGAAATCGCAGTCTTTCCTGGCGGGAGTGTCCGGGGCTGGACTGGGCGGATCGAGAAATTCGCCTGGTGGCGGAGGAGGCTCATGGCAGAGCAGCACGGAGCTTGCAAAGAAGCCCGCCGCCGCAGCGAGAAAAATTCCACAGATCCAGAATGGAGTGGCGTTTCGTTTCATGGTCATTCCCTTGTTGCGTAGTATGTGTCGATTGGAGTGGAAAACGTGCTGACCGCTTCTCCGGATCCCAGCGAATGGTACCAGTCGAGGGTTTCGAGGGCGTATTCGCTCTCCGAGCTGTCGGAAACCGCGGTCGTCCGGGATGTCAGGCTTATCGCGATGGCTCCGGCGACAAGGAGAAGGCTCGCCGCAATGGAAATCGCGGAAAATCCGAAGAGCCGGCCGCTTTCCCGTTCTTCTTGCCGTTGCGAGATTCTTGCGACGACCTTGTCCCAGGAATCGCTGCGCGGTTCGAGCTTTACCGACTTGGAAAAATCGATTTCGTCAAGCATAGTGAATCTCCTTTTCGAGAACGTTTCGAACCTGGGTCCTTGCGCGAGAAAGCCTCGCCTTGAGCGTTCCTTCCGGAGCGTCGAAAATTTCGGAGAGGGTCCGGATGTCGAGACCTTCGGCGTCCTTGAGCCAGAGAAGGCTTCGAACTTCCGGCGCGAGGATAGAGAGTCCGTAGGAAAGGGCTTCGCGGTCGAGAGAGCTTTCCGCGCTTTCCGACTTGCCGAAAAGGTTGTCCTCGATTTCGACGGAACGGGTCGTTTCGATCTTCAGGTGAATCTTTTCCTTGCGGAGCTTCATGAGGCAGGCGTTCTTCGTGAGGGTGTAGATCCACGTGGAGATCCTTGACGTTCCCCGAAAGCCGCGGATCGCGTTCGGAATTTCCACGAAGACGTCCATCAGGATGTCTTCCGCCTTGTCGCGATCGAGCAGGATGCGGAATGCCAGGTTCAGAACGTGGGAGCTGTTTTCGTTCCACAGTTCCTTCAGGGCCGCCAAGTCTCCGGCTCGGAGACGCTGTATGATTTCGTTTTCGGACATTTCGCTATTTGGATGCGCGACCGATCGCATCGGTTGCGGAATTTAAAATAATTCCCTTTGCGAAAAAAATGCTATTATTATGCAAATATCTAAAAATACGCATATAGACTGTGAGGTCATGCCCTATGAAACTGCCCCTTTCCGATTCGTATCGGGCTCTTTGCGAAGAATCCGCCAAGCGCATCCTTGTTCTCGATGGCGGATTCGGGACGATGGTCCAGCGTTTGAAGCTTACCGAGAAGGATTTTCGCGGCGAGCGCTTTCTCGACGTTCCGAAGGAGCTCCAGGGAAACAACGACGTTCTGCCGCTCACATGCCCGGACCGGATCGAATGGATTCATCGCGAATATCTTTCCGCCGGGGCGGACATCATCGAAACGGATTCCTTTGGCGCGTCTCCGATCGGGCAGCGGGAATACGGGCTTTCGGACTTTGCGTACGAGATGGCCAAGGCTAGCGCGCAGGTGGCAAAGCGGGCGATCGAGACGAAGGAGCGCGAAGAGCGGGCGGCAGGCGTCGAACCGTCGCGGCGTTTCGTGGCGGGGTCCATCGGTCCTACGTCCAAGACGGCGAGCATCAGCCCGGACGTTTCGGATCCGGCAGCCCGGGCGGTTACGTTTCGGGAGCTGGTCGAGTCGTATCGCGTCGCGGTGAACGGACTTCTCGACGGCGGTGCGGACATTCTCCTTGTCGAGACGGTTTTCGATACGCTGAACGCGAAAGCGGCCCTGTATGCCATCCAGGAAGTTTGCGACGAACGCGGATGCCTGTTTCCCGTCATGGTCTCGGGGACGATTACGGACGCTTCGGGGCGCATCCTTTCGGGGCAGACGGCGAAGGCCTTCTTCCATTCGCTTTCGAGCTTTCCCCTGTTCAGCATCGGTTTCAACTGCGCGCTCGGCGCCAAGGACATGATTCCGCATCTGCGCGATATCCAGAATGCGCCGTTCCGCGTTTCCGTGCACCCGAACGCCGGACTTCCGAACCAGTTCGGCGGCTATGACGATACGCCGGAAATGATGGGCGAGTGGGTTTCCCGCTATGCGGACGAAAGGCTCGTGAACATCGTGGGCGGCTGCTGCGGAACGACTCCCGGGCACATCCGGCGTTTTGCGGAAGTCCTCCGCGGGCGCGAGCCGCGCAAGGTTCCCGAAAAGAGCGGGCATATCCTGCTTTCCGGCCTGGAAAGTCTCGAGATCGGACCGGACAGCCGCTTTGTCAATATCGGCGAGCGCCTGAACATTGCGGGCTCCCGAAAGTTCGCGAACCTGATCCATGCGGAAAACTATTCGGAAGCGGTGAACATCGGGGCGCTCCAGGCAGAAAACGGCGCCCAGGTGATCGACGTGAACCTAGACGACGGCATGATCGATTCCGAAAAGACGATGGTGCACTTCCTGAATCTTCTCATGTCGGAACCGAACGTCGCCAGATGTCCCGTGATGATAGACAGTTCGCGCTGGAACGTGCTTGTCGCCGGGATGGAATGCGTCCAGGGAAAGGGAATCGTGAATTCCATCAGCCTGAAGGAGGGCGAAGAAAAGTTCCTGTCTCGGGCGGAAGAAATCCGGCGGCACGGCTTTGCCGTTGTCTGCATGGCGTTCGACGAGCAGGGCCAGGCGACGACGTTCGAGCGCAAGCGGGACGTCTGCACGCGGATGTATCGGCTTCTTGTCGATAGGCTCGATTTTCCGCCGGAGGACATTCTCTTCGACCCGAACATCCTGACCATCGGGACGGGAATGGCGGAACATGCGGATTACGCGAAGGCCTTTATCGAAACGTGCCGCTATGTCAAGCGGAACCTGCCTCTTGCGCATATCGTCGGCGGCGTGAGCAACCTGAGCTTTGCGTTCAAGGGGAACAATTCCATTCGGGAAAGCATGCATTCCTGTTTTCTCTATCATGCGGGGCGTGCCGGGATGGATTTCGGGATCGTGAACGCCGGAGTGCTTCCCGTGTACGAGGACATTCCCGAAGAGGAGCGGGAGCTTATCGAGGACCTGATTTTCAACCGGAGGCCCGATGCGACGGACCGGCTGCTCGCCTACGCGGAAACGGTCAAGGACAGGAAGCTTTCCGGTGCGTCGTCGAAGGATCTGCTTGCCTGGCGGGAACTTCCCGTGGAAAGGAGGATTGTCCATGCGATGGTCAAGGGGGTCGATGAATTTATCGAAGCCGACGTCGAGGAGCTGCGGACGAGAATCGACGAACCGGTGAAAATCATCGAAGGTCCGCTGATGGACGGCATGAACGAAGTCGGGACGCTGTTTGGCGAAGGCAAGATGTTCCTTCCGCAGGTGGTCAAGAGCGCGCGTGTGATGAAGAAGGCGGTTGCCGTTCTGATGCCCTACATCCAGGCGAAAAAGAAGGCCGGGGAGAGCAGCAGTTCCGGAAAGATCGTACTCGCGACCGTCAAGGGTGACGTTCACGACATCGGAAAGAATATCGTCGGCGTGGTTCTTGCCTGCAACAATTACGAGGTCATCGATCTGGGCGTGATGGTCCCGTGCGAAAAGATAGTCGAAGCCGTTCGCAAGCACCATCCCGACATGGTCGGGCTTTCGGGGCTTATTACGCCTAGCCTTGACGAAATGGTACACGTGGCGAGGACTTTCCGGGAGGAAGGGCTCCGGACGCCGATCATGGTCGGAGGAGCGGCCGCGTCCGCGATCCACACGGCGGTAAAGATTGCGCCCGAGTCGGACGCCCCGGTCATCTATTCGAGAGATGCCGGTTCGAGCGCGAGCCTCATGGAACGCTGGATGAATTCGAAGAAACGCTCCGAGTTCTTGCGGGAACTGGCCGCTTCGCAGGAATCGTTGCGGACGGAGAGCGCGCGGCAAAAGGCTTCGACGGTTTCGGTTTCCATCGAGGAAGCGCGTTCCAAGGCGCCCAGCTATTTCTGACGGGTTTCTTTTTCGCGAAGCGAACCCCTGTCGCCAAGCGAGCCGTTCAGGATTAGTGGATAGTGATTAGTTCAGAGCTTAGTTCAGAGAGCTTTGGGCTTAGAAATCGTAAGCGAGCTTTTATTTTCTGCCGAAAGGTTTTGTCGTTGCACGTCTAGGCTTTTTGTCGCCAAGCGACCCGTTTCCGCCTGTCGGCGGAGGGAGGCGCCTTCCCGGCGTGGGGCTTGTTCAGAGCTTAGTAGAGAGAGCTTAGAACTTAGAAATCCCAGCGAACTTTTCACGCTAGAACCTAAATGCTCGCAAAACTCAGCTCTAAGATCTAAGCTCCGCTTTAGAGCCTAGATGTCCGCGGAACTCCACTCTCAACTCTCCACACTCCAAACTCGACTGATTCCTGATTTTTCTCGACTCGGCTCCAAGTTCCAGGATCTAGGCTCTGACTGTCACGAGCAGCGAAGAATCTTGCCCACGCGGAGGACGGAGTTTCGCTTGATGCCGTTGAGCGCGCACAGTCGGGCGATGCTCGTGTGGTACTTTCGCGCGATTTTCCCGAGAGTGTCTCCGGGACGGATACGGTGGTAGCGGTGCTTGCTCGCTTCTTTCTGCAAGGCGGCGTATTCCGCTTCGGCCTTTTTTCTGGGCAAGCGGATTTCTTCGCCCTGGGCCGCATGATTTCCAAAATCGAAAAAAAGGCGCGGATCGAGAGGCATGTCTCCGAGGCGCATTTCGAAATGGAGGTGCGGACCCGTGGAGCGTCCCGTGTTTCCGCCTAGCCCGATGACGCTTCCCGCTTCGACGTGATCGCCGACCTTGACGAGCTGCTTCGAAAGGTGCGCATAGACGGTGCGCGTGATGCCGCAGCCCTGGTGTTCCAATACGATATAGCGTCCGTAGCCTCGGCGTTCATAGCGCACGCGCGTCACTTTGCCGGGAAATGCCGCCCGAATCGTGTCACCGGTCCTTAACCCGATGTCGATTCCCTTGTGGATGCGGTAATGCCTGAACCCGTATGGCGAGGTGATCCGTCCGCTTTCGAGAGGAATCGCGGAGAGTTTCATATCGACGAGAATCGTGTCCTGGAACTCTTCGGCGAGCATTGCGGAATCGGTTTCCATTTCGTCGATTGCGGAAGCCTCGTCGAGAAAATCGTCCGGCTCGCTGCCTTCGGGAGAACTTTCCGCTCCGGAGAGAAAGGGAATGTGGATCGCTTCGTTCTCCGCTTCGGAGGCGTCCTTTCCTTCGCGTTCGATCCCGTAGATGGCGCTTTTCAGGGAAAGGATTTCTGCGCCCGGGTGGATCTTCGCGGTGGCGGCGTGGACGAGAACGAAAAGGGCGAAAATGGGGAGCATCGTTTTCATGGATGGACAGCAAGATAAAAAAATTCCGAAAATTTCAAAGTTTCGATTCGGCGGCATCGGCTCTCGGCGTTTCGGTGCGGCTTTTCTTTTTATATTTACGGCGGAAAATTTTCAAAAGGACTGAATATGGCAAAGACTGTACAGAACGCGCTCAAGGATCTCATCTCCCTTTGCAAGAGACGCGGATTCATCTTTCCGGGTTCCGAAATCTATGACGGCCTCGCGAACACGTGGGACTACGGCCCCTATGGCGTGGAACTCAAGCGCAACATCAAGAACCTCTGGTGGAAGACCTTTGTCGCTTCGCGTCCGGATGTCGTCGGCCTCGATTCGTCGATCCTTTTGAATCCGCGCGTCTGGCAGGCCTCGGGACACGTGTCGAACTTCTCGGATCCTCTTGTCGATTGCAAGGCGTGCCACGAACGCTTTCGCGCCGACCAGCTGCTCGAAGAGAAGCTCGGCGAAGGCTGCTGCGCCGGCAAGACATTCCCGGAAATCCACCAGATGATGATCGATCACGAAATCGAATGCCCCAAATGCGGCAAGAAGGATTTCACGGAGCCCCGAGCGTTCAACCTGATGTTCCAGACGCAGCTCGGCGTGCTCGAAGGAACGGGCAACAAGGTCTATCTCCGCCCGGAAACCGCCCAGGGAATCTTCATCAACTTCAAGAACATCATGGACAACGTCCGTCCGAAGATCCCGTTTGGCGTCGGGCAGATAGGGAAGTCCTTCCGCAACGAAATCACGCCGGGGAACTTCATCTTCCGCACCCGCGAATTCGAGCAGATGGAACTCGAATTCTTCTGCGAACCGGGAACGGAAAAGGAATGGTACGACTACTGGAGAAAGTTCTGCGTCGCCTTTGTCGAGGGACTGGGCGTGAACAAGGAAAAGCTCCGCCTCCGCGAACATGCCAAGGAAGAACTTTCGCACTATTCGAACGGAACGTCCGACATCGAATACAACTTCCCGTTTGGATGGGGTGAACTCTGGGGCATCGCCAGCCGCACCGATTTCGACCTGACACAGCACCAGAAGGAATCCAAGGTCAAGATGGAATACTTCGACGCGGTGAACAACAAGCGCTACATCCCGTATGTCGTGGAACCGTCGCTCGGGGTCGATCGTCTGCTTCTCGTCCTCCTCTGCGACGCCTATGACGTCGAAAAGCTCGAAAACGGCGAAGAACGCGTCGTCATGCATTTTAGCCCGAAGGTCGCTCCGGTCAAGGCCGCCATTCTCCCTCTGGTGAAGAAGGGCAAGGTCAAGGAAGTCGCGGAAAATCTCTACAGGGAACTGATCCAGCACTTCAACGTGGAATACGACGAGACGCAGTCGATTGGCAAGCGCTATCGCCGGCAGGACGAACTCGGAACGCCTTTCTGCATCACCGTCGATTTCGACACGATTGGCGAAGGCGATGACGTGAATCCCGAATTCAAGGGAATGGTGACGGTCCGCGAACGCGATTCCATGAAGCAGGAACACGTGAAGATCAAGGATCTGGAAAGCTGGATCTTCGCCCATCTGAAGTAATTTCGAGGCCAGCGTTGAAAAAGATCTGGGCGGCAAGGCAAGGCTTTCTGGATTTCCGCGAGAAAGTCCGGAATCTTTCCCGATGGCAGAAACTGGTCGTCTTGGTCCTTGTCGTCGCGGTGCCGGCCGGAGTGGCGCTTGCGTCTGTACTTCTTGTCGCGTGGAATCGACGCAAGAAGGGATGATGCGCCTGTCCCGAAGGCTCCCGGCGGATCTTTCCGACTCTCCCTTTTTTTCGGAGCTCTCGAAAGCCCGGCGGGAAGTTCCCGATTTTCTGGACCTGACCGTTTCGAGCCCCCTGAAGACCGGGCTCGCCTTTCCCCTGGAAAGCGTCCTTTCCGAGGCGATTCCGAAGTTTTCCGTCTGGAATCCCGACGCGAACGGCTGGCTGGAAGCGCGAAAGGCTGTATCGGCTTACTTTGCGGCGCGCGGCGGGAATTTTTCTTCCGAGGACATCCAGCTCTTTTCGAGTACAAGCGAAGCCTATTCCGTTCTGTTCAAGACGCTCTGCGATACGGACGACGCCATTCTCACGCCGATGCCGGGATATCCGCTGCTCGATTCCCTGGCGTCTCTCGAATTTCTGCGGACAGCGCCGTATTTTCTGCGTCGAGCGGATGGCAAGTGGAAGCTGGATGCGGATTCGCTCTGCGCCTTTCCCGCCCGGACGAAAATTCTTCTCGTCGTTTCGCCGAACAATCCGACTGGCCATGTCGTTTCGAAACCGGAATGGGACGCCTTGGTGGATTTCGCTTCGCGCGAAGGGCTCTCGATCGTTGTCGATGAAGTCTTTGGCGATTTCATCTACGACGGGACGGAGCGCCCCTGGAACTGGGACTCTCGCGACGTTCCCGTGTTCTTTCTCGGCGGATTTTCCAAGTCGGTCGGATCTCCGCAGCTGAAGCTCGCCTGGATGGCCTATCGGGCAGGAAGGCTCGGAAACTCGCTAAGGTCCGCGATCGAATATGTCGCGGACGCCTATCTGAGCGTTGCGTCTCCCGCGTTCGCCCTGGCCGCGCCGATGCTTGAAAGCTCTCTTTCCTACGAAGAAGGCGTCACGGTCAGGGTCAAGGAAAACCTGAGAGCCTTGCGGGAGCGGTTTCCGTCAAGCGACGTAATGCCTAGCGTGCAGGGTGGCTGGTATGCGGCTCTGCGCTTCGAAGGATTCGAAGACGAAGCGCTGGTTCTTCGGCTGTTGCGGAAGGCGAAAGTCCTTGTCCAGCCGGGTTTCCTGTTCGATTTCGACGAGGACGGCTGGATCGTCGCGAGCCTTCTCCAGAAACCGGAAGCTTTTGCCGAAGCGCTGCAGCGGATTTACTTGGAAGTCGCCGTGTAGATTCCGTCCCAGGGTTCGCCAGGCCTTGTCGGCGGATTGACCTTGTACGCCATCGCGCGCCGGATGAACACTTCGGATGGCGTCTCTTTCGCTCCGGGATCCTTGGCCTGTAAATGCGGTTCGAGCAACTTGGTCTCCTGGAAAACGGCAATCGCCTCGTCCCATTCCTGGGCATAGTAGAGCTTCTGTGCCTTTTTCCATAGCGAACAGAGAAGTTCGAGACTTCCCGCTTCGGGGTCTCCGCGCATGCCAAGCAGTTCGTAAACCTGAACGGGTTCGCTCTTGCCGACGACTTTCAGCCGATCGATCGGTCGCGCGACGAAAAGGTCCCTGTAATCGGTCCTGTCGAGAGGATCCGACTTGCCGACAAGCGTTTCCTCGCTGACGAGAACGTATGTCCCGTATTGCTTGCCGATGCTTTCGAGCCGTGACGCCAGATTGACCGCGTCGCCCATGATCGTGTAGTTCTTTCTTGTCTCGGAACCCATGTTTCCGACGAGAATCTCTCCCGAATTGATGCCGATTCGCGTGTGCATCCGATAGACGGATTCCGGATAGGCCGTGTTTTCTTCGAGGTCCTTTCCTTCGTGATTCTTGCCGCGTTTCCAGTTCGCGCGCAGGATTCTCTGGGCCTTTTGCATGGCGATGGCGCTCTGCAGGGCGTTTCTTCGCTGGCATTCGATGGGGGAGGGCGCGCCGAAGAAGGCGATGATGGCGTCGCCTTCGTACTTGTCGAGCGTTCCCTGGTTGTCGTCCTTGATGATGTTCGTCATGGCCGTCAGATAGTCGTTCAGGAGATCGACCAGCTTCTTCGGGTCGCCGATCTGTTCGGAGATGGAAGAAAATCCCTGGATGTCCGTAAAAAATGCCGTCAGGTACTTCTTTTCGCCGCCGAGTTCCGGCTCCTTTTCGTTCGAAAGCATTTCGTCGATCAGCTTGTCCGAAATATACTGCTTGAACGACTTGTCGAGGAATGTCTTGTCGCGGTTTTCGAAATAGAACCGTACGAGAAAGGATCCCAGGAACGCCAGGATGGCTTCGATCAGATAGGTCGAGCAGCCGATGTAGAGACCGTTTTCGAAGAAGGCGTGCGAAACGAGGATGCTCGCCATGAAGAGAAGGATAAGAAACAGGATGGCGAGATATTGCGAAGCGAAAAGCCCGACGAGAATCGCGAAGATGGCCGTGGCGACGTAGATTATCGGGCTTGGAAACTCGGAACGGATATAGTCGTCGGTCAGGACGTTCTGCAGAATGGTCGCATGGACGAGAACCGCGGGGAAGTGGTCGTCGTGCGGGGCCGCGTAAAAGTCGAAGAGAGCCGGAGCCGCGCTTCCGAGGATGAACGTCTTGCCCTGGTACATCGCCGGATCGATTCTTCCTTCGGCGACATCGTAGTAGGAAACGTGCTGGAACGTACGCTTTTCCGGCGAAATGTCGTAAGGGCTCTTGAAATGCAGGGTGAAGTTTCCCTTTTCGTCGATGGGCATGCGCTTGTTCTTGCCGAAACGCATTTTCTCGCCGGGTTTCAGGGCGAGGATGGATGCGCTGTCCGTTCGGTAGAGATCGTCGAGAACGTCCGGGGAGAGGATCGTGTAATTGGGAATCCAGCGTCCTCTTTTTTCGTTGAAGTGAAAGTCCAGCTCCGCCGAGAGCCATTTCGAGTCGCCGTTTTCGATTTTTTCGATGTCCCGTTCGAAGAAGTCGAGAACTTCCTTGTCGTACGCCGTCAGTTCCGGGTCGTCGGGCGAAAAGTCCCCGTCGTCCGTCTGCACGGTCAGATGACCGGTGGAATCTTTCAGAACGCGAATCTTTCGGGAAATTTCCAGGAAGTTTCCGGACAGGGAATCCTGGACCTTTCGCTTGGAAAGCGTTGCGCGGTGTCGCAGGATTTCCCGGATCATCGGGTAGGAGAACTGCGGATACGTCGTGCGCAGGATTCCCGAAGAGTCTCGGTAGATTCCGAAAGGCTTTCCCAGGTCGATGTGCCTTCCCATCGCTATCTTCACGGAATCGGGATCCGTGCCGAACAGGTGCATGAGCGTGACCAGGGAGAGAGCCGGGTAGATTCGGGACGAGTCGCTTGGCCAGATTTCCTTGTTTGGAAAGCGGTAGATCATGCGCATCTGGCGCAGAATGCCGTCGTTGTCGGGGTTCGCGTTGACCACGCCGAAGTTCTTCGCCGCATGGGAAAGTTCGGGGAAAATGTTGTCGAGCAGGTCCTTGGATTCTACATTCTCGGCAGAGGAAACCTGGGAAAGCGAAAAGGTCGGGCTCGCATCGACTTCCTTCGCGCGAAGCGACGTGCTGAGCGGCATCCATTGGGACTGGTGCTTGTAATCGGTTCGCGCATTGAACGTCCCGCACACGATGACATTCGGGTTCTTCGCGATGGTCCGGACGAGAATGGAATCGGAATCGTAGGCGTTGCGCAGCCTGTCGTAATCGGAAATCCACTTTCGGTCGGGATAGAGCTTTTCCAGGACTCTTTCCGCGCGTCTTGCGTGTCTCTCCCCGAAATCGGCGTTCTTGAAAAGGATGTCGAAGGCGATCGCCGCCGCTCCGCCGTCTTCGAGCCTTTCCACGACTCGGGCGTGCATGTCGCGCGTCCATTCGTTGTAGGGACCGTACTTGGAAAGCGAGTTCTCGTCGATATCGACAATGACGATGTCTTCGGCGCGGTCGGTGGTCCCTTGCGAGGAATGCCTGGAAAACGCGTCGTAAAAAATGTATTCGGCGCGCTGGGCGATGGCGTTCGGAATGAGCGGAATGAGCAGCGTCAGGAATATCCCGACGAAGAGTCCGGCAAGCATTCTCTTGACTTTCTTGGGATGCTTGAATTTCACGGGAAAAACATAGAAAAGAAGCCCGGTCGCCTGGCAAAAAAAACTATATTGCATGCGCTATGAAGGAAGTTTCGAAAAAAGCGAAAAGGGCGAAAAAGGACGACAAGGCGGATTCCCGGTCGCTTCGACGTCTTTCCGGGGTTCTGCTCCTTGTCTTCGGCGTCTTTCTCCTGGTCGCGCTGGTGTCCTTTATCGGCAGCGAACGGAACTGGCTCGGTCCGATTTTCGGCAAGGCTTTTCCGGAAACGGTTCTCTACGTCCTTGGAAAGTTTTCGGCGACGCTCCTCGCCGTCACGGCGGCCTTGTCGGGTGTGCGTCTCCTGCTTTCCGGCGGCTTTCCCCGGTTTTCTCGCGTCTGCATCGGATTTTCGTCCCTGACCGTTCTCTGTCCGCTCCTGTTCGCCATCGCTTCGACTTTTTCCGCGCCGCTTTCGCTTGGAAAGGAAGCTCTCTACGGGGCGGGGGGTCGGCTTGGATTCTTCATGGTCCAGAGCCTTGTCTGGCCCGTGTTCGGAAAGGACAACGCTCTCTTCCCGTTTCTTCTTCTCTTGGCGATCTTCCTCGCGATCGTCGTCATCCTTTTCGGTCTTCGCCTTTCGCACTTCGCGTTCCTGAAAACGCCCTTTGTCCTTTTGGCGAAATCCTGGAACGCATGCCGGGCCTTGCGGGAAAAGAGAAAGGCCGTGCCGGAGAAGCCTCTTTCGCAAGACAGGTCCCTGGAAAGGGCGAAGGAGAAGGCGCGCAAGGCGAAGGATGCGGACTGGAAAAGCGACTACACGATCTATGACGGCAAGGCGAAGCCGTTCCGCGGACCGGTCGGCGCGTTTGACGAAACGATTCCCGTTCTGGACGCGAAAGAGGACAGACTGCCTTCCGCCCCTGCACCCGATGCGCAGGACTGTTCCAACGTCGCACTGCACGAAATCGAGGAGAAGGAGCGCTACCTGAGGGAAAACGAGAAACGTCTGGGCGCCCTGGAAGTTCGGGCGCTTCGCGACGAAATCGCCCATCTGCGCCAAGTCCAGCAAATGAACGACTGGGAGAACAATCGCCGTACGCGTCCCTCCATCCAGGGCATTGTGGAACGCTCGGAAGTCGAACCCGGCGAAGTCGCCATGTCGAAACCTGTCCCCAGCGAAAATCCTTTCGCAAGCGATTCTTTCGCGGTCGATCCGAACGGAACGCTCGTGCCGGACGATGCGGTTCCCGCGCAAGAAGACGCTCCCGCAGAAAGCGCAGCGGACGAAGCGTCGGAAACGGTGGAGCTTTCCGAGGCGCCGATCGCGCAATACGACGATTACGCCATTCCGCAGGTTTCGGACATTCTTTCCGAACCTCCCGAACAGAAGCCCGACTACACGGAAGAGGAGCTCGAAAAGATCGGTCACCAGCTCGAAGAGCAGCTCGAAAACTTCAAGGTGAAGGGAAAGGTGCTGGGCATTTCGACGGGACCGATGATTACGCGCTTCGAAGTGGAGCCAGGGCCGGGGGTCAAGGTTTCCAAGTTCGCGTCCCTTCACGAAGATCTCGCGCTTGCGCTCAAGGCGAAATCCATCCGGATTCTCGCGCCGATTCCCGGAAAGTCGCTAGTCGGCGTGGAAGTCCCGAACCGGAAGCTCCAGACGGTCTATTGCCGCGACATTTTCGAAAGTTCCGCGTTCGAGCCCAAGCCGGACAAGCTGATCATCGCGCTGGGCAAGGACATCACGGGAAATCCCTACACGATGGATCTCTGCCGCGCGCCACACGTTCTTATCGCGGGCCAGACCGGTTCCGGCAAGTCGGTCTGCATCAACACTATCATGGCGAGCCTCCTTTTCAGCAAGACTCCCGACGAACTCCGCATGATCCTGGTCGATCCGAAAGTGGTCGAACTGAAGCTGTACGAGAACATTCCGCATCTGCTCGCGCCCGTGGTGACCCAGCCCGACCAGGCGGTGAGCGCGCTCAAGTGGGCGTGCGTCGAAATGGACCGTCGCTACGAGGAACTCGCTAAGTGGAAAGTCCGGAACCTGGTGGGCTACAACCAGAAGCGGAACGAGCAGCTCGAAAGCCCGGACCTGCCGGCGGAAAAGATGGAAAACATGCCCTACATCGTCATCGTGGTCGATGAGCTTGCCGACTTGATGATGGTCGCGGGAAAGGAAGTGGAAAAGTATATCGCCCGGATTGCCCAGAAGGCCCGCGCAGTCGGGATTCATCTGGTTATCGCGACGCAGCGCCCCTCGGTAAACGTCATCACGGGTCTCATCAAGGCGAATCTTCCCGCGCGCATCAGCTTCAAGGTCGCGTCCCAGGTAGATTCCCGGACGGTGATGGACCGCGCCGGGGCGGAAAAGCTTCTCGGTCGCGGCGACATGCTCTATCGTTCGGGAGAAGATCCGGAACCCAGCCGCGTTCACGGCGGATTCCTGACCGACGAAGAGGTGGAACGGCTGGCAGACGCCTGCGCAAACCAGAACGTCCACTACGAACGTCTCGAAACGTTCGACATCGACGATCCGTCGGAAGCGGACGAGGAAGGGGAAAACGGCGAATCCTTCGGCGGAAAGATCGACAAGCTCGCCCTCGATGTCGCGCGCTACGGAATCGAGCGCGGTTCGCTTTCGACGTCGGAAGTGCAAAGGCATTTTTCGGTGGGATTTTCCCGGGCGGGTAAAATCGTGGACCAGCTGGAACGGCTGAACATCTGCGGACCGAAGAACGGTTCGAAGCCTCGCGCGATGCTGGTGAACGACGAACAGGCGCTTTACGACAGATGGCCCCGCTAGAACGCGAAAAGCGGAAATCCCCGCGGAACAGGACGCTTTCCCTCTCGGCTTCGGAGCGCGAGCTTTTTTCCGCACGGCTTCTCGACGCGTCGGACGAAAGGGAGTTCTCGCTCGGGAACGTGCTCGACAGGACAATTCTCGGGGACACGTATCGGGTTCTTCCGAAGCTTCCGTCGGAAATGGCGGACCTCGTGATTGTCGATCCTCCGTACAACCTCTTCAAGAATTTTGGAGGATTGCGCTTTTCGTCGATGCCCGATGCCGAATACGAAAGCTATCTGGACTCCTGGATGGGAGAACTGGTCCGAATCCTGAAAAAGGACGGTTCGCTCTACGTATGCGGCGACTGGAAGTCTTCCGGTGCCATCCAGCGTTCGATTTCGCGCCGATTGACGGTCTTGAACCGCATCACCTGGGGCCGCGAAAAGGGCCGCGGAGCCAAGGCGAACTGGAAGAATTCCATGGAGGACATCTGGTTTGCCGTGAAGGATCCCCGGAACTATCGCTTCGATCTGGACGCGGTCCGCATGCGTCGCCGGGTCATCGCTCCATACAGGCAGAATGGAAGTCCAAAGGACTGGCAGGAATCGGAAGAGGGAAATTTCCGCGATACGGCGCCTTCGAACTTCTGGGACGACATCAGCGTCCCCTTCTGGAGCATGCCGGAAAACACGGACCATCCGACGCAAAAGCCCGAAAAGCTTGTCGCGAAGCTCGTACTCGCCTCTTCGGAAAAGGGCGATCTCGTCTTCGACCCGTTCCTTGGCAGCGGAACGACGAGCGTCGTCGCGAAAAAGCTCGGGCGTCATTACGCGGGAATCGAGCAAAACCTGGAATACGCCTGCCTTTGCGAAAAGAGACTTGAACGCGCAGAAAGCGATGCTTCCATCCAGGGATTTTTTGACGGGGTCTTTTGGGAACGCAATTCCCTGCGGGAGCGGAAATGCGGAAAGTAGGCGTTCCATGGCCGCATTCTCCGGCGCCAAGGGAGCCGGGCATCCACGTGATCCCGGACCAGCCTCTCGACGAGCTCGTACCGTTCATCGACTGGTTCTTTCTTTTTTACGCGTGGCGCATTCCCGGAAAGTTTCCCGAACTTCTGGAAGGGGATTCCCCGAAAGCGGAAGAGGCGCGAAGGCTCTATCGCGACGCGAGGAACCTTCTGGAGCGCGCGATCGAGAATCGCTGGATCGAGGCGCGCGGCATCTATGGAATCTTTCCCGTGAAGCGCGAGGGCGAGAGCGTCACGCTCTTTTCGGAACATGGGAAGTTCCGCTTCGAGTTTTTGCGCGAACAGGAAGTTAGAGAGGGAATCTGCCGACATCGCTCGCTTGTGGACTTCCTTTCGCCAAATTCGGAAGATTACATGGGCCTCTTCGCGGTTTCCGCGGGCTTTGGGATCCAGAAGCAGGCGGAAGCGTTCAAAAAAGCGGGGGACGACTATTCGGCGATACTCCTCGGCTCGATCGGCGGACGTCTGACGGAAGCCTTTTCCGAAAGGCTTTTCCTGGACATGATGAAGAACGCCTGGGGATACCTGCCGGAAGGCTCTGCGCCTTTTGGAATCCGACCCGCGCCCGGATACCCGGCGTGTCCCGACCATTCGGAAAAGCTCGGCATCTGGAACGCGATGCGCGTGAAGGAAAACACCGGAATGGAACTTTCGGATTCCTGGATGATGGTTCCCGAAAATTCGACGTGCGGCTACTACTTCGCCCATCCGATGAGCGAATACTTTTCCGTCGGAAAAATCGCGGAGGACCAGCTTTCGGAATACGCGAAGCGAAAAGGCTGGTCGCTCGAAACGACCCGCCGCCTGCTGCAAGCCCGGGATTAGCGAAATCTTGCTATATTGAAAACGATGGTTGCTGTTTCTTCATACCTGCTGATTTTCGCCTCGGTCGCCCTTTTCGGATACAATCTCGCGGGCTTTGTCGAAAATTTCGGGAGGCTCGAAAAGAAGGTGGGCGATTACCGCAAGATGCTCCTGGAATGCGACACGTCGCTTTCCTGCGCTCGTCGGGTGAACGCGATCCAGAACGCCTTGATGCTTTTCGGGTATGCGGCGGTCGCCTATCTCGCCGGATTTTCCAACTGGGTACTTGCGCTCGTTCTCGTCAAGTTCTCCACGACCTGTTTTCTCTCGGACTGGATGCATCGGGAGATTTCGCGGCGGGACAGCTCGCTGTCGCGGACTTTCTACGTCTTCCACAAGATAGATTCCCTGCTGAACGGGATCCTCTGCGCCTTTGTGCTTCTCGCGCTTGTCCTATGAAATGGCGGATTCTCTTTCTTGTGCTATTCCTCGCTTCGCTCGCCAGCGCGCAGAAGCTGCCCTTTATCGTCGGAGGCGTCGCGGAAACCGCCTACGGAGTCCTCGACGACGGTTCGGACGGCGCGGGATTCAACCGGATGACGCCCTTTGTCGGCGCATGGGTACGCGGCATCGGCTATCTTCGGGTAGGCTACGGGCTTTACGACTATTCCCGGACGGACGCTCGGGGAGACCGTCTTTCGGTTCGCTCCCGCGCGCTCAACGGGACGCTCGGCGTGTCGCTGGGGTCTCCGGAAAGGCCTTACCTCATCGGTTCGTTTACGCGCGCCAAGACGCTTTCGAACGTGGGCGATGTCACCTGGAACGAGTGGGGCGTCGGCGGCGGCGCGACATTCCAGATCCTTCCAACCGCGGCTTTCGTCACGGAACTCGAATACCGCTGGATTCTTTCCCACTACAATCCTGTCGAGGATGAACGCGTTCGCGGAACTCGCCTGCAATTCAACTTCGGTTTTGTCATCTATGTCTATTAAAACGGTTGCCATCTTTGGCGGCGCTTTCGACCCGGTCCATCTCGACCATGTACGCCTTTCGAAACTTTGCCTCGACCTGAACCTCTGCGACGAACTCTGGTTTCTCCCGAGCCCGGACCGCTGGGACAAGAAGCTGTTCGCCTCCGCGGAAGACCGCCTCGCGATGCTCGATCTCGTCGTAGGGGAAGACCCGCGCATCCGCGTTTCGGAAATGGAACTGAACATGGGCGACTATCGCGGCTCCTACGTGACGATGAAAAAGCTCCGCTTGGCGCATCCCGACGTAAACTTTCGCCTGCTTGTCGGCGCGGACAGTTACGAAGGCATTCCGCACTGGCGCGATCCGCTGCATTTTTACGGGACCGAGTTCAACGGGGAACGGCTCCTGAAGGAATTCGAGCTGATAGTCTTTGAACGCCGGGGAGTTTCCAGGCCGGATGCCGCCGCACATCGGGAAAAAGGCTTCGCGCCGATGTTCTGGGTCGGAAGGGAAAACGGATTCGACGGAAGGTTTGCCAGCCGGGACATTCGCAAGGAACTCCTCTTCGGCATGGGAAAATGCCCCGAAGGCCTCGATCCGAAAGTCTTCGCCTACATCCGGGAAAAGGGGCTCTACCGCCTATGAGCGCGGTTCCGAAAACCATGCTCTTCGAAAGCGTCGTGCGGAACGAGGAGCGCGGGAAAAGCCTTCTCGACATGCTCTCGGGGCGCTTCACGTATCATTCGAAAGAGGAGTGGCAAAAAAGGATTTCCGACGGGCTTGTCACGCGGAACGGAACGCCCGCCGCTTCGGAAGACGCGCTTTCTCCCGGGGACCGCGTCACCTATCGGGTCGAGAACTATTCGGAACCGGAAGTTCCCACCGACTTCGAAACGCTTTACGCCGACGACGAGTTCCTGGTCCTTTCGAAGCCCGCGGGAATTCCCGTGCACCATACCGGCCGGATCTTTTACAACACGTTCACGGGCGTTGTCCGGAGAGCTTTCGAAAACGAGGAAATCTCGCCGATGCACAGGCTCGACCGCGATACGGGCGGCGTCATGCTCCTCGCCCGCGACAGGGACACGGCAAGGCGCTTCGAGAAATCCCTGGAGCACATCCTTCTCCGAAAGATCTACGTGGCGATCGTCCGCGGAGAATTTCCCGACGGCGACGTTGTCTGCGAACAGCCCCTGCGCGAAGATCCGTCGAGCGACATCCGGATTCGCATGTTTCCCCGGGATGACGGCAAGCCCTGCAAGACCGTCTTTCGGCGAATCGCCGTTCTGGAAGGGGAATCGGAAAGGTTCTCCGTTCTCGCCGCGGAACTCTTTACCGGAAGAAAGCACCAGATCCGTGCGCACCTCGCCTTTCTCGGCTTTCCGATCGTCGGCGACAAGCTCTATTCCCATGACGGAGCTTTCTACAGGAAGCAGGCGCGCGACCATTTTCTTTCCGAAGACGACTATCGGATTCTCGGAGCGCGCAGCCAGATGCTCTTCGCCTATTTTGCGCTGATCCGGATTCCGGGAAGGGAGGCCGCATGGATGCATCCTTCGAGGCTTTCGCCCGAAATGGAAGCGCTTCTCGGCAAGATGGATCCGGAAACCTGGAACCGATTCTGGAAAACGCTCCGGGAAGGTCCGGCCTTGGGCGCGAAATGAGCGCCTTGGAACGGAAAACCGGGAGAATCGGGGAAATAACCAGGAAAGGCTTCGTGAATCCGTTCGATTTTTCTACATTTAGCGACAAGTAGTTGCGTTTTGCCTTGGATTTGCAGACCAGAATCGCCAAATTCCACTGGGTGCAGGCAGAAAAGAGGCTTAAAGTAATTCGTTCACATAAAACCAAAAGGAAATGGACGGCAATATGGCTACCATTACAAAAGAAAAAGTTCAGGAACTCACCGCCAAGTTTGGCGCAAACGAAAAAGACTCGGGAAACGTCCGCGTCCAGATCGCGATTCTCACGGAAAGGATCAAGAATCTGACGGAACACGCCAAGATTCACAAGAAGGACTTTCACTCTCTCCGCGGCATGAGCATGATGGTCGCGAAGCGCAAGAATCTTCTCAAGTTCTATGAACGGCAGGACATCAACGCCTGCCGCCAGCTGATCAAGGATCTGGGTCTCCGCGGTTAATTCGAAGGATTGCTTATGGAATACAAAATGCTCGCGGCCAAGGAAATCACGGCAAGGCTCCCCGACGGAACTTCTGTCGTGATGGAAACCGGTCGCCTGGCCAAACAGGCTTCGGGATCGGCTGTCATCAAGGTCGGTGACGCCTTCTTGCTCGCAACGGTCTGCTTTGGCCCGGAAAAGGACGGGGACTTTTTCCCCTTGACAGTCGAATATCGTGAAAAGGCCTATGCCGCCGGTCGCTTGCCGGGCGGCTACAACAAGCGCGAACCGGGACGTCCGAGCGACGACGAGATTCTCTCCGCGCGAATCATCGACCGTCCCATCCGTCCGATGTTCCCGGACAACTTCACTCGCGAAGTCCAGGTCATCGTAAACGTTCTCTCCGCGGACAAGAAGTTCGCGCCGGACGTCTTTGGCGTTTCCGCGGCGTCTCTCGCCATCGGTCTCTCCGAGCTCCCGTTCGAAGAACAGGTGGCCGCCGTCCGCGTCGCCGTGATCGGTGACAGGTATATCGTCAATCCGTCCTACGAAGAGGTTTCCGTGGCCGATCTGGACCTGGTGGTCGCCGGTACGGAAAACTCCGTCTGCATGGTCGAAGGCGGCGCCTACGAAGTTTCCGAAGACACGATGATCAAGGCCATCACGACCGGTCACGATGCCATCCGGGAACTCTGCAAGGCCCAGGCCGAGCTCTGCGCGAAGTTCGCAAAGGAGAAAATGGTCCTCACCCCGAAGAACAAGGGCGAAGCGCACGACAGGCTCGTTTCGACAGTCAAGGAAGTCATTTTTGACGAACTCGACGCGGCACTCCATGCGAACATGGTGAAGACGCAGCTCTATCCGAAAATGGCCGAACTGGAAGCCAAGGTCGTCGCCGATCCGAAGATCCTCGCCATCATCGGCGAAGGCGAAGCCCAGGACGCGGCTCTGCTCGCTGACGCCAAGGCCATCTTTGCCGACCTCGAACGTACGACGATGCGCACGATGATCCTCAACGAAGGCCGCCGCATCGACGGTCGCGCGACGACGGAAGTCCGCCCGATCGAAATCCAGCTGGGAGTCTTGCCGAGCGTTCACGGTTCCGCCGTGTTCCAGCGCGGCGAAACCCAGGCGCTCGTCAGCTGCACGCTCGGAACCAAGTCCGACGAACAGCGCTACGAAACGCTCCAGGGCGAAGGTTCGAAGAGCTACATGCTCCATTACAACTTCCCGCCGTTCTGCGTGGGCGAATGCAAGAAGCTCGGCATGTCCCGCCGCGAAATCGGTCATGGACATCTCGCCGAACGTTCGCTCAAGGCGGTTCTCCCGGTGACGGAAGATTTCCCCTATACGATTCGCATCGTTTCGGAAATTCTCGAATCCAACGGTTCCTCTTCGATGGCGTCCGTCTGCGGCGGAACGCTTTCCCTGATGGATGCCGGCGTTCCCATCAAGGCACCGGTCGCGGGCGTCGCGATGGGGCTGATTTCCGAAACGGGTCATGCCGATGACGAAAAGATCAAGATCCTGACGGATATCACCGGAACGGAAGATCATCTCGGCGACATGGACTTCAAGGTCACGGGAACCGAGTACGGAATCACCGCGTTCCAGATGGACATCAAGATCAAGGGTATCACGCCGGAACTGATGCGCAAGGCCCTGGACCAGGCGCGCGAAGGCCGTCTGCACATTCTCGGCAAGATCAAGGAAGCGATTCCCGCTCCGCGCGATCACTTGTCCCCGAAGGCTCCGACCATGCTCAAGATGCGCATCCCGACGACGAAGATCCGCGACGTCATCGGTTCGGGCGGATCGGTCATCAAGGGAATGCAGGCCCAGACCGGTTGCCAGATCAACATCGACGAATCCGGAATGATCGACATCGCCGCGCCGAATGCCAAGGCCGGAGCGGTCTGCCGTCGCATGATCGAAGAGCTCACCGCGGAACCGGAACCGGGTCGCATCTACAAGGGAAAGGTCAAGACGATCCAGCCGTTTGGCGCGTTTGTCGAGATTCTCCCGGGACGCGACGGACTGGTGCACATTTCCGAACTTGCCGACTACCGTGTCGAAAAGGTCGAAGATATCGTGCACGTCGGCGACGAAGTGACGGTGCTCTGCATGGGCGTCGATCCGAAGGGCAAGGTGAAGCTTTCCATGAAGGCCTTGCTCCACAAGGATAAGCCTGCGGAACAGCCCGAAGCGCCTGCTCCCGAACAGCCGCAAGCCTAGTTCGAAAGACGACGAGCCGTTTTGAAAAGGTCTCGAAAGTCCTCTGGATTTTCGAGACCTTTTTCATATGGCGAAAAAAAAGCCTCTCCGCGGGGGAGAAGCTCCTTGTGGGCAAGAATCGACTGAGATCAGTCCTTGCCGGTGAAGATGATGACGAGGACGCTCGCGATGAACGCCGCGCTCACGATGATGAATTCGAGCGGGTTCTCCATGATGGTCTGTCCGGCCGTGCGCGGCGCGCTGTTGTCTTCGGTTGCCGGCTGCGGCTCGACCTTTGCGGAATCAGCCGTTGCGGCCGCCATGGAATCCGCCGGCGCAGCCGCTACCGTGTCCGCTTTTGCCGTGTCGGCAGGCGCGACTTTCGCTTCGAGAACTTCGGACGTGTCCGACTTGGCGGAATCAGCCGGGAGGGTCGCTGCGGTCGCCATGGAATCCGCCGGCGCAGTCGCTGCCGTGTCCGACTTGACCGAGTCTGCCGGGGCGGTTTTCGCTTCGAGAACCTTGGACGTGTCCGACTTGGCGGAATCAGCCGGGAGGGCCGCCGCGGTCGCCGCCGAATCGACTTTCGGTTCGGATGGAGCGGCAGCCTTTTCGGTCGCCTTCGCGGTCGTGTCCGAAGCGGTCGCCTGCGAAGCGGAATCCGCCTTGGGCGCTTCGGCGGGAGCTGCAGTTTCCTTGACCGCTTCGGTCTTTACGGTGTCCGCAGCTGCGGTAACCGGTTTCGCCTCTTCGGCTGCAAACGCAAATGCGGCAAGTACAAGTGCGGAAAAAAGAGTCTTCGTGAGTTTCATGGTTCGTCCTTGTTGATAAAACGTCATGGCAGAAAGTTCTGCCGATTTCACTAGAAAAATAACTCTTGTTATCGAATTATGGAAAAGGAATTTTCAGAAAAGCGCGAAAATTCTATTTTCTAGGCGAATCATCCAAAAAAAGAGGCTTCTATGGCATTTCATTACGAACCGATCGTCCAGCACGGCGAAGACAGAACGGAATACGTGAATCTCGGAACGGAAGGCGTTTCCGTCGCGGAATTCGAAGGAAAGAAGATTCTCAAGGTTTCCAAAGAGGCCTTGACGAAAATCGCCCAGTCCGCGTTCGAGGAAGTCAGCTTCCGCTTGCGCCCGGCCCATACGGCGAAGGTCGCGAAGATTCTCCAGGATCCCGAAGCGAGCGACAACGACAAGTTCGTCGCGCTGACGCTGCTGAAGAACGCGGTCGTCGCGTCCAAGGGCGTTCTCCCGTTCTGCCAGGACACGGGAACGGCCATCGCCGTCGTTCACAAGGGGCAGCAGGTCTGGACAGGTTCGGACGACTTTGCCGCCATTTCGGAAGGCATCTACAACGCCTACACCACGAAGAATCTGCGCTATAGCCAGATAGCCCCGCTTTCCATGTACGAAGAAAAGAACACGGCCTGCAATCTTCCGGCGCAGATCGATATCCATGCCGAGGAAGGCGCCGAGATGAAGTTCCTCTTCGTGGCGAAGGGCGGCGGATCTGCGAACAAGACCTACTATTGGCCGATGACCAAGGCGCTCCTCAACCCGAAGTCCCTCGAAAAGTTCATCGCCGAGAAGGTCAAGACTCTAGGTACGGCGGCCTGCCCTCCCTATCATCTCGCGATCGTCATCGGCGGAACCTCTGCCGAGATGAACACGCACACGGTAAAGCTTGCGAGCTGCGGCTACCTCGACGACATCCCGACAACGGGAAGCGAGGGCGGTCGGATGTTCCGCGATCTCGAAATGGAAGAAAAGGTTCTGCGCATTTGCCAGAAGACGGGAATCGGCGCGCAGTTCGGCGGAAAGTACTTCGTGCACGACGTGCGCGTGATCCGCTGCCCGAGACATGCGGCGAGCTGTCCGGTTTCCATCGGCGTCTCCTGCTCGGCAGACAGAAACATCAAGGCGAAAATCGACGAAAAGGGTCTCTGGCTCGAAAAGATGGAGCATCATCCGGAGCGCTACATCCCGGAAGGGAACGTGGTGAAGATGGCCGCGCCTGTCGAAATCGACCTCGACCGTCCGATGAAGGACGTTCTCGCCGAGCTTTCGAAGTATCCGGTGAAGACGCGTCTGAATCTCCGCGGCACGATGATCGTCGCGCGCGACATGGCCCACGCGAAGATTGCCGAAATCTTCGACCGCGAGGAACGCGGCGAGGAACTTTCCGAAATCGAGAAGACGGTTCTCAAGGCCGTTTCCGACCACCCGATCTACTATGCGGGACCGGCAAAGACGCCGTGCGGAATGCCGACGGGAAGCTTTGGCCCGACGACCGCAAACCGCATGGATCCCTACGTGATGCGCTTCCAGTCCAAGGGAGCCTCGATGATCATGGTCGCAAAGGGGAACCGCTCCGAGCAGGTGACGGAAGCCTGCAAGAAGTATGGCGGATTCTTCCTCGGATCGATCGGCGGTCCGGCGGCAATCCTTGCGGAACAGAACATCCTCTCGAACGATATCGTCGCCTTCCCGGAACTCGGCATGGAAGCCATCCGCAAAATCACGATTAAGGATTTTCCGGCGTTCATCCTGGTCGATGACAAGGGAAACAACTTCTTCGAAGGTCTCATCTAGCGGCAAGACGGACTATGGAACGCTTTATCGTTGTTGACTATCACGCGGGAAACCTCGCCTCTGTCCTGAACGCCTTTGGACATCTGGGAATTTCCGTCAGGGCTTCGAGCGATCCGTCGGAGATCGCCGAAGCGGACCGTCTCGTCTTTCCGGGTGTCGGTGCGGCTCGCTCCGCCATGGAAACTCTCGAATCGTCGGGAATCGGCAAGGCGATTCGCCAGGTCGTCGAACGGAAACGCCCGGTTCTCGGAATCTGCATCGGCTGCCAGATCGTCCTGGACTCAAGCGAGGAGAACGGCGGAGTCAAATGCCTCGGTCTCGTCGGCGGCAAGGCGGTCCGCTTTCGGGAAGAGCCAGGAATCAAGATTCCGCAGATGGGCTGGAACCAGGCGAACTTCCTGAAAGAACATCCGCTGTTCGAAGGCGTCCCGGACGGCAGCGACTTTTACTTTGTACATTCCTATCATCCCGATTCGATCGCAGCGGAAAACACCCTGGCGAATACGACGTTCGGTTCGCAGACTTTCGTTTCGGCGATCTGCCGGGAAAACCTCGTCGCGACGCAGTTTCATCTCGAAAAGAGCGGAGATGTCGGGCTTCGCGTCTTGAAAAACTTTAGCGCATGGAGCGGAATATGCTGACAAAGCGTCTGATCGTCTGCCTGGACGTTCGCAACCGCAAGGTGACCAAAGGCGTTCGCTTCAAGGGGAACGTCGATGTCGGCGACCCTGTGGAACTCGGCGCGAGATACAGCGAGGAAGGCGTTGACGAGCTCGTGTTCTACGACATCACGGCGAGCGCGGAAAACCGTCCGTGCGATCTCGACATGGTCAAGGAGATAGCGAAAAACGTCTTCATCCCGTTTTCCGTCGGAGGCGGCATTCGCGGCCTTGACGACATGCACCAGGTCCTTTTGGCCGGAGCGGAAAAGGTCAGCGTGAACAGCCTCGCGGTCCTGCATCCCGAAATCATCGGCGAAGGGGCGAAGGCTTTCGGAAACCAGTGCATCGTTCTCGGCATGGACGCGAAGCGCGTCGGCGTTTCGGAAAGGATTCCTTCGGGCTACGAAGTCTATGTCAAGGGCGGTCGGTCGGCGACAGGGCTCGACGCTGTCGAATGGGCGAAAAGGGCGGAGTCTCTCGGAGCCGGGGAAATCTGCCTGAACGCGATGGATACGGACGGCGTACAGAACGGCTACGAGCTTGAAATCACGGACCGGATCGCTCGCTCCGTGGGCATTCCCGTGATCGCTTCGGGCGGAGCGGGAACTCCCGCGCACATTGTCGATCTGTTCCGGAAGACGGCGGCGGACGCGGCTCTTGTCGCCAGCATGGTTCACTTCGGCACGTATTCGATTGGAGAAATCAAGCAGGCGATGGACGCGGCGAGAATTCCCGTCAGAAAATCGGAGCGCCTATGAATCGGGATGTCGCGGAATCCATCCTGGAAACGGGAAAGAGCCTCGGGGCGGACTACGTGGAAATCTTCGAAGAGGAAACCCGTTCTTCGACGCTTTCGCTCAAGGACAGCGCCATCGAGACCGCATCCGCCGGTACGGAATTCGGCATCGGCGTGCGGCTCCTGTTCGGAACGGAAGTCCTTTACGCCTTTACGAGCGACGAAAGCAAGGACTCTCTTTTGCACATGGTGAAGACGCTCGCTTTCGGAAGAGGCACTTCCGCTCGGCCCGCGGTCCTGAACTGGAGCCCGGACCCTAGCCGTTTTGGCGAAAGCTATCCGGGATTCAAGGATCCGGGGCTTTTGGGCAACGCCTACAAGCTGGATTTTCTGCACGAAGCGGATCGAAGCGCCCGGCGGGTTTCCGACAAGATCTGCCAGGTCGCGGTGAGCGTTTCCGATTCGGTTTCGCACGTGAACATCGTCAGTTCGAGCGGCGTCAACGTGAGCGATTTCCGCGTACATACGCGGCTCGGCATCAACGTGACCGCCGGCGAAGGAAAGGAAAAGATAGTTTCGCGAGAGGCGCCCGGCGCACTCGCCGGCTATGAAGCGCTAGAACGATTCAACGCTCCCGGCTTGGCGGAAATGGCAGCGGAACGGTCGCTCCGAATGCTCGAAGCGGGACACATCGCTGGCGGCGTCATGCCTGTCGTCATGGGACCCGGATTTGGCGGTGTCATCTTTCACGAGGCGGTCGGGCATCCGCTGGAAACCGAATCCATTCGCCATAACGCGAGTCCCTTTGTCGGAAAGCTCGGAAAGGTCGTCGCGAAGCCCTGTCTCACGGCGATCGACGACGGAACGATCCCCGGTTCCTGGGGAAGCGTTGCCGTCGATGACGAAGGCTTCCCTTCGAAAAGGACGGTCCTGATCGAAAACGGCGTTCTCAAGAGCTATCTCTCGGACATGGTCGGCGCCATGGAAACGGGCGTCGAACGGACGGGCAGCGGAAGACGCGAGTCCTACAAATACGCGCCGGTGAGCCGGATGCGCAATACGTTCATCGCTCCGGGAAGGGATTCCTTCGATTCGATGATCCAAAGCGTGGAACATGGGCTCTACGCGTCCAAGATGGCGGGCGGTTCCGTAAACCCGGCGACGGGGGAGTTCAACTTCGCTGTCGAAGAGGGCTACGAAATCGACCACGGGAAAATCGGAAGGCCGGTGCGCGGAGCGACCCTCATCGGGAAAGGCGACCAGATCCTTCGGGAAATTTCGATGGTCGGGGAGGACTTTTCCCTGGCTGCCGGGGTTTGCGGCGCTGCATCCGGGTATGTTCCCGTGACGGTCGGGCAGCCGACCATCAAGGTGGATTCCATCCTGGTCGGAGGGCGATAGCCGGTGCGTCTGGGCTTCTTGTGCGTCTTGCTCTGGGTGGCGTTTCTTTCGGCTTTCGAGACGGTCGAAGATTCCAGGTCGCGCTTCGTTTTCCGAGACGGCGTTTCCGACGTTTCTCCCGCTTCTTGCGAGGACGGGGATTTTCGCCTTCTTCCGGAAAACGCCTTCTACCGGGAAAATTCCCGGACGCCCTATCGCGTCTATCGCGTGGCCGTTCCCGCAAACGCAAGGCCCTCTGTCCAAGTGACCGATTCCGTACTGACAAAGTTTCCGCAGCGCTGGTGTTCCGAGGACGTGCTCGAAAACGCTTCGGTGGAAGTTTCCGCGCCAAGGCTCTGGGACGGCGTCTGGGTGGTCGATGTCCTTGTGCCGCTCGTTCGCGGATCGGGGACTTCGGTACTCGTGCGAAGGAATTTCCGGGTCTCGGTGACTTTTTCGGGCAAGCCGGAAAACATCCGACCGGGAAATCGGCTGCTGTCGAACGTACGGAATCTCCAGGGAGCCGCTTCCTTCGGAACAAGGGGAAAAAGTTCGAAATTGCTTCGCAAGAGCGCCGCTTCGGACGCGTCGGACGTAAACTGGCTTGCCAGGTTCCTGATCGGCGACAGGGAAAACGGAAACACGTCGGAAGACGGGCTCTACGCGGTAACGTATCGACAGGTCCAGGCCGCATGTCGGGAAGTCGCCCGCGCCTCTGACTGCGAGGGAATTCCGGTGGAAAAGCTCCGGCTCTACGGTGCGCCCCAGGACACGATGCCCGACGTCATCTGGAGTTCCGATGCGATTCTGCCGAACAGGCTCTTCGAAATTCCGATCGAGATTCGGGACCACAGCCCGGGATCGCTTGCCGCCGACGGAACGTTCGACGACGGCGACACGATTTTCTTTGCGGGTTACGGCACGTCGATGTGGAAACGCGCAGACAGGGAAGACCCGTCGATTTCCGGCGACGGCATGGAATATTACTATTCCTCCTCTCCCTACAGCTTTTACCAGTATTTTCAACTGGGATGGTCCGCAAGCGGCTCCGGTTCGCGGCTTTCGGAAATCTCGACGGCGAGCTCGGGCTCGGAAATTTCCGTGCTGCGCTATGTCCGGACGGAAAAGGACGCCTTCTTGCGAGACACCTATTTCGGAAACGAGGGCGGCTGGGAAGAATCGACCGGCAAGGAATGGTTCTGGTTCTGGGGTTCTCCGGACGATACGCTCGAAGTTTCCACGTCAAGCCTCTATTCGTCGCGAAACGCGAACCTCCCGCACAGGGCAAGCGACGGCAAGGGATTTGTCTCCGTCTCGTATTTTCCGCACCGTTCCGTCTATACGTCGCTCTTGGCGGGCGGTTCGAGGCAATCGAGTTCAAGCCTTTCGGATTCGGGCTATGCCACCCGAATGCAGGATATCCGCTTTTCGTTTGGCATCAACGGGGATAGCTACCACCATGCGGACGCGCGCAGGCTTTTGCCCGGAGGGAATTTCGAGTTCGAAACCTCCGCCTTGAAATCTTCGGGGAATTCCTACTCGCTTCGGATGCTTCCGAACGGAAAGCATTTCGAACGCTTTGACGGATTCTCGATCGCGTATGCATGGAATCCCGCGCTCGAAAACGACACCGCCGAGTGGATCCTTCCGGGAAGCCGAAGCGGAAAGATCAAGGTTCCCCTTTCGGCAAGTTCCGCCGCTCGGGTGTTGAAGTTCAGGAACTTTCGACCGGTGGGTCTCCTGCCCGTAAAAGGCGGATTCTTCTACGACAGCGTTTCCGCCGCCGACGATGTACGTTACCTTGTGTACAACACGGCCGCGTTTCGGCAGCCTGCGGCGATCGAGGCGGTTCCGGCAAAGGTCGATGGGGTCCTGGAAGACATCGCGCGAATCTCGTCGAAGGTCGAATACCTGATCGTCGCCCCGGAAGCGTTCCAGGTACCCGCCGTGGAGCTCGGACGCTTTCGCTCCGAGGGAAAGGCCTTCAAGACTTACCGGACTGCGGTCGTCCTTGCGGAAGACATCTACCGGGCCTATTCGGGCGGCGCGAAGGATCCCGTCGCGATACGAAACTACCTCGCCTACGTGCGGAGCGTCTCCCCGAACTTGACGTCGGCGGTCCTCGCCGGAAACGGGCACTTCGACTACCGCGGCTTCAATTCGGGCTACAAGACGAACTGGATTCCGCCGTTCGAAAAGGAAGACGCCGTCGTGGAAGACTTCTTCGCCGTTCTCGACTCCGGAGAACAGGTTCTGCGCGGCAACTACGACCTGGATCTGAATGTCGGGCGCTTGCCGCTTGCAAGCGTCGCCGATTTCATGGCCTACAATGCGAAAATCGAGGAACACGAAAGCACGAAGACGGCGGACAATTCCGCATGGCGCAATTCCGTCATCGTGTCAGCGGATGACGCCTGGACCGGCTTCTCGGCGGATCTCATCGAGCACACGGCCGCCGCCGAAGATCTTTCGCGCTCGCTCTTCGCCCAGTCGGAAAGCGAGAACTACCATCTGGACATCAAGAAGATTTACCTCTTGGACTATACGGCGGACGCTTCGGGACAGAAGCTTTCGGCGGCGACGGATCTCGTCAACCGCATCAACCAGGGCGCGCTTTTCACCATCTACTTTGGGCACGGTTCGATTTCGGACTGGGCTTTCGAAGGCCTGATGAAGCCTTCCTACGTTTCGAACCTTTCCAACGAATCCCGCTACACGATTCTCGGCTCCTTTTCGTGTACCGTGGGACGCTTCGACAAGGGCAACGAGACGTCGCTATCCGAAACGTTCATCCAGGCATCCCGGCGCGGAGCGATCGCCTCGATCGGAGCGACAAGGGAATCGTTCAGCTCCTTCAACCGCGTCTTCGCCAAGTCGTTTGCCCTGAACGCGCTCTTTCCTTCGGGGCGGACTCTCGGAGAGGCCTATCGACTCTCCAAGAGCGCGACGCTCCAGCAGGGAAAGAACCAGCGAAAGAACAACGAACGTTATGTACTGCTCGGGGAGCCCGTGGTCCAGATGCCAAGCTCGGGACTTTCCGTCAAGCTGGACCAGGAAGTCGATACGATCCGCGCGCTCGACAGCATGAAGCTTTCCGGTTCCGTCGGCGGAATTTCGAACGGCACGCTTCACCTTTCGATTCTGGAGCAGAACTACGAAAAGAAGCTGAGCGAAGCCCCGGCGCGGGAGGATTCGGTCGCCGTTCTCTATGACGGCGCGCAAATCTTCAGCGAAGACGTGGAAATTCGGGATGGACGTTTCTCCGTCCAGTTCATCACGCCCCGGAAAATCGCCTTTGGGGATACGGCTGCGGAAATACGCCTCTGGGCAAGCGGGGCTTCCAGCGGCTCCGTGGGGCGTTCCCTGGTCTCGAGCATTTCGATTTCCGGTACGTCCCCCTATGCGGATTCCATCATCCGGAACGATTCGCTGCCGCCGAACATCCAGATCCAGAGCTGCCTTTCGCCTTCGTCCGGAACGTCCTTTTCGGAAGGGGAAGTGGTGACGCTCGCGTCGCCCGCCTGCCTGCAGGTGACCGTTTCCGATTCCACGGCGATCGATTACCGCGAAGAAGCGGACGAGGGAATTTCTTTCGAAGTCACGGGAGAGCCCGCCTCCACGGCGCCGTTCCATCCCTATCCCTACCTGGAACAGTCGAGCAAGAAGGCTGTCGCCCGCATGACTTTTGGCGAAAGCAGGTATCCGGCGGGAACCTACACGTTCAAGGTCTCGGCGCAGGACATCATCGGAAACGCCGCGGCGAAAACGGTCAAGGTGCGCATCACGGACGGCCTTGTCGAAGGTCTCTCGGACGTGTTCACCGTTCCGAACCCGATGAAGCGAAAGGGCGCGACGTTCTACTTCAAGGACTTGGCGACAGGGCGCTCGGCAACCGTGACCATCTTCATCTACAACCAGAACGGTCGAATGGTCCAGCGCATTCCGAACGCGGTCTCCGGCGTGACAACCTGGGACGGCAGGGACTTTTACGGTCGAAAGCTCGCGAACGGGCTCTACCACTACATCGTGGTTTCCAAGGTCCCGGCAGCCGAAGGAATGCCCGCCAAGACTTTCCGCAAGAAACAGAAACTTGTCATTTCGAGGTAATCATGGATTTGAGAAAAAAGGCGTCGCCCATTCGCAGGCTCGGAGAGCTTCTTCTCCGCTTTCGGCTGATTCTTGTCGCGGTCTTTGCCGTTCTCTATGTGGTTTTCGCCCGCGATTTTCGCGCGATTTTTTCCTATGCGGCAGCGGCCGTGAAATCCGTATTCGAAAGCCTTGGCCTGGACGCTTCGCTCGTGACCTGCGCGGAAGATCTGGCGGTTCCCGTGTCGGTTGCGCTCGTTGTCGTCTTTTTCGTCTGCTTTCTCCTTGTCCGGGTGGCCATTCTGAAAGTTCTCCTGCCGGCGCTCCTCGTCGCGTTTTTCTGGACGGCTCTCTCCGCGAGCGGGAACTTGCCGTATGCGGAGTATCTCGCGCTCTTGCTTGCCGAGTTCGCGGGAATCCTGATCGTCGGGATTTTCGTCTGCGCGGAGCTCGCGAAAGGAACCCCTGTGGCCGGGGCCTTGGCCGGAGGATTTTCCACGGCGTTTTTCCCCACGCTCTGCCTGCACCTGCTTGCGGGTGGCGTCTGCGGATACGCCTTTCGCGCGGAAGCCGAACTCCTGACGCTCGCGCTTTTTCCGGTCGTTTCCTTTCTCGCCTTTGTCGGCGCGGAATTTCCGATGCTCTCGTTTGCGCCGATGGGGAAGCTGCGCGCCGGGCAGCGGTCGATGAAAATCTAGAAGCGCGTTTCGCGTGATTTTGCAAAAAAAACTGTTGCACTTTCGCCTGGGAATAATCTAAATTGGAATATCGGAGAACTATCGCATGAATCGTTACGATCTTGTCCTTCTCGGGCTCATCAAGGAGCACGAGCGAAGCGGCTATGACATTATGACGGAAATCCGGACCCGCGAACTGGATCGGTGGGCGAAAATCAGCACCTCGACGATTTACAACCGCTTGGCGCGCCTCGAACGGAACGGTTCCATCGAAGGCCACATGGAACGGGACGGCAACCGCCCGGAACGCACCGTCTATCGGATTCTCGAAAAGGGCGAAGAGCTTCTCCGGCGCGAAGTGATGCGCCACTTGACGGGTTTCAACGACGATCCGCGGACTCTCGGCTATGCGTTTTTGTATGCGGTCGATCCGATCGATACCGCCAGGGTTCTCGAAGTCCACGAGAAGAAGCTCATGGAAGAACTTTCCCGCCTGCAGAAGATGATCGACGAGGAGCCTCGTCCGACGCTCTATCCCGAGGGTCCTTTCCTGAACTGCATGAGCCGCGACCACATTCTCGTCGAGCTCAAATACACGCGCGCCGCGATTTCCATCTTGCGCGATCCGCAAAAGCGCGGAAAGCTCGACGGCTACTTCTACATCAATTTCGGCTCTCGCCGGTTTGGCGAAAGCGCCTGACTTTTCATCAACCATCCACGGAGATAAAATGAAAGCAAACACGAAGAAAAAGCCCGCACCCAAGGCCAAGGCCTGCAAGTACGGCTATTTCGATGACGCGAACAAGGAATATGTCCTGACGAGTCCCGCGACGCCCATCAAATGGTGCAACTACGTGGGAACGCTCGACTTTGGCGGTATCGTCGATACGACCGGCGGAACTCTCGTCTGCAAGGGCGACCCGGCACTCAACCGCATCACGAAGTACATCGCCCAAATGCCCTGCTCGGATTTCAAGGCGAGCACGGTCTATGTCCGCGTCAAGGACGGCAAGAGCTACAAGGTGTTCTCTCCGTTCTACGTGCCGACTCTCGTAAAGCTCGACAAGTGGGAATGTCACGTCGGGCTTTCCTACAGCCGCTGGATCGCCGAAGCCTTCGGTCTCCGCGTCCAGGTGACGATCTTTGTCCCGACGAAGTCGAATACGCTTCTCCAGGATATCCAGGTGACAAATATCGCCGGCGGCGCGAAGGAAGTCGATATCGTTCCCGTGTACGAGTTCAGCCATTTCGAAGCCGAAAAGCAGCTGACGAACGCGGACTGGGTTCCGCAGACCATGACGCTCAAGGCGCACCCGGAAAAGGACGGACACCTCGTCCTCGAACAGTATGCCTACATGAAGCGCGACTACGCGGTGAACTACGTGACCGCGGACTGCAAGGTTTCGAGCTTTGACGGCGACCGTCGCGTCTTCCTCGGCGAAAACGAAATGGGTTCCTGGGCGCATCCGCTTTCCCTGGATTCCAAGGAGCTTTCGAACAGCGAATGCGACCGTGGCGACAACATCGCCGCCCTGATGATTCACGCCGGAAAGATCGGCGCGAAGAAGACATTCCGCACCTGCACGCAGCTCGGTCAGGAACAGAGCCTGAAAGTCGCGGCGAAAGCCATCAGGAAGTATCGCGACCTGAAGAACGTCGATAAGGCGTTTGCCGAACTCGCCGCCTTCTGGGACAAGTATCTCGAAACGATCCAGGTGAAGACGCCGGACGCCTCCTTCGACACGATGGTGAACGTCCACAATCCGCGCCAGTGCCATACGACCAAGAACTGGAGCCGCTACCTGTCGCTCTACCAGCTGGGCTACGGAACGAGCCGCGGCATCGGATACCGCGATTCCACGCAGGACCTGATGGGCGTGATGAGCCACATGCCGGAAGAGGCCCTGGTTCTCGCGAAGAACCTCATTTCCGTCCAGCGTCCCGAAGGCAACGCGATGCACCAGTATGCGCCGCTCGCTCTTGCCGAAGATACGGGAAACGAAGCGAACGAAGGCGATTCCCGCGAAAAGGCGACCGCGGTCGATGCCGACGGCAACCGTCTCTATGCGGACTGGTATGGCGATGACCATCTCTGGATCGTTCTGACGGTGGCGAGCTACCTCAAGGAAACGGGAAAGATGGATCTCCTGAAGGAAGAAATCCCGTTCTACGAGAAGGGCAAGAAGCGCGCCGAACGCGAAAAGGGAACCGTTCTCGAACACCTGAAGCGCAGCCTGAACTTTACGCGCACGCACCTCGGAAAGCACGGTCTTCCGCTGCTCGGATTTGCCGACTGGAACGACTGCATGAACCTTCCGCTCGGCGCGGAATCCACGTTCAACACGGCCCTCTACGCGAAGGCCCTGCTCGAAATGATGGACATCGAGGAACACCTCGGCGACACGGCCGCTGTCGAAATGTACAAGGGCTGGTACGAGGACGTGAAGAAGGCCTTCAACGAAAGCGCCTGGGACGGCAAGTGGTGGGTCCGCTGGTTCGACAAGGACGGCAACGCCTACGGAACGAACAAGGCGAAATACGGCAAGATCTACTGCAACGGCCAGTCCTGGCCAATCATCGGCGGCATCGCGAGCGGCGAACACGCGAAGCAGGGCATGGACAGCCTGAACAAGCTCCTGAACACGCAATACGGCGTCAAGAGCTCGACCCCGGGCTACCGCGGCTTCGACCCGACCGTGGGCGGCATTTCCACGTATCCTCCCGGAGCGAAGGAAAACGGCGGCATCTTCCTGCACACGAACCCGTGGGTGATGATTGCCGAAACGATTCTCGGACGTGGCGACAATGCCTACAATTACTACTGCCAGATCAATCCGGCGGCGAAGAACGACATTCTCGACATCTTCGAGTCCGAGCCGTATTGCTATCCGCAGAACATCCTCGGCAACGAACACAGGCAGTTCGGCATGGGCCGCAACGCGTGGCTTTCCGGAACCTCGACCTGGACATACCAGGCCGCGACGCAGTACATTCTGGGCATTCGCGCGAGCTACAACGGTCTCGTCGTCGATCCGTGCATTCCGTCGAAGTGGAACGGCTTTGACGCCGTTCGCAAGTTCCGCGGCGCGACCTACGAAATCTCCGTGAAGAACCCGGACCACGTGTGCAAGGGTGTCGCGAAGATGGTCGTTGACGGCAAGGAAATCGATTCCAACGTCGCCCCGATCTTTACGAAGGGCACGCACAAGGTCGAAGTCATCCTCGGCTAGTCGATTTGCGTACAAGCGAAAGGTCTCGCCTCGCAGGGCGGGGCCTTTTTCCATGGGCGAAAGTCTTGCCCCGCGGTGCGTTAGGAACGGAAGCCCGGACGGGTTCGGACAGGCGCGCGAGATCTTTCCGTATGCGCGTTCGCGGCTGGCTGAACGGAAAAATCGGCGCGGCACGCGGCGATTCGATAACGCGACGGTCCGGCCCCGCGAGCGGGGAAACGACCCGGTTTTCAAGAGGTTTACTTTGTACTTTTTTATATTTTGCGTATGAAGTTTTTAAATTCGCTCTCCCTTTTTCCTTTCGTCATCGCTTCGCAGGCGTTCGCGACGCTCGATTCCTCGCTTGACGAAAGCGCAAAAGATTCCGTGGTGGCGGATTCGGCGACGCTCGAAAGGAAGGGCGGGCTCCTCGGCGGACTCTATCCGGTCGAAAAAAGCGAAGCGATCGGGAAGGGAAACTTTCTCGCCGGCGCGACGCTCTTTCTCCTGCAGGGAAACACGGACGAGGAAACGCTGGACATCCTGATAGGCGACCTGTACAAGGCGGACGGCTACACCTTTACCGTCAAGGGGTTCGGGGCTTACCTTGTACGCGACGCGATGGCGATCGGTGCGCGGGCGGGGTATTCGCGGACGTGGCTCGATATCGACTATTCGATTCTCGAAGACCTGGCGGACATTTCCGAACATCGGAAGTATCTGAAGAACGGATTCTTCGTGCAGCCATATCTCAAGAACTATCTCAAGGTCTTTGATTCCCGGACTATCTATTTCTTCAACGAGACGTCGATTTCGGTCGAGTATTCCTATGGAATTTCCCAGTCGGACGACGGCGAGGACGTTTCCAGAACGCGGACGCGCGGATGGACGATCGAATTCGGCATCAATCCCGGGCTGAGCGTGATGGTGCTCGACCGGCTGGCCTTCGAGACGTCGGTCGGACTCCTGGGACTGAGTTCGAACATCATGGAAATCGAGGAGAACGGGGAGCGGAGGAGCGAGTTTACGTACAACATCGTGAATTTTACCATCAACCTGCTCGCGCTGAACTTTTCGCTCGTTTATTTCATCTAGGGGGCAAAATGCGAAGGATACGGATAGTCGGACTTTTCGGATTTCTTGCCGCGATTTTTTTGGGGGCCTGCGGCGATGAGGCCTCCCAGCCGGAAGTCGCGATTTTCGCGCTGGAAGGCATCGAGTTTGCGGACGTGAAATGCGAACTCGATTCCGCGGAAAGGACGGTCCGGATTCTTTCGAATGGAAAGCGCCTCGATTCGCTGGTCGTAAAGTCCGTGGAAGCGGCTCCCTGGGCGAGGCTCTTCTTGACGCTGGATTCGGACCCGATCAGTCCCGAAATCGGGGAGGAGCTTTTGCCGCAGACGGTCGTTCCGCTCAAGGGCGCCTCGTCGTTTTCCTTTGCCGTGCTGGATTCTTCCATGCGCATTGTCGCCGTGTGGACCGTTTCGGTCGAAGTCGTGTCCGCTTCGTCCGCACGCGAAAGAAGTTCTTCCTCGGAGGCGAAGGTTTCGTCGTCTTCCGAAAAGAGCTCGTCGTCCGCAGCGGGAGATTTGTCGTCCGCGAAAGAAAGCTCGTCGTCCGCGGCGTCAAGTTCCTCTTCGTTTGGCGCTTCGGGAATTTCCGTTTCGGAGCTTTCCGCGCCCAAGGGAACGGTGACGATTTCCGAGAAGAATGTCTATGTGGAACTGCCCTACGGGAGCGACCTTTCGGCGGTGAGGCTCTTGCCGCTCGATTCCGCGCAAGACCTGCGACGTTCGGTCCAGATGGAATTTCTCGATTCGACGGGGACGCTCGCCGCGTATCGCGTGGTGGCCGGCGTGCAGCTTCCCGGATCGGATCTTTCCGCGCGGAGCTATTTCTGGGCGACGACAAGCGACGCGATGGCCACGGAGGGAAGCGCCAATGCATACAAGTTCACGGCTTCGGAAAATTTGACGTCCGACGGTTCTTCCGTTTCCATTTCGACCGCGACGGTCTCGTGCGCCCTGGGGATCATCACGGGCGGATGGAAGATGGCTTCGGGTTTCTATTTTCTCGGTTCGTATGCGGGAATGGACGCCCGAAACGTTTACGACCGCGCCTACGAAAGCGGAACGCCTTCGACGGACGCTTCCGACATTTCGCTCGACATGGCTTTCGGAAAGCCTTTTTTCGGACGACCGGAAGCCTTTGAGCTGGAATACGCCTATACCCATGTGTCAAGCAAGAACGCGAACTATCCGCAAAGAAGCCTTGCCTACGTGCTTCTCCTGGATGCGGACGGAAAGGTCGTCGCGACGGGGATGCTTTCCGATTCGGTTTCGGTGGAACGGACGACCGGAACCATCGCGCTTTCTTACGGGGCGGATCCCAATGGACTCTTGACGGGCGGCTATGCGGGCGCGTCGGGACTTTCGCTCGGAACGGGCGACGAGGACGTTGCGGAAATCCGCGTGCTTTTCGCGTCGAGCGCCTATGCGCATGTCGTCGCGGGCGGAACGGCGGTGACGGCTTCCGGCAACTATCGGGGCGGCGAGAACTCGACGCTTGCGCTTTACGGCTTTCGGCTGATCTACTAGGAAAAATCCCATGAAAAGAACACTTTCCCTGTTCGCCGTTCTCGTTGGAGCTTTCTCCGCCTGCACGGCCGATTACGATGCCCTGGGAACCTCGGACTACAGGTCGCTTGAAAACGTTTCATTCGTCGAGCAGGACGGTCCCGCGTCGGTCTATTCCGGCGAGCACAGGATGGTCTTTACGTTGCGCGCGCCGCCGGATTCGGTGGGAACCTGGGATTCCATTACGGTGAAGGACCTCGAAACGAGCCATTTCGCCTCGCTCCATCTGGTCGATAGCAAGTTCCGCGAATTTCCGACGGATTCCGCAGCGCTCGACTCCCTGGCCCGACAGGTCTCGTTCAAAAGAAAGTCCATTCGCAAGGATAGCCGTCTCCGTCTGCCGCAAAGCCAGGTCCTTTACGCGATCGTCGTTTCCGAAAGCGGAAAGCAGTCACTCTGGAAGTGGAGCTTTGAAATTCCCGGCGTCGCGACCGACACCGACGAGGACTCCCCGGACACTTCATCGACGGTCGAACTTTCGAGCGCAAAGTCGCTTTCCGTGGAATTCGAGAACCAGGTTCGCATCGATACGCTAGGCGATACGCTTCAGGTGAAGCTTGCTTCCGGCATGTCCCTCGATTCCGTTCGGCTAAAAGGCTGGTCGGCGAGCGACCGCGCTTCGGTTTTCCCTTCGCCGGATTCCGTGCGCGCCTGGAAGGATTCGCAAAGCTTTACCGTAACGGCCGAAGACGGATCGGAAAGAACGTGGACGGTTCGCTTCGCGTTTGCGGGGGCTCTCGAAATTCTCTACATCGCGGCAAAAGACCAGCTGGCCGCGAAAATCGACGATTCCCTCTGTACCGTGACGTTCTATTTCGAAAGCGAAGAATCGCTGCAGGCAGTCGAAATCGATTCCCTGCGTCTTTCGGACGGGGCGAGTTCGGACATTCCATCGACGCTTGACCTGACGGAAGAAAGGTCGTTCGACATCTCCGACGGGGATTCCTCGAAAACGTGGACGCTTCGCGGAAAGGTGAAATCCTGGCCTCCGCAGATTCTTTCGCTTCGAATCGAAAACAGGAGCGCGACCATCGACACGGCGGAAAGACGAATCTATCTGGACACGCTGCCCTATCTCGCGGATCTTTCGAAACTCGAAATCTCGCAAGTCGAGTTCTCAAAGGGCGCTTCGAGCGAAGAGCTTCTTGCGGGGAGCGAAATCGATCTGGAATCGGAGCGTTCCATTGTGGTGAAAAACGCCACGGGCGACAGCGCGACCTATCGGATTCTCGCCGGCTACCAGCTTCCGAACAGCGGGTTCGATTCGTGGAACGGCGACGCTCCCACGCCGGATTCGATTTGGAACAACGCCAACACGATTCTGACGACGACGAAAAAATATTCGTCCGGTTCGATCATCGGCGCGGAGATCAAGACCGGCGAAGTACTCGGCAAGGTCGCTAGCGGAAGCCTCTACACGGCCGACTTCAACCCGAACGGCGTAGGCACGCTCAGCATGGCGAAAGCTTCGACGTGGCCAGACGGCAACGAGCTTCTGGACTTTGGCAAGCCGTTCCGGGCACGCCCGCGGTTCATGGAAGTCAAGTTCCAGTATAACGGCCAGGGCAACGATTCCTGCGACATCTACATCATCCTCGAAAATCGTACGGGAAACCGGAACGTGGATCGTTCGATCGCCGATGTCAACAAGCTGGTCGCTTCGGCGTGGTTTCGCTCCACGACATCGCTCGCCGACGGCAGGACCTGCGCTTCGG
The DNA here is from genome assembly GCA_963652365.1 of Senegalimassilia sp. GTDB lineage: Bacteria > Fibrobacterota > Fibrobacteria > Fibrobacterales > Fibrobacteraceae > Hallerella. Next base: position 79,421 of record CAVJTH010000004.1, read on the forward strand.
ACGCGGCGCGGTCTGCAAATCCCGATGTCGTTTCCGTTTCCGACCCGGACGCGAACGGCTTTCGGGTCTTGCGCCTGAAGCTCCAGTATGGGACACCGCTCGCCTGTTCCCCGATCGAGAATTCTTCCGTTTTCGCGACAGCGTTCAAGTCGAGCGATTCCAAGGCGATTTTCAACGGGGTGGAGCAGGGAACGGGCAACGAACCCGTGACGCACATCCGCGTCGTCTTCGCGTCGAGCGCGGCAGGGAACTCCTATAGCGGGGTCAAGAATTCGACGCTCCTCGTCGATGAAATGCGCCTTCTCTATTGAACGCCTGAACCTAGAACGATTCGACGCGGGACTTTTCGCGTCGCTCGCGAAGTTCCTCGACGACGGTGTAGGGCATCTTCATGCAGTTCGGGGCGTAGGGACTGTTTTCCGTGTGAAAATCCGAGCCTCCCGTTCCGACAAGGCCGTAATGTTCGGCAAGTTCCCGGTAGCGCCTGGCAACCGCGCCTTTCTGGGCCGGCGAATAGGTTTCGATCCCCTTGAGTCCCGCTTCGACCAGATCGGGAATCAGCGAATCGACGCCGGACTTGTAGGGATGGGCGAGAACCGCGATCCCGCCGGCGTTTTCGATCAGTCGGATCGTCTGCTGGGGGTTGAGCCCGCGCTTTTCGACAAACGCCGGAGCGCCTTCGCCCAGGAACCTGTTGAACGCCTCCCCGAAATTGGAAACGTATTCCTCATCGACCAGGGCCATCGCGATGTGCGGCCTGCCGACGACCTTTCCCTTGCAGTATCCCATCACTTTTTCGAAGTGTACGTTCATGCCTAGCTGGGAAAGCTTCTTGAGTATCGCCTTTGCGCGGGAAACGCGCTGCCGCGCGCTTTCTTCCAGTTCCGTGTTCATGGCGAGATTGGTCGGATCGCAGAAATAGCCGAGAATGTGGACGTCGCGTCCTTGCCAGACGGAAGAGACCTCGATACCGGGAATCAGTTCCACGCCGAGCAGGTCCGCATAGGGCTTTGTCGCCATGTAGGAATCCAGCGTGTCGTGGTCGGTGACGGAAATGCAGCAAAGCCCCCGTCGCTTGCAGAGCCTTACCACTTCGAGCGGGGAGAGCGAGCCGTCCGAGAGGTTCGTGTGTATGTGCAGATCCGCAAAGCCCGTCTTTTGCCTGGAAGTCTCGTTCATTGGGCGTTTCCGGCAAAGAGCTTCACCAGGAATTCGGAGCGCCTTTCGGGATTGTCTCCGGCGAGGAGGCTCAGGTTCAGCAGAGGAAAGAACTTTTCGGAATCGAAGCCAAAGCGGTAAGTCGCCCCGCAGACCTTGGCGAGGTAGAGCATCTGGAAGAGAGGCTTCGGTTCGAGATAGACGCACGCCGTGAACGGAGAGCGGCAAAGCCTGTCCTGGATTTTCCCGAATTCGGATTCTCCGTAGCGACAGCCGATTCCCGTATAGTAGAGAACCTCCGACTGGATGCCGAGCGTTTGCAGAAAGCTTTCGTGCCGGGAGTTGGAAAGGAGAAGCGTTCCCGGGACCTTGCGCGTGTCGAGCGCTTTCAGAAAACTCGCATAGGCCAGTACGTCTTCGGAAATTTCGGGCAGAATCACCAGAAGTCCGCTAGTCCTGGCAAAGTCTATCGGGTATTCGAACGCTTCGCTGGAATCGCCCGCGCGCTTCGCGAACCACCGCAAGAGCGATTCCCGCGAACGGAACCGCTTGAAGAAGTATCGAAAGGTGTCGGCGAAATATGGCGAAGGTTTCAAGTTGACTCCGATGTTTGGCAAAAGAAAATATAAATTTTCCGCGATGAGCAAAACGAAGTTCTACGCGATCAAGTCGCCATCCGGACAAAAAATCGTCACCTCGTGGGCGGAATGCGAACGCTTGACCCATGGCGTCAAGGGGTGTCTCTTCAAGGCGTTTGCGTCTCGCGCCGAAGCGGAATCGTGGATTTCCGGCGTATCGGAAAGGCATCCGGACGGTCTGCGCGTCTATGTTGACGGTTCCTTTTCGCCTGACTTCGATCGGGCGGGCTGGGCCTTTGTCGCAGTCGAAAACGATTGCGAAATCGCGTCGGAAAGCGGCGTGACGGACTATCCCGCGGAAAGCCGCAATATCGACGGAGAACTCGAAGCGAGTCTCCGGGCCCTTTCCTGGCTAAGGCGTAGCGGAAAGTCGGGCGTCATCTGCCACGATTACGAAGGCATCGCGCGCTGGGCGAAGGGAGAATGGAAGGCGACGCGGCCGGTCGCCATCCGCTACCGGGATGCCGTCCGGGCCTATCCCGACGCGAAATTCGAAAAGGTTCCGGCGCATTCGGGCGTCAAGTGGAACGAGGCGGTCGATGAACGCGCGAAAAAGGCGATTCTCCGGGCAAAAAACGCTCGCGCTTCGGAAAGAAACCCTTCTGCCTTGCCGCCGGTAGGCGGATCGCTGGATCTCTTCGCCTAGCCTTCCTGCTTGCTCAGGCAGTGGAGGCTTCCGCCTTCCCGAATGACGCACGAGCAGTCGATGCCGATGATTTCCCGGTTCGGAAAGACCTTCGCGAAGTAGGCTTCGGCGGCGCTGTCGAAAGGCTCTTCGTATTTCGGATAGACAAGCGCTCCGTTCAGGAAGATGAAGTTCATGTAGGATGCCGGGAGCGTCGATCGTCCGAGCTTTTTTTGCGTCGGAATCTGGAGCGGATCGACCGCGGCGGATTCGCCGTAATGGCGCCTGATCCACGTTTCGAGAATCGTGCGGTTTCTGAGCAGGCGGCTGAAATTCGGCTTTGACTGGTCCGCTTCCCAGGCGACGGCGATACGGTTCGGGGAGACAAACCGCGCGACGTTGTCGATGTGGCCGTCCGTGTGGTCGCCGCAAAGTCCGTCGGGGAGAACGAGCAGGTCGGAAAGCCCGAGCGCTTCGCGAATCGACGCTTCGACTTTTCGGATGTCCGCCTTCGGGTTCCGGTTCTTGCCGACAAGGCAGGGAAGCGTCGTGATGCCGAGACCGTCGCCGTTCACTTCGATGGCGCCTCCCTCGAAGACAAAGGGAAATTCCTTGACCGCGAGTCTCCTTTTCTTTGCGATGCCGTGAGGAACCATTCTGTCGCAATCCCAGGGGGGGAACTTTTCGCCCCAGGCGTTGAATTCGAACTTCGCGATCTTTACGCGGCCTTTTTCGTTATAGACGAAGAACGGTCCGTAATCCCGTATCCAGATGTCGTCCGTTTCGATGCGGATGAATTTCGGCTTGAAGGACGCCTTGGAAAAGATCTTCTTCCTGTCCGCCGGCAGGGAAAATTCCGGCTCGACGAGAACGTTCGCCGTCTGGAAACGCGAGACGATTTCGATCAGCCTGTAGTAAAAGTCGAAGATGCGTTCGCGGTTTTCGCCCTGCCAGTTCTTTTCGTTGTGCGGAAAGGCAAGCCAGATGGCTTTCTGGGTTTCCCATTCGGCGGGGTAGCGGAGTTTCATGGCGTGTCCCATGTCTTGAGAATGTCCTTGTAGAGATCCGTCCGACGGTCGCGGAAATGCGGCCACCACCGGCGATTGGATTCGATTTCGGAAAGATCCAGGTCCGCGACGGAAGATCCGAGAAATTCCGGTCCCAGGTCTTTTTGCACATATCCGTCCGGTGCGGAGACGAAGGAATGTCCCCAGAACGTGAGATCGCCTTCGGTCCCGATACGGTTCGCCGCGACGACAAAGACCCGGTTCGCGATGGCGTGTCCGCGCATGACGGTCGTCCAGCTGTCCTTTTGCCGTTCGTAGAGGGTTTCCGGTTCCTTCCTGTCCCAGCCGATGGCGGTCGGATAGATCAGGATGTCCGCACCCTTGAGCGATTCGATGCGTGCCGCTTCGGGAAACCACTGGTCCCAGCAAATGAGGATTCCGAGATTTCCGGCGGAAGTGGCAATCGGGGCGAATCCCGTGTCGCCCGGCGCGAAATAGTACTTTTCGTAAAACCCCGGATCGTCCGGAATGTGGCTCTTGCGGTAAAGCCCGGCAACGCTTCCGTCCCGCTCGAAGACGAACGCGCTGTTGTAATAGATTCCGCGTGCTCGCTTTTCGAAAAACGGAAAGACGACGACGCATCCGAGTTCTCTTGCCATCTTCTGCCATTCGCCGACAATCGCGTCGCCTTTTTCGATGGCGTGGTCGAAGCCCCTTTCGCTTTCTTCGATGGGAAAGTAGGGCGTGTGGCAAAGTTCGGGAAGAACCAGAAGGTCGATTTTCGAATCGTTTAGCTTTCGGGCTTCTTCGAGATACCAGGCGTTTGTCGTCTGGGATGTTCCAAGCCATTTTCCTTGCAGAATTGCCGTGCGGATGTGTTTCATGGGCAAAAATCTAGAAAACATCCTCGCGTCTCCTTAGGCTTTTCTAACTTGTTTCGCGTGAAAAGCAAGATTCCTCCGTTCTTCCTTCTTGTCCCGCTGTGCGCCGTATTTCTCCTTGGCTGCGCACCCTCGTCTTCGAGCGGAAAGATGCCGTTCGATATTCCCAAGGAAGCGAAAGGCATGCCGCTTGTCGATTCCGTCGCTCCGGGTGTCGAAATCCGCTACGTGTCCGTCGAGGATTCCTTGGCGCTTCCGACAAGGGCCGCCCTGGATTTCGCCATGTATTTCCGGAACCCGTTCCGGGAAGCGGGGCAGTCGGAAATTCCCGAGCACGCGAAGCCTCTTGACTTTTCGAAAGGCGAACTTCCGTTCCCGATGTTCGACAGCGTTTCGCTTGCGATGCCAAAGTCCTTGCCGGGAACGCTTCCGCTTGCATGGGAGCCGTTCACGAAATATCTGTTCGCGCATGGCGGCGGAGACTCTCTTGCCGAAGCGATCCGCGGCGTGGAAAGCGTCAAGTGGGGGAGAACGAACACCTTTGCCGACTTCCAGAAAGTGGAAATTCTTCGTCTTGTCGGCGATTCGACGCAAGGATTTTATTGGTGGGCGGAGGTTCATCCGCGCAAGTGGACCGGAGTTTCCCCGTTTTGGGGCAGGCTTCGCCACCGTCCGACCGAAAGCGAACGCCGAGCGTTCCTCTCCTACACGTCCGACACGCTTTCGCTCGAAGCCTCGCTAGACTGGGCGCGCACGCTTGCCGCCTACCTGTATCCGTCGCTCAACACGGACATCGAGCCGATTCCCCCCGGCAGCGCCTGGCATGGAAAGCGGCCCTTTGTCGTGATGCGCGGAAATCCGATGGGAACGCCGCTCTGGGTCGCGCTCGACGTGCCCGCGTTTCGAAACGCACTTCCGCAGGATTCCCTGCCGAGCGAGACCGCCGAACCGGTACGCAGACCGGATACGTCGTCTTTCCGCAGGCTAGAAGCTCTAAAACGCTTGCAGGGCGTGTGCCCGGAGACTCCCGAAACGAAAGCGTTCCAGGCGAATCTCGCCAGGGTCCTGGACTCCCTGCCGCCTGCTCAAGACGCCTGGAGTTCCGGAGGAATGCTCTACTTCCGGCGCGACGCGAACGCCCTTCTCGCCGAAGATTTCACCTTGCAGGATTCTCTCCACAATCCGCTGCCGCGACTTCTCGAACTGAAGAAAATCCTGGATTCGCTGAACATCCAGTTTTTGATCGTGCCGATTCCGACGAAGGAATCCGTCTATCCGCACCGAATGATCCCGGGGACTTCGGATACGCTCTGCGTCGATGTCGCCGGTCACCGGTTTCTCCGTACGATGCTCGAATCGGGACTGGACGTCCTGGACGTTTTTCCGGCGCTTCTCGCCCAGCGTTCGAACGACACCGAAAGCGGTTCTGTCTTCCAGAAAAACGATACGCACTGGTCGGAGAGCGGACTTCTCGCCGCGATGGAACTTCTCGCGGAAAGAGTCGTCTCCTACGATTGGTACGCCGCTTCGGGAGCGCATCCCGGAACCCTTGAACTCCGCGACACGACAATCGTTCGCGAAGGCGACCTGATCGTCCAGCTTCCCAAGGCGGAACAGGGACTTTACGCGCCAGAGACCCTCGAAGTCAAGAAGGTCTATCGAGACGGAAAGCCGTATCGCGGAAACCGGGAAAGCCCGATTCTCTTGATGGGGGATTCCTTTACCGGCGTCTTCGAATCGGTCGATGGAAAGTCGGGAGGACCCGGATCGCTTCTCGCCTTTGCGACAGGTTTGGACGTGCAGGTGCTGACCAGCTGGGGAGGAGGCCCGGGCGTGCGGCATCGGGTCATGAAGGACCAGAAGACTCTCCGCTCGAAACGCCTCGTCATTTACATGCTGACGATGCGCGACTTCTGGATGTCGCCGATGGAATGGAATGCGTTACAGTAAGCGAAAGTTCTTCACCCTCTTCTTTGCCGTGGTCGTTGTCGTGACCTCGTTCTGCCTCTTTTTCGAAACGGGAAAATCGACGCCGGTTTCCCTGCGCAAGGCGGCCTGCACCTTCGAAAACCTGGGGGCGTCCTGCTTCGATTCGTCAGCGGCCTGGAACGGCGGGCTTCTCTACTTCGACAGCGTTCTCGCCGCGACCGGCGATACGGTCGGAGCGGTCAAGGCTCTCTTCTGGGATCACTGGAACTTGCGGTTTGTCGGAAAGGAACGCTCGGAAGATCCCCGAGCGATCTTTCCGCATCGCGTGCTCGAAAGCGGCGTCTCTTCCTGCGTCGGCGCGACCTGGCTCGCCCTGATGCTCGGAGAAGCGCGAAACGTCCGGATCGACGCGATTCTCCTGCCGGGGCACGTTTTCTTTCGGACCTGCGACGTCAACATGGAACCGAACCGTTCGGGATATTCCTATACCGACGAGGAATACCGCCAAAAGTATGCGGCAGGACCGTGGAGCGGTTACGAATTTTCGCCGCTTCGCAAGAAGCAGTTCCTGGGCATTGTCGCCTTCAACCTGGGAAACTCGCTTCGGAAAACGGATCCCCAAAAGGCGCTCGCCTGGTATAAGGTAGCCAGCGAATTTTTCCCGGCATTCCCCGGCATCGAGGCGAACCGGATTCTTGCGCTAAAGGAACTCAGCCGTTCCGCCGGGGACTAGTGAATCCGACGCCTTTCAAGCTTCTCTTTTCCCTGGCAGTCGTCCTGTTCGCCTTTTTTCCCTTGACGGATACGGACATCTGGTGGCACTTGGCTTCGGCGCGCGAATTTCTCCAGAACGGCCTGGCAAAAAGCGATCCGTTCTGCTGGACGCCTTCGCGCTTTCCATGGCTAGACATCCATCTCTATTTTCAGCTTCTCGTCCATTTTCTCTTTGTGCACGCGGGAAGCCTTGGACTGGTCGTTTTCAAGTCGCTCGCCTGGGGAATGGTCGCGTTCCTCTGGGTCCTTCCCGTAAAGCGCCGCGTTCCGCTGCTTGAATTTTCCGTGGCGATCGGTTTTGCGTTTCTCTTTCGGTACGCTCTGGAATGCCGTCCCCTTTTCGCGTCGATGCTTTTTCTGGGCGTTTTCTGGAATCTTCTGCCCGAGCTCGAAAGACGATTTTCCGTCCGATACGCGCTTTCCGTCCTTTCGCTCCTTGCCGTCGAATGGGTCTGGGTGCGAACGCAGGGACTTTTTGCGCTGGGATTTGCGATGTCCTTCCTGTCGATGGCTTTTTCGTGGAAGCGCCTTTCGACGGGACAAAGGTGGGGAAGCGGAATCTTTTTCGCGGCGCTCCTGACTGTTCCGCTGTGGCGTCCCCAGGGCGCCTCGCTTTGGCTCTATCCCTTCGGGCTTTTGGACCGTCTTGTCGGAGGGAGCACTTCCGCGCAGGTCTTTGCCCGGGAAATCGCCGAGAACCGTTCGCCCCTGACGCTTCTCGCCGCGGGAGAAAACGCGATCGCCCTGTTCGCGCTGCTTTTGGCGGTCCTGGCTTCTGTCGTTTTCATTCTTCGCCGATTTCGAACGGAAGCCTCGTTTCGTCTGGCGTGGATCCTTGCCGTCTGCGCGCTTGCGCTGGTCGCGGAGCGGAACGTGACGCTTTTCTTCTTTCCCTTTGCGTGGCTTCTCGGCGAGAAGGTTTCGCTGGCAAGACGTTTTCCCCGCGTTCATCGAAGCGGCACCTGGATCGGATGCTTTCTTCTGGCTTTCATCGTCGGATTCTTTTTACGCAGCGTTCCCGCCTACATCCGGAGCGGTTCGTTTGTACCGGTTTCTCCGGAGCGCGTTCCCGTGGGAGCGACTTCGTTTGTTCGAAACCACCCGCTTCCCGATGGCGTCCGGATCTTTCACGACGACCGATCGGGCGGATTTCTCGAATGGAACGTTCCGGGCCTGAAAACCTACATCGATGGAAGATTCATTCTCAAGGACTCCGCGTTTTTCGCCACCTACCTGGGCTACGCTCAAAATCCGGAAAGATTTTTTTCGGATGCGGATTCGCTAGGAATCGGACGAGCGCTTCTGCCGATTCGCTACTTTACGCCGTGGAAAGACCTGGCAAGATCGATTTCGCGGCATAGCGACTGGAACGTGGTTTACGTGGACAGTTTCTATGTCGTCTTGGACCGGCGAAACTTTAATTTTTAAATTTGCGCCATGCGCTTCTTGAAATTTTCAAGGATTTTTCCGTCTTGCCCGTTTCGTCTGGCGCTTTTCGCCTTGCTTGCGGCATCTTTTTGGTGCACGATCCTTTCTGGCTGCGCGGACGAGGCTTCTTCGGCAAAACGCCTGGACGATTCCTTTCGGAATTTTTCGCGGATTCTTTCGAAAGGCGATTCCGTCAAGCTGGAAGCGACCGGGCTGGTTTCGCGCTTTTCGTACGACTTCTACATTGCCGTGCACGAGGTGACGCAGGGCGAATACTTCCGGATGACCGACGTTCCGTTTGCGGAGGGCAGGGAAAATTTTCCGGTGACGAACGTAACCTTCTACGACGCGGTTCTCTATGCGAACGCGCTTTCCCGTTCAATGAAGCTCGATTCGGTTTATTCTTGGACATCGAAGTCCATGGATGCGAACGGCAAGTGTGTCTATCTGGATGAATTCCGTACAAATTATTCTGCAAACGGTTATCGTCTGCCGACCGAAGCGGAGTGGGTCTATGCGGCGAAAAGCGGATGGAACCCGAAAGGCGCCGCCTGGAATTCGGACAACTCGGATTACGCGTCTCACGAAGTCTGCAGCATCGGAAAGAATCAAAACGGTCTTTGCGACATGGCGGGAAACGTTCTCGAATGGACCGGTGACTGGATGTCCGCTCTCGGCGATACGGTCATGACGGATTTTGTCGGAGGAAACGCGCCGAATTCCCTGAACGAAATCATCGTCAAGGGAGGGAGCTTTCGCAACTCGCCGGAAAACATCTCCCTGAAAAATCGCGGCGACATCTATACGGTGACGCCTTCCATGGCGGCGGACTATGTCGGTTTTCGGCTGGTTCGCGGCGCGATAGGGATTCCGGATTTCGCGGACAACCAAAACCAGACATCGGATTATGACGTTACTGTCCTTGCCGACGCGAAAACCTTGAAACGAAAAGTCGGCACGTTCGTTTCGACGCTCGCCTTCCGCGATGACGAAACGGGAAACATCGGATTTGTGAAATTTGCCAGTTCCAATCCGCAGGCGGTTGAAATCCCCGACACGCTCGACGCCTACCACCCGGCCATCTCCCCGGACGGGAAGCGAGTCGCCTTCTGCACGCGTCCCGAGGGTATCTCCGGCAAGTCGGAGCTTTACGTGCGCGACCTCGACGCGAAGGGCTCGAACCTCGTGAAGCTCGACGTGGAAAGCGCGGCGATTCCGCGGTGGCGGGTCGTCGGAGCGGACACGCAGGTAGTCTATGTGACGAGCGCGGGCAACAACTCGGACGCCGCGGAGTGGAAGCTTGGCTCGACGTGGGCAGTCCCGTTCTCGGGCGGGAACTTCGGGACGCCGGAGAAGCTCCTCGACGGGACGTACAACGGCGGCGTGTCCGCGGATGGGAATCTTGCGGTAAGCGGCGCGCGCCTTCTCCGGGCAAGCGCGGACGGCAAGGAATCGGTCTGGTATTCGGGCGAGCAGGCCTGCAACGCGTCGCTCTCGGACTCCTCCAAGGAGACGCTCTTCCTCGACTTCGGCGGCGAGACGGGCAAGTCCTTCGCTGGAAAAAGCTACGACGCGCACGAAATGCTGCTAATCGCGGACAGCTCGGGCAAGCTTTCGAAAATGGTACCGTCGTCCGCCGGCTACGCCTTCGACCACACGGAATGGGTCCGCGGACGGGAAAACTTCGCGGTCGCAACGCTCACGGACGCAGAGGGCGCGCACTCGAAGATCGCCCTCGTCGACATCTCGGATTCGAGCGTCCTCGAGCTCGCCGAGGGTAGGGAACTCTGGCACCCGGACCTGTGGGTGTCGGACACCTCGTCGCAGAGCTTTGAACTTGACCCGGACAGCGCGGGGGTGTATTATCTTGTCGGCGGAACGGAACCGCAAAGCCAGATGCGCATCAAGATGGAACTGTTCTGGAATTATCGGGATTCAATCGATATCCTAGCCTTGGGTTCTTCTCGCATCTTGCACGGGGTGATTCCCGGCGAAATTTCTTCGGGATTTACGGTCAACATGGGACATTCCAGCAATGACATGTCCTTGATTTACTACATAGCGGAAAACTACGCGCTAAGCCTTTTGCCAAAGCTGAAAACCCTGGTGATTTCTCTAGACATCGACAATTGGCAGACCGTAGAGGTTTATCGAGATCAAATGATCCATGGCGCCCCAGGCTATGTTTACGACGCAAATCACGATTTCTGGAAAGACGGTGTTCCCGAAAACTTCCTCTATTTTGTCCAATCCTCTACTCCCGCACTCGACGGCTATCGGGAAGGTCTCTGGGATACCAAAGGCTTCTGGAAACTTCCGGGAGACGCATGGGGAAGTCCGGAAATTGAATCCGACTATCGGTGGGCGGAAAAGAACACGTCAATCGTTCCGCTCCAATTGAAAGCCTTGAAGGCTTTTTTGGCGAAAATGGAAAATACCGGAATTCTGGTTGTCGGAGTCGTCTTTCCGCAAAATCCGAAATACCGGGAAACCCTCTCGTGGGGAAGGTACGGACCGAGCCGAAATGCCGCCTCTTGGATTCTCGATTCGCTCAAGGTCATCGAAGCGAATCATCCGAATTTCTTCTTGATGGACGAAAACAGGATGGGCGATCACGATTACACAGACGAAATGGCGCAAAATACAGATCACTTGGCTTGCAAAGGCGCCGCCCAACTGACCGCTCGCCTGGATTCTCTATTGAAAACCTTGAAATGAAGCATTTTTTTTTAGGAATTTTCTGCGCGTTGATGGCTTCCTGCTCGGAAACGTCTTCTCCATTGCGCATTGACCCGAACGTTCTCGTTCCGAACATCGCCCTTGAACCCGGAGCCCGCGCCTATCTGTTCGATACGCTAGAGGCGAAAACGGTAAAGATTGTCTTCCGCAACGACGAAACGGAAAATCTGGTCTATGCGAAGCTTACAAAAGATTCGACGATTCTGCAGGAATACGATTCGGATATCGACGTCTATCATCCGGCAATTTCTCCCGACGGTCAATGGGTCGCCTTTGGAACATCGCCGGAGCCTGTCGGCGGAAGGCTCTTTCGAGTCTATCTGCAAAGTCTAGACGATTCCGGTTTGCGGATTCCTGTCGAAGGCGACGCCGCGATTCCTCGCTTTCGCGTCTTGCCTTCGGGCGATACCGTTCTGCTCTATGTATCGACAAGCTACATCAACGATGACGACCAGGAATGGGAATCTCAATCGACATTCAAGGCGTTCTTCCGAAACGGAACGCTCGCCTCGCCACAAAAAATCTTTACTGGCGCCTATAACGGCGGAGTTGCCGAAGACCTGCGCTTGGCCGTTACCGGGGCGCACTATTTGCGCGTCCATTCAGCGCTTTCCGGCATCGAAAAGGATACGGTCTGGTATGACGGCGAGCAGGTGTGCAATGTTTCCCTATCGACGGACGGAACGCTGCGGACGCTCTTTCTCGACATGGCCTCGAAACGCGGACTGGAATTTTCGAAAGCGGACTACCTGCCGCATCATCGGATTCTCGTCGCGGATTCGTTGGGCAATTTAATCGGAAGCCTTCCTTCGCCGGACCCCTATTCCTTCGACCATCCGGAATGGGTCTATGGTTCGTCGCACCTGGTTTCCGTCATGCTTACGAGCGATGTGCACGAAAAGGTTTCCCTGCTGGATGTCCGGGATTCTTCCGTCCATCCGATTCTTTCCGGTGGCGAACTGTGGCACCCCGATATCTGGATAGAAAAATGAAAAAGATTCTTGCTGCATTCTTGATATTTGTCCTTTATTCCTGTAGCGAGTCCACGTCTTCGCCAAGCGCGGATTCGCTCGATATCTCGCCCGACGAAAGCCACGCCGGGATGATGCGCGTCAAGGCCGCGGGGAAATCGACCGTTCTCGGATCGAACCTTTCCGCGAAAACGGACGAGTTCCCGGCGATGCAAGTCGCCTTTTCCTACGACTTTTCCATCGGCGAGCACGAGGTGAGATGCGACGAGTACAACGCCCTCGCACTGCATCCGCGGGATTGCGCGGAAGATTTTCCGGTAACGAACGTCACCTACTTTGACGCGGCGCTCCTTGCGAACGAAAAATCGAAAGCGGAAGGCCTCGACACGGCCTACGAATACGCGTCCGCCGCCTTCAGCGAAGCGGGCAACTGTACGGAGCTCGGAGGGCTCGTCTTCTATCCGGAGCGAAACGCCTACAGGCTCCCGACCGAAGCGGAATGGGTTCTTGTCGCGTCGCGGGATTTTCGCCCGTCCGCATCCTGGAATTCAGGCAATTCGGATTACAGATTGCATCCGGTCTGTTCCGCAGAAGGGCATTCCGAAATCTGCGACATGGCCGGCAACGCGATGGAATGGGTCAACAACTGGAAAGGAAATTTTCGCGATACGGTTCTTTCGAACTTTGTCGGAGCCTCCGACGGCGGAAGTCTCGGGGAACGCGTTCTCAAGGGCGGGAGCTTTCGCAATGCGCCGGAAGCGATGACGCTCTACTCGCGTGGCGACGTCTATGCGGTGACCTCTTCCACCTTTGCGGACTACGTGGGATTTCGCCTCGCCCTGGGAAAGATTCCCGATGCGGTCTATCTAGACAAGAACGGCCAGGCTTCGGATTCTCCCGTCCAAGTCAAGGCGTCTTCGAACGACTTGAAAGAAAAACTGGGAACATTCCGGGCAAAGCTCGCCTTCCGAAAGGACGAAAGCGGCAACCTGGCGTTTGTCAACTACTGGAACGCTTCGCTCACCGTCACGGAAATCCTCGACACGCTCGACGCCTACCACCCGGCCATCTCCCCGGACGGGAAGCGCGTCGCCTTCTGCACGCGTCCCGAGGGAATTTCCGGCAAGTCGGACCTCTATGTGCGCGACCTCGACGCGAAGGGCTCGAACCTCGTGAAGCTCGACGTGGAAAGCGCGGCGATTCCGCGGTGGCGGGTCGTCGGAGCGGACACGCAGGTAGTCTATGTGACGAGCGCGGGCAACAACTCGGACGCCGCGGAGTGGAAGCTTGGCTCGACGTGGGCAGTCCCGTTCTCGGGCGGGAACTTCGGGACGCCGGAGAAGCTCCTCGACGGGACGTACAACGGCGGCGTGTCCGCGGATGGGAATCTTGCGGTAAGCGGCGCGCGCCTTCTCCGGGCAAGCGCGGACGGCAAGGAATCGGTCTGGTATTCGGGCGAGCAGGCCTGCAACGCGTCGCTCTCGGACTCCTCCAAGGAGACGCTCTTCCTCGACTTCGGCGGCGAGACGGGCAAGTCCTTCGCTGGAAAAAGCTACGACGCGCACGAAATGCTGCTAATCGCGGACAGCTCGGGCAAGCTTTCGAAAATGGTACCGTCGTCCGCCGGCTACGCCTTCGACCACACGGAATGGGTCCGCGGACGGGAAGAACTCGCTATCGCGACCCTCACGGACGCAGGGGGCGCGCACTCGAAGATCGCGCTCGTCGACATCTCGGATTCGAGCGTCCTCGAACTTGCGCAGGGCACCGAACTCTGGCATCCGGACCTGTGGGTGGCGAATTCTTCTTCGCAGGATGTCGAACTCGACCCCGACAGCGCGGGGGTATATCTGGACAATCCGACATATGCGCTTCTCAGCTACAAGATGAAGCTTTTTTGGAAATTCAAGGATTCGATGGAAGTCGCCATCTTGGGCTCATCGCGAGCGGCGTTAGGGGTTGATGCCAAAGTTCTGAAATCCTGGAGCTTGAACATGGCGACAATTCCTTGCGATATGAATATTCCCTATTTCCTGACGTCAAATTATTTGCTAGAGCATTCTTCCCGGTTGAAAACAATCGTTGTCGAAATTTCTCCGGATTTATGGATGGAATACGATTCAAGCTACACATCCAATCTTTACTTGAAGGCTAAAGGATTTATCTATGATTTCCATCATGATTACTGGAAAAATGGTCTTCCGGACGGTTTTTTGGAACTATGCGAAAATGCTCCGGTTCCTTCCGATGAGGAATATGCCAGTCGAATTGTCGAAAGAGGATTCTCTCCCATCCACGAATCCTTGGGCTGGCTTGGAGGAAAAACTTCGATTGAAATTTTAAGTGATTCGACGCGAAGCGACGATCCGACATCCTACGAACAGGATTACCAATCGCTGGTCAAGCTGCTTTCCGCAGCGCAAAGCAAAAACATCCTGGTTGTTGGCATTGTTTTCCCGCTTGCGCCTCAATACCGGAATACGGGTTCCTATGGAAAATACGGTATGCGGCGAAGCGCGGCTTTTCAGATTTTGCAGGATGTCGAAGCCCTTCGGCAAAAATATCCCAATTTCCATTATCTTGACGAAAACAGGATGGGGGATCATGACTATCCGGACGAAATGGCGTATGATTATGACCATTTGAACGTAACGGGCGCCGCCAAGCTGACCGCTCGCCTGGACTCCCTGCTGCAAACCTTAAAATGATATTTTTATCTTGAACTAAAAAATCGAGGAAATATGAATCGTTTGAAATTGACAGCATTTTTCGCTCTTGTCGCCTGCTCCTTCGCCCTTGCCGACGAGGCCCCGACCGGCGCCCCGGTCGCTCCGACATCCGACGAATCGGCGGCTCTCGCCGCGCTCAAGGGAAAGCTTTCCGGAAAAATTGTCTGGTCGAGTTCCCGCAGCCATTCCACGCATGACCTGTGGCTGATGAACGCCGACGGCAGCGACCCGAAGCAGCTCACCAATTCGACGAACGTCGATTGGTTTCCGCGATTTTCTCCCGATGGAAAGACCGTCCTCTTCACGCGTTCAAAGGGTGGCTGGACTCCGGAAAACGATGCCAACTATCCGGAAAAGTGGGATCTCTGGCTGGTTGACGTAACCGGCGAAAACGAAAGGAAGGTCGCGGACAACGCGACCTGGGGAACCTTCCGTCCGGATGGAAAGACCATCGTGTTTTCCCGCGGAGCGAACGTCTATCGAAAGGTTCTCGAAACCGGCGAAGAAACGCTCGTCCTCGACGGCAAGAAGGCCTTTGGGGAAGACGGCGTCATCCTGCAGGAACCGAACATGTCGCCCGACGGCAAGTATCTCGCGATCACGCTCCGCGGATCCCTGCGCGAAACGGGCATCTATGATCTGGCGAACAAGAAATGGAACAAGTCCGGCGACGGCTGCCAGATAGACTTTACCGCAGACGGCAAGCGCATCTACCGCGTCAATCCCACGGGCAACGGCGGAACGGCGGCTCCGAGCGAAATCCTCTGGTTCACGGTCAAGGACGGCGTGCAGCAGGAAAAAATCGGATTTTTCGGCATTCCGAAGGCGGCAAGGCTCATGGACCTTCCGGGCAGGCGTTCGCACGAATACTTTCCGCGCATTTCCGCGGACGGCAAGTGGCTTGTCTGGGGAGCGACCGCAAAAGGCCACGACCACGACATCTACGACTACGAGCTCTACCTGTGGGAAATCGGCACTCCGGCAAAGACCGCGGCGCGCCTGACTTTCCACACGGCGAACGACCGCTGGCCGGACATCTGGCTTGAAAAGTGATGCTTGCAGTTCTGTTTGCCGCAGCGCTCGGGAGCTTTTCCGTCCTGGATTCCGCGGAACATTCTTCGGAACATTTCACGCAAGGGCTTTTCCTTGATGGCAAGGTTCTCTACGAATCCACGGGGATCTACGGAGCTTCGCGCCTTTACCGCTATCCCGCTCCGGGAATGCCAGCAAGCGATTCCGTTGCGCTGGAATCCCGCTATTTCGGCGAGGGATCGGTCAAGTTCGGATCCGACATCTTTTGGCTCACCTGGAAAGAAGGCGTCGCCTTTGTCCTGGACGCGAAAACGCTCCGGCGCAAAGGTTCCTTTCCGATTCGTACGGAAGGCTGGGGCATTACCTTGTACCAAAACGCCCTGGCGATGTCCGACGGAAGCGATACGCTGTACTTCCTTTCGCCCGGCGAAAAGAACGTCTTTCGGACGCTCTCTGTGCGGGACGGCGATACGCCGGTCCGGTTCCTGAACGAGCTGGAAACGGCAAACGGGATTCTCTATGCGAACGTGTGGCAGTCGGATTCCATCGCGGCGATCGACCCGCAGACGGGGAAGGTTCTCCGGTGGTACGATTTTTCGCGGATCGCTCAGAATGTCCGCAAGCGCGACGCTCGGGCGGAGGTGCTCAACGGCATCGCCTTTGACGGCAAGTTCTTCTGGATAACCGGAAAGCTTTGGCCCGTGATGTATCGGGTCGAATTGAGGAGCGAGGATGATTAGTCGGTGCTTGGTCGAGAGGAGTCAGGAATCCGTTGAGTGTTGAGAGTGAAGAGTGGAGGGTGGAGTTTTGCGGACATTTAGGTTCTAACATAAGCGGAACTTGGAGTTGTGTGTTTTGCTTGACAAGCTCGCCAACCTGTTTCCAAAAGTTTAGATGTCCGCAAATACTCCCTGTTCCCTAAATCTAAACGTCCGCTGTTCTAAAAAGCGTGGCCGAGGGGGTGGATGCAAGGAAGGGGGACCTTGGCCTTCGCAACTCCGAAAGGTCCCCCTACCTTGCCCCTCGCCGGGCAGGCGCTCCCACCGCCGCCAGGCGGAAACGGGTCGCTTGGCGACAAAAACCTTTTGACAGAAAGTAACGGCTCGCTCTGCGACTCTAAGCGCTATCCACTAAGCGCTGAACGGCTCGCTTTGCGATTTCCAAGCTCCAGGTTCTCCTCGCCAAGCTCTGAAAAAAACTCTGACACAGGCGCTTAATTGTCAAAGCTCCACGTAATCCCGTAAAGGAATCGGACGCCTTCCGGGCGGTAGCCGCTCGCCGGTTCGTAGAGGCTGTGGTTCAGGTTGTCGATGCGCGTATAGAGCGAAAAGGAGAGAATCCGCATCCGGGCTTCGAAATTCAGCGCGAGGTAGTGCTTCAGCTCGACCAGTTCCAGTTCGTCGTATTCGTTCGTCTGGATGTCGGTGCGGTTGCCGAACCAGGTAAAGTCAAAGCCGATGCTCACGCCGAGACGATTCCTCACGAACTTGTCCTGCCAGCGAATGTAGCCCTTGTAGTAGAGGCTTGCCACGTCGATCGGGCGGTTCTGCTTGGCGAGAGCCTGTTCGCGTTCCAGATAGAAGCGCCAGTTTCCCAGTCCGAATCCGACCGCGACATACCAGTCGAGCGCTTCCGCGTTTTTCAGGTTTATCCACTGGTAGGCCCCTTCGATCGATTCAAGGCCTTCGCCGGAAACCCATCTCGGCTTGATGGGAGAATTCGCGTATTCGTACCGAAGTCCCGTTCCGTAAAAGATTCCGCCCGCGTCCCATTCCAGATCCCCGGTCATGCGGAACCGTTCCTCGGGCTTCAGGTTCTCGTTCGGATAGGCGTAGCGTCCACGGTTGAAGAGCTTGAGCTCATCGACATCCGGGAACCGCACGTCGTTCTTGAACGAGCCCTTGAGTGCGACATGCCAGGGAAGGCGAAGCGTCAGATACCCGGAAATCATCCGCTTCACCTCGACGGAATCGAAAAGGTTCGAATTGCGCAGCGCGCCGCCCTGGAAGCGAAAATCGGCAAACCGGAAACTGTCCGAAATTTCCAGGTAATAGAGTTCGCGGTCCTGTCGAAACCGGGAGTTCGCCTCCGTGAATTCGTATTCCATCCGAAGCGTCGGATGAAGAGGCGTCTTTAGCGAAATCTCGCCGTCGCCGTTGACCGTTTCGTAGAGGACCTCGTCCCTTATGCCCATCCAGGTCGTATCCTTATAGACAATTCCAGCCGCGCTTACCGTGTCCCGGACGCTTTCGACGAGATTCACCAGGCTGTCGTATGCGATTTCGTGCTTTCCGCTGTAAACGCTCGCGCTCGCTTCGAGCACGCTTACCGGGCGAATCTTTCCGCGGATGCCGTAGGTAAACGAGTTCAGGTCCGTTTCGAAAGGCCGCTTGAGGTAGGTAATGCTCGAATAGTTCGTCGAATCCTGGAGATAGCGGTAGGGAGGCGCGTCGTCGTTCTTCACGCGCAGATAGCTCAGGCTTGCCGAAACTTCGCCCCGGGGAAGAAACCACGTGACGGCCGGCTTGAAATGCGTCGTGCCGGTCGAAAGGTTCCTGCCCGAAAAGGGAATCTGCGAAGAATCGCGGCCGAGCGCAAAGAACGGCTGGTGCGTCACGTCTTGGTAGCGGAACTCGTCCGAGCCGTCGTCGGAATAGCTCGCCATGCCGATGTCCAGTTCGATGCTGTCGAGCAGCAGTCGTCGAAAGTCCAGGCCGAACGCGTTCCCGTTAAACGCGTAGCGCTCCCAGAGGATCCGCGTCACGGGCGTATCGACCGGGATTCCCCGCGCGAAGTTCTCCTTCATGATGCCGTTTTCCCCGAACAGCGAAAGCTGCGTCGCGTCGAAGGATAGGGGAAAGGTGAAAATTCCGGCGAGCTTTGAAGGGAGGCGTCTCGACGGAGCGGAAAGTCCCATCGAGCGGAACTCCAGGTCGGGATTTCCAAAGAGGGAGGTTCCCAGGACCCATTCCGCCTTCTGGCCTTCCAGGTCGTATGTCCGCTCGGCGACTTCGCGAGATGCCGCGCCCTTGCGCGCCGTGCTCAGTTCCTCGACGGCGATTGCCGGGGAAAAGGCGAGAAAAAAAGTGACAAGGATCGCAAAAAGAGGCATCGGAATACTCGTGGAAACAAAAAATAGCTATTTTAGCGAAAACAAGCGAGGTTCTGCGATGTCCGTACTCAATGTGAACGAAAAGGATTTTGACGAAGTGATCAATTCTGGCCGCCTGGTGCTGGTCGATTTCTGGGCGACATGGTGCAGGCCTTGCCAGATGATGGGTCCCGTCATGGAAGAGCTCGCCCTGGAATACGACGGAAAGCTGGTCGTCGCCAAGGTGAACGTCGATGAAAACGAAGGTCTCTGCAACCGATTCGGCATCACGAACATCCCGAACATGAAGCTTTTCAAGAACGGCGTCGAGGTCGGAAACATCGTCGGCGCGGTCCCGAAGACCACGCTTGTCGCCGCAATCGAAAAGAATTTCTGATTTTCCCTTTGACGAAAAAAGTCCCGAAGCCTTCGGGACTTTTGCACTTGAAGCGCGACTCTAGGCGTTTGTCGCCTTCCGGACCGCTTCGATCTTTCGAAGGACCGCTCCGCTATCGAGAGCGCGTTGCGCCATTTCGAACCCTTCCTTGAGGGACTTCGCCTTGCGGGCCGTGTAGAGCGTAGCGCCGGCGTTCAGGAGGACCGCGTAGCGTATCGTCGGGTTTCCTCTGCCGCTTGCGAGTTCAAGGGCGATTCGCGCGTTCTCTTCGCCGGTTCCGCCGCGCAGGTCTTCGTCGTTCAGAGCGGGAACGCCGAATTCCGACGGGTCGAGCAGATATTCGTAGGACTGGTTTTCCTCGTCGATTTCATAGACGTAGGTCAGGACGCTCGGTGAAATCTCGTCAAAGCCGTCCTCGCTCGAAACGACCAGCACATGTCTCGCCCCGAGCAGCTTTGCCGCTTCCGCCATCGGCTTCAACAGCTCCTTGCCGTAGGCGCCGAGCATCAGGTATTTCGCGTCGGCGGGATTCGTCAGCGGGCCGATCAGGTTCATGATGGTGCGAATTCCCAGAACCTTCCGGACGGGCGCCGCGAAGCGCATCGCGCTGTGATAGACCTGCGCAAAGAGAAAGACGAAATCGGTCTTTTCGAGAACTTCCGCCGCCTTTTCGGGCGAAAGGCGAATATTGAATCCCAGCGCCTCGAAAAAGTCCGCAGCCCCGGACTTGCTCGAAACGGCCCGGTTGCCGTGCTTCGCGACCGGACATCCGCAGCTCGCGCAGACCAGCGCGGAAAAGGAGCTGATGTTGAAGCTCCCCTTGCTGTCGCCACCCGTTCCGACGATTTCCGCCACGTCGCGCGTCTTGTCGAACGGAAAGGGCGTCTTCTTTCGGCTGAGCACTGCCGCACATCCCGCGATTTCCGACGCGGCCGGTCCCTTGACCGCAAGAGCCGCGAGAATCGCCGCGGTCTGCCGCTCGTCGAGCATCCCGTCGGTCAGCGTTTCCATGAAAAGATCCGCTTCTTCCTGTTGCAGGTCCTGCCGAAGAGCGATCTTCTTCAGAATTTCCGCGACGGGAAGCGCTTCGCGCCGGTAATTGAGAAACGCCCGGAAAAAGGCCTCTCCGTCTTTCGCCGCAATCGATTCCGGGTGAAACTGCACGCCTTCGATATCGAGCGTCCTGTGCCGAATGCCCATGATGTCGCCGTCCTTTGCGCGGGCCGTGATCTCGAAATCGTCCGAAAGCGTCTGTTCGTCGATGACCAGGCTATGATAGCGCATGAACGTTCCCTTTTTTCCGATGCTTCGGAAAAGCCCGCGTCCGTCAATGTCCATTTCTTCCACGATGCCGTGCTTGATGAACTTCGCCTGGACAATTTTCGCTCCGAACGCGTATCCGATCGCCTGGTGACCGAGACAGATGCCGAGAATCGGCACCTTGCCGGCGAAGTGGCGAATCGCCTCGACGGAAACGCCCGCATCTTCGGGACGCCCCGGACCCGGAGAGACGATCAGGTGCGAAGGCGAAAGCCTTTCGATATCCTCGATGGAACATTCCTTCGAACGGAGAACCTTGACCGGTTCTGTCGTGATGCTCGTAATCGACTGAAAGACGTTGTATGTAAAAGAATCGTAGTTGTCGATGATGACTATCATGGATTTATCCTCGATAAGGTTTACTTCTTCTTCGCTTCGACGACCTGGACCATCGCGCCGAGCTTTTCGCCGGTCTCTTCCCATTCGCGTTCCGGATCCGACGCATAGACGATGCCCGCCCCGGCCTGGAGCGTCCAGACGTTTCCCTGTCTGAGCGCGCAGCGAATGGCGATGCAGAAGTCGAGATCCCCGTCCGCGTCGAGATAGCCGACCGCTCCCGCGTAGAAGTTCCTCTTTTCCCGTTCGAGCGACGAGACGATTTCGATCGCGCTGATCTTGGGCGCTCCGCTGACCGTACCCGCCGGAAACGCCGAGCGCAGCACCTGGATGGGCTTCAGATCATGCCGCGTCTTGCCTTCCACTTCGGAAACCAGATGAATGACGTGGCTAAAAAGTTCACACTCCATGTTGCGCGTGACTTTCACCGTCCCGGGTTCCGAGACGCGACCGAGATCGTTCCGCGCGAGGTCCACGAGCATCAGATGTTCGGCGCGCTCCTTCGGATCGCTCGAGAGCCTTTCTTTCAGGAATTCGTCTTCCACGTCGTTCTTTCCGCGGCGACACGTACCCGCGATCGGACGAATCGACGAGCGACCGCCTCGCGAACGCACAAGGCTTTCCGGCGACGATCCGACAAGCTGGTACTTTCCAAAATCGATGTAGAGAAGATAGGGCGAAGGATTCAGCGTGCGCAGCCTGCGATAGACGTCTAGCGCGGGAATTTCGGATTCTATCTGCAGTCGCCGGGAAGGCACCGCCTGGATGATGTCTCCCGCGACAATCCGCTTCTTCAGTTCCGTGACGTTGCGTACATATTCGTCATGGCTCTTTTTCAAGTCCGTGATGACCTTGTACGGATAGTCGTCTTCCGGATCTTCCAGGTAGGAAAAGTCGAGATTCGAGAGCTTCTTGCGGATGTCGCGAATGGCCTTTTCGAGATCGATCGCGTGTTCGTCGTAGTTAAGGCCAAACACGTGGAGCGTTTCCGTAAAGTGGTCGAACACGATATAGACATGTCCCACGACGAATTCGGCTTCGGGAATCTTCAGCGAATCTTCCTGGCGCGAAAGGCGGATCGTGTCGCAACGCGCGCAGAACTCGTAGGAAAGAAATCCGATTCCGGATGCGGGCAGGGGAATCTTCGCGGGCTTCTCGTTCTCGGACGCAATGCCTTCCAGCGCATCGAGAATGTCCTTCGCCGAGCGGCAGGGCTCTCGCTTTCCATCGACGACCACGGCGACGCCTTCGTCGTCTTCGACGACATGGAACGCTTCTTCGAGCATGAGAATGGAATAGCGGTTCGCTCCTTCGGAAAAGGATGCCGATTCGAGGATTGCCTTTGCGCCGAGCTTCTTCGCGAGCGAAAAGGGCGTGTAGCGTTCCCCTTCGAGGGCGAGATAGACGCTGTCTGTTCTTTTGGTCATTTTTTTTCCTTGGTTCGTTTTTCAAGCACAAAAAAAGGCTCCGATAAGACGGAGCCGCTTGCCATGCACGATTTTCACAAAAGGCTAGAACGCGAACTCCGCTATCGAAGTGCACCACCACCAGTTGTTCATCATCATGCGTGCGTGTTTCATATCCGCCAAGAAAATAAAAAAGCCCGTGAAAGATGGCAATGGAAATTCCGAAAAATATTTTCGGGATTTGTCGAATTTTTGACAATTTTGCAATTTAGAATGATATATTGTGGAAAAACATCCGAGGAAGCCCTATGAATTCCAGCCTACCGCAAGTTTCTCCCAACATCCAGACCGTCCTTGACGCCAAAGGCTTTACCGAAGCCGCTACGTGGAAGCTTGCCGGTTCCGCGGGTTCGCTTCGCAAGTATTACCGGATTTCCGAAAACGGAAAGACCGCGATTCTCCAGACGAACGTTTCCGCCGACGATGACTTCAGGCACTTTGCCTCGTATGGAAAGTCCTTTTCCGCCTTCGGGCTCCCGACACCGGAAATCTGGGCCGTCGATGAGGTCTTCGCCCAGATTCTCATGCAGGACATGGGAGAAAGCACGCTGCTTTCGCTTGTACGAAATGGCGAGGAACCGAACCCCGGGAACATCCGGATACTTTATCCCGCAACGATCGAAGCGCTGCTCAAGTGGCAAGGGGAAAGTCCCAAGTTCTTTCTTTCGCGCCCGGATATCGCGGCGAGACGTTTCGACTACGCGGCGCTCAAGTGGGAAACCGACTATTTTCGCGCCAACTACCTGGAACGGAGACAAGGACTTTCCGAATTGCCGCGAGCCGTGGAAAACTTCTTTTCGACGCTCGCCTGCATGGTCGATACGCATCCGAAAGTCCTGATGCATCGGGAT
Organism: Senegalimassilia sp.; assembly: GCA_963652365.1. Taxonomy (GTDB): domain Bacteria; phylum Fibrobacterota; class Fibrobacteria; order Fibrobacterales; family Fibrobacteraceae; genus Hallerella. The sequence continues at coordinate 102,793 of CAVJTH010000004.1, forward strand.
TTCCAGTCGCAAAACGTCATGGTGCGGTCGAATTCGGAAATCGGATTCGTCGATTTCCAGGGCGCGCGCCGCGGATCCATGTTCTACGATATCGCGTCGCTCCTGTGGGATCCCTATGTCCAGCTTTCCGAAGACCTGGTCGCGGACTTCTTCGACGAATGGTATCAGGCGTATCCGCTGTGCGCCCAGTCCTTTATCCGCGAAGAAGCCTGGACGCTCTTCTTGCAGGCAAGCCTCCAGCGCCTGATGCAGGCTCTCGGCGCGTATTGCTTCCTGAGCGCGGAAAAAGGGATTCTCGACTTCGAAAAGTACATTCTCCCCGGAAAGAGGCAGCTTTCGCGCGTTCTGGAACTTTACGAAACGCTGAGCCCTTCGCGCCACGAAGCGATTCGCTTTCTCAGGGATTCGCTAGAGTAGTTTCCAACTGCCACCGGATATGCCGTTCCATTTCGGCGTGGGCGTCGAAATGGAGGTCGAACGCTTCCGCAATCTTTTCGACGGAAAACAGCATCGGCTTTTCCGACCAGCCGAGATCCTGTTCCTCGATTTTCGCGGCGCTCTTCTTGCCTGTCAACGCTTCATAGACTTCGAGCATCCTTTCGGCGATGCCCTTCCACGAAATCCAGCTCTTGCCGAGCCCCAGGAAGATTTCCTCGTTGAAATCGCTGTCGAGCAGCCTGTGAAAGAGCTTTGCCTGGGAAGCCGCGTCGATAAACTGCGTCCCGTCGTTCCGTATCAGATGGATGACGCTTCCTCGCACAATGGCCTGCGCGATCTGCGCAAAACGCCTGTCCGGCTGGGAAACACCATCGTGCGCACCGAACGCGGGGCCTCCGAACGTGTATCCCGGACGGATGATGTTTCGCTTCATCGCGGTTCCGCGAAATCCCAGCACGTAGGCTTCGCCGGCGGCTTTTGTCGCCCCGTAGAGGTCAATGGGAAGATTCGCGACGTTCTCGTTCATCAACGGGCGAAACTTTCCCATCGCCGCCGTACTCGATGTGTAGATGAACTTCTTGCATCCGGCCTTTGCCGCGGCCTGCAAGACGAGGACGGTCACCCGGGTGTCGTTTTCGAGCATCGAAAGGGGAGTTTCGCCCCAGCCAAAGGCGATATGGATGCAGGCTTCGCAACGTTCAAGGCCTCGCGCGATGGTCGCCGCGTCGTAGATGGTGCCTTCGAGAAGCGTTACGTCCGGATGGTTCGAAAGGTAGGGAATCTTGTCGGGATGCCTGGAGAGAATCGTGAGCCGGTGCCCGTTTTCCAAAAGTTCGCGCGCCACGTAGTGCCCGATAAAGCCCGTTCCGCCCGTGATGAAAACCTGCATATTCCGAATCCTCGCGTTAAGGGTTGCCCTTTCAAACTACAATTCTTTTCGAAAAGGCGTTCGTCCGGAATTTGTAAATCTTTGGAGACCGGGATTAGGTAATTCGCTTTTGGAACGCAAGGACAACAGCGCCCTGAATCGCTTGAAACAGGATCAGTACATATCCCAGCAGGTGCCCGGCAAGGACCTTGTCGGCGGGAATTCCGACGATTCCCGTATAGAGACTGATCGTGACCCATTCCCTGACGCCGATTCCGTTCAACGAAATCGGCAGCATGGTGACGATAACCGTAATGGCCGTAAAGACGATGACCAGCCTAAAATCCAGGGAAATGCCGACAGATCTCAGGTAGCCATACGACGTGGCAAAGACAAGCAGCTGGAGCCACAGGGAATCCAGGAAGGAAAGAAAGAACTGTTTCTTGTGATTTCGATAGACAAGCAGGGAAGCCTGCAATTTTGGAACGAAGCTCAAGTGCCGAGACAGAAAATTCAGAAAGCCGATCTTGTCGGAAAACAGGCAAAGGACAAAGACGGCTGCGGACAAAGACAGGGCGACAAGCATTCCGATGGCATAGGAGCCCGACATCGAGTAATGTACATAGACCCAGGGGAGCGAAACGAAAAACAGGAGAAACAGCATCAGCAGTCCCTGGATGCGCGAAATCAAGATGGCGGCAACGGAGTTCGATGTCTGCCGAAAGCGCTTTCCGAAGGTCAGGGTCTTGACAATGTCGCCGCCAAAGCCTCCCGGCAGAAAGGCGGTGAAAAAATATCCGATGGCCACATAGGCGTAAAAAGTCCGAAAGGGAATCTTCTTTCCGGCATCAAGAAGAAGTCCCCGCCATCGGTTTGCCTGGATTAGCATGGAAACGAGCGTAAACAGGAGGAGCAGCAAGAGCCACGAGAGCGTCTCGGATGTCCAGTTCCTTTCGATTTCTTCCAGCGGAATCCTGTAGAAGACGAAAAGGATTCCCGAGAGGCTTACCAGGAGCTTGAGAAAAAATACGAGCCACTTCTTTTTCATCGGTCATGCGCAAGGACTTGCCGCGCGACAAGCTGGATGGCGTCGCTGGATCGGTCCCAAGTAAAACGTGAAGCCCACGATAGATACTCGTCGGTCTTTCTTTCCTCCGCCAAGGCCTTCGAAATGACGCGCGCCATGTCGTCCGGGTCGGTAGGATGAAAATAGCGGGCGAGACTTCCCCCGACTTCCGGCAAGGATGACGTATCGGAGCAGGCGACAGGCGTTCCGCAGGCGAAAGCTTCCAGGACGGGAAGCCCGAATCCTTCATAGAGCGACGGCAAGACAAAAAGATGCGCGACGTTGTAAAGGCTCACCAGGTCTTCCTGGGAGACGATTCCCGCATGGACGATCAGGTCGGAAATCCCCAAATCCCTGTCGTTCATAGCCTCCGTTCGACCGTCAAAGGCCTTTCCCACGAGAATCAGACGGCAATTTTCGCGTTCCGACATTTTCGAAAGCGCTTCCAGGAGCGTCGAGAGGTTCTTGTGGGGGAGCAGGTTTCCGACATAGAGCAGGAGCTTCTTGTCTCGCGGAATCGAAAACTTGTCATAGACGTAATCGACAGACTCTTTCGGCTTCTTGACAAATTCCCTGCCGACTCCCAGGGGAGCGACCGTAATCTTGTCGGCTTTCGTATGGAAAAACCGCATGATGTCGCGTTTTGTGCTTTCGGAATCCGTCAAGATGTGGTCGGCTTTCTTGCAGGCAATCCAGAAGATGAACTTGAAGTACCAGCCCACGAGGCGATTGGGGAGAAACTGGGGGTATATCAGATGAGTCAAGTCGTGAATCGTCACGATGAGCTTTCCACGGTAAAGCAGCGGAATGTTGCAGTGGGGAACATGCAAGACATCCGGTTTCCGTTTTCGCAAGGAACGGTAGGGAAACGCCAGCTGTTCCTTGTAGCCGTAGATCGAACAGTCGAACGGCAAGAATTCGACACCGCTTTTTTCGCGAAGAGAGAGATTTTCCCGCTTGCCCAGAACGATGGAATAGTTTCCACGCGACAACCATTCCCGAATGCACGTGCCGATTCCGGAACGGTCGATCATTCGCGCGTCGATAGCCAGTTTCATAAAATCAGATTTTTCCTTCGCCAAAGGCTTCGTACCGTTTTCGACAATGCGGAGTAGCTGCTCCTTGTTGAATTTTCGCATTCCGGCAAAGGATGTGCCGCCTACGTCTTGCGAGATTCGAAATGTCTTGGCACGCGATGTCGGTAATCCGTTCTGTTTTCATTGTTTCAAATAAAGATAGATATTTTCAGGCAATCGCATGCAAAGACGAAAAGCCTCGGCGGTCAGCCGAGGCTTTTGAATCGGAAAGCGTCTAGGCGATGAATCACGCCAGCTCTTCAAGCGCCTTTTCGTTCTTCGCGATAATGTCCTGCTGCGTCGCGAGCTTCGTCCTTTCGGCGTTCACGACTGCTTCGGGAGCGCCCTTTACGAATTTCTCGTTCGACAGCTTGCGTTCGATGGAAGCGGCAAAGGCCTTCGCCTTTTCGATTTCCTTTTCGAGGCGTTCGATTTCCGTCTTCGGGTCGAGAATTCCTTCGAGCGGGATATAGAGTTCGCCGCCGGGGACGACCGCGCTTGCGCTGAACTTGGGCTTCGGAGCCTTCACCGCGATGGAGAGCGATTCGAGACCGCCGAGTTCCGTGATGATCGAAGCGCATTCCCGAATGGAGCTTTCCGTCGCCGAATCGTCAACGCTGAGGACCGCCTTGAGCTTTGTCGCCGGGCTGACCTTGTAGCGTCCCCTTGCTCCGCGAACCGCTTCGACGACCGCAAAGGCGCGGTCAAAGGATTTCTCGATATCCAGGTTGACAAGGCTCTCGTCCGCCTTGGGCCACGGGCTCTGGATGACTCGTTCGGAGCCCGGGAAGAGCGTCGCGTTCAGCTCTTCGGTAATGAACGGCATCACCGGATGCAGCAGGTCGATCACGCCGCGCAGCACGTGCGAAAGAATCGCCATCGCGTTCTTCTTTTCCGCGTCGAGCGTTTCCCGGTTAATGACCGACTTCTTGATTTCGAGATAGCTGGAGCACACGTCGTCCCACACGAAGCGGTAGAGGAAGCCGGCGAGTTCCGCAAAATGGAACTGTTCGAGCATCCGGGTCGCATCCGCAATGGTCGAATTCAGGCGCGAAAGAATCCAGAAGTCTTCCAGCTTGAAGAGTTGGGAATCCATCGGGAGCATTTCTTTCGAAAGCGCACCGGCCTGTTCGAGGTGCGGGTAGAGGAATCGGCAGGCGTTCCACAGCTTGTTCGAGAAGTTGCGGCCGATTTCGAACTTTTCGGACGTGTTGATTTCGCGTCCGTCCGGCTGCTTTTCCTTTTTCACCGGCAGGCGCACATCCTGGTTGTCGGTGCAGAGGCTCGCCATCACGAAGCGGAGAGCGTCCGTGCCGTATTTCTCTTCGATGTCCATCGGATCGACGCCGTTTCCCTTGGACTTGCTCATCGTCTGGCCGTTGCCGTCGAGAATCTTCGGATGGATGTAAACCGTGTGGAACGGAACCGTGCCCATGTTTTCCTGGCTGAAGAGGACCATGCGGGCGACCCAGAGCGTGATGATGTCGCGGCTGGTCACGAGCACGGAAGTGGGGTAGTAGCGTTTGAGCGTCTCGGTGTCGTCCGGCCATCCCATCGTGCTGTGCGGCCAAAGCCCGCTCGAGAACCACGTGTCGAGAACGTCCGCTTCCTGTTCGAGCCTGTGTCCCGGAATCAGGTCTTCCGAAAGATTCTCTTCGCGGCTGCACACGAGAAAGCCTCCGTTCTGCGCCGGATAGAAATAGATGTCTTCCCGCGAACCGAACGTCTTTTTCAGTTCGTCTTCCGAAGCGTCCGTGTGCCAGATCGGGATGCGATGCCCCCACCAGAGCTGACGGCTGATGCACCAGTCGCGCTTTTCGGCGAGCCAGTCCAGATACTTGTTCGCATAGCGTTCGGGAATAATCCTGATTTCGCCGGATTTCACCGCGTTCATCGCGTTTTCGGCGAGGACATCCATCTTCACGAACCACTGGTCGCTCAGATACGGTTCGATGACTGTCTTCGAACGGTCGGAGTGTCCCACCTGCATCTCGTGATCTTCCACCTTGATCAGAAGCCCGAGATCTTCGAGTCCCTTGACGACCGCGTCGCGAGCCGCCTGTCCCTTGAGCCCCTTGAACTCGCCGGCGTTCTCGTTCAGGCTGCCGTCGTCGTTCATGATGTTTATCATCGGGAGCTTGTGACGAAGCCCTGTCGCATAGTCGTTCGGATCGTGCGCCGGGGTGACTTTCACGGAACCCGTACCGAAATCCATATCGACCAGAAGCGCGTCCGCAATCACCGGAATTTCGCGCCCGACAAAAGGAACCTTCAGCATCTTGCCGATATACTTCCTGTAGCGCTCGTCGTTCGGATGGACCGCAAGGGCGGTATCGCCCATGATGGTTTCGGGACGGGTAGTCGAAACGGGGATGTAGCCCGAACCGTCCGCTAACGGATACTTGAACGTCCAGAAATGCCCCTTGACGGTCTCGTAATAGATTTCGTCGTCGGCGACCGCGGTCTGGAGTTTCGTGTCCCAGTTTACGAGACGCTTGCCGCGGTAGATAAGGCCTTTCCTGAAAAGATTGAAGAACGCGTGGCGAACCGCCTTGGCGCAGACCGGATCGAGGGTAAAGCGTTGGCGGCTCCAGTCACAGCTCACGCCGAGGCTTTTCAGCTGTCTTGTAATCCGGGCTTCGTATTCGTCCTTCCATTTCCAGATGCGTTCGACCAGCGCATCGCGGCCGATGTCGTGACGCGTCTTGTGCTCGTCCTGAAAGAGTCTCTTTTCGACGACCGCCTGCGTCGCGATTCCCGCATGGTCCGTTCCCGGGATCCAGAGCGTGTCGCGGCCGGTCTTTCGGCGGTAGCGGACCAGGATATCCTGGAGCGTATCGTTCAGCGCGTGTCCCAGATGCAGCGCGCCGGTGACATTCGGCGGAGGAATGACGACGGAAAACGGCTTTCCCTTTCCGCTTGGTGCAAAATCGTTGTTCCTGTCCCATGCGTCGTGCCAGCGGGCTTCGACGGCTTTCGAATTGTAGCGTGTTTCCATTTCCATAATGCCCAAATCTAGAAAACGAAAAAGCTCCCGATAGCGGGAGCCTTGGATTTGTGAAATTCTTTTTCGCTACTTTTCGACGGCCGTGAAAATTTCGATGCCCCCTTCCGCGATGGCCTTGTTATGGAGAATCTTTCCGCCGAGATTCAGGCTGATCGAGGAACCCAGGGTTCCGATGGTCGCGTTTATCTGCATCGTCGTGTCCATGTGAAAAGTTCCGAAGTTGTCAAACTGCAGACGCAGAGCGCCGTTTTCGATGGACCACACGCCGCTATCCTCTCCGCCCTGGATGTTTTCGACGCTAGGGTCCGTCGAATAGGTGAGGCTGAACAGCTTGCCCGCCTTTTTGTCGCTTGTAAAGACAAGGACAGACGGGCTCGAAAAGGCGTGCGTCGAGAGCTGGTAGGAGCCGTCTTCGCTCGGGGCGTAAAGGCCGTTCAGGTTCCATGTCGCGCCTTCGAGGCATTCTTCCGAGAGACCGCCGGCGCATTTTTCGGCGAGAGACGCTTCGCTCGAAGAGCTAGACGACGAACAGGCGGAAGCGAGAATGCCTGCAATGGCGATTCCGACAAGAGCAAGGGATTTTTTCATGAGGAGTCCTCCGATTTTTTCTCAATATATATAAAAAGCCTCCCGATAGGGGGAGGCTTCGAAAAGTTTTCGAAAAACCGCTAGCGGCGGCGACGCTGCTTGCCAGTCGCCTTCTTGTCCGTTTCCGAAGAAGCGGACTTGGGCGTCGCGGCAGGTTCCGAAGAGCGGATGTCCTTCATCTTGAAGTTCACGTTGATTTCCGCTGTTTCGACCTTGGAAGAAGCGCCTTCCTTGTCCGTCAGCTTGAAGCCGAATTCATCGAGACCGTAGAATCCCTTGTTCGGCGTATAGACGAACGAACCGTCCTTTTCGTTGATGACGACCTTTCCGTTCTGCGGACGGCGCACGAGCGAAACGCGCGCATCGAGCTTTCCGTCCGGATCGTACGCTCCGTTCAGAAGACCGTCCTTGGCGTTCACCTTGAGCGCTTCGCCTTCGCGGGTCTGGTAGGACTGGGACATCGCGACCGGCGGATCGTTCACGGGGATGATCGTGAACTTGGCGGAGGTCTGCGCCGAGGCGCCTTCCGGATCCGTCACCTTGAACGTGATCGTTTCCGTAGGACCGTTCCAGTTCTCGCGCGGCTGCTTGATGGTGACGATGTTTCGAGCCTTGTCGTGTTCCACGATCAGCTGCTTGTTTCCGGTAATCGTCCACTTGAGTTCGCTGAAGCTGTTGTCGCGGTCGCGCACATACTGGTCGAGCTTGAGCGTCGCGAGAACGCCGCCGTTTGCGTCTTCCTTCATCGTGACGTCGCGAATCGGGCGAATCTCGGGAACCGCGTTCACGTGCTTCACTTCGAAGTTCACGGTCGTCTTCGCCGTCGCGCCGGCAGGATCCTTGACGATAAACGTAATCGCTTCCTTGCCGTACCAATCGACGCGGCTCGGACGAACGATCGCTTCGCGCCCGCCGGTGATCATCACTTCGAGGTGGCGATTGCCGGTGACGGACCAGCGCAGTTCATGCGGCTTGTTGTCCGGATCGGTCACGTACTGGTCGAGCTTGATGGGCTTGAACTTGGTGCCTTCGTTGGTCACCATGTCCGGAATCTTCTTCAGGACCGGAGGATCGTTCACCGGCGTAACAATGAAGTTCACGTCAATCGAAGCCTTTTCTCCCGAAGGATCGTAGGCGTTGACCGTAATCTTGTCCTTGCCGTTCCAGTATTCGTTCGGAATCGTCACGGTCAGGACACCGGCATCGGAAAGGTCATAGGAAAGCGGATGCTTCACCGTGGGACGCTTTGCCTTGCCCATGCGACCGCGCTTATCCTTCTGTGCCGGCGCGCCATCGTCAAGCGTCCAGCGCATTTCGGAAGGCTTGTTGTCCGGATCGACAATGAACTTCGAGAAGTCTAGCGGCTGGAACTGTTCCTTTTCCTTGATCTGCTGGACCGGAACCTTGTTGAAATGCGGCGGATCGTTCACCGGGGTAACGGTAAACGTCACCTTGGCGCTGGCGCTCGCCCCTGCCGGGTCGGAAACGGTGAGCGTCAACGTCTCGGAACCGTTCCAGTATTCGTTCGGAGTGGCCACGCTCATGCGCGATCCGCGGAATTCGACCTTCAGGTTCTTGTTGCCGGAAACTTTCCACTTCAGCTCGTTCGGACGGTTGTCCGGGTCGCTTGCATAGCGGGAAAGATCGATCGGCTCGAAGCGTTCCTTTTCCTTGATCTTCTGGTTCGGAATCGCCTTGATGACAGGCGGATCGTTTACCGGGGTGACTTCGAAGAGCACCTGCTGGGTCGCCTTGCCGCCTTCCGGATCCGTCACCGTCAAGGTGATCTTCTCGGAGCCGTTCCAGTACTTGTCGGGAGTCGTCACCACGAGCTGCTTCTTCGCGTTGATGGAAGCCTTGAGACTGCGCGGCTGCGAGACATCGAAAGCAAGCGAAGATGTCGGATGGTCCGGATCGCTTACGAGTGCGAGCAGGTCGATCGGCGCGAAATGTTCCTTTTCCTTGATCTTCTGCGCGGGAATCGGCTTCATGACGGGAGGATCGTTCACGGAAACGACTTCGAAATCGACGCTTCGCGAATCCTTCGCGCCTTCCGGATCCGTCACCGTAAAGACAACCGTCCGCTTTCCATTCCAATACTTGTTCGGAATGTTCAGGTGAGCGACATGCTTGTCGTCGATCGTGACGGTCAGATCGTTTTCGGTCTTGGGCTCTTCGACCTTCGGCGCTTCCTTCTGCTTGGACTTCTTGCCCTTCTTCGCCGCTTTCTTCGCAGGCGCGGGAGCCGGAGCGGACGCCTTCTTCACGACGGCTGTCCAGGTGAGCTGGCTATTCCGATGGTCGGCGTCATGGACGTAGCTGTCGAGCGGAATGTCCTTGAACACCTGCTTTTCCTTGATGGTCTGGCCCGGAATGTCCTTCATCACCGGAGGATCGTTCACCGAGGTGATTTCATAGACGACCGTCGTCGTCGCCGAAGCGCCCTGCGGGTCCTTGACCGTCAGCGTCATCGTATCGGGCTTGCACCAGAAATACTTGTTCGGAGCGGTGATGACGAGCTTTCTCGCCGACGTGATTTCCGCCTTCAGGTACTTGTTGCCGGAAACGGTCCACTTCATTTCGGAAGGCTTGTTGTCCGGGTCCTTGACATGGTCGTCAAGAGAAACCGGCTTGAACGTTTCCTTTTCCTTGATTTTCTGGTTCGGAATCTTCGAAATGACCGGAGGATCGTTCACTTCGGTGACGACGAAGTCCATCTTGTGCGACGCCTTGCCGCCTTCCGGGTCCGTCACCGTAAAGGTGATGGTTTCCTTGCCGTGCCACTGCGCGTTTGGAACCTTGACCTGGACCGTGTTGTCCTTGTTCAGGGAGACTTGCAGCTGGCGGTTGCCGGAGAAGCTCCACTTGAGAAGCTTCGACGGATGGTCGGGGTCGGTCGCGAGCGTCGAGAGATCGATCGTCTTGAACTTTCCGCCTTCGCGAATGGTTTCGCCGGTCGGCGCCTTGTCCGAAATCACGGGCAGGTCGTTGATCGAGCGAACCGTGAAGAGCGCGGTAGAAGTCGCCTTGGCGCCTTCCGGGTCCGTCGCCGTAAAGGAAATCCTCGCTGCGCCGTTCCAATATTTGTCCGGAATGACGATGCGCGCGTTGTGCGAATTGTCGATTTCGACCGTCAGACCGCTCTTGCCGACCGACGAGGTTTCTTCGGTAGCGGCCTTCTTGCCTTTCTTGCCCTTGGCCTTTGCCGGAGCGGGCTTTGCGGACGCATCGGAGACCTTGAAGCTCCACTGGAGATCGGTCTTCTTGTGGTCGGGATCCTGGATCAGGTCATCGAGCTTGATCACGGCGAACTGCTGCTTTTCGTCGATCGTCTGGTCCTTGACTTCGCGGACAAAGACCGGCGGATCGTTCACGGAAATCACTTCGAAATCCACCTTGCGGGAATCCGTCGCGCCTTCCGGGTCCGTCACCGTAAACGTGACCGTTTCCTTGCCGTGCCAGTATTTGTTCGGGGTCGTGATGGTCACCTTGCGGTCCGCGGTCATGGCGAACTTCAGGCTCTTGTTGCCCGAGATCGTCCACTTGAGCTTGTTGTTCGGATGGTCGAGGTCGCTCACGTAGTTGTCGAGCTCGATCGCCTTGAATTCCTGCTTTTCCTTGATGGTCTGGCCCGGAATGTCCTTCATCACCGGAGGATCGTTCACGGACTTGGCGGTAAACTGGACAGTCTGCCGAGCGGAAGCCCCTGCCGGGTCGGTAACCGCGAAGGTCACCTTTTCCGTGCCGTTCCAGAGCTTGTTCGGGGTCTTGATCGTCGCGACGCCTTCCTTGGATATCGCGATTTTCAGATCCTTGTTGCCCGTAATCGTCCACTTGAGCGTCTTGAAGGCGTCATCCGGGTCGGAGGTCAGTTCCGCCAGGTTGATATCCTTGAACTCTTCCTTTTCCATGATGATCTGGTCGTTGATCTTTTTCAGGGTCGGCGGGTCGTTGATCGAGCGAACCGTGAAGAGCGCGGACTGGGTCGCCTTCGCGCCTTCCGGATCCGTCACCGTGAACTCGATGAGATCCGCACCGTTCCAGTACTTGTTCGGAGTGGTCACCGTCGCGACGAGCGTTTTCGGATCGACGTTCACGGTAAGCCCGGTCTTGTATCCCTTGGGAGCGCCCGGAGCGGGCTTGACGTCAAAGGACCAGGTGAGATCGGAGAGCTTGTGGTCCGGATCCTTGACGATTTCGCCGAGCTTGATCGGAGCGAACGGCTTCTTCTCGTCAACGGACTGGTTGTTGATCTTCTTGACGAATTCCGGCGCATCGTTGACCGATTCCACCGTGAACGTCACCTTGCGGGAATCCTTGGCGCCTTCCGGATCCGTGACCTCGAAGTTGAACGTCTCGGAACCGTGCCAGTACTTGTTCGGAATGATTATCGTCAATACGCGGTTCGGGTCAAGCTTGTACTTGAGCTCCTTGTTGCCCGTGATCGTCCACTTGAGCTTGCTGTTCGGATGGTCGAGATCGCTCACGTAGTTGTCGAGCTCGATCGCCTTGAATTCCTGCTTTTCCTTGATGGTCTGGCTCGGAATATCCTTCATCACCGGCGGATCGTTTACGGACTTGACCGTAAAGACTGCGGTCTGCCGCGCGGAGGCGCCTTCCGGGTCCGTCACGGTGAACGTGATGTTTTCGCTTCCGTTCCAGAGCTGGTTCGGAATGGCGACCGTGGCCGTTCCCGCCTTGTCGATGTTGACCTTCAGGTCCTTGTTGCCCGTAATCGTCCACTTGAGCTTGTCAAAGGCGTGATCCGGGTCGCTTGCGAGTTCCGCAAGATTGATCGGCGCGAACTGGGACTTTTCCTCGATCGTCTGGGACTTGATTTCCTTGAGGACCGGCGGGTCGTTTACCGAGATGACCGTGAACGTTGCCGATGCGACGGCCTTCGCGCCTTCCGGATCCGTGACCGTGAAGGTGATGACGTTCGAACCGTTCCAATACTTGTTCGGAATGGCGATTGTCGCGACCATCTTGGCGTCAACGTTCACCTGGAGTTCCGGCTGCGTGCCTTTCGGCGATCCCGGAGCGGCCTTGACGGAAATGTCGAGCGTGAGGTCGGTGAGCTTGTGGTCCGGATCCTTGATGATTTCGCCCAGGTTGATGGGCTTGAACTGTTCCTTTTCCTTGATCGTCTGGTCGGCGATCTTCTTCGTGAATTCCGGAGCGTCGTTCACCGATTCCACGCTGAAGTTCACCGTGCGTTCGTCGGAAGCGCCTTCCGGGTCCGTCACCTTGAACGTGATCGCTTCGGAACCGTTCCAGTATTTGCTAGGCAGGGCAAAGGTCGCCTTGCGGTTCGGATCGAGCGTGACCTTGATGTCCTTGTTGCCCGTAATCGTCCACTTGAGCTGGTTCTTCGCATGGTCGATATCCGTCACGAACTTGTCGAGCTCGATCGGCTTGAACTGTTCCTTCTCCTTGATCGTCTGGTCGGGAATGTCCGTCATGACCGGAGGATCGTTGATGGACTTGACCGTAAGCTTGACCGTCGCGCTCGCCTTGCCGCCTTCCGGGTCTGTCGCCGTGAACGTGACCGATTCCGAACCGTTCCAGTCGATGTTCGGAGTCTTGATCGTCACCATGCGGTTCTTGTCCACATCGACCTTGAGTTCCTTGTTGCCCGAAACGGCAATCTTCAGCTGCGAAAGTTCGTGATCCGCGTCGGAAAGGTAGTCGTCGAGCACGATCGGATCGAATTCGGTCTTTTCGTCAATCGTCATGTCCGGAATCTTCTTGAAAACGGGCAAGTCGTTGATGGAGCGGACGGTGAACTTGACCTCCTGACGCGCTTCGGCGCCTTCCGGATCCGTCACCTTGAAAGTCGCCACGGCAGAGCCGTTCCAGTACTTGTCCGGGATCTCCACGGTCGCGACATGCTTGTCGTCGATGTTGATGCCGAGCGGTCCCGTCGGATGTTCCTTGCCGACGCTCTTGACATCGACTTCCCAGGAAAGTTCCGCGTTCCTGTGATCGTCGTCCTTGACAAATTCGTCGAGCTTGATCGGGGCGAACTGTTTCTTCTCGTCGATCGTCTGGGCGGGAATCTGCTTGATGAACTTCGGCGGGTCGTTCACGGATTCCACGGTGAAGTTCGCCTGGGTTTCCGCCGAGGCGCCTTCCGGGTCCGTCACCTTGAAGGTAATCGTTTCGGAGCCGTTCCAGAGTGCGTTCGGAATCAGGATCTTCGCCACCTTGCCGTTCAGCTGGACCTTGAGGTCCTTGTTGCCCGAAAATTCCCATTTCAGCTGTTCGAACCTGTGATCGATGTCCTTAACGTACTTGTCGAGCTCGATCGGCTTGAACTGCGCCTTTTCCTGGATGTCCTGATCCGGGATCTGATCGACGAATTCGGGCGGGTCGTTCACGGACTTGACCGTAAACGAAGTCTTGAAGCTCGCCTTTGCGCCATGCGGATCGGTCGCCGTGAAGGTGAACGTCTCCGTCGGACCGTTCCAGTTTTCGTTCGGAATGACGACTTCGGCGACATTGTACTTGTCGATCTTGACCTTCAGGTCCTTGCCGCCATCGACCGACCACTTGATCGTCGAAACGTCGTCATCGACATCGCTCACCAGATCCGAAAGGTTTATCGCCTCGAACTGTTCCTTCTCGTTTATCACCTGGTCCGGCGCCTTCTGCACGATGGGCGGATCGTTCACCGGGTGAACCGTGAAGTTCGCGGACGTCTTGTCGGACGCGTATTCGGCATCCGTCGCGATAAACGTAATCTTGTAGGCGCCATACCAGTTCGTGTCGGGAATGACGACTGTCGCGATGCGGTCCTTGGAAATATCGACGGAAAGCTCGCCTTCCGCCTGTTCCTTCGCGATGGGGGTCAGTTCGTATTCCCACGAAATCTGGTCCTTGGGATGGTCGGGATCCTTGACGTAGTCGTCGAGCTTGATCGGGGCGAATTTCTTTCCCTCGTCAACGGTCTGGTCGGGAATCTTGGAAACTTCGGGAGGGTTGTTGACCGATTCCACCGTGAACGTCACCGTTTCCGAGCTCGAAGCGCCTTTCGGATCCGTGACGGTGAACGTGAGGTCTTCCGATCCGTTCCAGTACGGGTCCGGGGTCTTGATCGTCACGACGCGGTTGGACTCGGTTACGACGAGATCCTTGTTGCCGGTGATCTTCCAGCGAAGGGTCGCCGGCTTGTCTTCGGGATCATCGACATAGTCGTCGAGCTTGATCGGGGCGAATTTCCCGCCTTCCTGGATGGATTCTCCCGGAATCCCGTTCAGGGACGGCGGATTGTTTTCCTTTGCCGGAGACGCCGCGTCCGTAGGCTGTGCGGCATCCTGGGCCAATGCGAATGAAACGAGAAATAGACCTGTTGTCAAGAACAGGGGTGAACGTGACTTTTTTCTACTCATTTACGATCTCCACTAAGACCATTCAACAAAGCCGAGCCACAGGGGGCGGTTCGCCTTGCCAAAACACTCTAGCCATTCAAATCACCTTTCGGAATCCAAAAAGTGACATTCATCACCAAATATAAAGTATTTCGACAGGCGCGGATATTACTTTTTTGAGCGAATTTCAAAAATTTCCCGGGAGCGTCCAATCACCGGAATGGCGGTTTCCATAGGGAAAAACTCTTCTTTTTGTCGTTAAGTCGTTGAACAGCAAGAAGTTAGGAAATCTAGAACGTTCGGCGCCAGGCACAGCGGATGACAAAAAGGATTTTTTTAGCTATCTTGCTCAAAAATTGTTCAACAAGGGTTCTTTATGAAATTTGTCTTTCTCTGCGACGAAATCTACTTGAAAGGGGACAACGCCTCTTTTGTCAACAATTTCCCGACCAATCACGAACTGGTGACGATGTCCGGCGAAAGCCTCCTGCAGGCGAAAGGTTTCCCCGAGGATACGTTTGGACTTCTCGTTGAACGCTTCACCTGGCAGAAAAACTTCAGCCTGTTCCGCTATTTCGGCCTGCTTCCGATTCTCGAAACGGTTCCGCTCGCCGTGATCAGCCGCAGCCATCGCTTTGACCCGCTCAAGGGACGCGGTTCGCTCCGCGGACAGGAAGCCGTCATTTCTCCGAACGCATCGTCCGAAGAGCTCTACACGTCGGTCGAGAAGTTCATCGCCGCGCCTCCCCAGACGCACACCTACCCGCGCTGCGCCTGCAAGGTCTTTTCGAAAAAGGCTGTCGTCTAGTCCGGGCTTTTTCGCGAAATGCGAAGCGAGGTTCTCGAATCCTTGATTTCCCAGGGCTCGCTCGTGGGAATCGTCTGTTCGAAATCTTTTGACGCGGAAAAAACGCTAGAAAATCTTGCGCGCGCCCTTTGCGGGGACGCGCCTTTCCTTTTTGCCGAGTATTCCGGAAAACGCGAAACGGGGATAGCGTTCCTGCAAGAACTGAAAAAGCGAAAGGACAGCGGCTTTCGCTACGTCTTTGTCCGCTTTTCCGGGGATTTCGACAGGGAAGCCGCTTCGGTGCTCGCGTCCATGCGGATGGCGCTGGTGCTTTCCGATGGCGCGCTAGACAGCGAACTTCTTTCGGAGCTCGAAGCGATCGCGCCCTTCCGGCCCGGATTCCTGTGGTGGATCGCTCCGAAGCCGAGCAAGAAAAAGTTTCCGAAGCTTGCCAAGTCGATCGGAGGTAACTGCCTTTCCGGTTGGACTTCCGCGAAGCGTCTTTCCCTCGACGGCGAAGAAGCGTCCCGCATCTTTCTCGAACTTCTCCGCGCAAGGATCCTGCGGGAAAACGCCCTGGTCGGCTGGCCGCGCTTCTTTCGAAGGTTTTTCGTTCCGCTGGGCATTCTTGTCGCCGCGCTTCCGTTTCTGCTTCCGTCCGGCATGGGTTCCGGTCCGGCTCTTTCGCGAAACCTCAAGACGGAAATGGCCCTGTATTCGGAAGCGCCCTACTTCGACTATACGTTCGACGGATCGGAACCGTTCGAGCGTATCGCCCGATATGCCGTCGGGCGCTTTGCCGCCCTGGTCACGACGGAGAAAACGCTCGGAGACTATGTCGGGGAAACTCTCGAAAAGAACGGGTTTCCCGAAAATTCCTGGGAAAAGGGCCACCTGCACGTTCCACCCCAGGGGACGACCGTCCGCTTCTCGATTCCGGAAAACCTGAAAAATCCCGATTACGATTCGATCGCGCCGGCGTGGAAATTCTTTACGAAAATCATCGGGGACTCGATAGCCTACGTCACGGAGCTTTACAGGGAACGAGCGACCGCGCAAGGCAGAAAGCATCCGGCGTGGGACGTGGCGAGCCGTTCGGGCGCGCGGATTCTTTCCCCGTTCAGCGGAAAGGCGTGGACGTTCAAGGACGAACGCGGCGGAACGGTCATCGGCATCGTGGGAGAAAGGCGGGTGATTCTCTTCATGCACTGCGACCAGCTCCTGTACCTGGACGGGCAGAACGTCATGCAGGGAGATCCCGTCGCGACGGTCGGCACCACGGGACACACGACGGGACCGCATGCGCACATCGTGACCGGGCTTATCGACAGGCACGGAAACAAGCGTCTCGGGAACGTGCGCTACCGGGTGGTGAGCCCGCTCACGTGGTATTATTCCGGTAAATGAAATGTTACAATCAAGAAACCGTCTGGCGAAAAAAATTTGGTAATTTTGAGCCCGGATTGGGTTAGCATTCCTATAGGAGTTTTCATGCTTGTTCGCTTGTTGGCAACCACCGCTCTCGTTTTTCTGGTCTCGGCCTGTTCCTCCACTCTTCCCTCCGCGGAAATCGCTTCGCACGAAGACAGCTCGCGCAACATTCCCAAGATCGACCACATGATAGTCAATCTGAAGAAATCCTACATTTCCCAGTGCTACAGCCCGATTCTCAAGAAGAATCCACCGGAAAACCAGTGCCAGACGGAACTTTTCCAGATGCTTGAACGCCGTTACCACCTGAACTACAGCCAGCACCAGATCGATCTGGCGTCGAACGATCTCTTCTTCCGCGACGTCGATACCCGTCTCCGCAAGATGGTCCGGACCGATCCCGAAATCCGCCGCGCAATCCGGCAGGGCGCATTCCGCAGCGCCGACGAAATGCTGAGCTACTACCGGACGAAATACGCGTTCGACACGCAGGCGCGAAACTAGGAAAATTGTCGATTTTTTAACGAAAAGACGCGGCAGGCGATTTGCCGCGCCTTTTTTTTCTTATCTTGAAAGGGAACGAAAACCGATTTATCGAAAGGTGCGGAAATGGAACCTGTCAACGGAACGAAACCTGGCTTCTTTGTCCAAGGACGCTTTCTTTACACCAAGGACAACGAAAAAGTGGTCCTTCGCGGCGTAAACCACATGTTCATCTGGACGGATCGCGAAGGAAAGTCCATCCCCGAAATTGCAAAGACCGGAGCAAACTGCGTGCGCATCGTCTGGAACATGCACGGGAGAATCTCCGACCTGTACCGCCTGCTCGACGAGAGCATCGAAAACGCCATGATTCCGATTGTCGAGCTGCACGACGCGACGGGACGCTGGGATCGCCTGCCCGAGCTGGTCAACTACTGGACAAGGGAAGAAGCCCTGCAGATGATTCGCGACCACCAGGAATACATCCTGGTAAACATCGGAAACGAGATCGGCAGCGAAGAAATGTCCGGCGAAGAGTTCCACGATGCCTACGCGTCCGCGGTGACGAAGATGCGTGCCGCGGGAATCCGCGTGCCTCTGCTTATCGATGCGGACAACTGGGGGCAGAATCCAGGGAACATTCTCGAACAGGGACCGCGCCTGCTTGCCGAAGATCCCGAGCACAATCTGCTGTTCGACTTGCACATGTGGTGGCCATCGGAAAGGCACGACCCGGAAAAGACGGGCTACGCGACGGTCGAAGAGCGAATCACCGGCGTCCTCGAAGAATCCGTCGCGAAGAACGTCCCGCTTGTCATCGGCGAATTCGCCCCTGTCGCGGCTGGCGGCGCACGGGAGATTCCATACCGATTCATCATGTCGGAAGCGGAACGCCTCGACATCGGCTGGCTCGCCTGGAGCTGGGGACCGGGAAATTTCGACAGCCAGGAAATGGATATGACGACCCACAGTTCCTTCAACACGCTGGTGAGCTGGGGCAGGGAAGTCTGCGTCGATAGCCCGCTCGGCATCCAGAACACAAGCGTCATCCCGACCTTTATCCAGAATGGAGATTTCACCACGGGCGCATCGAACCGCGGGCGGAATCTCGTTTCGGACAGCGACTTCTCGGAGGGGAACGCCTTCTGGATCTCCGATTTCTGGGGCGGCGAAGCCAAGACGGAAGTCCAGAAGGGAAAGATCCACTTTTCCATCCTGAAGCCAGGCAAGGAGAGCTGGAGCCTGCAATTCAGG
This sequence comes from Senegalimassilia sp., assembly GCA_963652365.1. Lineage (GTDB taxonomy): Bacteria > Fibrobacterota > Fibrobacteria > Fibrobacterales > Fibrobacteraceae > Hallerella. Next base: position 121,161 of record CAVJTH010000004.1, read on the forward strand.
CAGACGCTTCCGCTGCGAAACGGCATCACGTACATTTTCAGCATGCGCGCCAAGGCCGACAAGCCAAGAACGCTCAACGTCGATATCAAGCGCGCATCGAAGGATTACGTTCCTTACGCCAACGGCCGCTTTCTGGATCTTTCGACAAGCTGGCAGGATTTCAGCTGGAAGTTCACCATGAAGGAGCCCAGCGACGAGAACGCGGTGCTCGTCTTTGACATGGGCGGAAGCCCGATCGGCTGGACGCTTTCCGACGTTTCCCTGGTACAGGCGCGAAGCGTACTGGACCGGCTGAACAGGAGCTTCCAGCGAAACGTCCAGAAGAATTCCGGATACTTCAACGCGCCGGCAGGACCGTGGGAGCTTCACCTCTATTCGGCAAGCGGCGAGCTGCTCGAAGTCCTCGACAAGGGAAAGGGCGGCGAAGGAATGAAGCCGTTCCCGAAGATCGAACGCAGCGGCATCATGGTCATCACGGATCTGTAAGCGCAAGTCGCTTATTCCATGTTGGAACGATTCGATTGTCCACTTTTGTACAAACCAGGATAGATTATTCCTATATGGAACGAAGAAAGCCCCAGATACTTGTCGTCGATGACATCAAGCCGAACATCGAAGTGCTCGAAGGGGCTCTCGCACAGGAAAACTACAGCGTGCATGTCGCGCTAAGCGGAAAGCGCGCACTGGAACTTGCGCAGCGCCGACCGTTCGACCTGCTTCTTCTCGACGTGATGATGCCGGAAATGGACGGCTACGAGACTTTCCAGAAATTCAGGAAGATTCCGGGATGCGAGAGCACGCCCGTCATATTCCTGACAGCCCAGGCGGAAAGCGACAGCGAAATGAAGGGACTTTCGCTCGGCGCGGACGATTACATCGCAAAGCCGTTCAATACACGGCTGCTCAAGCTGCGGATCCGAAACCAGCTGGAACGCAAGTTCACGCGCGACCATCTTTCCGAAATGGTCGAGGAACGCACGTCGGAGCTTTCCCAGAAGACGAAGGATTTGCAGAAGACATTGCAGGTGATGCTCACGAGCCTTGGCGCGCTCGCGGAATTTCGGGACAACGAAACCGGAGCGCACCTGAAACGGACGCAAATCGTCGTGCGGAAGCTCGCCCAGGCGATGCAGCAAGACGAGAAATACAGTAGCGTCTTTCCGGATGACGACACCATCGAGGAATACGCGATCGCGGCTCCGCTGCATGACATCGGAAAGGTCGGAATCCCGGACGATATCTTGCGAAAACCGGGAAGCCTGACCGACGAAGAACGCGAAAAGATGAAGATGCACACCGTGCTAGGCTACCAGGTGCTTCTTTCCGCGACGCACGAACTGCGCGACAATCCGATGGTCACCATTGCGGCGAACATCGCCAGGAGCCACCATGAAAAATGGGACGGTTCCGGCTATCCGGAAGGCCTGTCGGGAGAATCCATTCCGCTCGAAGCGCGCCTGATGGCCGTGGCGGACGTCTATGACGCCTTGATTTCCAAGCGGGTTTACAAGGCCGCAATGCCGCACGACGAAGCGGTCGCCATCATCCACAAGTCGTCCGGAAGTCATTTCGACCCGGACGTCGTCAAGGCGTTTGACCGTTTTGCGGACGAGCTGCCGGAAATCTACAAGGGCTTTGCGGATTGAAGAATCAGGATTCCAAGCGGGAACTCGGCTCCAGGATCATCTGGATTTACACGATTTCGACTCTGGTCGCGATGGTCATCTGCTTTTTCGCCTTTACCGCCTACATGCGCTCCTTTCTCTTCGAATCGGCGTTCGAGGAATCCGGAAAATCCCTGCAACAGATTTCGACTGCCGTGGCGCAAAGGATTTCGTCCTATGCCGAACATTTCGAAACCTGGCGGCGCAACATCCAGCACAAGTCGAACTCGGGCATCCGTTCCGCCCTTTCGCCGGAAGCGCGCAAACGCAAGACCGTCGATATCTACTACGGAACGCCAGAGGGAGCCTTTACCAGCGCACGGGGTTTTCGGCGCGATCCCGACCACCCGGAATTTCGCACCAAGTCCTGGTATCTCGAACCGAGCAGGAACAAGGGACTGGCCTATTCGGGACCGTCGAACAATCGCTGGGCCAAAAAGCGCGTCCTGACCATTTCCGCGCCAATCTGGAAAAGCAGCAACAAGATCCAGGGAGTTGTCGCCGAAGACATCGACGTCAACGAGTTTCGCGACCTGCTTTCTCCGCTTTCCAAGGAAAGCGGAGGGCTCACGATGCTCGTCAACAGCGAAACGGACAGCATATACACCTACTTCCCCTACCAGACGAACCTGGGTGAAATCACGCTGGATTCCGCCCAGACCCTTCTCTCGGCGACAAGTTCGCTTTTCAGCGTGGATTCGCTCAAGATTTCCAAGGCCGCCAATTACCGCTTTTCGGAAAACGGCAGGACCTATTCGGTCATGGTGACCCCGCTTTCGAAGCTCCCGATGCACCTTGTTCACGTCGTTCCCCAAAGCAAGACGGCCGCGCTCCTTAGCGACAAGACCAAGGACTTTCTCCTGTTCGCGGGTGGCTGCGTCTTTTTCCTGGTCGTCGTTTCGCTTGTGGGGAGCCGCATCCTTTTTCGCAAGATTGTCTTCAAGGACCTGACGGACAGCGTGAATTCCAGCACGATCTTCGACGCGATTCTCGGCAGCAAGTACTTTTCGCTCATCCTGACGGACAACCAGTTCAATATCTTGCGGACCAGCACGAGCATCGCCCAGGTGACCGGCAACTCGGACTGGCGAGACCTGCTCGGCACTTCGCTCTGGGACATCATCCCAAATCCGGAATTCAAGAGCTTTGTGCTCAATGCCCAGAAAAACGCGCCTCCGCAGACAAGCGAAATCGGTCAGCACCAGATTGTCTTGCAGCAGAAGAACGGGAAAATTCTCTGGTGGAACATTTCCTTCAACCTGCTCATCGAGGACGACGCTTCCGTTCGCTTTCTATTCCTGGTTTCCGACGAAACGGCCGCGGTGCGCAAGGATTCCTTCCTCGACGCCATCATGTCGTCGACCCAGAACACGATCCTGATTTTCGACAATGACCTGAAAATCATCTACGCTTCCAAGTGCACAGAAAGAATCCTGGACTGTTCGACGACATCGCTTCTCGGCAAGTCCTACGACGAACTCGCGTCGTTCGGCATTCCGCAAAGCGTTCTGGACATGCCGCTAGAATCCATCGAAAACGGAAACATCTGGTCCACGAATTTTGAACTCCCGCTGCGAAACGGCACGCAGCTCTGGTGCCACGGACAAGGCTGCCCGTTGCAGTCCAAGGATTCCAACAACCTGGGCTATCTTTTCTTTGTCACGGATATCACGCCCATCGTCGAAGCGGAAAGGGAAGCGAAAGAGGCGACCAAGGCGAAAAGCCTCTTCCTCGCGAACATGAGCCACGAAATTCGCACGCCGATGAACGCGATTATCGGAATGTCCGACCTCGCGCTCTCGACGGATCTCACGCCGAGACAGGAACACTATATCGACCGGATTTCGTATGCGGCGAAGTCGCTCCTCGGCATCATCAACAACATTCTGGACTATTCGAAGATCGAAGCGAAGAAGCAGGAACTGGAGCACATTCCCTTTGCGATCCGGGAGACGATCGCCGGGGTGCTTTCCATCGCGGCGGTGCGGATTACGGGCAAGCCCATCGAGCTTCTGGCGGATATCGACCCGAACATTCCCAAGCGCGTCTTCGGTGATCCGCTGCACCTGACCCAAATCCTGACAAACCTGCTCAACAATGCGGAAAAGTTTACGGAACGCGGACAGGTCATCTTGAAAATGAAGCTCGTCAGCCTGGAAAATTCCAAGGCGACCATCTACACGAGCGTCTGCGATTCCGGAATCGGAATGACCGTGGAACAGTCCAGGAAGCTCTTCCATGTCTTTACGCAGGCGAACGATTCCACGACGCGCAAGTATGGCGGAACGGGGCTCGGACTGGCCATTTCCCATTCCCTGGTCGAACTCATGGGCGGCGAACTTCAGGTGCGGAGCGAGCCCGGAAAAGGCAGCGAATTCTACTTCACGATCTCTCTGGACTTTATCGAACGTCCAAGGAACAAGGGAAAGTCTCTGCTCCAGGGAAAGCGCGTCCTCGCTCTCGACGAAAACGCCGAAGCCCGCAAGATCCTGGAAAAGCTATTCGCCACGCTCGACGTGAAAGCGACTTTGGCGGCGGGCACGGACGAATTCCAGAAGCTCTATGCGCAAGAATCCTACGACTGCGTCCTGATAGCCTGGAATCTGCAGGAAATGCCCGCCACGGCCCTGGCCAAGAAGCTTGCCGATCTCGGCGACGTTCCGCCGCTTGTCGCAATCTTCAAGCAAAACGACGAAGAGCTGATCCGCGAAGCCGTCGAAGCGGGCTTTAATCGCTTCTTGCCAAAGCCGTTCCTGCTTAAGGACTTGAAAAACACCCTGGAAGAGGCCCTGGGATTCCGGGTCATCGAAGACAGCAAGACGCACAAGCCCAAGGTGCAGCCGGAGTATCATTTCGAAAGGACGTCCATCCTGCTTGTCGAGGACAACGCCCTGAACCAGGAACTGGCCATCGAGCTATTGAATCGGGTAGGGCTAGACGTCGATGCGGCGGAAAACGGCAAGGAAGCCGTCGAAGCGCTAGAGAAGAACGATTACGCGCTAGTCCTGATGGACCTGCAGATGCCCATCATGGATGGATTCGAAGCGACGAAGATCATTCGCCAGATGCCGGAAGAAAGAAAGCGCAATATCCCCATCATCGCGATGAGCGCCCGCGCGCTCCAGGGAGACAAGGAAAAGAGCCTGGAAGCGGGACTAAACGCCCATATCACCAAGCCTATCGATCCCGTCGAGTTCTACGCGGAACTCGCCAAGTGGCTCGAACAGAAAAATCCCCAGAAAAAGAGCGCGGATGCGGACGAAAGCCAAGCGTTGTCGAAGGCTTCCGCCAAGGATCCGTTCCTCGTCGCGTTCGACCGGATTCCCGGCATCGATGCGGAACTGGGACTTTACCGTTCGGTCGGAAGCAGACCGCTGTATCTCAAGGTCATTCGTCGGTTTGTCGATGACTTTGACGAATACATTCCAAAAGTCCGCGAAGCGGTCCAGAACGGAGAAACGGATTCGGCGATCCGCATGACGCATACGCTCAAGGGGATTGCCGGAACGATCGGAAGTACGAAATTGCAGGAAGCTTCGGCAAAGCTCGAAATCCAGATTTCGTCTAGCGGCAGCGAACCGGAAACGCTCCCCTGGAGAGAACTGGACGACATGCTCCAACAGCTGGTCATAAGGCTCCGAAAGGCGATTCCGCTTGCGGCGACGGCCATCGGGGAACAGGACGAAGAGCTGATCGAAGATCCCGATGCGGACAGCAAGCTTTCGAAAATGCTCGACATGATCGAGCCTGCGATCCAGGACGCCATTCCAATGGACTGTCGCATCGCCCTGAAGGTCGTGGAACGCATCAAGTTCGATGCAAGGCGCAGCGAGCTTCTCAAGTCGCTCCGCAAGGCGATCGACGAATTCGATTTCGAAACGGCGCACCAATTCGCCGAAGAGCTCCGCAAGGTCCAAAGAGGCTATCTACACGATGCCGCAAAAGACGACCAGGAGAACAAGGGCGAGAACGCCTCCGACAACGGCAGTCAGGATTCTTGACGTTCCCTTCTTGCGAGAACCGAATTCGTTTTCCAGGATTTCGTCGTAGTCGGGCAGTTCCAGGTCGGCGTTTTCGGCTCCGTCGGCCCAGCCTGTCCTGGCGTCGCTTCCGCATTCCTTGCAGCTGATGGCGGAATCCGGGATTTCCGCTCCGCAATGTGGGCAAATTTTCATTTCGATACCTCAAAAAAGGTCCCGCACAAATGTACGAGACCCAAAAGGAACAATTGTCAGGGAGGCGAACTACTTCGCGAACGGAAGACGATTGGCGGAACCGAGAACTTCGCTGTTCTTGCGGGCGTACATCTTCTTGAGTTCGTCGCGGGCCGGTCCGAGATACTTGCGCGGGTCGAATTCGCTCGGGGATTCGACAAAGACCTTGCGAATGGCAGCGGTCATGGCAAGACGGCCATCGGAGTCGATGTTGATCTTGCAGACTGCGGACTGGGAGGCCTTGCGGAGCTGTTCTTCGGGGATGCCGACGGAATCAGGAATCTTTCCACCGTACTTTTCGATTTCGCGGACATATTCCTGCGGAACGGAGGAGGAACCGTGGAGAACGATGGGGAAGCCCGGAAGCTTCTTTTCGATTTCGGCGAGAACGTCGAAAGCGAGCGGAGGCGGAATCAGGACGCCGTCCGCATTGCGCGTGCACTGTTCCGGCTTGAACTTGCAACGGCCGTGGCTCGTTCCAATCGAGATGGCGAGGGAATCGACACCGGTCTTGCTCGTGAAGTCGATGACTTCTTCCGGACGGGTGTAGTGAGACTCTTCGGCGGAAACTTCGTCTTCGACGCCGGCGAGAACTCCCAGTTCGCCCTCGACCGTCACGTAGTCCTTCTGGGCGTGGGCGTAGTCGCAGACTTTCTTTGTCAGGGCGACGTTTTCTTCGTAGGGAAGGGAGGATCCGTCGATCATCACGGAAGAGAAGCCCATGTCGATGCAGGACTTGCAGAGTTCAAAGGAATTGCCGTGGTCGAGGTGGAGGCAGATCTGCGGTTCGGCAAGACCCAGTTCCTTGGCGTATTCGACCGCGCCCTGCGCCATGTAGCGGAGAAGGGTCTGGTTGGCATACTTGCGAGCGCCCGAAGAGACCTGGAGAATTACCGGGGACTTGGTTTCGACGCAAGCCTGGATGATGGCCTGCATCTGTTCCATGTTGTTGAAGTTGTACGCCGGAACCGCATAATGATTCTTCATCGCGTCCGCAAACATTTCCTTGGTGTTGACCAAACCGAGGGTCTTGTAGGAAACTGCCATTTTTTACCTCTGTGAGTTGTGAATGCGGTTTTGCCCGCCATTCGTTTGCTGCCCCATAATGTAGAAAATTCATCGGACGCGGAGAGGCGCCAGCCGATTTTTTTGCGGGAAGCGCGCCATGCCGCAAAACGGGGCGCTCCAAGCCGCCAAGAGGCGTTTCAAAATGAAACCGGTTCGACAGGGAGCACGAAAATTTCGCGTTTCGAGCGGATTTCAGGATGGCACGCTTCTTGCTTGCCGTATTGCGGTAAAAAAAATGCCTGCCGAATTCGGCAAGGAGGTTTAGATGTCCGAATTTTCAAATGAATCCGAAAAGGTTCTCGCCAAGGCGCAAGAGCTGATGGACAAGAAGTCCCATTCCTATCTCGGCGTGATCCACTTGGCCTACGGGCTTCTGGAAGCCCCGGACGCCCGGTTGAAGAATCTGTACCGCGCCAAGAAGGCAAACGTCAAGGAAATGGAAGGAAGGCTTTCTCCGTTTCTGGATTCCGTTCCCAAGCTGGTCGGCGTGAATCCGGATGCGGGTCGTCCCGACGGGGATCTGTCGCGCGTACTCCGGGCCGCGATCCAGGAAGGACGGCAAACGTCGCAAGCGGCCAGTCCGAGCAACATGCTGATAGCCCTGATGCGCTTTGCCGAAGAACGTCGCGTGGCGAAGGTCTTCGAAGATGCGCTGGGAAGCGCGGAAGTCGTGGAAACGTGGCTTTCCGATCCGATGAGCGCTGCCGCTGTCGCCGAAGAGGAATCGCCGCTCAAGCTCTACGGAAGGGAGCTCGTATCGCTTGCCGAAGAAGGCAAGCTCGATCCGGTCATCGGGCGCGAAGAGGAAATCCGCCGAGTGATCCTGATCCTTTCGAGAAAGACGAAGAACAACCCGGTCCTTGTCGGCGAACCCGGAGTCGGAAAGACGGCGATCGTGGAAGGTCTCGCCATGCGAATCTACAAGGGAGACGTTCCCGATGCCTTGAAGGGTAAAAAGCTCTTTTCGCTGGACCTGTCGTCCCTGATGGCCGGCGCGAAGTATCGCGGCGATTTCGAAGAGCGCCTGAAGAACGTTCTGAACGCCCTGGAAGAAGACGGAGACACGCTTCTCTTTATCGACGAACTGCACACGATTGTCGGAGCAGGGAAGACGGAAGGCAGCATGGATCTGGGAAACATGCTGAAACCAAAGCTCGCCCGGGGAGAACTCCACTGTATCGGCGCGACGACCACGCAGGAATATCGCCGCTACATCGAAAAGGACGCGGCGCTCGAACGGCGATTCCAGCCCGTGACGGTGACGGAACCGACCCAGGACGAGGCCATTTCCATTTTGCGAGGCGTCAAGGAAAGCTTCGAAACGCATCACGGTGTCCGAATCCATGACGATGCGCTGGTCGCCGCGGTCAAGCTTTCAAGCCGCTACATCGCGGACAGGTTCCTGCCCGACAAGGCGATTGACCTGATCGACGAAGCGGCAAGCACGGTCAAGACCCAGCTCGACACCGTTCCCGAAGCCTTGGACAATCTGCAGCGCAAGGAACTGCAACTGAAGATCGAGGAAAAGGCGCTGGCACGGGAAAGCGACGACAAGAGCAAGAAGCGACTCGCGGAACTCAAGGAAGAACTCGACGCGACTTCCGCGGCGGTGTCCGCCATGCAGTCCAAATGGCAGGAACGACGCGCAAAGTTCAACGAACTGAAAGCGGCGAAGGAGCGCCTGCACAAGGCACACGAGGAAATGGAACAGGCGGAAGCCCGCTACGATCTGAATCGGGCCGCGGAACTCAAGTACACGACGATTGTCAATCTCGAAAGGGAAGTCGCCGACCTGGAAGAAAAGGCCCGCAAGGAATCCGAGAACGGCGAACTGACCGAGGAAGTTACCGAGGAAAACGTTGCGCAAGTGGTGAGCCGCTGGACGGGCGTTCCGGTAACGCGCCTCCGCGAAACGGAACGCGCAAAGCTTCTGCATCTCGACGAGCGCCTGCACAGGCGCGTTGTCGGGCAGGATGCCGCCGTGTCCGCCGTCGCCGAAGCCATCTTGCGGAATCGGAGCGGCCTTTCCCGGGAAAACGCCCCGGTGGGGAGCTTCCTCTTTCTCGGACCGACCGGTGTCGGCAAGACGGAACTCGCCAAGGCTCTCGCCGAAGAGCTGTTCGACAGCGAAAGCGCTATGATTCGAATCGACATGAGCGAATACATGGAAAAGCATTCCGTGTCCCGCCTGATCGGCGCGCCTCCGGGATATGTCGGATACGAGGAAGGCGGGCAATTGACGGAAGCGGTTCGCACCAAGCCCTATTCCGTGGTGCTTCTCGACGAAGTCGAAAAGGCGCATCCCGACGTGTTCAACGCCCTGTTGCAGGTTCTCGACGATGGCCGCCTGACCGACGGCAAGGGTCGCACGGTGAATTTCAAGAACACGCTGATTCTGATGACCTCGAACCTGGGATCGGACCTGTTTGCCGCAAACCCGGGCAAGGAGGTCTCGCTAGACGACGTGATGCCGCGGCTCAAGGGATTCTTCCGGCCCGAATTCCTGAACCGCCTCGACGAAGTTCTCGTGTTCAAGAGCCTCTCGAAGGAACAGATCCTTTCGATCGCGAAGCTCAAGTTCGACGATCTCTCGAAACGGGCCGCTCGCGAAGGCTATATCGTCAAGGCGTCGGATGCCGCGCTTCGGGAAATCGCGGAAAAGTCCTACAGCCCGGAATTCGGCGCGCGTCCTATCCAGAGGTTCCTCGAACGCGAAGTGGAACGGAAGCTGTCGCATGCCATCATCGCCGGGGACATCAAGCCCGATGTGCCTTGTACGGTCGATTGCAAGGAAGGAAGCTTCGTCATCGCGTAATCGCGAAAAAGGCAAAAGGGACAGGCTCCAAAAGCCTGTCCCTTTCTGTTTTAAACTTTCGAGAGTCAGAATTCGAGAATTCCGTAGATGCCGGTTCGGACCCGGTCGTTGTTCTTTTCCTGCAAGATTCCGATGGCGATTTCCGCGGTCACGTGAAAGTAGGGGAGGATTCCTATCTGGACTCGCGGTACGATATCGACCATGAAATCGTCCGCGATGTTTCCAAGGCTTCCGGATGTTTCGATTCCGATCATCGCGAGAAGCGCTTCCGTGAACTTGAATTCGGGAGTCGCGCCCAAGGCGATCGTCGCCAGTCCGCCGTCGCTCACCACGCGGTCGAGAAAGCCGATTCGCGCTTCGTAAAGGGTCGAAAAGATTCGGGAGAGTGGCTGAAGTCTTGCGTAGGAAAAGACAAGACCCGCGCCGCGATGGTTGCCGATGCCGACGAGAAAGTCCGCGCCAACCGTCGAGTATTCGAAAATGCGGTACTTGGCGCCAAAATCGACATACGCCTGGACAGATTCCAAGTCGTCTTCGGTATCGAAAAGAAGCTTGCCGCCGATTTCCCAGAAATCGTTTATCGCGACCTGCGCATTCAGCGGCAAGTAGCCGTCCTCTTCGTAATTCGTGTAAAAGCCTCCACCTGCCGAAAAGCGGTCACGCGTCAGAAACTCCGGACCAAACGTGTAGCGAGCGTCCCAGATGCGATCGAGCGCAAAGGAAGAAACCGCGCCGAGCGCAAGCAGCAGGAAAGTATTGCGAAACAGGCTTTTCACGCGTTCAATGTAGAAAATTTAGCGCTTGAACGTCGAAGTCCATATCTCGGCGAGGTTCGAAAGGATTTCGGTACGCACCTTGTCGATGAAGGCGGTGCGTTCTTCGGGGAGGACCTTCTTTTGCCTGTTCACGGCAAACGGGATCGGTTCGCCAGTGGGGGAAAGCGAGAATTCCAGGGATCCCTGGAAACGAATCTCCCTTGCTGCGAGAACTTTCATCAGGACCGGACCGATCTGCAGTCGCGTGTGAAGCTCGACGGACGAGACGCCGGGCAGAATGGGCCTTGCCGAATCCCGATAGACGATCGGAAGAGAAACGAGCGAATCCAGAAAGGCGAATCCGTCAGCGGAACGCAGCCAGAGGGTATCCGACGAGGAGTTCCTGATATCGACGTGAATGGCGAAGTAGAGAGTTCCCAGGCTGTCCGGAATGACGCCTTTCGCAATGTTCTGGATCAGGAGTATCGTCTTCGGGTTCGGGACAAGCCCGCCAAGAGGGGCTCCGCCCGAAATCCTGTCCAGTTCGACGTGGACGGAATCCAGCGAAGCGCCGGAGATTTCCAGCTCGCACTGGCCGAGAATCTTTGCCGCCTGGATCTTGCGGGACGCCGAGCATCCCAGGACAAGCGCCGAACCCAGGATGGCAATCAGTATCGCAAGGGAGAATCTAGAAACGTTCATTTCAGAGAAGATAGTTTTTTATTTCCACGGGAAATGGAATGGCTCCGTTTTTTTTGCAAAGTTTCTCGGACCCGAACTTGACTTTTGAACGCTATGCCCGATAAGCTCCATTATGTAAACTAGAAACATTTTTTTTTGCGCAGAACCGGATTCGCTGTCGAAGACCAAGTCCAAAAGACAAGCGGTCTAAGGGAAATTCCAAGATATAGGGGAAAATAGCAGGAGCCAGCCACGAGACGAGCTGGCCTTTTCTGTAGGTTTTGGAAATGGCAAGGGAAATGGGCTAAATAATGCAGTATTAAAATGCTACGGCATTTTTATTTATTGTCTATTGGCGTCCTTCAGCTGTACGTCATTCCATTGATATGTATTCGGTTTGAAGTTCTTTACAATAGCATTTCCATCAACTAGCTTTACGTTAATGTCGGTTGATTTTGCTCTGCTTTGAGCTTCTGCCGTAAATGATCCATTGGTCACGACTACAGGCTCAAAATTGGCATCCTTGTAAATGTCGTTATATACGCTGGTTCCGATTACAACCTCGCCCAGGGCATCCACGCCGACGCTACCACGAGAATGTTTGCATTGGATAGCAAGGTTACCCTTATCGCTAAAGGCAAGTACGTCGATGCCCTTGTCACCGCTTCGCGGGGTTACCCTTGTATCGTACCCCATTTGAGCGTAGTATACGGCGACAAACGCCTCGAAAAGGTAATCGTCTATGTCCCTCAGGTCATCGATTCCAACATAGGAAATCTTTGAGTCCATGCCGTGACCGAAGAGCTTACCATCCAGTTCCTTCTGGATTACCTCGATACGTTCCGTCGGATAGAGGGAAGCCGTCGCCAGATGGGTCTTATTCTGCAGCAGGGCGTCAAGTACCACGTCAAATGTATCGAATTCACTGCATGTAGCCATCGGGAAGTGAACGAAGACGTCCTTCGTCTGACCAATACGATATACACGATCCGTTGCCTGCATTTCCTTGGCTGGATTCCAGTGGCGGGAATAGTGGATTACATGGTTAGCGCCGACTACGTTCAGGCCTACCCCAGCTGCCAACTGTGACATGATTATCACGTTGAAGCCTTTCTTTTCCTGGAAAATATCCACAGTTTTCTGGCGAGATTGCTTGTTTCCCCTGTCAGTTGTAGATGTATCGCCATTGATTACGCTTGCCTCGATGCCGAACTTTTCCAACAGGACACGCTGCAGCATGCGTTGCATTTCACGACGGTCGGTAAAGATGATTACCTTTTCATTTTTACTACGGATATCCTCAAGAATCTGCATTGTCGCCGACAGCTTGGCAGAACTACGAATCAGGGCATCCACGGGAACGTTTTCCACATCCTTGAAGTCCAGATACGGATGGTCGCTAATCTTCCTAAGTGTCTGTATTCTCTCAAATGGATGAGCGTTGCTCTGTAATCCAAGATTGATTGCCGATACATAGCGATCATACTGTTCGGCAGGCATGGGAACCTTATGGTACTCTACATGTTTTTCGGGAAGATCCTTGCTCACTTCCGACTTTAGGCGTCTCAGGAAATATCCGCCAAGTTCAGTACGCAGATCCTTTCCGAGCTTTTCAATGTTTGAATCCTCGTCCTTGAGCGGTTCCTGATATCTGACCGAAAAGGCCTTGGCATTTCCAAGCAGACCTGGAACGGAGAAGTCCATGATGCACCACAGATCCATGAAGGTATTCTCGACAGGCGTACCCGTCATCGATATACGGAGATCGCTCTTGAGCGCCTTTGCCGCATTGGTTACGAGTGCACCAGGAGTCTTTACCTTCTGAGCCTCGTCTAGAACGACAATGGCGAAATCGATGGCGGCGAGACTAAACTGTCCCCGACGCATGGCCTCATAGCCTACGACCATGACGTGCTTGAAAGAATGCTGCTCTACGAAATCCCTGTTCTGCTCCCTGGGAACCTTTTCGAGGATTTCTACAGGCATGCTTTCCCTGAAGAATCTGCTGTATTCACGGCGCCAGTTTTCTAGCAGGGAGACTGGGGCGACAATAAGGTACGGCTTATTCCTGGCATTGCGATAGCGTGAATGCCAGTCGATCAGGTAAAGTACCTGCAAAGTCTTTCCTAGGCCCATGTCATCGGCTAGCAGTCCTCCCTTGGCGTTCTTGGCAAGGTTCTGCAGCCATGCGACACCTTCGATCTGGTGATCCTTGAGCTTAAAGTCGTCAATCAAGTAAGGATCATCTTCAAGCTGCAGCTGTTTCGGGAGATAGTTGCCTTCCCTGGTCACATCGTAACCAGTCTCTTCCATGTTCTCCTCGATAAGGAGAACCTCGCAGCTTTTCTTCTTCGACTCGATGGAACCTGGTCCGTCAGGAGTAACCTGTTCCTTCTTGTGGAGCTGTTTCCTGGCAAAGTCAGCCATGGACTCGGCTTCATCAAGGGGTATCTTGGCTCCCCTATATTCGCAGAAAGGCTTGCCGTCTTTCCTTGCAATGGCGATAGAATCGGTAAATTCTGCAAGTTCGGACGCATCCTTGATCAGGATTCGGGTTGTGCCGTTGGCACGGTCTTCAACCTCGAATGAAGGAATCCATTGCGACTTATACGGAGAGATGAATGGGTAAATCTTGGGCTCGTATAGACCTTTTCCGATTACACGGTCGCTGTAGAATGCTGAAAGGTCTGTTACATTCGGGTCAAAATACTTCTCAGGGTTATTGACAATGTCCTTGACCTTTTCAGGATCGCTGACCTTGCGAACCTGCTTTACATTCTTCAGTTCTTCCTGAATTGCAGAGTCAAGAGCGACAATGGTCTTCTGCTTTGCATCACCCATTGCATAATGGTCACGAACATCATTGCACTTGTCAAACAGTTCGACGAATTTCTTACTGCATTCGTCTTTAATGGAAGGGGTAATCTCAAGTTCACCATTCTGGTAAGAAACGTCAATCTTGACATTCTTTGGCAGAACGACATTGCGGTCATTAAGAGTTTGGTCTAGAGTAGAAGCCGACTCTTTAGACAATGCTTTTATTTCGGCAAAACGCCTGTAGCTTTCTCCCCTGTCCTTAATTTGAAGGCTATTGAATTCATTTAGAGCTTTAATCAGATGGTACTGTTCAAGTGACAGCAGATAGTCGACTGACTCTCCCTTGATTTTCAACGTAACTGCGGGGCCATTTTCGTCAATCTTGGGCAGGACGTCTCCGCTGGGAGCGAAGGCACGATAGGAAATGGTGTATTGGAAATTCGGCGTAAACGGTATTCCGTCATGTTCAACGAAAATTTCGAACGGATATAGTGGCGGAAGGCCTATGACTTCACGCTCAAACTCGCCCAATTCATAGATGTTATCAAAGGGCATTTCAATGGAACCATCTTCAAGCAGGCTTGCCTGACCATTGTCAGTCATTGTCTTGAGATAGATAGCGTTGGAGCTGTCAAAAATGAAGCTGTTCTTGGTTGATTTAAGCCTATCTAACATTGTGCCCTATCCAGGTTTTCAGAGCAAATTCCCAGTAACTGCTCTGGTGTACCATTCTGCAGCTTGCTCCGTTTGCAATGTGCAAGGATGGAAGTTTAGGCTGCTTTAGCAAACTGACCGAGGCTATGTAAGCAGAATTCAGCCGTCTGTCGATTTGTACGTTGTTTCGGTATATATAGAGTGCGTTGCCCTTCTCGGAGAATTCAATAAACTTGTACTCCCCAATGGTCATTACGAACGCATAGGCGCCAGTATTTGCACCTGTCGATTTGAAGTAGAAGTCTAAGGAATCTCTCAGGGAATCTATCCTTGACAGGGTTTTCTTGCCTTCAGAAGGCCCAATCACCCTTACATCGGAAATAATATTGGAGTATTCAATCCAGAAGTCTCTACGACGGCTGTCATCAAATAGTTTTCTAAAGATCTCGTTGATATAGTCCTTGATTAGCCATTGATTGAGAATCTTTCTGGCGGAATCGACAGTCAGCTGCAGTGAGTAGTCGTGATTGAACAGCTTCCATTTCCCTATAATGGACGGATGGCCTATTCTAAGCAAGGCTATTGATTGAAGCCTCAGCCTATCAGCACGCACGCTATTGTCTCGTTCAGCCTTGTTGATGAAGTCCGAAAGGATTATCATGCTTGTATCGGCGATGCCGTGCTCTTCAAGTACACTTTCTAGATTGTCAGGAACCACAGATTCAGCCAGATAATACGTCCGAAGCACCTTTTGGAAATATTCCGAATGGAATAGATCCTTTGCAATATCAAGAATGGACTGAAAATCAAGAGGAGACTTGCCTGAATTCTTCAATTCCTTGCCAAACAGAATGGCTCCATCTTGATTTCCTTGGTTAGCAATCTTGAAATATTGGATATTGTCTTTCCATTCAAGGAGCCTGGTCTGCTTTCCCCTGTACATGTTCAGTCTATTGATAAACAGGTTGTACATGGGCGTGACATCACCACTGATGTCATTCCATTTATTTAAGCATAGACGCATCAATGGAGCTATATACCTATCCGCCCATCCGCTTTCAATTATAAGGGCAATGTCGCTGTATTTGATATCATTGCAGACAATGTCTCCTGCAAAGTAGCACATCAGGCGCCGCTCCTTGATAGAGAACGGATCTTCAGCGCCCTTTTGGTTGGACAGATATTCCCTAATTTTATGCCTCAATCCAGCCAACATGTCACCCGATATGACAGTCTCGTCAATTCCATCGAGCTTTGCTGCAACGGCTTCAAGTTTACGGGTACTCTTACCGAGTATTTCAATCAACGAAGTAGGGAACGCTTCCCTACTCCTCTTTATGAAATCAGACTTGTTGAAACCTTTAAGGATTTCCGACATTGGAATCGTTCCCCTTCAAGGTCTTTATGATAGCATCGATCTTGTCCTGAGCCTTTGTCCTCACCCTTATTTCGACACGTCGTGACTTGCTCGGTGTAGTCCTTGGCTGGCTAAACGACAGGCCTGTCGCAATGATATATTCCCTTCCAAAAGCGAGTAATTCGGGGTTCCCTGCAACGTCTGTCTCGGTTAAACCATATCGAAGGACGTTACGGCTTCTTGCCTGCGAAAGGTTCATATTGTACAGGTAATTGAGCTCAATTGTTTCACACTGTTTGGAACATTTCGAAGAATCGGTATGTCCTTCTATGCGAATTTCCTCAATATCGTCACGAAACCGATCATTCAAAATCTTAAGGTATTTCGGGAAAAAATAGTTCATCATCTCTTTATATCGATAAGGCAACAGTAAAGTGGTTCACTTTTTCCAACAGAAAAATTTGAATTCCTAGTTGATTTTTATG